>NZ_BCNS01000159.1 GCF_001528745.1 Marinobacterium profundum | reverse complement strand
CCGATACTGCCGGCCAATTTATCAAGCTAAACACTTGAAAATCAACCACTTACTTCCGACTTGCTCGCTCTGTTCGGTGGCTGTTAAAGCCGCTTTCCCTAAGCGAGGTGCGCATTCTACATTGCCCCCGATCAGAGTCAACAACCCTTTTACAATTAACTGTAATAAAACCCAAAAAGGCTGATTTTGGGCCAAAAGCCCATCATCACAGTGCAATATGGATCGCTAGGCATACAGTGGTTAACCACCAGCATCCACACCTCCCTTCACACCGCCCGCAAAACTGCCGCACGTCACGCCCAGATTCAAGAACCAAGAACCAAGAACCAAGAACCAATAGTCACAGATTCAAAGCCTCTATATAGCAAAAGGCGCCTGAATCAGGCGCCTTTTGCTATATAGACATTGCTGCATGACTAGCCAGACGTATAGCTGAGAGGAATATAGGTACCCCACAGAATGGCGGAGACGGCCAGCACACCTACCAGCACACAGAGTCCGACGGTCAGAATCGAGGCCGAAAAGAAGAAAGCGCGATCTTCCGGTATCTGCATGATCACAGGCACACCGGTGAACAGCAGATATACGGTATAGCTCAGCGCAATCATGCCAACAATCACATTAAACCAGAGCATCGGATACAGGCCTGCCAAGCCCGTGAGAAACAACGGGGTCGCTGTAAAGGTGGTGAGTACAGTGCACTCATCCATAGATACATTGCCGCCGTAGGTTTTTTCCATCCAGTGCACCGCGTAGGCGATAAAACCAACGGCAGCCCACATGGCAAAATAGAACGCGATCGCCACTGGCAGCGCACTGGCAACTTCCAGCTTAACGTAGTTACCACCGACAATACTCCAGCCTACCTGTGTCGTGCCTATGAACAGAGATACAGCAGGAATAGCGGCCAGAATACTGATCTGGGATAAAAAGACGTGCAGCGTTGTGTATTGCTCCTTGCGTATCGACCCCCACTCTTCCTTAGGGTGATACAGCATACCCATCATGTGTTGCAGGAACATATATGGCACTCCCCTCTTCTTAGCCCTGAACGATCTTCCGTAATATTCGAGGCTATATCCTATGAGCCAACCTCAGGCCAATCCCGAGAAGCCCTTCACCAAACTCACTGACAGTGTAGATCTTACTGTCATACTTTGTGACAGCATTTAGAAGGTAAAGATTACGTAGTGATCCACCAGCAATAGAGCAAACAGCAGCATGATATAGCGGATGCTGTAACGGAACATCTGCATGGGGATCTCGCGGTTATCGCCGGCATGCATGACCCGCCAGGCCCATTGCAGGAAACGCAGATTTAACAGTGAGATCCCCGCCAGGTAGAGCACCCCACTCATGCCCGTCAGGAAAGGCAGTGCCGTAGTGGCAATCATGAGCATCGTATAGAGCATGATCTGCAACCGGGTGAAACTCTCACCGTGAGTCACGGGCAGCATCGGAATACCTGCCTTGATGTAATCCTCCTTGCGCGCAATGCACAGCGCCCAGAAATGTGGCGGCGTCCAGGCAAAAATAATCAGTACCAACAGCAAACCATTAGGTTCCATTACCCCGGACACCGCAGTCCAGCCCAGCAATGGCGGAGCTGCACCTGCGACGCCACCGATAACGATATTCTGTGGCGTCGCGCGCTTGAGAAACATCGTATAGACAAACGCATAACCTATCAGAGATAGCAGCGTGAGCCAGGCCGTCAGCGGATTGACCCAGAGCGCCAGCACACCGATACCCAAAGTACCCATAGTGGCGGCGAACAGCAGTGCCTGCTGTGCGCTCATTTTCCCGCTCGGCAGCGGGCGGCCGCGGGTGCGGGCCATGTTTTCATCGATATGCCGATCCATCACATGATTAACTGCTGCAGCTGAGCCAGACGCCATAGCGACCCCCAGCAAAGTTACCAACATCAGCCCAAGGGAGGGAATTTCAGGTCGGGCCAGTCCCATGCCAACCAATACCGTTAGCAGCATCACAGCTACGACACGTGGTTTGCACAGTTCAAGATAATCCCGCCAGGTCACATGAGAATGGGCAGTCTCAACAGCTTTGCGCACAGGCATAGACAGTCTCCTTGTCAACAACGAGATCCTGCTGGGATAACCACACCAGGCTGAGTAGCAGAACTACAGCGCCACCGTGATGTGCCATTGCCAGCGGGATAGGAACAGCATAGATGATATTTGCGATGCCCAGGCCAATCTGGGCGACAACAAGTAATGTAACTGTCACCAGGGCAGGTTTGGGCCAGCCTGCTCTACCCAAACGCCAGATCATGAGTGCAATCAGAACCAGCACCACTGCAGCTCCTGCCCTGTGCGTCATCTGCACTGCAGCGCGAGCCTCACGCGGCATATGCCCACCCTGATAATTGGGACCTGTCTCGAGCGCAGGCGTAAAGCCGGCAGCAAAATCCAGCGACACAGCCTCACCCTGCTCGCATTGCAGCCAGTCGGTACAGGCCCAACCGGCGTAATTGGCGCTGGTCCAACCACCCAGTGCAATCTGCATAAAGAGTACTGCGGTCGCCAGCGTGATCCAGCCTTTACCCTGACGCCTGCCTGGCGGTGCCGCCTGTGACACATCCGGTTGCTGCACAGCCCGGTGCCAGTGCAAGACGCGAAAGCGCAACAGAACAAGCAGTGACAGAATCGCGAGGCCCCCGAGCAAATGTAGCGTGACGACTATAGGCAGCAGTTTCAGTGTCACTGTCCACATACCGAAGGCACCCTGCACACAGACCAGAATCAGCAGCGCTATACCGAGCTTAACGGGGTATGAGGTATCAGCTCGCCGCTTCCAGCCCAACCAGGCCAGAAGCAGCACGAGCAAGCCCAGGCTACTGGCGGCGTAACGGTGGACCATTTCCAGCCAGCCCTTGCTAGCCTCCAGCGGCTGATCCGGATACAGCTCCTGAGCCTGAGCCAAAGCCTCCTCCGAGCCTGGCAACACTATATGACCGTAGCAGCCGGGCCAGTCTGGGCACCCAAGGCCGGCATCGTTAATGCGGGTCCAGCCTCCCAGCATCACTACCAGCAGGGCTAGCACCACGGCGAAATTAACCAGTAACACGGATGCGGAGCGTTGCGGCATAGTCAGCCTCCAGCGTCAGCCCAGTTTCGAGAGTTTGAGTAACTTGCGCAGGTCATCCAGCACAGCCTGGGGCTCCTGCGTCAGGTCATACCGCAACACCAGGTTTCCCAGTGGATCAACGACCCACACCGCCGCCCCAAGCTGAGACAGATCTTCACTCACAAGACCACTGTCGGCAGGGGCCGGCAGCACCTGGTGCCATTCCACCCGATCCCGCTCCTTGCCGAGCGCCGTATGAAGATTGGGCATTTTTTCTACCCAGTCACTGCAGTCTGCACAGCCTGGCGGCTGAGTAAGCATTAACTGCCAGTGCTCACTCATCTGCCATGGTTCCCCGGATGACGTTGCCAGTGACCAGTCATTCACCGAACTGCCATCGGCGATAAGCTCTCCGTGGTGGGTACGCCCGAGCGGAATACCGACACCCGTAAAATACATGAACATGGCCAGTAACATAGGTCCTGCAGCCACAACAAAAACCCACCAGAAGGTGCTTTTACGCATCAATCATTCACTCCCTTGCTTAACGTATTGCGCCAATACCAGAGCAGCAAAATGAACAGAGCTATGGCCATCGCGAACCACTGCACCGCATAACCCAAATGCCGTTCAGGCTTTAATGAAGCCAGCGGCCAGTCTGTTGTCAGACGCTTGTCCACAGGTTCAACCACCTCCAGAACCCAGGGTAGCACTGGCTGCTTTACAACAGACTCTAACCTTTCAACATCCAGCGTTTGAACTCTGAGCGGCCAACCTGGAGGCCAGGCGTCTTGCGCCAGCACAAAGGCAGGCTCTACACGATGCATGCGACCGGAAAAGGAGGATGGCAATTCGGGGAACTGGATAGTCGGAAGTTGGGATCGATCGGTAGAAGCCTTTATCCAGCCAAGATTGACCGGTAGCAGAGCAGAACCTTGCGGCGTTTGCAGCAGGCCAATGAGTTCATAGCCGGCATGGCCGCCACGGGTGCGGTTATCCAGCAGTAGCCACTGCCCTGGCAGCAACTCGCCCTCCAGCTGTGCCTGCAACAGGCGTCTGGCGCCCAGGTCATGCAACTGCGACAGCTGTGTGACTATAACGCTGTCGTCATTCCAGGCGTTAAGGAGCTGTTCTTTTTCTGCCGCACGGTCTAACTGCCAGCTACCCAGATACAGCAATAGTGGTAGCAGCAATAACGCACTGAGTAGCAGAAGCCACTTGAAACCTGGCCGTCTGTCGCCTTTACTCATCCCATACTCTTTGCGGATAACCTGAATGCTCCTCAAACCTCTGATCGCCGTCCTGTTTGTCGCTATCCTAATCAGCCTTTTCTGTGGCCTCTACTTCCTGCTAACAGACAGTGGCCGTTCCAATCGCACAGTCAACTCGCTATTCCTGCGGGTAGGATTCAGCGTACTACTTCTTCTGGTGTTGCTGTACGGCTTTTACACCGGCGAACTGGGCAGTCACGCCCCCTGGCTTAATCGCTGAGGGCCGCCACTGCCACTGCATCAGATAATGTACACAAACAGAAAGAGACCCACCCAGACGACATCCACAAAATGCCAATACCAGTTAACCGCTTCGAAGGCGAAGTGGTTATCGGCATCAAAATGCCCGCGCAACACCCGCAGCCACATAATGATCAGCATCACACTGCCCAGGGTAACGTGCAAACCATGAAAGCCTGTGAGAATAAAGAAGGTGGCCCCGTAGACACCGGCATGCAGCGTCAGGCCAAGATCATGGTAGGCCTCGATATACTCATACGCCTGAAATACCAGAAACGCAGCTCCCAGCAGCACGGTAATCGCCAGCCACAGCACGATACGGCTGCGCTCACCCATCTTCAGCGCCTTGTGAGCCACTGTCACGGTAAAGCTTGAAGACACCAGCAAAATGGTATTGATCAGCGGCAAGTGCCAGGGGTCAATGACCTGCTGCGGGCCCGGAAATGCCTCCATGTCCGGCGTCGTCATCAGTGGCCATTGCGCCTGGAAACCCTCCCACAGCATATTGGAAACCCCCTTCTCGCCTTCACCACCCAGCCAGGGAACAGCGAGATTGCGAACGTAGAACAGAGTTCCAAAAAAGGCCGCAAAAAACATCAACTCAGAAAAAATAAACCAGCTCATGCCCCAGCGGTATGAGCGATCCATCTGCTCGTTATAGAGTCCCGACATGCTTTCGTTGATCACGTTGCGAAACCAGCCAAACAAAATCGCCATCATGCACAGAGCACCAAGCAGCAAAGACCAGACACCCACTCCGCCGGATTTCTCGGCGCTCATGTCATTGATCAGGCTTCCGGCACCGACGGCCATCAGAAAGAGCGCGATGGAGGCCAGTATCGGCCAGCGACTTTGATTCGGTACGTAATACGCTGCAGAACTCATAGCGTCGACCTCTGTGTGTCATCTTTTATTATTTGCCCGGTGGACAGGCGCGGAGTGATATCGAACAGGGTGTACGAAAGCGTGATCGTATGAATATCGGCCGGCAGCTTTTTATCGATCACAAAAAGCAGCGGCATCTCCATATCTTCATCCGCATCGAGAGCCTGCTGATCGAAGCAAAAACAGCTGACCTTGTGCAGGTACTGGGCAGCCTCGGCGGGAGTCACCGAGGGAATAGCCTGGGCCACCATGCGGGCAGACGTCGGATTACGGGCAAAATACGCCATCTGACGCATTTCTCCGGGATTCACCGACACCGTATTCAACGTAGGGCGAAACTCCCAGGGCATAGCCTCGTTGTTTATACCGATAAACTGCACCCGTATATCTCGACTGGTATCCGCCTCTTCCGCGGCTATCGGGCCTGTATTGGTAATTTTGCCGTTGAGTCCAGTAATACGACAGAAAACGTCGTAGAGCGGCACCAGAGCAAAACCAAAGCCAAACATTAAGATACCGCCAAGCACCAGCTGCAGTACCAGCCGTCTGTTCTTGCGTCCTAGAGCATCCATCCGCCAAACCTCCCGCCGTTACTTGATCACCGGGGGCTGGGTAAAGGTGTGATAGGGTGCGGGCGATGGCAGCGTCCATTCCAGCCCGTGGGAGCCCTCCCATACCTGATCCGTAGCCCGCTCACCGCCGCGAATGCAGCTGATGATGTTGTACACAAACAGCAGCTGAGAGAGGCCGAAGATAAAGGCACCAACACTGGCCACAGCATTAAAATCAGCAAACTGCAGCGCATAGTCCGGAATACGCCGGGGCATGCCCGCCAAACCGAGGAAGTGCATCGGGAAGAAGGTAACGTTGACACCGATAAAGCTGAGCCAGAAGTGTGCCTTGCCAAGACGCTCGTTGAGCATGTGACCCGTCCACTTGGGCAGCCAATAATAGGCCCCCGCCATGATCGAGAAGATGGCACCCGGCACCAGTACATAGTGGAAATGCGCCACCACGAAGTAGGTGTCGTGGTACTGGAAATCAGCCGGAGCAATGGCCAGCATCAGACCGGAAAAGCCACCGATGGTAAATAGCACCACGAAAGCCAGCGCGAACAGCATGGGAGTCTCGAAGGTCATGGAGCCATGGAACATGGTGGCCACCCAGTTGAATACCTTCACCCCGGTCGGCACAGCAATCAGCATGGTCGCGTACATGAAGAACAACTCGCCCGCCAGCGGCAGGCCAACCGTAAACATGTGGTGCGCCCAGACCAGGAAGGACAGCAGGGCGATGGACGAGGTTGCATACACCATGGAGGCATAGCCAAACAGTTTCTTGCGGGCGAAAGTCGGTATGATTTCGCTGACAATGCCGAAGGCCGGCAAGATCATGATGTAGACCTCGGGATGGCCGAAGAACCAGAACACATGCTGGAACAGCACCGGATCACCGCCGCCGGCGGCATTAAAGAAGCTGGTGCCAAAGTGGATATCCATCAGCATCATGGTCACCACACCGGCCAGTACCGGCATGACCGCTATCAGCAGAAAGGCCGTAATCAGCCAGGTCCAGACGAACAGCGGCAGCTTCATCATCGTCATGCCAGGCGCGCGCATGTTAAGGATGGTGGCAATAATGTTAATCGCCCCCATGATCGAACTGAAACCCATCATGTGAACCGCAAAGATAAAGAAGGTCACGCTCGGCGGCGCATAGGTGGTTGAAAGCGGCGCGTAGAATGTCCAGCCGAAGTTGGGACCACCGCCCTCCATAAAGAGCGTGGAGAGCATCAGCGAGAAGGCGAAGGGCAGTATCCAGAAGCTCCAGTTGTTCATGCGCGGCAGCGCCATGTCCGGCGCTCCCACCATGATAGGAATCATCCAGTTAGCCAGGCCGACAAAGGCCGGCATGACGGCACCAAACACCATGATCAGACCATGCATGGTGGTCATCTGGTTAAAAAATTCCGGCTGTACCAGCTGCAAGCCCGGCTGAAACAGCTCTGCTCGTATCATCAGCGCCATACAGCCGCCGGTGAGGAACATCAACAAGCTGAACCAGAGGTAGAGTGTCCCTATATCCTTGTGGTTGGTGGTAAAGAACCAGCGTCCCAGGCCCTTGGCCGGCCCGTGACCATGTTCGGTAGAATCCACACTGAGCGTAGTGTCCATGTTCCCCTCCTACTGCTGCAGTTCGGTAATTCGCTGCGGGCTGACACTGTCACCAGTATCATTGCCCCAGGCATTACGCTCATAGGTAATAACAGCCGCCAGATCGACCGCATTCAACTGGGCCCCGAAGGCCTGCATTGCGGTACCTGCCTTGCCGTGCAAAACGATATTGATATGTGCATCTATATCGGTCGTCACCATGGGGCTGCCGACCAGCGCCGGGAAGGCTCCGGGGATGCCCTGTCCGGTCGCCTGATGACAGGCCGCACAGCTGGTGTTGTAGACCTGTTCGCCCCGCTCCATCAGCTGTTCCAGCGTCCATTCCTCGCTTGCGGCAGCCGCCTGCGCCTGGGCTGCGTTGCGCGTATCAGCCAGCCACAGGTCAAAATCGGCCTGAGATTTGACTTCAACCACTATAGGCATGAAACCATGGTCGCGGCCGCACAGTTCGGTACATTGCCCACGGTAGATGCCGGGTTCTTCAGGAATGGCCCAGGATTCGTTGATAAACCCGGGTATGGCGTCTTTCTTTACAGCAAGATCCGGCACCCACCAGGAATGGATAACATCGGCAGCGGTAAACAGGAAACGTACTTTCTGGCCAACCGGCAGTACCAGAGGGTTATCGACCTCCAGCAGATAATTCTCACCTTTGGCGGCTTCATTATTGATTTGCTCTCGCGGTGTGGACAGGGATGAGAAGAAATCAATGTCCTGACCCAAATATTGATAACGCCATTTCCATTGATAGCCAGTTACCTGAATATCAATATCGGAATCGGTATTGTCGTACATCTTGATCAGGGTCGCTGTGGCGGGGATCGCCATGGCGATAAGGATAACAAAGGGGATCAGCGTCCAGAGAATCTCTACCGCTGTATTTTCGTGGAAGTTACGCGCCTCGGCGCCGCGGGATTTCCGATGATGGAAGATGGACCAGAACATCACGCCGAACACCACAACCCCGATGGCGACGCAAATCCAAAAAATAATCATGTGAAGGTCGTAAACTTCACGCGAGATCGCAGTCGCTCCCGGCGTGATATTCACTTCCCAGGCGGCTTTGGCCGGCAGGGAAAGAAACAATCCTATCCATGGCAGGAGCCAGACTCTTTTTATCATTTACCGGGCCTCTCACGAAGTCTGCAGAACCGCCCAAGTGTTACGATCATGCGGAATTTTCCCTACCAGATCACTTGGTTAAGAGTGAGTATAGCAGCCTGCCCGGGAATGCAAGGTTGGATCAGCCTCCTGCCAGCATAAGGGCCAAACGCACCAGTAAAATTACGCCGACGACAAATAATGCCACCATCAGAACGCCGGTCAGCAGATAGCGCAGCGGCGAGCCAGATGAAAAATCTTCTTGTCGATTACGTTCTGACTGGACGCCAAACATCGCCGCCAACGCACTGAGTGCGGCCTTGAACAGCCCGTTTTTTTTGGGGTCCGACATTTGACGCCTCCCTTTCACATTAACAATGGATGCTACAGGTATAGCCGAAGCCCGCCGACTTGTGAGCCGCGACAGGCTAATCAGGACCGTGGCTCAAGCCAGGGGACGCCTTTCCAGAAATACGAAAGCAGTGCGAAAAGCGGAGGAAACAGAATGAGGAAAATCAGGCGATTATCGAACATAAAATCGCCGACAAGATGCCGAAGCGATTGCCTCAGCGGCTTTTGCGCTTGAGGGAGCGGCGCCGCATCCAGATGCGATACCCCAGCAATGCGGCCAGAATGACGCCATACAGCAGCTGATCTTCAAAAGAACTGCGGATCTGCCAGATGAAATGCACCATCGCCAGCAAAGCGATCACATACACCAGGCGGTGCAGTTTGACCCAGCGTGCGCCCAGCCGACGCTGCATGCCTCGGGTTGAGGTGATCCCCAGCGGGATCAACAGCAGCAAAGCCAGCGAACCCACCACTATATAGGGCCGCTCACTCAGTTCACGCCACAGCAGATCCGGTCGCCACCCCAGAATAAAGGTAGCGAAGGCCAGCAGGTGAACCATGGCATAGAAGAGCACATAAAGACCCAGCATGCGGCGGTAGCGCTGCAGCCAGCCCCAGTGAAAGATCCGGCGCAGCGGCGTCACGGCCAGAGTTATCCACAACAGGCGCAGCGTCCAGAGCCCGGTGAACTTGACGATCGCCTGGGCAGGATCAGCCCCCAGATTCATGGTCCACGCCTGTTCAAACAGCCACGCCAGCGGCAGTAACGGCAGCATGAACACCAGCCACCAGAGTGCCAGCGGTTTCAGGGCCCGGCTTCTGATATCGGTCAGAACCACTGCTGCAAATCCATGTCGCTGTACAGGCTAGCCACGTCATCCGCGTAACCGTTAAAAGGCAAGGTATCGATTATATTGGGAGAAAACAGTGATGATGGCAGGCGCCGCTCAGTTGCCTGACTCCAGCGCGGATGGTCAACCCTCGGATTCACGTTGGCATAGAAGCCATACTCACCCGAGGCGGTGCGATTCCAGGATGTCCCGGGCATCTCTTCCACCAAGCGAATCTTGACGATCGACTTGATGCTCTTGAAGCCGTATTTCCAGGGTACAACCAGCCGAAAGGGCGCGCCATTTTGCGGCGGCAAGGCGTTACCGTACAACCCTACCGCGAGCAGCGTGAGCGGGTGCATGGCTTCATCCATGCGCAGGCCTTCGACATAAGGCCAGTCCAGCGTCGAGAAGAATGACCGCTGTCCGGGCATCTGATCCGAATCCTGCAATGTAGTGAACTCGACGTACTTGGCTTTGGAGGTAGGCTCAAAACGCTTGAGCAGATCACCCAGCGGAAAACCCATCCAGGGAATGACCATGGACCAGGCCTCAACACAACGCAGGCGATAAATTCGCTCTTCCAGCGCGTGGGGCTTGAGCAGGTCTTCGAGATTATAAACGCCAGGCTTGTTCACCTCACCGGCAATTTCAACTTTCCAGGGATCGGTTTTGAACGCTTGTGCCCGTTGCGACGGATCCTGTTTACCGAGCCCGAATTCATAGAAGTTGTTGTGGGTAATGATATTGCCGTAGGGTGCGGGTTTTTCAGCGGTGGAAAAAGCCTCATTGCGGACACTGTCACGCAGTGCGCCCTGCAGCCAGTCGGGCCCGGGATACTTTGGCTGATCCTTATCCAGGCTGTAGGCCGGAATTGCTGAAGCGCCTTCGGTCAATGCCAGCGCGGTGGTACCTGCCAGGCCCTGCAGGAATCGACGCCGATTCACATACACAGATTCCGACGTAATATCGGAGGATTTTATCGGGGATCTTCTTTTAATCAGCATGTTCCGTTCCCTGCGTGAAATTCAGCAAATTGCCGGGCCCAGCGGGCACTGCGATAAGTTAGCCCTTAGCCTAGAACCCCTGACTGAACCCTCCCTGAAAACAGCTTTTACTGTCATTTGCAGGGTGAATCCAGCACAGGTCCGTCAATTATCACGTCACAGTGGAGCGGAACTGGAGCCTCAGAGTGCCTTGCGTTTGCGCCACAGCCAGAGTAGCGGGCCGGACAGCAGATACAGCAGGAACAGCAGCCACAGGAATGTTGCCGGGCTGATGGAGATAACACCTATCACCAGCACAATACCGGCCAGGATCATAAAGGGCACCTTGCCTTTGAAATCCACGTCTTTGAAGCTGTAATAGAGCACGTTGCTGACCATCAGCAAACCGCAGCAAGCCACAAAAGCCGCAACCACATAGGCCAAAGGCCCAGGCTCTACCTCAAACTCCGAGCTGGCCCAGACGAGACCCGCCACCGCCGCCGCCGCCGCAGGGCTCGGCAAACCGATAAAGTATTTTTTGTCGACTGAGCCAATCTGGGTATTAAAGCGCGCCAGCCGCAGGGCCGCACAGGCGACATAGATGAAAGCGGCAAACCAGCCGATCTTGCCTACGCTGTCCAGCGCCCAGGTAAAGGCCACGAGTGCCGGCGCCACACCAAAGGACACCATATCCGACAGCGAATCGTATTCGGCACCGAACTGACTGCTGGTATTGGTCATGCGGGCCACGCGACCGTCGAGTCCATCGAGTACCATGGCCACAAAAATGGCGATGGACGCGTTGACGAAGTCACCGTTCATTCCAGCGATTACTGCATAAAAGCCCGAAAAAAGGGCACCCGTTGTGAACAGATTAGGCAGCAGATAAATGCCCCGACTACGGGGAGGCTGCTCGTCATCACAGGGTTGAGTATGTTCGTCCGTCATCATCTCTCTTCAGTGGTCGATTCAGTTGGGCTCATTCTACAGGTGCCGCCTCCCTGCTGTCACCGCCCCGTTCAGGCGCAACCATGACGACTACGACAGCAGAATCCGGTCGACAAATTTTCGCATCAGGCCATTGGACTCCGGAGTTTCCTGTGCCGTGCTCAGCACCTGCTCCAGATGACCTGCGTCTTCGGTATAGTGATCCCGGTAATGGGTGAGCCGCTCCACCAGCGTGGCTTTGTCTACCTCTGGGTGAAACTGGAAGGCCCAGAAAGGCTTGCCGCGGACCCGCAACGCATGCACGCACTGTTCGGTGAAAGCCAGGCGCTCGCAGCCGGGCGGAACCTGAGCTGCGTATTGCCGATGTACCGATACGGCGGCGAAGCCATCGGTGCAGTCATGCAACAACGGATCATCCTGCGCAGCCTCGGCCAGACGAATGGCCAGGGTTCCCATCTCAAAGCCCTGCTCTTTATGTTCAATGCGGCCGCCGAGCGCCAGCACCGTGAGCTGAAAACCAAAACAGGATGCAAAGGTTGGCAGCGAAGTGGTCACCACATGGCGCAACAGTTTTTCGCACTGAGACACAAAGGGATAATGCTCAGGCTCCAGCACATTGGCCTCACTGGCGCCGCCCACCAGCAGGGCGTCGTAGCCATCGGCTGCAGCAGGGGAAAAGGTCGGCGTATGAAAGACATTGAGAATATCGATCTGCTCAGGCGCCAGGCCGCTGTAGCTGGCGAAACTCTGGTGCTCTTCATCGCACACCTTGGCTTCGGTGCGGATTTGCAACAGTAGCAGCCGCAGATCGGATCTTCTTTTCATAAGCGTATCCATGGCCGCTTAGATGGCCGGTTACATGAGAATGTCCTGGCACAGGCGCCGCCATCTGCCGGAAACAATGATGAAATCACCAAATATGTACAGCAGAACCCGCCCCCCTGGAGCAGATGCCGGAGCGGTTACAGGAAGAGTCCCAGGTCGCAGCTGGACGAACGTCCGATGCAATGTCCATTCTGCTCCAGCCAGCGATCAGCCTGTGCCCGCCCACGGTCGCGCAGCGATTCCAGAAAGTGTAGTCGGGTATCGTACTTGCTGGCCCGATCCAGACTTGCCAGCAGCTCATCGGATTCGATCAGGTGCAAACGCAGCCGGCGCACCCTGCGCTCGAAGGCACCCAGAGAAAAGGGAGTCTTGCGAATCTCGAACTGCATATAACTGATGGCTCGCATTTCACGCAGATAGGTACTTTGAAAGCCGAACTCGGCGACGCGTTCACGAATCGCAGAAGCACTGACGGGCGTACCGACACGCATCAGCGGCTGTAACAGAATGACCAGCACATCGTCACTGGCGCAGTCAAAAATCAGCGGATAAATTACCGGATTACCACTGAAGCCACCATCCCAGTAATTGCGCCCGTCAATTTCGATGGCCTTGTGCAGCGTTGGCAGACAAGCCGAGGCGAGCAGATGATCCGCACTGATTTCAGTCTCTCGGAACAGCCGCAACTTGCCGGTTTGGACATCGGTTGCGGCAATAAATAGACGAATGGGCGAGGCGGCCTGGAGCTGTTCGAAATCCACCATCCGCTCAACCAGGGAGCGCAACGGGTTTATGTCCAGCGGATTGAGGTCATAGGGCGACAGGTAATAGGTCAACATCTGCATCCAGTCTGCCACCGACTCGCCAATGCCAGCGACTGCCGCGCCCTTTGGCAACTCCGGTAGCGCATGCAGGGAAACCTCATTCCAGAATCGCGTTAGCAGCTCGCGAGCACCAGCATGGCCGCCCTGCTGCAGACCGCTGGCCAGCATCACCGCATTCATGGCGCCGGCGCTGGCACCACTGACACCATCAAATTGCAGTTTTGGCTCCTCCAGCAGTCGATCCAGCACCCCCCAGGTAAAAGCCCCGTGGGCACCGCCCCCCTGTAGCGCAAGATTAAGCTTTCGCGTTCCCATAGCCGCCTCCGGTTAATTTTTGTGCACTGCACAAACTTGACAGCTAGACGCGCTCAAGTCAAAAGAATCCACAGTGACAATAGTTAAAGGCGTGACAAAAGACTCAGCGAAAATCCCGCGAATTCAGCGCCAGCGACTGCCAATATGGGGTTATATCAGTCAAACGTCCGGCAATGACATGAATAAGATCCCCCTCCCGCTCCAGCACCCCCGACACCTGCAACAACCGAGCACTCAGCAATGCCTGATGCTGCATTGCAGCAGTTTTGCGCCAGACCACCAGATTCACTTGCCCGGTTTCATCCTCAAGGGTCACAAAGGTCACCCCCGAGGCCGAACCCGGCCGCTGTCGATTGGTGACGATACCCGCCACCCGCACCAGCTGCCCAGGCCTGCAGGCTTCAAGCTGCTGCGCACTCAGACAACCCTTGAGCGCGGTCCCCTCGCGCAACAACGCCATCGGATGACGCCCCAGCGTTAACCCAAGATGGCGAAAATCCTCTTCCAGATCAGCCTGCTCATCCGGCGCTCCGAGCTGCACAGCACCACTTTCGGCCACCCTGGCATCTCCCAGCGCCAGTGCAGGATCCTCAGCCAGCAATTCCCAGCGCGCCTGGTAACGATGTTGCGCCAAGCCATTAAGCGCACCGGCCGCCGCCAGCAGATCCCAGCTGCCGCGATCAAGCCCAGTGCGCGCCTGCGCATCGGTGACCGATACAAAAGGCCCTGCCTGCCGCACCCGCAGCAGAACCTCTGCAGCCTTGCGGGACAGCCGCTTAACCATACGCAACCCCAGGCGCAATGCGCCGTCCGGCTCCAGCGTCGAATCCCAGTCACTGCAATTAATATCCACCCCGCGCACTGTCACACCCTGTCGCCGGGCGTCCTGCACCAGTTGCGACGCTGAATAGAACCCCATGGGCTGACTGTTCAGCAAGCCACAACAGAAGGCCGCCGGCTCATGGCACTTAAGCCAGGCCGATATATACACCAGCAGGGCAAAACTGGCGGCGTGGGATTCGGGGAAACCGTATTCACCGAACCCCTCAATCTGGCGACAGATGCGCTGGGCAAACTCATCGCTGTATCCCCGTGCCAGCATGCCCGCCACCAGCTTTTTCTGGTACACAGCGATAGTACCGCTGCGCCGCCAGGCCGCCATGGCGCGGCGCAACTGATCCGCTTCACCGGCGGAAAACCCGGCAGCCACCACAGCCAGGCTGATCACCTGCTCCTGAAAAATGGGCACACCCAGAGTACGCTCCAGTACTTGGCGTACGGCCTCACTGGGATAGCTCACCGACTCAAGGCCCGCGCGCCGCTTCAGGTAGGGATGCACCATATCCCCCTGAATAGGCCCGGGGCGCACTATGGCCACCTGCACCACCAGGTCGTAGTAAGAGCGTGGCTGCAACCGCGGCAGCATATTCATCTGTGCCCTGGACTCCACCTGAAACACACCGACACTCTGGGCCCGCGACAGCATGTCATACACCCGTGGATCTTCCCGCGGAATGTCCTGCATGCGCAGCACCTTGCCATCCCTGACCGACAACAACCCCAGCGTCTTGCGCACCGCACTGAGCATTCCCAGCGCCAACACATCCACTTTCAGCAACCCCAGACTTTCCAGATCATCCTTGTTCCACTGAATCAGGCTGCGATCTTTCATCGCGGCATTTTCCACAGGTACCAGTTCGGACAGAGGCCCTGCCGAAATGACAAAGCCGCCGACATGCTGCGACAGGTGACGGGGAAAGCCGATGATTTCATCCACCAGCTGCAGCAGGAGCTCAAACTGCGGCCCAGGTGCCGCCCCGCCGCAGCGACGCAGCTGCCCTAGCCACTGCGGGTAATCCGCCCGCTGATCCAGCCGGCTGTACAACCAGCCCAGGTAAGCGGCATCCAGCCCCAGGGCCTTGCCCACATCCCGCAACGCGCTGCGCCGCCGATAGCAGATCACCGTAGCCGCAATTCCCGCCCGCTCCCGGCCATAGCGGCGGTAGATATACTGAATCACCTCTTCGCGCCGCTCATGTTCAAAATCGACATCAATATCAGGCGGCTCGGCCCGCTCACGCGAGATAAAACGCTCAAACAGCATATTGACCTGGCGCGGATCCACCTCGGTAATATGCAGGCAATAGCACACCACCGAGTTGGCCGCCGAGCCACGCCCCTGGCAAAGAATGCCCTGCTCACGGGCAAAGCGGACTATGTCGTCAATGGTGAGAAAGTAATGTTCGTATTCCAGCTCGGCGATAAGCGCCAGCTCGTGCTCGACCTGGCGCGCTATGGCAACCGACATGCCCTCTGGAAAGCGCAATGCAGCGCCCTCCTCCACGCGCTGGGCCAGCCATTGACCAGCACTTTTTCCACTGGGCACCAGCTCGGCCGGGTATTCATAGCGCAGCTCGCCCAGATCAAAACTGCAGCGCTCGGCAATGCGCAGCGTTTCATCCAGCATTTCGGTGGTGTACAAGCGCCTGAGCTTGTTGAGGGAGCGCAGGTGTCGTTCGGCGTTAGCCTGCAGCCGAAAACCGGCCTGGCTCAAAGGCACAGCCAGACGAATGGATGTGAGTACATCCTGCAATCGCTGCCGGCCTGGCAGGTGCATCAGAACCGCACTGGCACAGACCATCGGCAGCCCTATCTGCCGGGCCAGTGACTGCTGCTGCTCGTAGCGCGCAGCATCATCAGCCCCAAGCAAACGTTCGATCAGTATCCAGCAACGCCCGACAAAGCGCCCGGACAGTTCAGCTCCCCGCTCGGCCGCCTGATCCAGATCCGCACCCGGACGGTACAGCAGCAGGCAGTCCGGCTGCAGCCCAAAGTCTGACCATTCGATCTGATACTGTCCCTTGGCTGCACGCCGGCGCGCCCGAGTGATCAGCTCGCATAACTGCGCATAACCTCGCCGGTTCTGAGCCAGCATCAGCACCCGCTCATCCTGCAGGCGAAATTCGGAGCCAACGATCAGCTGCAGCCCGGTTTCCCGGCAAGCCTCCCAGGCCCGCACGACACCGGCTACCGAACACTCATCGGTCAGGGCCAGGGCTCGATAGCCCAGTTCACTGGCTCGCTGCACCAGCTCTTCTGGATGGGAAGCACCGCGCAGAAAGCTAAAGCCGCTCAGGCAGTGCAACTCGGCATATTCCAGTGTCACAGAGTCAAACTCCACCTAGCAGGCCTGCATATCGCGCTCACCCGAACCAGCCATGCAGATACCAGCCACCGGCTGACTCGTGGTACAGCCAGCCTCGTCGTCCATCCGGCCAGCGGCCAACATAGTAATCCCTGCGCACCGATTGCTGATCCCACCAGCCGCTGACAATGCGCTCGGGCCCCGACAACAATTCAATGCAGCCCTCTACCAAGGCCGGGGAAAGCGGTTCGGGGGCCGCCAGCAGCCAGAGCGGCCGCAAGCCTGTCGTCTCCGGCTGTGCCGGCAAGACACCCGTCAGAGGAACCTTTTTCCAGCTGAGCTCCGGACGGTGGTCTTCACAGGGTACGACGCGATACAGCGCCTGCTCGCCGAGACGCATTTGCAAGCGACTCAGCAACTGTACCGGCACTACCTGCGTCTTGGCTGCACTGAACAGATCCTCCCCGCCGCTTTCCAGCTCCCGGAATTCTGTTACTTCAAGCCGCAAACCAATCACTGGCCGAACCAGCGTCAACCGTTCCAGTCGCAGGCGGCATAACTCCAGCCATATATCCGCAGCCTGAGCTCCGCTTGCATGTCCCACCGCCAGCGACTGCCGCCCTTCAGACTGGAGCAACTCCAGCTGCAAACGCAGCGCCCGCCAGTAGTGGGCACGCAGAAAACCCTCGAGCTGAGACAACAGACGGCGTAACCCAAACAGCAGCGCTTCGGTACGTTCCACCTCATATGCCAGCGGCAGCTCGCGCAAAAAAGCGGCGGGCATATCGAAATAGACGGGAGGATCCGGCCGCTGGCCCGTCAGCCGCTCCAGCCAGGCCGTGATACCAGGCCCGAAACGATGCGCCAGTTCAAGGCTCGGCAAAGCCAGCAAGTCCCCCAGACGGCTAAAACCCAACCCTTGGAACTGCACACGCAACTTCGCATCCAGCTCCAGGCGATCGATTGGCACCGACTGCAAACGCTGCAGGTGCGCAGCGGTATCTGCCGCACAAAAGCCGCCATCCAGGGCCAGCACTCTTGCGGCCAGAGGGGTGTGTCCCGTAGCGCTGATGCAGCTTAACTCCAGTGTTTTCAACTGCTGCTGAATGTTGCTCCACAAGGTATCGAGGCCTCGAAAATAACGCAGCATCGAAGCCAGCTCGAGCAGGAGACCACAGGGTGGCTGCAGACTGGCTCTGGCACTGAAACGCCCACTCCAGAGCGCCAAACCCTGCAACTGCTGCTCAGCCTGCTTTGCATCCTCCGGTAGCAACCGCACATTGGGCACCATGCTCAGCGCCCGTGCCACCGCCATGCCAGGTTCAAGCCCCTGTGTCCGCGCTGCGGCATTGCACAGCAGCACCCGGGCGGCGCCTTCGTCCAGCAGTATTGAGGGCTCCGAAGCATCAGCCGTGCACTGCATTTCCAGTGATAGCAGCGGGAAGTGCAAATATAGCCAGAGCCCTTTCATCCACCCGGACGCACCCGCGCAGCTGAAGCCCCTGGCAACGCGGCCAAAGATGCTGCTCTGTTGCCAGGGCTGCGCTGGCGCAACGACAGCACCCGGCGCGACAGCGGCCAGCCGCCTCTGCGTTTCAGAACAGAAACCGCCAGTTTATCTGGTGCCTGATCGGGCTCCAGCAACAGGCGATAGGGCGCCGCCGAGGCTTGGTCCTTGCAGGCCGTTGGCCTGAAGATGAACCCCAGTCCGTCACCTTCGGCCGCGGCCAGCTGCAAGCGTCGCAGTGCCTGTGGCGACACATCGCCCAGCCAACCCAGTACAGCACTGCAGCAGCCGCTTTTCAGAGCTTGCTCAATGCACCAGAGCCGATCCCGGCGGCTATTGCTGCGTACCAGCAGGAGCCGATCCAGTGCTACCCCCGCCGCTTTCAATGCCGGCGCGTAGGGGATATGCGGCGGATCAACCCAGAGCACCCAGCGCTCTTGCGATGCCGCCAGCAACGGGAGCAGCAGGCGTAACTCACCACAACCCTCGGTCGCGTACAGCACCTCAACCAGGCTACCTGATTGCAACCCCTGCCCCTGCAGCAGCTGATCCAGCTCCGCGTGTCCGCACGAAAGCCCCGCAACAACAGGTTCGGCAGCAGCCTCACTTGCCCGCCATACGGCTCCGCGCTCCAGCAACTGTTCCAGACTCATGATCCACCTCATTACCACTGTATATATGTACAGTATAATGGTTGAAAAAAATCACCCGGGCAAGCACGCCTGAGGGCATATTCAACAGGGCAAGGATTCTTAGACCGCAAACACGCATCGAAAGCCACGCATTGCCATATGGATCCGCAGCCGCTACAGCAAGAATTTTTATCGAAAAGTCAGAGAGTTACAGCGCTTAACCCAGCCAGATCAGGCTGGCCATACGGCCGGTTTCGCCATCGCGGCGATAGGAATAAATATTTTCAAAACCACCACGGATGCAACGCCCACAGCCTTAAACCGCAAACGAAAAGCCTGTTCGACCTCAGGCTGCCCCACGTACAAAGCAGCCTGTATCTCGCCCTAAACCTCAAACACAGCGCCATGGAAAGAGAAAGACCTACGGAACAACAGCCATCCGGTCCATGCTCTTCTCCGGATGTTCCCGCGCAGCAGATATCCCACTGGCCGGGCCGGGCTTACCTAGCAGATAGCCCTGCAATGTATCGCAACCCAGGCGGGTCAGCAGCGCCTGCTGCTCCGGCGTTTCTACGCCTTCCGCGACGATTTTCATGCCCAGAGTCTTGCCCAGTGCAATGATCGCCTGAATGATGGCTTCATCATCATTACCCTGGGCTAGTTCAGTAATAAAGCCGCGATCAATTTTCAGCTCATTGGCCGGCAGACGCTTGAGGTATAACAGGCTGGAGTAACCCGTGCCAAAGTCATCGATGGAAATAGCCACGCCCAGTGCAGACAGCTGATTCAGCACCCTGAGGCTGGCCTCTGCATCGCGCATGGCGGTGGACTCAGTGATTTCCAGCACCAGGTGCGAGGGGGCCAGCTCATGATGCGCCAGTGCCGTGCGGACCACCTCCACCAGACTCGCGTGCTCCAACTGAACGGCGGACAGATTCACCGCCACACTCCAGTCACTATGCCCCTGGTCATACCAGACTTTCATCTGCCGGCAGGCCTCGTTAATGACCCAGTTGCCTATAGGGACTATCAGGCCCGAGCTTTCGGCCAGCGGCAAGAAGCGATCCGGTGTCAGCCAACCATGTTCGGGGCTTTGCCAGCGCAACAAGGCTTCCTGTCCCGTCGTGGGGCCATCCGGCGCCACCAGTTTGGGCTGAAAGTGCAGAACCAGCTCGTTGCGATGAACAGCCTGTCGCAGATCCTGTTGCAGCTGCATCTGCAGATGTACGTCTGTGTTCATGGTGTGCTCAAAAAAGCGGTAGCCGTTGCGACCCTGCTTTTTGGCGTGGTACATGGCAGCGTCGGCATTAACCATCAGCTCGTGTTCTGTTTTGCCATCCTGGGGATAAATGGCAATGCCGATACTGGCTGATACGTACAAAGGGACATCAGCTTCGTGATAGGGTTGCTCTATCGTTTCAATCAGCCGCTGTGCCAGAACAGCCGAGTTTTCGGGTGAGTCCGGCTCCATCAAGAGTACAAACTCGTCACCACCCAGCCTTGCCGCGGTATCGGCTTCACGCTTGACCTCCAACAAACGATGCGAAACTTTCTTCAGCAACAGATCGCCCACATGATGACCGTGCATGTCGTTGATGGCCTTGAAGCCGTCCAGGTCCAGAAATAGAACCGCAAACTCTCCCCCCTTGCGCTCGGCCCTGTGTATGGCCTGCTCCATCCGGTCACTCAGCAAGGTACGGTTGGGTAACAATGTCAGATTGTCATGCAGGGCCAACTTGAGCAGTTCGCTATTGGCATGATCGAGCGAATTGGCCAGCCGGTCCGTGCGCACATCGAGCATCGACACTATCAGCGCAATCGCAAAGACCGCCAGGCTCACAATGATCACCAGCACAGCCAACCATTTAGTATCGATGCCGCTGTTGGCCGCGCTGCAGAAACTGTTGAGCGGAAATTTCGAGGCGGCCATCCCCGTATAATGCATACCGATAATGGCACAGCCCATGACTAGGGCTGCGCCAATGCGGCTAAAGGTGGCCCGTTTGACCTCCTGGCGCAGACGAAAAGCCAGCCACAGGGCCGCCAGCGAAGCAAGAATGGCGATAACGATGGACAGCACAAATATCCAGGGCACATAAATGATGCTCGGAGTCATCAGCATGGCTGCCATGCCGGTGTAGTGCATACTGGCGATACCCAACCCCATCAGTACACCGCCCGACACCAGCCGCCCCCAGGGCAAACTGTCCTGGCACACCAGATAAAGGGCGAGCGCAGAAGACACTATGGCAATCAGCAATGAAAGCAGGGTCAGTGGTACGTCATAGCCCAGCGTAATGGGAAGCTGGAAGGCGAGCATACCGATAAAGTGCATCGACCAGATGCCGAACCCCATGGCAAAAGAGCCGCCAAATAGCCACAGCACGGCCGATCTTCCCGAGGCGCTGGATACCCGACTGGCCATATTCAGGGCCGTGTAGGACGCCAGAATGGCAACGATCACAGAACAGACCACGAGACCCTGATTGTAACTACTTGATAACATCAGAAACCTGTTCTATATGAGTGTCATGTGAGGGGTGCTGCTTCTATGGCGGACTTCAGCGCCAGCAGGTGGGTCTTATTGGCAATACCACTGATCGTATCCACGATGTGGGAACTATGCTTAGTCTTTTCATTCAGCTAGGAGGCTGTCCGACAATACTCAACCTGCTACGACCAGCATTCTCGGACAGCCTTCTAGCCGCGCACAGTTTCCGTTTTTTTGACTGTTCAGGCAAGAAACCCAATGGAGTTTATGGCCGCGCTAATCGCCGACTGTTTGCTGCGCCAGCTCAAACTTAGCAATACTGGCCAGCGAGGCCGCCAAGAAGAAAACATGAGCGGTTTCAGTCTGGGCCACAGCGCGCATAGAACATGGCGCAGGACAGGCCATACAGATCCTGATCTGGACGTGTCACTGAAAATAATCGTGGCCGAAAAATCAGAAGGTAATAGCATTCAACGCAACCAGATCAGGCTCGCCATTCGACCGGTTTCGCCATCGCGGCGATAGGAATAAAAATTTTCAGCATCTTGCAGGGTACAGAAGTCGCCCCCCGAAACAGACGCTACCCCCACAACCTCAAGCCGCAGACGCGCCAGCGTGTAGATATCAGCGAAATACTTGCCCGCCACCCCGTCCCGGGGGCGAAAAGCCTGGTCGGCATCGGGCTGCGCCGCACAGAAAGCGGCTCTCACTTCGGCCCCGACTTCAAAAGCCTTAGGCCCAATTGCCGGCCCCAGCCAGCAATGTACTGCTCCTGGCTGCTCGAAAACCGCTAGCGTATTTTCCAGAATACCTGCCACCAGCCCGCGCCAGCCCGCATGGGCAACGGCGACCTTGCGGCCATCACTGAAAAATACCGGCAGACAATCCGCCGTCATCACCACGCAGGCCTGACCCGACTGATCACTCCAGCAGGCATCAGCCTGCCGCACCTGAGCATCATCCAGCGCCTGAACTACTTCAGTCCCATGGACCTGCTGCAACCATTGGGCCGGACGTTCCAGTGCCAGTTGCTCGGTCAGGCTCCTGCGATTCAGTGCAACCGCCTGAGGATCATCACCGACATGGTCTCCCAGGTTTAACCCCTGGAAAACACCCCGGCTGAATCCGCCCAGCCGGGTGCTGACACAGGCCTGTACACGATCAGATACCGGCCACTGCGGATGAATCAGCTTCATAGATCGTCGCTGCGCCTCAGATCCTGCTGCAGGGCTTTAAGCAATAGCTGGAAGTCCTCCGGCAGATCCACTTCCCAGGACATCAACTCACCGGTAGTCGGATGAAACAGCTCGAGCTTCTTGGCGTGTAGCGCCTGACGATCAAAAGCACGCAGTGTCTTTATCAAACCTTCGCCGACGCCCTTGGGCAGGCGGAAACGGCCACCGTAGACGGGATCACCCACCAGCGGATAGTTGATATGGGACATGTGCACGCGGATCTGATGCGTACGGCCCGACTCCAACTTGAGGCGGATATGGGAGTGGGCACGAAAGCGCTGCAGCAGACGGTAATGGGTCAGGGCTGGCTTGCCCATATGCACCACCGCCATCTTCTGACGGCTGGTCTTGTGACGCCCCATAGGGGCATCTACCTTGCCACCACCGGTCATCAGACCCGTCACAACCGCTTCATACTCGCGGCCCATGCTGCGTTCTTGCAACTGCACGACCAACTCGGTCTGCGCCTGGATCGTCTTGGCCACCACCATCAAACCGGTGGTATCCATATCCAGCCGATGCACGATGCCGGCACGCGGCACCTGGGCGATGTCCGGCACATGGTGCAGCAACGCGTTCAGCAGGGTGCCGTCGGCATGACCCGCCGCCGGATGCACCACCAGGCCTGCAGGCTTGTTGATCACCAGAATATCATCGTCTTCATAGATGATATCCAGCTCCATTGCCTCTGGCTGGTGGTGCTCGATACGTGCGAGTTCGGCTTCGACACAGATCAGTTCGCCACCTTGCAGCTTGTCGCGGGTACGCTTGAGCTCGCCGTCCACAGTGACGCAACCATCCTTGATCCAGCCCTGCAGACGGGATCGGGAGTAGTCGGGAAACAGCTGCGCTATGGCCTGGTCCAGCCGTTTTCCGACCAGCTCGTCGGTGACCCGCGCTTGTAATTGAACCTGTTCAGGTTTCTGTTCTGGCATCTAGGGTACGTAATTCAGAAGGATGTTTTGGCTTGAGTTCCGGTTGTGTTTAAATATGCCGGACATTTGGATTAACTGGCCCAGTATAACCGAAACTGTCCTCGGTATCGCTGTAGGCAATCGGGACTCATCAACATGCGCTTTGTAAAAGTCATCGGCATCCTGACTCTGGTCTCTCTGATGTCCGCCTGTTCGTTTTTTGGCGGAGATAAAACAGAGGAACCGGATGTTCCGGAGCAACAGCTCTACTCCGAGGCACTGGAAGCCCTGGAGGCGCAGAACTACGGTCTTGCGGTCGAAAAACTGCAGCGGCTCGAAGCTCGCTATCCATTTGGGCGCTTCTCCGAGCAGGCCCAGCTGGAACTGATCTATGCCTACTTCAAGAACTATGAGCCTGAAGCTGCCCGCGCAGCCTCCGACCGTTTCGTGCGCCTGCACCCGAACCACGAAAACATCGACTACGCCTACTATCTCAAGGGCCTGACCTCGTTTGAGGAAGACCGCTCACTGGTATCGCGTTACCTGCCAATTGACGAAAACCAGCGCGATCCGGGCGCCGCACTGGAGTCCTTCGAGAGCTTCGCGACCCTCACCACTCGTTACCCCAACAGCCAGTACGCACCCGACGCCCTCAAGCGCATGCAGTATCTGAAAAACCGCCTGGCGCAGTATGAAGTGCATGTGGCGCTCTACTACATGAAGCGCAGTGCCTGGATTGCCGCCGCCAACCGTGGCCGCTACGTGGTGGAAAACCTGCAGGAAACACCGGCCGTACCGGAAGCCCTGGGGATTATGGCCGAAGCCTACGAAGAACTGGGACTGAACGAACAGGCCGCCAAGGCCACCGAGGTTCTGCGCACCAACTTTCCCAATTACCGCTATACATCCACCAAGGAGCGCGACAAGTCCCTGCTTGAAACCGCCACCTTCGGTCTGCTGGGCAGCACTGACGAAACGCCCGTGCAGCGTCCCAATTCTGTTTTAACGACCGAGAAGCCTGCAGAACCGGCTGAAGACGCCGAACGCTCCTGGTTCAGCATTCTTACCTTTGGTGCCTTTGACAGCACCAATGAGGAAGACTCAGCCCCGGCTCAACCCTGAGTCGATAACGACTGCAACAAAAAAGGCGCCCTGGGCGCCTTTTTTGTTATGGAAGTGTTATGAAACAAGCGGTTACAAGCACATGCGGGCCAGCCAGCAGCTAGCCCCCCGCTATTCTCCTGCCTTCCAGCCAGACGTAATCGGGTAGCGACGATCACGCCCAAAACCACGCTGGGTAATACGCACGCCAACAGGTGCCTGGCGTCGCTTGTATTCATTGATATCCACCAGCCGAATCACGCGCTGCACCACTTCAGGCTCAAAACCCTCAGCGATCAGCGCATGGGCGCTGTAATCGTGTTCAACATAGAGCTCCAGAATCCGGTCCAGCACATCGTAGTCCGGCAGGCTATCCTGATCGGTCTGATCCGGTGCCAGCTCTGCCGAAGGCGGCCTGTCGATCACCCGCTGCGGTATCGCAGGCGAGAGGCCGTTGCGATAGGCCGCAATGCGATACACCAGGGTTTTGGGCACATCCTTCAAGACATCAAAGCCACCGGCCATATCGCCATAGAGCGTCGAATAGCCCACCGCCATCTCGCTCTTGTTGCCAGTCGTCAGTACCAGAACACCCTTCTTGTTGGAGATGGCCATCAGCACAACGCCTCGGCAGCGCGCCTGAAGGTTTTCCTCGGTGGTATCGGGCGCCAGACCATCAAACTCATCGGCCAACTGCCCCATAAAGGCGCTATACATGGGCTCAATCGAGATCGAGCTGTAACGCACGCCCAGCATGCGCGCCTGTTCGCTGGCATCTTCCTTGCTCATCGAAGAGGTATAGCGGAACGGCATCATCACCGCCTCCACCCGATCAGCCCCCAGCGCATCCACCGCCACAGCGAGGGTCACGCCTGAGTCGATACCGCCCGAAAGCCCCAACACCACGCCCTTGAAGCCATTCTTGTTGACGTAATCCCGTACCCCCAGCACCAGAGCCTCGTAAACACTCTGCTCTACCGACGGGAAAGCCACCGAGTTTTCATCTGGAACCGTCAGGCTCTGGTCGGCATCGTTATACTCCGCCACAAAGAA
This sequence comes from Marinobacterium profundum, assembly GCF_001528745.1. Lineage (GTDB taxonomy): Bacteria > Pseudomonadota > Gammaproteobacteria > Pseudomonadales > Balneatricaceae > Marinobacterium_A > Marinobacterium_A profundum. The sequence continues at coordinate 14,255 of NZ_BCNS01000159.1, read as the reverse complement.
GGCTTCTTCGAAAAAACGCCCCTGAAATACACGGCTGCCGTCGGCCGCGATCACCTTGGAGCCGCCATCAAAAATCAGCTCATCCTGGCCGCCCACCTGATTCAGATACAGAATCGGGCAGCCAGCCTGTCGTGCCCGCTCACCTAGCAGCTTGGCGCGCTGCTGCGACTTGTCGACATGAAAAGGCGAGGCATTGAGGTTCAGCATCAAACGCGCGCCCTGCTCGCGTACCTGCTCGGCGGGCCTGCTCTTCCACAGATCCTCACAGATGGTCAGGGCTACCGGCACACCCTTGAGATCGAATACACAGGGCTGATCGCCAGCGGTGAAATAGCGCATTTCATCGAACACCTGATAGTTCGGCAGACACTGCTTGGCATACTCTGCAACCAGCTCACCGTTGTAGATAACGCCTGCCATATTGAACAGCACGCCATCACGGTAACGCGGATAACCCACCACCAGGTGGATATCGCGCACTTCTTCCCGCAAGCGCGTCAGCGCCGCTTCAATACGGGTCTGGATGCTTGGCCGCAGCAACAGGTCTTCCGGCGGGTAACCCGACAGCGTCAGCTCCGGCAGCAAAACCACATCGGCGTGCTGCCGGTCGCGGGCTTCCAGGGCGATATCGATAACGCGCTGGGTATTGCCGGGGATATCCCCCACCAGTGTATTGATCTGGGCCATCAGGACCCGAATAGAATTACTCATCGACAATTTGGTCTCGTATTCCGGATACATCAGATATCCGCTGTCAGAAGGTAGACTCAGGCCCCAGCCATCAACCCCGCGCCGACAGGCTATAAGGCGCCGGATCAATGATGGGGCTGCGCTGCAGTAGCAGATCCGCCATCAGGCGGGTCGATGCTGGCGCCAGCACCAGGCCGTTACGGTATTGTCCGGCATTTACATGCAAGCCGTCCACGCCCGGCACCGCACCTATATAAGGTATGCCTTGCGGTGAACCTGGGCGCAGCCCGGCCCAGTGATGTTCAATGGGATAGTTTTCCAGCGCCGGCAGAATATCCAGCGCACTGCGGTACAGCGATTCCCGGGCCTCTGCGGTCGTCAGCTTATCGAAACCTGTCCGCTCCAGCGTACTGCCCACCAGGATGCGACCATCGTTGCGGGGAATCAGGTAACGCCCGCCCTGCAGCACCACACGATTCACCAGCCCAACCGGCGCCTTGAACAGCATCATCTGCCCTTTCACTGGCTCCACCGGTAGCTCGATACCGAGCTGTGCCAGCAGGGTCGCCGTCCAGGCTCCAGCGGCCAGCACCGTCTGCCCAGCGCGGTACTCACCGCATTCGGTGCGCACACCGCAGATGCGCTCAGACTCCAGCAGCAGATGGGCATCACCGGCCTGCTCGATCAATTCAATACGGGGGTTTAATTCCAGCGCTCGGCGCAGCGACTTGCCCAGGCGAGGGTTGCGGATACTGGCGACTTCCGGCATCCAGAGGGCGCTGCTATGTCCCGGGCGCAGACCGGATTCCTTGCGATACAGAAAATCCGCATCGACCTGCTGCATCGGGCGCTGATAACGCTGCGCCCAGGCCAGGGCGTCGGCTTCATCATCCACCGCCACCATAAACATGCCCTTCTGGCGCAGCTCCGGATCTATACCGGTTTCATCCAGCAGATCCTGGGCCAGGTGCAGGTAACTGCCCTGAGACCAGGTCGCCAGCTGAGTTACCGGTTCCTGATAACGCCAGGGGTACAAGGGTGAAACAATACCGCCACCGGCCCAAGTGGACTCGCGCCCGCAAACGCCACGCTCCACCAGGGTCACCGAGGCACCGGCCTGGGCCAGCTCACGTGCCGTGAGCATTCCCATCACGCCGCCGCCCAGAATCAGAAAATCTGCCATTCCACTACTTCCAGTCAGCTGTACAAGCAGCGGCTATTGTGAAGGCTTGGGAGGGAGGATGCCAGAAAACATCTACACGAAATCAAGTCAGTCTCATATGCTTATGAACCAACGATCACATGCGCTGGGCTAACCAATACACAAAACGCCGGGAGTTACCCGGCGCTTTTTAGATTGCAGATTAATTAGGGATCAGGGAATAACTACCCAAATATCAATTCCGGTCTGATTTGAACTCGACGACCGGTAATACGGGCTAGATATTGCTGTGAGAGGCCCCCCTATCACCGCATCTCCGAAAGTATAACCCGAACGAGTAAAGGTAACAGTCCCTGACCACCCTGATATTGTTGGGCAATTCCAAACGCCTCCACTGGTTACCGTACAGGCTGTCGTGCCGGCCGTAACACTTATACTGCCATAGTCGGCATTGTTGCCGCCGGTACACTTATTATTTCCGGATAGCCTATAACAGACAAATGTCCCCGATACAGGCCCAGCCCCAACAACATTCACAGTGATTCCGTTCGTGCTCTGATTGCTGGCAGTATCAAAAATACCATCGGTTGCTAGTCTGACATTGGATGCATTGCGATGCCCGATCAGGCCGGTATTGGTAATCAGCGACGTTGCCGATATACTGGTTGTACCGCTACCAACTGCCGAAATTATGCCTCGACTATAACTTCCGTAATAATTGTTAATAGGATCTACAATCGTGACAACTCCTTCATTTTTAACGGACGCCACAGTAGCATCGGCTGTACTCCAGTTCGACAAAAACGCAGTATTTATTTCGTAGAATGGCACAAGACTTAGCCAGGCCCCAGATGCTGCTCTTATATTTTGTATCGCAGCCACAGCACTGGACGTCAACGGATCTACATAAATCGAACGCGAAAGAAGCTGAGTAGTACTGCCTTGAGCAATAGATCCCATTGCTCCGCTTACAAGGTCTCGGCCAGTGGGTTTGGAAACTGAGATCGGCGTACTGAAGTCACCGCTAGTTAACAATTGGTCAAGATAATCCCCAACATAGGTTTTATACAACGCATTACCGGCCGCGCCCGATGCAAGATAGTTGGAAGGCATCACAGTAATGTCATGTAATTTCCAATCTTGCATCAGGCGGTATATTCCATCAACTCGTTTGAAACGGCAGGTTTCACGATATCTATCATCGATTGCTGTCGCCTCGGTGAAGCTCGTACCATTAGAACTATGAAAATGCCTGTGATTACCAGTAGAAGTGTTAAAAAACACTGCTTGTGAGGCATCCCCCACTCCTGGCCAGTACCAGCGATAGCTGCTATCTGTGCCACTATCATTGTCATGATGATCACGGCAACAGCGGGTACAAAGGTCTGGCTGATCATTAGTCGACCCGCTGCTATAAACAGCACCTGTCTCTTTGGATACGCTCGTATAGGAATAATCTGTTTCTAGCGATTTTGTGGTAGCGTTGTAAACCGTTTTGGCCGGCGTCAAACCCGCACCAGTCCCGGCAAGTTTACACTCACAATTCAAAGTCGTAAAATCTTCTGTTACCGCTCTAAATTGAGAATCGTAAGTGACAGTTTCAAAGTTTACAACATTGCTGGTTCCTTTCTGAGACACTACAGGCAAAGGTTTACTGGTCTCTTTTTTAGTGCCATCGCCAAGATCAATTGAGATAATCTCCGGCGCGAGTCCTGGAGTGTAATTAACTTGTGCTGATGATCCTCCGAGCCCACCGCCATCAACAAATTTGGAAATTTTTGGATTAATAGCACCTATAATGGAAGACAAAGATACATTATCAGAAACCCCACTACCCCAATTAACATTCACTGTTATATTCTTGAAGTCAGCACTCGCCATTGACGCAACTGCCCCGGACACCCCGTAGGGAGTAACAGTCCATGCGACATTATAACTATAGCTGGTTGAGCCTGCGGAAACCGTCTCAGTAGCAGTACCACTATCGATACCATCAAAACTGCTCAGGCTACTGCTGCTAGTTACAATCGAATCGAAACCACGCAGTTCCTCAAGTTTCTTTTCCGCCACAGTTATTGCCAAGGCTCGATGCTGTGAGTTCGAAGCTGTAGCCAGGAAAACGCCCTGTAATTGCAAAATCGCCACAATACCAATCATCGCAACTATGAGAGATATCAGAACTTCAATCAGCGTAAAACCATTGAGGTAACGCCGACCCGGATATTTTTTTGAAATAGACATGGGACGTTCCTATTTTGTATCCGTCCAGCTGCCGGGATAACGCGCCAGCTCGTAGAAGGTATCATTCACATTGGTTAGTTTTTCCAGCAACTTCTGCGAATAAACCAATCCGAAGTTACCACTAGGCTTGTCAACTTCCCGATTAGTCATCAACACACCATAAAGTGTTGGCCCACCAGTAACCTTGACGATAAAGTTTTCAGTATCACCGCCATACTTATCTGAAAACCCAAAGGCAATACCGTAAAAAATACCGCCACCGTTAATCGTCAACTCCCCATGAACGAAAAGAATAAAGGGAGTGTCATAACTGCCGACGGAACCACCTGGCAAGCTACAAGTGCCAGTAACCCAGACAATGGGTAACGATTGCACAACCCCATTTTTGTAGAACTGATCACCCGTATTCGGCCCTAAGCTGGCACAACTAGTCAGCCGAACGGTTGCAAAAGCATCCATAAACTCATACCAGTCGTCGACACCATTGCCGTCCGTATCTTCCGGGTCAAATCCAAAAAGATTCTGAAAGGCATCAATAATGGGTAAACCTACGACTATATCCGGGCAATCATTGGTGTCCACCACGGCCCCAGCATCGCAGATTTTATTGATAGCCTTATCGCAACGACAAGTATGACAAAGCACAAAACCGTCACTTTGCGGCAGTTTCCCCTGAGTTGCGTTATTACTCTCATATAGCCATTCATCAACATTACAGGTTTGCCAACTAGCTCCCCCTGTCTTGGTAGCATCTTCAACCCAGCCGGACACGGGCACCCCCGTCCCTCCACCATTGGGATTGGTGACAATGGAAAATGAACCACTGTCGGGAAAGTTGCCGTTGGCCATCAGTGGCGGTAAATCACCGACCTTAAGAATCGGCAGACGAGCGAATTTTTCCTCGACCCGCGCAAGCCCCGTAGTATCAACTGATTCACCGACAGCATTCAGCACGATAGAATCGGCACCCACTATCGCAGACACCGAAACACTGGCGCCGGGCCCGCCAAAAGGCATATCCAGACTCTCACCAGCCCAACTGGCATCATTGAGATAACGAATAGCTCCGTAGTCCAGCCCGCCCTGGGCGGCGTGCAGCGCCTCTTTGGCACGATTAGAGTTGGCAGAGGTTTTGAGTTCAAACATGCCGATCTTGGCACTGACCGCCGCGATCACCGTCAGCAGCGCCAATATGATGATAGTGATAAACAGCGTCGCCGCACCCATCTGACGCCTTTGCATAACTTCCTCCCGGTTCCCGATCTGGGAACTAAAGATCGGCACGAATGCGCACCTGATCTGTAATCGTGGTGTTAATTCTGGAATCGCTGATCGCCTCAGCAGTGAGTGAAATCGTCAAATTCCGCACCGTCGCCGCCGCGAAAGATGCCGGACTAGGGTCGGGCGTAAAAGTCAGCGCAGTCACCTTGATTGCCCGCTCGTCGGTCAGGTTACTCCAGGTACCCATATTGCAATGCGCCGGAGTGACAAACGTATTGGCCCAGAGCACCTCAACCGCATCTGCATCAAACCGATAGCCAATCAGTTTCGTAGCCGTACTGGCCCCGGCATTATCCGTATCATAACCAAGAATCACACAGCTCCCGCTGGGGCCTTCGGCGTTTGTCAGGTGCGTAGCAGACCCCTTGGCCAGGAAGACTGCGGCCGGTGCCCCCGCCTCTGTAATGGATGCATAGGGATTGCTGGCGGCCAAAGAACCGTCCCAATAGCCTGCTCTACGTATGTCACGCACCATCAGATCCATCACAGTACGCACTTCCTGATTCAGCCTTATGGAACTGGTAATCTGCCGGGTACTGCCCATGGTCATGACGAACATGCTGACTACGATACCGGAAACAAGCAGGCCTAATAGCATGCCAATCATCAGTTCGATCAGAGAAATCCCGCGCTGACGCTCTAGCATGATTTATAACCTGCATAACCCGTCGGTGAACAGAGTCTAACACGCCCGATAAAATAGGCTGTGACCCTGACCTCCTCAGTCGCGTCGCCCAAAAAACGGACATTGCCGCTCGGGGAGAGCGTGCCACGGGTAGGGTCGAATGTGACCGATCCGCTTGAAAGGCTGGACGCCATGGAAACCCCCGGAAAACTGTCCCCGGAAACAATGTACTGCTCACCGTTGACACTGCAACTGGCCTGGCTAGCGACTGTGCCACTGCAGTCACAGGCCGTGAACGGAGCCGTATCGGTAATACCGTAACACCAGGCTGTCGAATCAAAATTCACCGCCACATCCAAATTACGCTTGATGGATTCAGCCCGCGCGTACTGCAGATCGGCATAGAGCGTCTGCGCTGCGCCTGCGACTCGATAACTCTCGAACATGGACGTCAAAGAAGGAAAACCGACAAGGGCAAATATAGCCAGCACGACCAGTGTAACGAGCAACTCAACCAGTGTTACGCCGGTTTGGTACCCCAGCATAACAGTGCGCCGCCCGGATATTTCACATGCCATAGCCTTGTCGATTCCTTCTACTAGAGTGGTAAGATGGTGCACACGTAAGGATAGCAACTCGGGGAAACTATGGTGAATTCTTCTTCACGCGGCTTTACATTAATTGAGTTAATGATTGTGGTAGCAATCATTGGCATCATAGCGGCCATCACCTACCCCTCGTACATTGACTATGTGCGCAAAGCCCGCCGCGCCGAAGCACAGTCAGTCCTGATAGACACTCAAATCAAGCAGGAACGCTACCGCGCGTACAATAATCAGTATGCATCTACTGCGACCATACTTGCAGCTAATAGTCTTGCCGTCACTACTTCTGACGACTATTACATCTACGCTATATCCAGCGCAACACCCTCAGCCTACACCATCTCAGCCTCTGCGAAGGCAACTGCAGATCAGATAAATGATACCAACTGCGAAAACCTATCCCTTGACCAGGGCAACAACAAATTGCCAGCCGATTGCTGGGGAAAGTAAACGCTAAAGCATAAAAAACGCTGCATCAGCAGCGTTTTTTATGGTGTTCAGCCGACCTGCAAAATCTTCACATCGAACAGCAGCGTCTTGCCTGCCAGCGGATGGTTGAAGTCTATATGCACCACCTGATCATCGAATGACTTGACGACACCTGGCAGCTCGCCGCCGGGCTCCTTAAAGCTGACAACCAGCCCAGGCTCCAGCTCCATGTCCTTGAACTGCGCCCGCGGCAGGCGCTGCACATTGGCGGGGCTCGGCATGCCGAAGGCCTTTTCCGGCACTATGGTGAAGGTCGACTCTGTACCCTCGACCAACCCCATCAGCGGCTCTTCAAAGCCCGGCAGCAGGTTGCCGTCTCCCACGGTAAAGGTCGCAGGCTTGTTCTCGAAGTTGGAATCCACCAACTGCCCATCTTCCAGCTTGATGGCAAAATGCAGGGTCACGGTCTTGCCGGGCCCAATGGTCTGATCACTCATGCAAAGATCTCATTTTGTCTGGGGACGGCGCTTCTCGAAGAACAGCGTGTCGACAATCAGCAGCACGGCTCCGAGGGTAATGGCGCTGTCGGCCAGATTGAAAGCGGGAAAGTAATAGCCGGCGTAATGCAGCGAGATAAAGTCCACCACATGGCCCAGGACTACCCTGTCGTACAGGTTACCCAGAGCGCCACCGAGCAGCAGTGCCAGGCCCATGCCCAGCCACCAGTGTACGCGGGAGGTGCGTTTTAACCAGACGACCAGCGCCACGCTCACCAGCAGTGCTACCAGCGCAAAGAACCAGCGCTGCCAGCCACCGGCATCCGCCAGAAAGCTGAAGGCGGCACCGCGGTTATAGAGCAGCGTCAGGTCGAACACCGAGATCACCGGGTTGGGGATGCCGTAGTCCAGTGTCGTCTCGGCCAGCCATTTGCTGCCCTGATCCAGGGCGGCAACAAGTACCGACAACCAGATCCAGACCAGCGAAGAGCCCGGCAGTGCCGGCTCTTCTATACGCTGTGAACTGCGTTTCATGGTCATCAGGCGTAGTGGCGGGTTTCGCCAGCACCATCAACGTTATCGACGCAGCGCTCGCACAGTTCCGGATGTGCCGCATGACCGCCGATATCCTCGCGGTGATGCCAGCAGCGACCGCACTTGGCGTGGGCCGAAACCCCAATGGCCACTTTAAGCCCCTTGATCTCGGTGGCACGGGCATCCGCACCTTCAGACAGGGGTGCCAGCGCGGCCTTGGAGGTAATCAGCACAAAACGCAGTTCATCACCCAGACGCGCCAGATCCGCCTGCAGGCTTTCATCGGCGTAGAGAGTCACTTCCGCCGCCAGCGAGGCCTTCACCAGCTTCTCGTTGCGGGCATCTTCCAGGCACTTGTTAACGGCATTCTTGACGCCCAGCACGCGGCTCCAGAAATCCGCCCCAAAGGCGTCATCGGCCGGCAGGGTGAAGAGACCCTGATACCAGGTGGTCAGGAATACGCTGTCTTCGCGCTCGCCCGGCAGTACTTCATGAATCTCTTCGGCGGTGAAGCTCAGGATAGGTGCGATCCAGCGCGTCAGGGCTTCGGCGATATGGTAGAGCGCGGTCTGGCAGGAGCGCCGCGCCAGGCTGTCGGCCTGGGTGGTGTACTGGCGATCCTTGATGATATCGAGGTAGAAGCCACCCAGCTCCTGGGCACAGAAGTGGTGTACCTGCTGATAGACATCCAGGAAGCGGTAGCTGTCGTAGGCCGCCGTGATCTTCTGCTGCAGCCGGTAGGCCGCGTCCACAGCCCAGCGATCCAGTGCCAGCATGTCTGCGGGCGCCACGCTGTCACGGGCCGGCTCAAAGCCATTCAGGTTGGCCAGCAGGAAGCGGGCTGTATTGCGAATGCGGCGGTAGGCATCGGAGGTACGCTGCAGAATCTGCTTGGACACCGCCATTTCGCCGGAGTAATCCGTAGCCGAGACCCACAGACGCAGAATGTCGGCACCCAGAGTATCGGTAACTTCCTGGGGTGCAATCACGTTGCCCAGGGACTTGGACATCTTGTAGCCCTTTTCATCTACCGTGAAGCCATGGGTCAGCACCTGCTTGTAGGGTGCACAGCCATTGATGGCGATAGACGTTTTCAGGGACGACTGGAACCAGCCACGGTGCTGATCGGAGCCTTCGAGGTACAGGTCAGCCGGGAAGCGCAGCTCGCTACGCTCACGCAGCACCGCCTGGTGCGTAACGCCTGAGTCAAACCAGACATCCAGCGTATCGGTAACCTTGTCGTACTGATCGGCATCGGCGCCCAGCAGGCTGGCCGCATCCAGTTCGAACCAGGCGTCGATACCGCCCTGATCGATGGCCGTGGCGATCTGCTCGATCAGACCCGATGTATTGGGGTGCAGCTCACCGGTCTGTTTATGGGTAAATACGGTGATAGGCACACCCCAGGTACGCTGGCGCGAGACACACCAGTCCGGGCTCTGCTCAACCATGGCCTCAATACGGTTCTGGCCCCATTCCGGGAACCAGCTCACGCCCTTGATGGCTTCGAGCGCCTGGGTCTTGAGCCCCTTTTCGTCCATGGAGATAAACCACTGCGGCGTGGCCCGGTAGATCAACGGTGTCTTGGTGCGCCAGCAATGCGGATAGCTGTGCTCAAAGCGCTTCAGATGTACCAGCTTGCCTTCACGCTCCAGCGCTTCGACCACAGGACCATCCGCCTTGTAGACGTGAATGCCGGCAAACTCGCCAGTGGCGTCGGTGTAAGTGCCGTTAGCCTGCACCAGGTTCAGTGTGCCCAGGCCATACTGCTGGCCGACCACAAAGTCTTCCACGCCGTGATCGGGCGCGGTGTGTACAGCGCCGGTACCGGCATCGGTGGTGACATGATCACCCAGAATTACCGGCACCTGCCTGTCGTAGAACGGGTGCGTCAGCGCCATATGCTCCAGCGCTGTACCGCTGCAGGTTCCCAGCACTGCGTAGGGCTCGATACCCCAGCGCGTCATCACCGCATCAACCATGTCGGCGGCAATAACAATACGCTCGGCACCCTGGTTGATATCCACCTGCACCAGGGCGTAATCCAGCTCGGCGTTTAGTGACACCGCCTGGTTGGCGGGAATGGTCCAGGGGGTCGTGGTCCAGATTACAACCGACAGCGGCCCTTCGCCGGCCGGGTTGCCAAACTGGGCATTGGCCGCAGCCTGATCAGCAAAGGTAAAGCGGATGTCGATCGCCGTGGAGGTCTTGTTCTGGTATTCAACCTCGGCCTCAGCCAAAGCCGACTGACCCACCACGCTCCAGTACACCGGCTTGTAGCCCTTGACCAGATGACCGTTCTCTATGATTTTGCCCAGCGCCCGCACTATGTTGGCTTCGGTGTCATAGTTCATCGTCAGGTAGGGGTTTTCCCAGTCACCCACGATGCCCAGTCGGATAAAGTCGGCTTTCTGCCCGGCGACCTGCTCGGCGGCGTATTCACGGCATTTCTGGCGAAACTCGCTGTAGGGCACCTTGTCGCCGGCGCGGCCAATCAGGGTTTCGACCTTGTGCTCGATCGGCAGGCCATGACAGTCCCAGCCCGGCACATAGGGCGCATCAAAGCCCGACAGTACCTTGGACTTGACGATCATGTCCTTGATCACCTTGTTGACCGCATGACCGATGTGAATATTGCCGTTGGCATAGGGAGGGCCGTCATGCAGGATGAACTGCTCACGCCCCTTGCCCGCTTCGCGCAGTTTGGCGTACAGGTCAATTTCGGCCCAGCGCGCCAGGCGCGCCGGCTCACGCTGCGGCAGGTTGCCACGCATCGGGAAAGCCGAATCCGGCAAGTTCAGTGTCGCTTTATAATCGGTCATGTCATGTCGCTTTGAGGTTATGGGTCTTAACAGGCCAATAGCGCCCGGGCCACATCAATATCGTTGAAAATCTGCTGTTTCAGCTGCTCCAGGCCATCAAACTTGCGCTCATCACGAATGAAGGCTACAAATTCAACGCTCAGCAGCTGACCATAAAGATCACCCTTAAAATCAAACAGATGTGCTTCCAGCACAGGATGAGTGCCGTTGACGGTCGGGCGCATGCCAATGTTGGCCACGCCCGGAATCATACGACCATCTTCCAGCTGTGCTCGCACGGCATAGACACCCCGCAGCGGCGCGGCAAAGCGGTGCATGCGCACATTCGCCGTCGGCACACCCAGGGTTCTGCCCAACTGCTGTCCCAGCATGACCCGCCCGCTGATGCGATAACGCCGCCCCAGCAAGCGCTCGGCCAGATCCAGATCATTAAGCGTCAATGCCTGGCGCACCCGAGTGCTACTGACACGCTCGCCGTCGACCAGACAGGTTGTAGTGTTTTCAACCGAGAAGCCCTGGGTCGCCCCTACTGCACGCAGCATGGCGTAGTCACCGGCTCGGTCGCAGCCAAAACGGAAATCATCGCCCACCACAAAATGGCGCACCGCCAGCCCTTTCAGCAGCAGCGCTTCGATGAAACTCGCGGCTGACAGGCTGCGCAGACGGTCGTTGAAGGTCAGGCACAGTACCCGATCCAGCCCCTGGTCTCGCAGCAGGCGCACTTTTTCATCGAACCGAGTCAGACGCGCCGGCGCATCCTGGCCTGCAAAAAACTCGCGCGGCTGCGGCTCGAAGATAATTGCCACTGTGGGCAAACCCAGTTCGCGCCCCTTGGCCTTGACCTGTTCCAGCACTTTGACATGCCCAAGGTGCACGCCATCGAAATTACCGATGGTCGCTACGCACACCCGATGCTTGTCGCGCAGATTATGTAATCCTCGGATCAATTCCATCAAACGCTAGCCACAGCCTGAAAATAAACCGCAGAATTATAACGCAGATGCAGCGCAACGAGTACCGCAGCGCTACAAGAAGCCACGGTAAGACCAAGATATGACCGCCAAAATCTGATCATCAGGCGCGCAGGTGTCGCAGACGCAAGCCAGAGAGCAGCAGCACGGCGGCATAGGCTCCCGCCCCCAGCGTTACCAGCAACGACATCTGCCAGACACGATCCATCAGCCCCCAGTCGAACCACTGCACCACTGCAGGTGTGAAATAGAGCAACAATGCGACCATCACCAGATTGGCAGCACCCAGGCGCAATAGCCAGAGCCCCCAGCCCGGCTGCCACTGGAAGACACCTTCGCGCAGCAAGCCACGCAGCAGCAGACCGGCATTGAGAAACGCCGAAAGCGTTGTGGCCAGTGCCAGCCCGACATGGTCCAGCGGCCAGATGAGTATCAGATTCAGCACCATATTGACCACCATGGCAATTACCGCAATGCGCACCGGTGTACGAGTATCCTGCCGTGCAAAAAAGCCCGGCGCCAATACCTTGATCAGCATGAACGCCAGCACGCCGCAGCCATAAGCCTGCAGACTGCCCGAGGCCATATCGACATCACGCTCGGTCAGGGCACCGTAGTGAAACAGGGTGATCAGCAAGGGCTCTGCCAGCAAAACCAGCGCCAGCGCCGCCGGCAGACCGATCAGCAGCACCATGCGCAGCGCCCAGTCGAGCGTATGGGAGAACTGATCCAGTGATTTTTCCGCATGCTTGCGCGACAGCGCCGGCAATATCACCGTCGCAATGGCGATGCCGAACACCCCCAGCGGCAGCTCGGACAGGCGATCCGAATAGTACAGCCAGGACACACTGCCCGCCTGCAGGAAGGACGCCAGCACCGTATCCAGCAACAGATTGACCTGCGCCACTGAAACCCCGAACAGCGCCGGCAGCATCAGCGTCATGATTTTTTTAACGCCCGGATGACTGAAATCCACCACGGGGCCCGGCAGCAAACGAATACGCCACAAAAAAGGCAGCTGAAACGCCAGTTGCACAAAGCCCGCCACCAGCACCCCCCAGGCCAGGGCAAAAATCGGCCGTTCAAACCATTCACTGAACAGCAGCGTGGCACCGATCAGGCAGAGGTTCAGCAGCACCGGCGTGAAGGCCGGTACGGCGAAGCGCTCATAGCTGTTGAGAATGGCCCCGGCAAAGGCCGTCATTGAGATCAGCCCCAGGTACGGAAAGGTGATGCGCAGCATCTCGGACGCCAGCTCGTAGCGCTCGCGGTCGTGCATATAGAAGCCGGGCGCAAAGATCGCCGTCAGCACGGGGGCCGCCACCACCGACAACACCGTAATACAGATCAGAATCGATCCCAGACTGCCTGCTACCCGCGCCACCAGTAGCTGCACATCAAACAGCGTGCGCTGGGTACGGTACTCGGACAGTACCGGCACGAACGCCTGGGAAAAAGCGCCTTCAGCAAAGAGCCTGCGCAAAAAATTGGGAATTTTGAAAGCAACGAAAAAGGCATCGGCACTGCCGGTGGCGCCAAAATGGCTCGCCACCACCACATCACGCACCAGACCGAGTATGCGCGACAGCAATGTCATCAGCCCAACCAGACCACTGGAGCGCAACAGACCCGCACTCTTTCTGGTTTCTCTACCCTCGTCTGCCACGATCCCTATCCCCAAGCCGCAAGCCGCTGTACAATGCGCTGCATCTTACTGCGTCGTAGATAATAATTCCGCTACTTTATTGACAGTCTCACGTCAAACAGGAATAATCTCGCGTCTCAATTTTCGGCGTTTACTGCCGATGATTTTCCAAACAACTTTGAAGGAGCCGGACTGTGGCAAATTCCGCAGGATCTCGTAAACGCGCTCGCCAGTCGGAGAAGCGTCGCCAGCATAACGCTAGCCTGCGCTCCATGGTGCGTACTTACATCAAGAAAGTCGTTAAAGCGATCGATAGTGGCGACAAGGCCACAGCTGAAGGCGCGTTCAAAACCGCCCAGCCGATCATGGACGGCTCTGTAAACAAGGGTCTGTTCAACAAGAACCAGATCGCTCGCACCAAGAGCCGCCTGAACGCACGCATCAAGGCACTGGGCGAAACACCAGCCGCCTGATGTATCGCAGGGCCCACAAAGCCCTGCCATAAAAAAAACCGGCCTCGGCCGGTTTTTTTATGTCTGCAAACCACAATATAAAGACCGCACACCACTCGCACTAGTGTAGTGTTTCATTCTGTTTAGAGCTTAAGTGGTTATTGGCACGAATGACTTTTTCCAGGATATCGCGGGCACTTTTCGTCCAGATAAATGGCTTTGGATTGGTGTTGTGATGCGCAATGTACTCGTCGATAGTGCCAATCAGTTCGGGTACGCTGGTAAATACCCCGCGCTTTAG
>NZ_BCNS01000158.1 GCF_001528745.1 Marinobacterium profundum | reverse complement strand
CCGTAGGTGTAAGTGGGCGGTGCCGTAGGCAGCGTCAGAGGTGTATAAGGTACATGTATCAATATTCACCATTCCTTCCTGCCGGGCTTCAAGGGTGCCAAACCCTACTTCCAGGCCTACGAGCGGGGCGTAAAGCTGATTGGTGCTACGGCCCATTATGTCACCGGCGATCTGGATGAAGGTCCGATCATCGAGCAGATGGTGGAGCGGGTTGATCATGCTCAGGATCCGCAGCACCTGACCCAGGTGGGGCGCGATACCGAAGCCCAGACCCTGGCCCGTGCCGTGAAGTATCACGTGCGTCACCGCGTATTCCAGAATGGCCTGCGCACCGTTGTTTTCTGATCCAGAGGAATTGCCCGATGAATGAAGCTGCAGAAGATCAACGTCAACACCGCGACTATGCGGCGCGCATCGACGGCAAGGCCTTTGCCCTGGCGCTGCGTGCCGATGTGGCACAGGGCGCCGCCGGCTTTCAGGCGGACGTGGGTCGCCAGCCGGGTCTCGCCGTCGTGCTGGTGGGGGATGATCCGGCCAGCCAGGTCTATGTGAAAACCAAGATGCGCCAGGCCGCCGAGGCTGGCATCACATCCTTTCCGCATCTGTTGCCGGGCAGCACCTCCCAGACCGAACTGCTTGAGCTGATCGCCAGGCTCAACAGTGATGACCGGGTCGACGGCATACTGGTACAGCTGCCGTTGCCGGCGCAGATTGAGGAAGCCGCGGTGATCGAGGCCATAGATCCGGCCAAGGATGTGGACGGTTTTCATCCGATCAATGTCGGGCGTCTGAGCACCGGTCAGTCGGCGCTGGTGCCCTGCACACCCCTGGGCTGCCTGCTGTTGCTGCAGGATCGCCTGGGTGATCTGTCGGGGTTAAAGGCCGTGGTAGTCGGACGCTCCAATATCGTCGGCAAGCCGATGGGGCAACTGCTGTTGAACGCTCATTGCACCGTGACCACTGTGCACTCCCGCAGCCGGGACCTGGCCGCGGAATGCCGCAGCGCCGACATCCTGGTGGTGGCGGTGGGCCGGCCGGAAATGATCGATGCCAGCTACATCAAGCCCGGTGCGACCGTACTGGATGTGGGTATCAACCGTATCGAACTGGCGGATGGCGCCTCGCGCTTGACCGGCGATGTCAATTTTGTCGCCGCCTCCAGTGTGGCCGCAGCGGTAACACCGGTACCGGGAGGCATAGGCCCCATGACCGTGGCTTGCCTGTTGCGTAATACCCTCACCGCAGCCAAGGCACGCAGCGGACGTTGAGGGCGGCCAAAACCTGGCCATGGGTGAAGCCGCAGAGATGTGCAATAGAAAGCAGGGGAGTTCAGTCTGGTGAGTGAAAATATGCGTACTGTCGAACGTGAGTCCATGGAGTTCGACGTTGTCATCGTCGGCGCGGGCCCCGCCGGGCTGTCGGCGGCCTGCCGGCTAATGCAGCAGGCGCAAGAGGCGCAGCAGGAAATAACCGTCTGCGTGGTGGAGAAGGGCGCCGAAGTGGGTGCCCATATTCTCTCCGGTGCCGTGATTGAACCCCGTGCCCTGAACGAGCTCTTCCCGGACTGGGCGGCGCAGGGCGCGCCGCTGAAAACCGCGGTGACCGAGGATCAGATCTACCTGCTCAAGGATGCGCAGGGGGCCCGTCGCATCCCCAATGCCCTGGCACCCAAAACCATGCACAACCAGGGCAACTACGTGGCGAGCCTGGGCAACCTGTGCCGCTGGCTGGGTGAGCAGGCCGAAGCCCTGGGCGTGGAGATCTTCCCGGGCTTTGCCGCCAGTGAAGTGCTCTATCACCAGGATGGCCCACTTGCCGGCAGCGTAAAAGGCATCGCCACCGGCGATATGGGTGTTGGCCGTGATGGTGAGGCCAAGGACAGCTATATGCCAGGCATGGAGCTGCACGCCAAATACACCCTGTTCACCGAAGGTTGCCGTGGTCACCTGGGCAAGCAACTGATCGAACGTTTTGCGCTCGACAAAGGCGTGGACCCACAGCACTACGGCATCGGTATCAAGGAGTTGTGGGATATCGATCCCGCCAAGCACCAGCCAGGCCTGGTGGTGCACGGCGCTGGCTGGCCGCTTGAAGGCGACACCAACGGTGGTTTCTTCCTCTACCACGGCGAGAACAATCAGGTGGTAGTCGGGCTGATTATCGACCTGAACTACTCCAACCCCTGGTTGAGCCCATTCGACGAGTTCCAGCGCATGAAACAGCACCCGCTGTTCGCCCAGTACCTCGAGGGTGGCAAGCGCGTCTCCTACGGCGCCCGGGCTATCGCCAAGGGCGGCTTCAACTCCCTGCCCAAGATGACTATGCCGGGGGCACTGCTGCTGGGTTGTGATGCCGGCACCCTGAACTTCTCCAAGATCAAGGGCACCCACACGGCGATGAAGTCCGGCATGCTGGCGGCAGAATCCGTGTTCGAAGCCATCGCGGCGGGAGATGAAGGCGGTCAGGATCTCGAGTCTTTCACGAAAAGATTCCAGAACTCCTGGTTATATGACGACCTGTTCCGCAGCCGCAACTTTGGCCCGGCGATGCACAAATTTGGTACCTGGCTCGGCGGCGCCTTTAACGTTATCGACCAGAACCTGTTTGGCGGCAGGATACCGGTCACACTGCACGATACCCGGGCAGACTATGCCCAGCTCAAACCCGCGGCCCAGTGTCCGCGGATCGAGTATCCGAAACCGGACGGCAAGCTGAGTTTCGACAAGCTGTCATCGGTGTTCCTGTCCAACACCAACCACGAAGAAGACCAGCCCTGCCACTTGCAGTTAACGGATGCCGGCATTCCGCTGGCCACGAACCTGCCCACCTGGGCGGAACCGGCGCAGCGTTTTTGCCCGGCCGGAGTCTATGAAATCGTGGATGAACCCAGTGGTCCGCGCTTTCAGATCAACGCGCAGAACTGCGTGCACTGTAAAACCTGCGATATCAAGGACCCGTCGCAGAACATCACCTGGATGGTGCCTGAGGGCGGCGGTGGCCCGGCCTACCCGAATATGTAAGCGACGTTTTTGCTCCGCGGCATGGTCCCGTCATTGGGCTGTGCCGTTTTTTTGTGGGGCCTGTTTTTTATAAAACCCAGGGCCAGGCTATCAACGGTTATAAAACCGGTACCAGTAATAGGAAACATGATGAAGATCGAGACTAAAGTATCCAGCCTTATATCTCTGGCCGCAGGCGTTCTGTGCCTGAGTTTGGCTGTGACCCAGGCGAACGCCAAGGAGTTCAAGATTGCTGTGGGTGACAGCAGCGGCAGCCCGCAGGAAGCGCTGGGGATTCAGTTTGCCCAGGAGTTGAAGGAGCGTACTCAGGGCAAGCATACAGTGCGCCTGTTTCTGAACGGCCAGTTGGGCAGCGAGCAGGATACGGTCAATGACGCCGCCCTGGGTACCCTCGATTTCTCCCTGCTGGCGATCAACAACATCACGCCTTTTTCGCCTTCGGTCGGTATTCTGACACTGCCCTACATGATGCAAAGCCTGGATGAGGCGATTGCCCTTACCCAGGGCCCCATCGGCCAGGAGCTGGTCGAGAATACTGTGCGTGATACTGGTGTGCGTATTCTGGGTTGGACTTACTCCGGCTTTCGGGTGCTGAGTAACTCCAAGCAGCCCGTCGAGACGCTGGAAGACCTGCAGGGCATGCTGGTGCGTGTACCCAAAAATGCCATCATGATCGACACCTACAAGGCCTGGGGCATTAACCCGACGCCCATGGCCTGGTCGGAAACCTTTGCCGCGCTGCAGCAGAAAGTGGTCGATGGCCAGGACAATCCCTATATGACGATTCACTCGATGAATTTTCATGAGGTACAGCAGTACATCACCAACCTGCGCTACCTGTTCTCCATCGAGCCACTGATTGTCAGCGAGTCCGTGTTCCAGGATCAGGACGCAGCCACGCAGCAGGCCATGCTGGAAGCCGGCAAGGCGGCGACCCAGTTCAGTGCTGAATTCCTGGTAGAGTCCGAAGAGCGCATTAAGCAGGGGCTGGTCATCAAGGGCATGCAGATCACCGAGCCTGCCGATGGTGAAAAGGCCTGGATCGAAAAGGCGACCCAGGAGGTTTGGCCCAAGTACTACGACAGCGTCGGCGGCAAGGGCAAAGTTAATGCTGCGTTGCGCGCACTGGGACGGGACGAAATCTAAGCACGGATTCGGCAAGACAAAAAGCCCCGCCCGGTTAACTCGGCGGGGCTTTTAAGTTGACCCCTTTTGGCTTACAGCTTATAGCTCAGGACTCACTCAGCCCTTTCGCCCGTTTGCAGGCAGTATCAGACTGCGCCAGTGTCGTGCGGAACCTGCATCCCGGGGCGTTCTGCCGGCGGCGTCTATACTGAGCGAGCCTTCCCTTAGGGAGCGCTACCTAATCAGGATGCCACGGATGAAAATGCTCAGCCCCTTTGCTGATAATGTTAGCTGCGGCCGAAAGGTCTCGATTCACCCTCATGGGTAGTGCCGGCTGGTTTGTACTGGTCGGTGGGCTGATGCTCGCCATGGGGCTGACTTCCCCAATGATCAAGCGTTTTGCAGTGACTTCGGCGATGCTGTATCTGTCCGTGGGGCTGCTGGTGGGGCCCACCGGATTCGGGCTTTTTCATTTCAACCCGCTGGAGCAATCGGCCCTGCTGGAGGTGCTTACCGAAGTTGTAGTGCTGATATCGCTGTTTTCCGCCGGCGTAAAAATGCCAGTGCCGGTCAGCTGGGTGCGCTGGCGCTCACCGGTGCTACTGGCATTTGTGTCCATGACGGTGACCGTGGTGCTGGTGGCGGGTTTTGGCCATTATGTTTTGGGGCTGTCGCTGGGGGCGGCCGTGCTGCTGGGAGCCATACTGGCGCCGACCGATCCTGTGCTGGCAACCGAAGTGCAAATTCGTCATGCCGAGGATCGGGACCGGCTGCGTTTTACCCTGACCTGTGAGGCGGGGATGAATGATGGCAGCGCCTTCCCGTTCGTCATGCTGGGTCTTGGCCTGCTCGGGCTGCATGATCTGGGCCTTTTCGGGCAGCGCTGGTGGCTGGTGGATGTATTCTGGGCCACGGCGGCTGCGCTAGTTGTGGGCGGGGTGGCCGGTTGGGGACTCGCTTACATAAGTCGGTACGTACGCAGCAGCGGGCGCCATATCGAGCTGCTGAATGATTTTCTGGGCCTGGGGTTGATTGGGTTGGTGTACGGCATTTGCCTGTGGATAAGTGCATGGGGATTTCTGGCGGTTTTCTTCGCGGCCGTGGCCTTGCGCCAGACCGAATTGAAACTTGCAGAGGCGCAGCCGGTGCCGACGACACCGCAGGCACCAGCGGCACCGCCGCTGCTGGTCGAGCCGGGGTCGGCCCATGTCAGTGCCGGCGCTCTGGTGTTCAAGGAACATCTCGAACGCTTGTCCGAGCTGGTGCTGATCCTGCTGATAGGTGGCATGCTGTTTCTCGACTCCTGGAGCTGGCGCGCCACGGCGCTGGCGCTGTTCCTGTTTACCGTCGCTCGCCCCCTGAGCGTGATGGTGGGGTTGGCGGGCAGCCGAACTCCGTGGCGGATACGCGGTCTGGCGTCCTGGTTCGGTGTGCGTGGTATCGGCTCGCTGTACTATCTGATGTACGCCATCGAGCACGGCATCGACGAAGAGCTGGCCGTGGAACTGATTCATCTGACGCTGGTGGTGGTCGCGCTGTCGATCCTGGTTCACGGCGTCAGCGTTAAGCCGATGATGCGCAAATTCTGGCGCCGTTCCCGCGACTAAGCGCGTTTACATCCAGCGCCGGAAAAGATTTCCCAGGCCCTCTTTGAGTCGCTGCAGCACAGGGCGTTGCCGCCAGACCTGGAGGCTTATTTCGTCGGCGTGCTGCAAATCCACCAGAAACAGTTTGTCCATTGCACGGCCAAAATCCCTGTCGATAATCACTGTGTTGAGTTCGTAGTTATGCACGAAACTGCGGAAGTCCAGGTTGGTTGAACCTATGCTGCTCCAGACACTGTCGACGACAATGGTCTTGGCATGCAGCATTGAGCCCTTGCGTTCGTAAATGCGTACTCCGGCTGCCAGTAGATCCTCATAGCTGGCGCGGGATGCCTCTGTCAGCAAGGGAACATCTGTCATGCCCGGTAGTAGCAGGCGTACATCGGCACCCCGCTTGGCTGCGGCTTTGATGATGTCTATAAAGGGTGCATCCGGGGCGAAATAAGCCTGGGTTATCCAGACTTTTTCCTGTGCATGGCTGATGGCGGCCGCCAGGATGGCATAGATATCGAATTCATCACTGTCGCCGCCGCTGCTGGTGATCACCCCCGCCATCATATTGCCGAGTGATTCTATGGTGGGGAAATGACCGCTGCCCTGCAGCTGCTCCGGTTGTGGCAAGTCCTTGTTCCAGATTGTCAGAAACTGGCGCTGAAACTGATGTACTACCGGGCCGACGATACGCAGATGGGTATCGCGCCACGCCAGCTCAGTAGTGTCTTCGCTCGATGTTGCCGAAAATGACCCCTGGCCGTAGGCGCCGGAGAAGTTGATGCCGCCGCTGTAAGCGATCTTGCCGTCGATGACCAGTAGCTTGCGGTGATTGCGGTTGTTGCTGCGCCAGATCCGCGGGTCCACGGCGGGGTTTACCGGATGAAACTTGCGCAGCTCAATGTCCTGATCACGCAGTTGTTCAATGAAGTCTGCGGGCAGGTCGAAGCTGCCGATGGCATCAATAAGCAGACGTACTTCCACACCTCTGCGACGGCTGGCGATCAGCCGTTCGAGCAGCGCCTGGCCAATGGCGGCGTCTGCAAGGATAAAGGTTTCCAGGTGGATGCTTTCTTTTGCCTGCTCGATATCTTCGAACATCAATTTGAAGGTAGAGGGCCCGTCGATCAACAGGCGGGCTTCATTGCCAGCGACCAGGGCGCTGCCACTCAATTCCTGGGACAGACTGATCAGTTGATCGAGCATGATCCTCGTATTGGCCTCTGGGGCATCGTCTTGCAGCAGGTCCTGGTATTCCTGCGGACTTGCCGCCCGTCGTCCGCCATCAAGCAGCACCAGGGGATGAGCGACGGGGTGGGGATCCTGTTGTCCCGTTTCCAGCCTCGGGCTGGTGCTGCAGCCTGCGACAAGGCTGATGGCAAAGCCGAACAACAGCCAGGTACTCTGGGGGTGCTGCATGGCTTAGCGCTGGGTGATAACGGCGATGGGCCGCAGCGCATCTACCCGGTCACCCACCAGCTTGAGCGTTATAAGCATAGGTACCGCCATCAGGGCGCCGGCCACACCCCAGAGCCAGAACCAGAACAGGACGCTGAGGAATACCATCAGAGGATTGAGGGACAGGCGGTGACCCAGAACCAGCGGGGTGACAATCTGCCCTTCGATGATGGTGAGCAGAGCAAAGGTGGCCACCACCATTGAGGGCAGGGCGAGGCCGTCGAAGGTCAGCAGGGCGGTGGCGCCGAGTAAAAGCGCAGTAACCAGCCCGCCGAGATAGGGAATAAAGTTCAGCAGGCCAGCGACTGCACCCCATAACAGGGGATTGGGCATGCCAAACAGGTACAGGGCGGCGGCAACAAAGCTGCCCAGACCAAAATTGACCAGGGTGATGCAGGACAGGTATTTTGATATCTCCGCCTCGAGGATCACGGAAAGTTCGATAAAGTGATCGCGCCGGCCCTCCCTTTTCTGCAAGTGACTGATGCGCTTAAGCATCAGCGGTCCCCAGGAAAGAATGAAATACAGCAGCAGGGTGGTCGTAACGGCGCCGGTCGCCAGACCGCGCGCATTGGAATACATCATCTCCGACAAGCTGATGCCCTTGACCTCAACGGTTTGGACCGGGTTGACGGACGCGATGCGGTCAACCTGATCGGCGGCCTTGCTCATGTCTTCGACGGTTTTCTTGATTGGGTTGATCTTGCGCTCCAGCTGCTTAAGTAACCTGGGCGCCCGTTCGAACCAGGCGCTGAGCGGATCGATGGATTGCGATATGCCGTAATTGAGTCCTGACAGCAGCAGCAACACTATGACGGCAGCACTTAGCGGGCGGGGGATGCGTATCCGTACCAGCCAGCGCATGACCGGGGCCAGTACCAGGCTCAACAGGAAGGCCAGAGCGATGGGGACCAGCAATAGCTGGGCCAACGCCAGAGTATAGACCACCGCCAGCAGGGTCAGAACAATCAGAAGCCGGGTTTCGATGCGGCTCCAGCCTGTTTCGACTGGAGCGCTGACCGGCATGGCGGAGTCGGCGTTCCCGTTATCCCCGTGAGAGTTGTCTCCGGTTGTGGCGGGGAGCGGGAGCTGTTTATCGGAAGCTGTCATGTCTGTCCTCGTACCGTTCGGGTGCCACTATTGCGTTCATAACAGACGCAGCAACGGCAGCAGCAAACGTAATAAATTAAGGATACGAGCAGATCCATTGCCGTCGCCAGGGGGAGCCGCTACTGAGCGGCCGATACTCAATCCAAGGGCAAAACCCGCGATCAGACCGGGGGGCGAGGTTGCCCCTGTGCGGATCGATTGACGCAACTGCTCCCGTGCCTGTTGCGCCTGTTGCCGTGCCTGGAATACCTGCAGCTCCTGGCGACGCAGCTGTGCTCTAGTCGGGATCATTCGGCAGGTCCAGTCCCAGCGCCCGCCGGGTACTCTCTAGGTCAATGCGCGTCAGTGCGCGGCGCATCAGCCACAGTGATATTAGCGCCAGTAAAACGTTGGCCAGAGCCAGGCTGCTTAGCGCCAGGCTCCAGCTCCAGCCCAGTGCCAGCAGGCCGCTAAGGGCTGCGGCCAGCATCAGGCCCCAGGCACTGAATGCCGCCAGGGCACCGATCAGCGCCATTGCCAGTGTCATGCCCAGCATCAAGCCGGCGTAGCGAAACTCCAGAGTGAGCAGAGTGAGCAGTTGGGCGAGGTGTTGCCGGGTGGTGGCGAAAACACCGGCAACCGCTTCGGTCAGTGACAAGGGTTCGGGTGTGGCGGGATCGGCAGGGTCCTGGGAGGCGGCGTCTGTTGACTGCTTCATGTGTCAGCGGCGTCGTGTCAGCACGCCGATCAGGATACCCAGGGCTACGGAGCCGCCCACGACCGCCCAGGGATTGTCGCGAACAATCTGCGTGAGGCTAGTGTTGAGATCGCGGCTTTTGTCGGTTAGCTGTTCTCCGCGTTCGTGCAGTCCATGTTCGAGTTCTTCACCCACTTTGGCGGCCTGTTCTATGCGTTCATGCAGATCGTCGGCGACGCGTCGGGAGAGTGTTGCACCCTCCTGAACGGAAGCTTCGCTGTCGACAGAATTCGGTTTGTTCATTGTGTTTCCCCTCCTATATCCGGAGAACATCCAGATCGGCAGCGCACTCAGGCACCGAGTGCGCTGCCCTAATCACTGTAGTTCAGATTAACTGCCGGTGGAGAGCTGGGCAGTGACTGACTTCACTCCCTTGACACTGTTGGAGATGCTAATCGCCAGTTCTCGTTCGAAGTCGCTGTCGACCTGACCATGCAGACTGACGACGCCTTCTTTGGTATCAACATCGATGTCGCTGCCGTCGACATTGCGGTTATACAGCAGTGCCGACTTCACCTTGGCGGTAATCCAGCCGTCACTGACCTGTTTGGCGACTTCTTTCGACTTGGCCTCCGCTTTGCCGGCGAGCGTTGCCTCAGCACCTCCGACTGTCAGCTGGTTGTCCACGCTGCTAACTTCGTGGGTATTGAGTGCGATCTGTTCGGCCAGTTCGGCTTCGGCCTGGGAATCGACATTGCCGGACAGCGTGACCCTGGTGTTGCGGGTATCAACATTGATCGCCAGACCCCCGGTGGTTCTGTGCCACAGCAGCTGTGATTTCACCTTGGCGGTGAGGTTGGCATCTTCTACCCTGCGGGTGAAGCTGCGCTCGGTGCCTTCCCCAGCCTGGCTCAGGTGTCGGGGAACATCCACATCGACCATTAGCTCATTGTTTACCTCTGTGATGCCATCGATGCCACGGGCAAGCTCCTCGGCCAGATCGCGTTCGACGGCACTTTCCACGGTACCGCGCAGGGTGGCGACGCCCTCATTGACCTCGGCTTCGATATCGAAGGGGTTGAGGTGTCGATTAAGTGTGTAGGTCGTGGTTAGCGATGCCTTGGCCCAGAGATCCGAAGGCGGGTCGCCTGCGGCGGTTGCAATAAGGGGTGAGCTGGCCAGCGCGATGGCGCAGGCGGCAACGATGGATTTTATGGGGAAACGTTTCATGGCATTTGCCTCCGATGGTTCGGTTCGATCCGCTGCGGTGCCCGGTTGGTCGATCGGTGCGGGCGTTGTGTCGCAGCGGTGTCACAGACCGGTCTGCCCGGTCAGGGTTGCCTGTGACGTTATGAAAAAGGGCAGGCCTGGGAAGTGTATTGCAGTATGAATGCCAACTATTAATTATCTTTAATAACAATGAGTTGAGGTATTTTGGAGGGTGGTGATATGCCCCGGTGGGGGAAATGCCCCAGCGCCAGTAGTGACATATCCCCCTTATCCTGTCTGAACTGTCAGGGCCTTGTCAGGCTTCGTCAGACAGGATGATGCCGTATTTCTGAATGCGGTAGCGCAGAGTGTCGCGGGTGGTATTCAACAGTCGGGCGGCGGCGGTGACATTGTGCTGGTTGCGCTCCAGTACCGCGCTGATTATAAAGCTATCCATGTCATCCAGCCCCATGCTGCCATCGAGCGGCACCTGGAGGTAGCGGGGATCCGCTGATGGCGCTGCGCTAGGGGCTGATTCTGCCTGGTCCGACGTTGAGGGTTGCAGCTGCAGCCATTGCAACGGCAGTTCAGTGTCATCGGCAAACAGCACGCAGCGTTCAATCACATTGCGCAGCTCGCGCACGTTGCCGGGCCAGTGGTGGGCCTTGAGTCGGGTCCAGACACTGCTGCTGATGTGGCGCACATTCTTGCCCGCCTTGGCGTTGAATTCGTCGACCAGCAAGGGCACCAGAGCGTCCAGGTCCTCCACGCGTTCGCGCAGGGGCGGCATCTGCAGCTCAAACACACAGAGGCGATGATAAAGGTCGTCCCGGAAATCGCCGCTTTCAATGCAGCTCTGCAGATTGCGGTTGGTGGCGGCAATTAACTGCACATCGACGCTGATCTCGCGGTCGCCGCCTACCCGGCGAAAGCATTGTTCTTCAATAACTTTTAATAGTTTGGCTTGCAGGTCGACGGGCATTTCACCGATTTCATCGAGAAACAGGGTGCCACCGTCGGCCTGCTCGAAGAGGCCCCGTCGGCGGCCCTTGGCGCCGGTAAAGGCGCCCGCTTCATGGCCGAAGAGTTCGGATTCCAGCAGGTCCTTGGGCAGCGCGGAGCAGTTGACCTCCACCATGGGGGCATCCTGGCGGGTGCCACTGTGATGCAGTATGCGCGCCGCCACGCCCTTGCCAGTACCGGTTTCACCCGTGAGTATCAAGGTGGAGAAGGGGGCCTGGGCCAGCTTTGTCAGCATAGTGCGCAGGCGTGAGGCGGCCTCGCTCTGGCCGACGAAACTGTCCGGTGTGAAGCGGCGGCGCCCGGCGGAAAACTGATCGCGCAGGCGCCGTTGTGCCGTTGCGCTGCGCATTGCACTACTGATGACCAAGTCCAGCCGGTCGAAGTCGACAGGCTTCTCCAGGTAGTCATAGGCGCCCAGGCGCAGTGCCCGAACGGAGTCGGCCACGGTGCCGTAGCCGGTGAGAAAGATCCATTCGCTGCCGCTCGTCTGGCCGCTCGCTTCTTCGAGCAGGTCCAGTGCATTGCCATCCGGCAGGTTCATGTCGGACAGAATGACGGCGGGTGACAGCCCATTGTTGAACAACTCGTGGCGGGCGCTGTCCAGGGTCTCGGTCAACATGACACGCCAGCCTTCGCGCTGAAAGTGGCGTTTAAGTTCGATTCCGAGGAGAGCCTCGTCTTCAATAATCAGCAGGGTTTTAGTCATTGGCCTCTTTGTACGGCAGCCTCAGGGTTACACAGGCGCCGCCCTCGTTGTGGTTGCTTAAGCGTAGTTCGCCGCCCAGGTCAGCGGTAAAACGGCGCACCATGACCAGCCCCAGCCCGGTGCCTCCAGCGCGCCAGGAGCAGAAGGGTTTAATGCCGGTGTCCAGCATGGCCTGGGAGAAGCCTGGCCCGCTGTCCTTGACGGTGATTTCGAGCATTTGCTCCAGGCGCCTGGCCTGCAACAGTATCTGGCCCTGGTTGCTGCCCAGTGTTTGTCCGGCATTAAGCAGCAGGTTCAGCAGCATTTGCCGCAGCTGGGAGTGGGGCAGCAGGCAGCGCAGATTGTCCGTGACATCACAGTCGATACTGACATTTTCGTGCAGCTGGTAGCCAGCCAGGGTGATCAGGCTCTCGCACTCTTCGCGGATATCCAGCATGACCGGAACCTCGGGCCGCTGTCGGGCCTGATCCAGCAACTGATTCAGTTGTCGTGTGGCACGTTTAACCTCGTCATTGATCATCTCAACCCGTTCCGTCAGATCGGCTCCCTGGACATCATGACGCAGGTTGTCCAGCGCCATCTGGACACTGGTAAGGGGGTTGCGCAGTTCATGGGCAACCCCCGCCGCAACTTCTCCGATGGCGCCCAGACGTTCAGCCTGGGAGAGTCTGCGCTGCTGCTGCAACAGCATGTAGGTGGCACTGCGAACCTCCCGGGTGAGGCTGTCCTGGCGCAGCTTTTGAGCCTGCTCAAGTTTTTTCAGGCGCTGCACCATGAGGTTATATTTATTGATCATCGGGTACAGCATAGGATCGGTTTCATCCACAGGCAGTTCGCTGAAGTCATGCCGGGCCAGCAGCGTCATTTGGCTGCTGAGGTTATGCAGTGGCCTGAGGACGCGCTGGCGCACCCGGGCCCAGAGGAGGGCGGAGATCAGCAGCAGACCAATAGCCAGACCAAAGGCGATGAGCAGTTCGCGCCTGGCTCCGCTCTGAAAAGCACTGAGCAGTATTTCGTGGGCCAGCAGTTCCTGGTTCAGGGCGCCACGCAGCGCGGACGAGGCCGTATCCAGGGGAACCGGGCTGTAACCGTCGAACTGCACCAGCTGTTTTAGCGCATGATCCATGCTGGCGGGGGTCGTATCCATGCGGTAGGCGTCGGATGTGGCCAGCTCGTGCAGTTGTTGCAGCAACGTATCAAAGCCGGCAGGGTCCAGATACCCGCCGTCGGCTTCCTGCAGATTGACGCGCTGGGTACGGACTTCCCCTGCGGCCAGCTCGATAGCCACCACGTAGTTAAGATGCTTTTCCAGGGACGGGATGCGCTCAATATTGCGTGACGCGCCGTAGGTCAGCAGTCCAAAACTGGTGATAAGTAACAGCAGGGCTGTTGCCGACAGCAGCCAGACAGAACCTGTTAGTAAGAATCGCAGACCTCGCATTTGAACCTCGCCCTGTTGTTGTCGGTTGCCCTGTGGCGGCGGCTGTTGTGGCACAAGAAGTCTGCACCTCGGTAACCAGTGTAGCTTTATGGGTTTATAAGGCGGTTATGCCGTGCTCGATCTAAAGCGGATGCACCCTCAGTGCCAGGTTCAGAACCGATTGATATCAATAGGGAAAAGTTAAACCGAACGGCTGCCGCTGAGACGGGTCAGGGGCATATGACCCAGGCGTCGGGATAAGACCCGCCAAAGCGGGGGCTATCACCCGATGCCTCAGCATTGCAGCGGGCACTGGAAAAATAATCTTTGAAAGTGAACAACATAGCGAACTGGCATCGATTGTGCCTGATGGATACATGCAGGGTTTTGGCATCTATCCCGTCAATAAACATAAGGAGATTGCTATGTTTGGCTGGGCAGTAACTTTTCTGATTGTTGCGATTATTGCGGCTGTACTGGGTTTTTCGGGTATTGCCGGTACGGCGGTCAACATCGCCTGGATACTGTTTGTCGTGGGCCTGATTCTGTCGATAGTATTCTTTATCGCAGGACGACGGCCGCCGTTTTGAATGGCTTGGCCGCGGGTCACGATGATGTGATCAGCGGCGATAAATGCATAAATAAAAAGCCCCGCCCGGTTAAACCCGGCGGGGCTTTCTAGTTGTACCTTTTTGGCTCAGGGAAGATTTTCCTCGCCCCTCGCCCCTCGCCCCTCGCCCCTCGCCCCTCGCCCCTCGCCCCTCGCTCCTTTAGCTTGTCCCCGGTCAGTCTCAGGCTGCAACAGTGCCGTGCGGATCTATAACGTACTTCTTGGCGGCACCACCATCGAATTCGGCGTAGCCGTTAGGCGCCTGGTCCAGCGAAATCACTTCGACGTTAACCGCATCGGCAATCTTCACCTTGTTGAACAGGATGGCCTGCATCAGCGGACGGTGGTACTTCATCACCGGGCACTGGCCGGTGTGGAAGCTGTGGGACTTGGCCCAGCCCAGACCAAAGCGCATGCTCAGAGCGCCCTGCTTGGCGGCTTCGTCCACGGCACCGGGATCTTCGGTCACGTACAGGCCGGGAATACCGATCTGGCCGCCGGCGCGGGTCAGGCTCATGGCGGAGTTCAGCACAGTCGCCGGCGCTTCCTTGCCGTGGTTGCAACCACAGGCGTGGGCTTCAAAGCCAACGCAGTCAACAAAGGCATCAACTTCACGTTCGCCCAGAATGGCTTCGATCTTGTCGGCCATATCGCCTTCCTGGGTCAGGTCGATGGTTTCACAGCCGAAGCTGCGGGCCTGGGCCAGACGATCTTCCACCATGTCACCAACGATAACGCAGGCGGCACCCAGCAGGTGCGCGGAGACGGCAGCGGCGAGACCCACAGGGCCGGCACCGGCGATGTACACCGTGGAGCCAGGGCCTACGCCTGCGGTGACGCAGCCGTGGAAACCGGTGGGGAAGATGTCGGACAACAGGGTCAGATCACGGATCTTCTCCATGGCCTGGTCAGCATCCGGGAATTTCAGCAGGTTGAAGTCCGCGTAAGGCACCATAACGTATTCGGCCTGGCCACCGACCCAGCCGCCCATGTCGACGTAACCGTAGGCAGCCCCTGGGCGCGCAGGGTTTACGTTCAGGCAAATACCGGTCTTGCCTTCCTTGCAGGTACGGCAGCGGCCGCAGGCAATGTTGAAAGGCACGGACACCAGGTCGCCCTGCTGGATGAATTCGACGTCGCGGCCGCACTCAACCACGATACCGGTGATTTCGTGACCCAGTACCAGGCCTTCTTCGGCGGTGGTGCGCCCGCGCACCATGTGCTGGTCGCTGCCGCAGATGTTGGTGGTGACGACTTTAAGGATAACGCCGTGGTCGCATTTGCGGTTGCCGATGGCGAGTTCCGGGTAGGCGATGGATTCAACGGCGACTTTGCCGGCGCCTTTGTAAACGACACCGCGGTTTGCGTTGCTGCTCATTGACAACACTCCTTCTGATTTTTATGTGTAAAGCCAGTATGGACGGGCCTGTTGCAGATTCTTGCTGTTGCGGGCAAAGACGGTGTTGCAGCGGCTGCCTGAATCCATCCTGCTACCCTAGTGCTTCGCGTGCTTGTGGATGTGTCTGAATGAGTCGCTCACATGCCTATTTAAGACATGGCGGTGCAATTGCGCTAGATAGAGGTCGCTGCCTGACAAGTGCGCAGGGCCTTCAAAGCAGATAATCCATGTCATATGAACAGGACTGTCAGTATTGCCTGGCCTGCCGCACGATGGCAGGGAGATGCGTACCAGTGCCTGCTTCAGCTCATAATAACGACAGTTTTGCCGGAGGCATCATGGGTATCAGCGTATTTGATTTGTTCAAGATCGGAGTCGGTCCTTCAAGCTCCCATACCGTGGGACCCATGAGTGCTGCCGCCGAGTTTGCGGCCCATATTGAAGGCATGGCGCTGATACCGGATGTGTCACGTCTGAAGGTTGAACTCTTCGGTTCGCTGAGTGCCACTGGCATTGGCCATGGTACCGACAAGGCTATCATCATGGGGCTTATGGGTGAGCGCCCGGCAACTATTGATCCGGACATCATTGATCCCACCATCGAGGCGCTGAAAAACGATGGTGAGTTGCGGCTGATGGGCAAGCGTGTTGTTGCCTTCGACTGGGCTCGCGACATGCAGTTGCTGGAAGAATGCCTGCCTTACCATCCCAACGCCATGCGTCTGAGCGCCTATGCTCATGACGAGCTGCTGTTCAGCAATACTTATTATTCAGTGGGCGGCGGTTTTGTAATCGATGAGAAGGAAGCCATGGCCGGTGCCCCCCTGGTGCATCAGGTCAGCCTGCCCTACGAATTCAACAATGCCGTCGAACTGCTGCGCCTGTGCAAGGTACACGGTCTGCGCATCAGTCAGCTGATGATGGAAAACGAAAAGGTCTGGCGCCCTGAAGCCGAAACCCGTGCCGGGCTGCAGCTTATCTGGCAGGCAATGCAGGACTGCGTTGCCAAGGGGCTGGAGCAGGAAGGCATATTGCCGGGCGGCCTCAAGGTACGCCGGCGTGCACCGGGCTTGAACCGTTCACTGCAGCGTGCCGATGCGCCTAACGTGATCAGCTCGACGCTGCGCGCCATGGACTGGGTTAACCTCTACGCGCTGGCGGTGAATGAAGAAAACGCTGCCGGTGGGCGCATGGTTACGGCGCCGACCAATGGTGCAGCGGGCATTATCCCGGCGGTGCTGATGTACTACATGCGATTCAAGGATCAGGCCACAGAAGAAGATGTGGTTGATTTCCTGCTTGCCGCCGCTGCCGTGGGCACCCTGTGCAAGAAGAATGCTTCCATATCAGGTGCCGAAGTGGGTTGCCAGGGTGAGGTGGGTTCCGCCTGTGCCATGGCGGCCGCGGGTCTGACTGAAGTCATGGGTGGCACGCCTGAGCAGGTGGAGAACGCCGCCGAGATCGGGCTGGAGCACAATCTGGGTCTGACCTGCGACCCCGTCGGTGGTCTGGTGCAGGTACCCTGTATTGAGCGCAATGCCATAGCGGCGATGAAGGCTATCAATGCGACTCAGATGGCGCTGCGCGGTGATGGCGAGCATTTCATCTCGCTGGACAAGGTTATCCGCACCATGCTGGAAACCGGTCGCGACATGCAGGACAAGTACAAGGAAACGTCCCGTGGCGGCCTGGCGGTCAATGCCATCGAGTGCTAACTCGTGAGGGTCGAGGTGCGAGGTGCTAGGTAAAAGCAGCAAGATTTCTTCTTTCTTCTTTCTACTAACTTCTAGCCTCTAGCCCCTAGCCCCTAGCCCCTAGCCTCTAGCCCCTAGCCCCTGCCTCTGGCCCAGCCCCTCATAGCTTGCGCCAGTCGGGGTTTTCGAAGGCTTCCACCAGGTAGTCGATGCAGTGACGCACTTTGGGTGACAGGTGGCGGCTGCGGGGATACACAGCCCAGATGGCGCTGTCCTGACAACGGAATTCGTCCAGTACGCTGACCAGAGCGCCGCTGTTCAGGTGTGGCTCTACTATATAGTCGGGCAGGCACGCCAGCCCCAGTCCCTGCAAAGCGGCCTCGAGCAACAGTACGCCTGAGTTGGCGTGCCAGTTGCCGTTGGCGCGGACGTCCTTGCGCTGGCCTGCGACACAGAAACTCCAGTTGGCGGTCGAGCCTCGCAGGCAGTTGTGCCCGGCAAGATCCAGCAGGCTGTGGGGCGCACCCTTGGCGGCCAGGTAACTCGCTGTGGCGACGATGTATTCGCGTCTGTCGCTGAGGCGGCGCGCCACCAGGTTGGAGTCTTTCAGCGTGCCCAGTCGAATGGCCAGATCATAACCTTCATTGATCAGATCCACGGTGCGGTTGGTCAGGTTCAGATCCATGCTCAGACGTGTCTGCTGCTGCATAAAGCGGGTCAGCATGGGGCCTATGTAGCGCTCGCCAAAGGTGGAGCCGCAGCTGACGCGCAGCAGGCCGTGGGGTTCGTTGCTGAAACTGGTGATCTGCTGCTCGGCTTCGCTGAAGCCGTCGGCCAGGGTCTGGCTCTGTTCGAAGAACCACTGGCCTGATTCGGTCAGGGTTACGCGCCTTGTAGTGCGCACCAGCAGTTGGGTGTTGAGGCGCTGTTCCAGGTGACTCAGCAGGCGGCTGACATGGGAGCTGGAGACGCGAAGTTTGGTGGCTGCGGCCGACAGGCTACCCAGGCGAGCGACCTCTATGAAGGCTTCAATACTTTCCCAGCGGTGCATGGAGGGCTGCCTTTGCTCTGATGTGGTGCATTAGAGGGTGAGTGATAGGATCTGCCGGCCTTTTTTGGCGGGCGCCGATTTTCTTTCAAACCGATAAAAAATAACAGTTTTTTATGTGTATTGCTCAGTCGCAATAATGATTTGCAGTATAGGTGATATTGATGGCTTCCTATTGCTCAAAAAACGACTAAAGTCAGGGCCTCTTGCGGTATCGCCGCAGGAGTCAGTCGGCGCCTGAGCCCCGCCAACTGCAGGCCGCAGCATTTTAAGCCGGATGCGCGGTCCTAAAACATGCACAACCCGCAACGTGGTCGCCTGTAGGTGATCTGGATTGCGGTGGTGATTATAAGAAAAATAGGCATAGCAATTGCTAGCCGTGATTCAGCAACCGACACCAACGGGCGTGTTGCTGAAGGAGCCAACGATGAACGATTCTATCCCGGGTACCCGCGCCGCAGCCGAGCCCAAAAGCCGCAACATCGGTTTTCTGCTGCTTAAAAACTTCACGATGATTTCGCTGGCATCCGCGATTGAACCTCTGCGCATGGCCAACCAGCTAAGCGGCAAAGAGCTGTACAACTGGTATACCCTCACCGAAGGCGGTGAGCCTGTGCGCGCCAGTGATGGCATTCAGATTACCCCCGACGGCGCCATGACAGATCCGTTTGATCTGGACACCATAGTTGTGGCTGGCGGCGTCAATATTACCCGCAGCTACAGCAAGCGTGAGCTTTCCTGGCTGCAGTCCATGGGCCGCAAGGGGCGCAAGCTCGGCGGAATCTGCACCGGCGCCTATGCTCTGGCTGAAGCTGGTCTGATGAACGGCTACGAATGCAGCGCCCACTGGGAATGTATCGCTTCGCTGCAGGAAGCTTTCCCCAAGGTGAATTGCACCAATCGCCTGTTCTCGGTCGACCGTGATCGCCTCACCGGCAGCGGCGGTACAGTGCCGCTGGACATGATGCTCAACATGATCAAGCAGGAGCATGGCTACCAGTTGTCCGCAGCCATCTCGGAAATGTTTATCTGCGACCGCATTCGCAATGAAACCGACCATCAGCGCATACCGCTGCGCCACGTGCTGGGGACCACTCAACCCAAACTGGTAGAAGTGGTGTCCCTGATGGAAGCGAACCTGGAGGAGGCGATCGAACTGGATCAGCTGGCCTGCTACGTGGGTCTGTCACGGCGCCAGCTGGAGCGTTTGTTTCAGAAATACCTGCAGTGCTCGCCATCGCGCTATTACCTCAAGCTGCGCCTGACCAAGGCTCGCCAGTTGCTGAAGCAGACCTCAATGTCGATTATCGAGGTGGCTTCGGCCTGTGGTTTTGTCTCGACGCCGCATTTCAGCAAGTGCTACCGCGAACACATTGGGATTCCGCCCCGTGAAGAGCGCATGGGCATGCGTGTGGCGCGCAATGCCGAGGTGCTGCTGGATCCTATGTCTCGTAACCTGGGCACTGTGTTCGGTGGCCTGGGTGATGTGGTCTCGTCCACCGCCCTGACCGCGCTGACAGAAGCCCAGTCTGAGCCCAGCTACGGCTCTGTAACGCTGCAATAAGCCCGAGGGGCGAGTGGCTAGGTGCTAGGGGCTAGGTGAAAGCGAAAGAGCGATGATACCCGCTGCTGTCTGTCACTGAATCTCTAATTTCAGGCTTTAGATCTGACCCCGGCCCCGTGCCGGGGTTTTACTGTCTGGGGCTTGGCTGTTCTTGCTGGCGGCGGTCTCCCAGTCTTTGGCCTCGAAATTCGCTTGGGGCTCATTTCCCGGAATTCTCAAGCTCCCCTGAAAATTGCTCCTGCGTTTTCAGGATTTCCGCCATCCATGGTGGTCATTCCGGCTACGGCTGTGCTCTTCTCTGCCTAGCCCCTTTTACCTTTCCCCTTTAGTCTGCTCTTTCCCCTCGCACCTCGCACCTCGCACCTCGCATCTCTCAGCCCATGCCGTTTTCGGAACAGTCTTTAGCGCATCCTGAATGCCGTTCACAGCGTCGCCGTGCGTCGCAAAGCGCGCTAATACGGGGGCTTTGCGCACTCAGGCGGGTTTGGCGTGTTTAGCAACAGGCGTGTCGTTTTCAATGCCTATGGCCAGGCGGCGAAGGACTAGACTGGCTCCATTGCTGCTATCCGCTAGCGCCGTCATTGTGCTGCGTTCCCGGTCTGGCATCTGAACGAACTCCTGCGGCACCAACTGCGGGCATCTGAATTTTTGGGGGAACCGATGAACGCAGCTGAACTGCATCAGGATTCGATCGTTATTGACGGCCTGATTATCGCCAAGTGGAACCGTGAACTGTTTGAAGACATGAAGAAGGGTGGCCTGACGGCGGCCAACTGCACCGTGTCTATCTGGGAAGGCTTTCAGAATACAGTCAACAATATCGTTGAGATGAACCAGCTGATCACCGAAAACAGCGACCTGCTGCGCCCGGTTCACAGCACCCGCGATATTCTGCGTGCCAAGGAAGAAGGCAAGACCGGCATTATCTACGGTTTCCAGAACGCCCACGCCTATGAAGACAAAATCGGCTATGTCGAAGTCTTCAAGAAGCTCGGCGTCGGCATTGTGCAGATGTGCTACAACACCCAGAACCTGGTCGGCACCGGCTGCTACGAACGTGACGGCGGTCTGTCCGGATTCGGCCGCGAAATCGTGGCGGAAATGAACCGCGTTGGCGTTATGTGCGATCTGTCCCACGTTGGCAGTAAAACCTCCGAAGAAGTGATTCTGGAATCCAAAAAGGCGGTGTGCTATTCCCACTGCCTGCCGTCTGGCCTGAAAGATCACCCGCGCAACAAGTCCGATGAAGAACTGAAGTTTATTGCCGATCACGGCGGCTTTATCGGTGTGACCATGTTCGCACCCTTCCTGAAAAAAGGCATCGAATCCACCATCGACGATTACGCCGAGGCGATCGAGTACGTGGTGAACATCGCCGGTATCGACCAGGTTGGTATTGGTACCGACTTTACCCAGGGACACGATCAGGCATTCTTTGAAATGCTGACCCACGACAAGGGCTACGCCCGTCGTCTGACCCGCTTTGGCAAGATCATCAACCCCGAAGGCATTCGCACCGTGGGCGAGTTTGGCAACCTGACCGAAACCCTGCTGCGTCGCGGCTTTGATGAAGCCTCAGTGCGCAAGATCATGGGCGAGAATTGGGTGCGTGTTCTGGGCGACGTCTGGGGCGAATAAGAAAGCTGTAAGTGAAAAGCAGCTTGAAGCTTACAGCTTAGAGCCAGTTCAAATTTTCGGTGGAACCGCGTCGCGCGTTCCTCCCTACGCAACAAAGAATTCAGTTGGAGATTGAAACCATGGGTGTACATGCACCGGAAATGCCGATCCAGGTTGATGATGAAACCGGCGTTTGGGTAACAGACGCGCTGCCAATGCTGTACGTGCCGCGCCACTTTTTCGTCAATAACCATATGGGTATTGAAGAGGAAATCGGTGCTGAGCGTTACGCCGACATTCTCTACAAGGCCGGTTACAAGTCCGCCTGGCACTGGTGCGAAAAGGAAGCCGAAGCCCATGGCCTGTCGGGTGCGCCTGTATTCGAGCACTACATGAAGCGTCTGTCCCAGCGCGGCTGGGGTTTCTTCATCACTGAAGAGCTGGATCTGGAAAAGGGCACCGCCCGCGTACGACTGGAAAACTCTGCCTTCGTTTACCAGTACGGCCAGGTGAATCGCAAGGTTGATTACATGTTCACGGGCTGGTTTGCCGGCGCCATGGACCAGATCGCACAGAGCCTGGGTTATCCGGTACGTACCGTTGCGGTACAGACCCAGTGCGCGGCAGAAGAGGGCTGTGACTACGGCATCTTCGAAGTGAGCCCGCTCTAAAAAGCACAGCTCCTGTACAAAAAGAGCAGGCCGGCGTTCGGCGCCGGTTCCATTGCCACAGCGCTGCTGTGTGCCAGATTCGTTAGAGTGCCGCAGCCCAAAACTGCGGTCATCAATAAGAGTTACGGGGTGTCGCCATGTCCCAGTACGACGTGCTGTTCCAGCCGCTGAAGATCAATCAGCTGACCATTCGCAACCGTGTGGTCAGTACCGCCCACGCCGAGGTTTATGCCACCGATGGCGGCATGACCACCGACCGATATGTAAAGTATTACGAAGAAAAGGCCAAGGGTGGCTGTGGTCTGTGCATCTGTGGCGGGTCCAGCGTCGTGTCCATCGACAGCCCGCAGAGCTGGTGGAGCTCGGTCAACCTGTCGACCGACCGCATCATCCCGCACTTCCAGAATCTGGCCGATGCCGTGCACAAGCACGGTGGCAAGATCATGATTCAGATTACCCACATGGGTCGCCGTTCACGCTGGGACGGTGAAAACTGGGTCAACCTGATGTCACCCTCAGGTATCCGTGAGCCTGTGCACCGTGCTACCTGCAAGATCATGGAGCCGGAAGAAATCTGGCGCATTATCGGCGATTTCGCCACGGCGGCCGTGCGTGCGAAAGAAGGCGGTCTGGACGGTGTTGAGCTCTCCGCCGTGCACCAGCACATGATCGATCAGTTCTGGTCACCACGGGTTAACAAGCGTACCGACGAATGGGGCGGCAGCTTTGAGAATCGCATGCGTTTCGGCCTTGAAGTACTCAAAGCCGTACGCGAGGCGGTGGGTCCGGACTTCGCGGTGGGCATGCGTATCACCGGTGATGAGTTCCATCCCGATGGCCTGAACCACGAAGACATGAAACAGATCGCTGCCTACTACGATGCTACCGGCATGGTCGATTACTTCGGCGTTATCGGCTCCGGTTGTGATACTCACAATACCCTGGCCAACGTTATTCCGAACATGAGCTATCCGCCGGAGCCTTTCCTGCACCTGGCGGCCGGCATCAAGGAAGTGGTCAAGGTTCCGGTCATTCACGCCCAGAACATCAAGGACCCGAACCAGGCCAAGCGTATTCTGGAAGCCGGTTACGTCGATTTCGTCGGCATGACCCGGGCGCACATCGCAGATCCGCATTTCATTGCCAAAGTCAAGGCGAACCAGGTGGATCAGATCCGCCAGTGCGTCGGTGCCAACTACTGCATCGACCGCCAGTACATGGGTCTGGACGTGCTCTGCATCCAGAACGCCGCGACTTCGCGCGAATACACTGGCATGCCGCACATCATTGAAAAAACCACCGGTACCAAGCGCAAGGTGGTTGTGGTCGGCGGTGGCCCTGGCGGTCTGGAAGCGGCCCGTGTGGCAGCCGAGCGTGGCCATGCCGTAACTCTGATCGAACGTGCGGATGAACTGGGCGGCCAGGTCACCATTGCCGCCAAGGCACCGCAACGCGACCAGATGGCCGGCATCACCCGCTGGCTGGCGATGGAAGTTGAGCGTCTGGGCGTGGATGTGCGCCTGGGTACCTCGGCCAATGCTGACATGATCAAGGACTTGAAAGCCGATGTAGTGATTCTGGCCACCGGCGGTCGTCCCTTCATGGAGCAGAACCCGCACTGGGGCGCAGCCGAAGGCCTGTCGGTATCCAGCTGGGATATCCTCAATGGCACCGTGGAGCCGGGCAAGAGCGTGCTGATCTACGACACCATCTGCGAATTCACCGGCATGTCGGCGGCGGACTATCTGAGTTCCAAGGGCTCACTGGTCGAGCTGGTGACCGATGATATCAAGCCGGGTGTTGGCATTGGCGGCACCACCTTCCCGACTTACTACCGCAGCCTGTACGAGAAGGAAGTCATCATGACCTCCGACATGCTGCTGGAGAAGGTGTACCGCGAAGGCGACAAACTGGTGGCGGTGCTCGAGAACGAGTACACCGGTGCCCAGGAAGAGCGCGTGGTGGATCAGGTGGTGATCGAGAACGGTACTCGCCCCAACGAAGAGCTGTATTACGAGCTCAAGGGCGAGTCGCGCAACAAGGGTCAGATCGACAACGAGACCCTGTTCGCGGGTCAGGCGCAGCCGATACTGTCCGAGTCCGGCGAGGGTATGATCCTGTGGCGTCTGGGGGATTGCGTATCACAGCGCAATATCCACGCCGCCATCTACGACGCCCTGCGTCTGTGCAAAGACCTCTAACACGGTTCTGGCCGGGCTTACGTGCCCGGCCTGCTGTATTGGCTTCCTAATTTTGCGACGGGCCCGGCCTGTCGCTCCCTGTTTTGGTGAGGGTGACGCATGATCCTCGACTGGTTACTCCCTGTTCTGATTTCGGCGGCGCTGGCCCTGGCCCTGGCCGGTGCGTTTAAACGCGCCAGCCTGTGGCGCGCCGGTCAGCCCGAGTCGGTCAATCTTCTGGCTGGCCTTATGGCCATGCCGCGACGCTACCTGGTGGATCTGCACCATGTGGTCGAGCGCGACAAGTACATGTCCAATACCCATGTGGCCACGGCGGGCGGCTTTGTGCTGTCCATGCTGCTGATCATATTGGTGCATCTGTTCGGGCTGGAAAGCCGCTGGCTGGCCTGGGCGCTGCTGGCGTCTTCGGTGCTGATGTTTACCGGTGCCGTCTTTGTGTTCAAACGCAGGCTTAATCCGCCGTCGCGCCTGTCCAAGGGCCCCTGGATGCGCCTGCCCAAGAGCCTGCTGATGTTCTCGGTGAGCTTCTTTATCCTCACGCTGCCGGCGGCGGGCATTCTGCCTGACGCCTTTGGTGGCTGGGTGCTGGCGCTGGTTCTGCTGGTCGGTGTGGCCTGGGGCCTGAGCGAACTGGTGTTCGGCATGACCTGGGGCGGGCCCATGAAGCACGCCTTCGCCGGTGCCCTGCATCTGGCGTTTCACCGTCGTCCGGAGCGTTTTAACGGTGGCCGTTCCACCGGCCTGAAACCGGTCGATCTGCAGGCCCGTGTGCTGGGTGTGGAAAAGCCCACGGACTTCAAATGGAACCAGCTGCTGGGCTTTGATGCCTGCGTGCAGTGCGGCAAGTGCGAAGCCGTGTGCCCGGCCTACGCCGCCGGTCAGCCGCTGAACCCGAAAAAGCTGATCCAGGACATGGTGATTGGCCTGGCCGGAGGCACCGATGCCAAGTTTGCCGGCAGCCCTTATCCCGGTGTTGAACTCGGCCATGCCGTCGGCGGCCCGGGCCAGACCATCACTGAAGGTCTGGTGAATTCGGATACGCTCTGGTCCTGCACCACCTGCCGTGCCTGTGTTGAAGAATGTCCGATGATGATCGAGCACGTCGATGCCATCGTCGACATGCGCCGCTTCCTGACCATGGAAAAGGGCAACACTCCCAACAAGGGTGCCGAGATACTGGAGAACCTGATCGCCACCGACAACCCCAACGGTTTTGATCCGGCCGGGCGCATGAACTGGGCGGCGGATCAGAACCTGCCGCTGATGGCCGATGTGAAACAGGCCGAGGTGCTGTTCTGGGTATCCGACGGTGCCTTTGACATGCGCAGCCAGCGTATCCTGCGCGCCTTCGTCAAGGTGCTCAAGGCGGCTGGCGTGGACTTTGCCGTGCTGGGTGATGAAGAACGCGACAGTGGCGATGTGGCCCGCAGGCTGGGTGACGACGCCACCTTCCAGAGTCTGGCCAAACGCAATATAGCGGTGCTGAGCAAATACCGCTTCAAGCGCATTGTCACTACAGATCCGCACGCCTTCCATGTACTCAAAAACGAGTACGGCGACTTTTATCCAAACGGCAAGGGCGGCGACTATGAAGTGCTGCACCACACCACCTTTATCAACGAACTGGTACAGCAGGGTCGACTGCAGCTGGATGCGTTCAAGGGCGGTACCGTGACCTATCACGATCCCTGCTACCTGGGGCGTTACAACGGCGAGTACGACTCTCCCCGCGATCTGCTCAAGGCGCTGGGCATCGAGCTGGCCGAGATGGAAAGGTCCGGATTCCGTAGTCGCTGCTGTGGCGGTGGCGGTGGCGCGCCTATCACCGATATTCCGGGTGAGCGCCGTATTGCCGACATGCGCATGGAAGATGCCCGTGCCGTGGGTGCAGAGCTGGTGGCGGTGGGTTGCCAGCAGTGTACCGCCATGCTGGAAGGGGTGGTGGAGCCGCGGCCAGTGATCAAGGATATCGTAGAACTCGTGTCCGAAGCGCTGATCGAACGCGCGCCGGCCCCCAAGGCTGCCCGGGTGGCTGAGGTGATGTCATGAGTGATCTGATTCGCAGAGATCCCCGTGCCGAGTGGATAGCCCGCAACCGTCTGCATCCGCTGCACGCGGCCATGACGGCAGCCACCGGTGAAGTGCGCGGGCCTTCGGGCCTGCTGCGCAAGAACCCCCACGGCGTCGGCTTTATCGGCCCCAACGGTATCAAGCGCATAGACCGGCTTGGCGGCAGCGTCGCTGCTGTCGGCGGTCGCCGCGGAGCAGCCAAGGCCGCTCAGGTGGTTGAACTGCCACTGCATGTTGTTGATGCGCCTGATTTTTACGTGGTCACGGTGCTCGACATTGTGGGTGGTCGCCTGGGCAGCCACGACAAGGATGTGCTCGGCCAGGCGCACAAGCTGATCCGCGATAGCGAGGGCAGCGGCGCCGTGCTGGCGGTGGTGTTCGGCGAGAGCAAGGAAGAGGGCTTCGGCCTGGCCGGCGTTGACCGCCTGCTGCAGCTGGACGGCAGTGAATATGAGGGCTACAGCCCGGAACAGCGCCTGGCGGCGCTGGTTGAAGTGGAACGCAACTTTGCGCCCCGCTACTGGCTCTTCCCGGACAGCATCAACGGCGGTAACGAACTGGGTTGTCGTCTGGCGGCGCGTTTGGGCGAGCGTCCGGCAACCCAGGCCTGGCAGGTGGATACGCAGCAGACCCTGTGCCGCGGTGCCGGCGGGCGCACGGATATCACCCGTGCCACGCCGCGCCTGCTGCTACTGGCCGAGGAATGTGCCGAGCCTGTGGATGAAGCACGCCACGAAGCGCGGGTGCTGGAGCCCTGCAGTGTTGCCCAGAGCCTGGTGCGCATTCAGGACCGTGGTCAGGTAGCGGTGGATCCCAACGCCATTCCGCTGGCCGAGGCCGAGTTTATTCTCTCCGCCGGCAACGGTATTCGCGACTGGGATCAGTTCCACCAGGCGGCCGAACTGCTGGGTGCCACGGAAGGGGCCAGCCGCGTGGTGGTGGACGATGGCTTTATGCCACGCCCGCGCCAGGTGGGTGCCTCAGGTACCTGGGTTACCGCACGGGTCTATCTGGCCGTGGGTATCTCGGGTGCGATTCAGCACATGCAGGGTATTGGCCAGTGCGACAAGGTCGTGGCCATCAACCTGGATGCCGGCTGTGACATGGTCAAGCGCGCGGATCTGAGCGTGATTGGTGACAGTCATGCAGTGCTGCAGCACCTGATAGAGCTGGCGCAGGACTACCGGCTCGGAGCGGCTGAAAATGCAGCCTGAACAGACTGACCGCAACGGGAGGGTCGAACATGTCATCTGATCTCAATATCGTTGCCCTGGTGTCTATCGGGCAGCACCCCAAGTCGGGCCGTGCGCGCCGCGCCGAGCAGGATGCACGCGCCGTGGAGCTGGGTCTGCGTCTGGCCGGTGAGCGGGTGCAGGTACTGCATGCCGGTGATGCGGCGGATGAGTCTCTGCGCCAGTATGCCGGCATGGGGCTGAAAAGCCTGCGGATACTGCAGCAGTCGGCGGATGCCGATGCGGTGGTGGCCCTCGGCGATTACCTTAATGAGCATCGCCCCGATGTGGTACTGACCGGGGTGCGCGCCGAAAGCGGCGAGTCCTCCGGCATGGCGCCTTATCTGCTGGCCGAGAAACTGGGCTGGCCGCTGGTGACACGCATTGCTGATATCGTCAGCATAGAAAACGGCGAAGCACAGATTCTGCAGGCGTTACCGCGCGGGCAGCGCCGGGCCATTCAGGTGCGTCTGCCTTTCGTGGCCAGTGTTGATATGGCGGCGACGGCAGGGCGCCAGAGTGCCTATGGGCCGGGTCGCCGTGCGCAGCTCGAGGCCATGCCCTGGGTTGAAACCGCCGATAGCGAACGTACCCAGTGGCAGCATGCACCTGCGCGCAAGCGGCCAAAACGCCTCAAGAAGGTCAAGGCCACGACGGCTGCCGAGCGTTTCAAGGCGGCCACGGCCAAGTCTCAGGGCACCGGCGGGCGCATTATCAAGGATCAGCCAGCGGTAGAACAGGCGCAGGCCATTTTTGATCTGCTGCTCGAAGAGGGCGTGATTCGATAATTGTCGTTATTGCGACAGTTACCGATTAATAGTCGGTAACTGTCGTAAAAAGAATATCCGGTGACGAATTCAGACATTCCACTTAAGTAAATCAGCGGTATTATCTTTCCACGGTGGCGCAGGTTATATCTGCTCAGGGTGAACTCACCATTCACCGGATATTCCTGTTATCACTGTTATCGTATTGCTCCAGAGGAGCTGCAGTTAGGTCGCTTATTCGACTTTCTCCAGCGTCCGTTAGGCTCAGGTGTTTGCAATATTCACCTTCATCTTGTGTACCAATTACGGCTTTTATCCGGGCACTTGCCCGGATTTTTTTATACATGGACGTATTTATCCTGCGTGTGTATGGACAGTTTTTTGCTCC
Source organism: Marinobacterium profundum (assembly GCF_001528745.1). Classification (GTDB taxonomy): domain Bacteria; phylum Pseudomonadota; class Gammaproteobacteria; order Pseudomonadales; family Balneatricaceae; genus Marinobacterium_A; species Marinobacterium_A profundum. The sequence goes on along the minus strand of NZ_BCNS01000158.1, from coordinate 6,397 downwards.
TTGCAAAAACTGCACTCGGGCCATCCATGGCCCTTATGCACAAAAGCAGGGTTTATGTACAGGCTGTATTCGCTCGTGGCCTGTTTGCTGCACCCGACTAAAAGGGCGTCAGGCTGCTTCCTAGCTTCTAGCTTCTAGCTTCTAGCTTCTAGCTTCTAGCCCTTATCCCTGCGTCTGGAACCAGCGATTTGTGCGGATTGGCCGCAGATATTTTAGCACCATGCCGCTTACAGGTTCCCGATGTCGCCATGGGGGGATATCGGCAATGCTGATGTCGCTATTAGAACACTAGCGTCGGTACTTGTTTGTAATATGGAGTCACCATAGTGCCAGCTTAGTTCTGCGGGAGGCTTGTTTTAGTCCTTTATAGGGTTAATGAATTTCGCAGAGATTATGTCGCGAAATATAACAATAACGACAAAATTATATCGAGCCCGACACGGGTGAGGAGTGTTGAATGAACGCGGGTTTAAAAACCGACAGTGCTGTTGCAGAAAATGAGTACGATACGGATTATGAGTTGGGTCAGGACAACGTGCAGATTATGGGGATGGATGTCCATAACCCCGTATTTGGCGTGAGTGCAGGCCTTATTCTGCTGTTTATCGTAGGTACCTTGCTGTTCCCTGCCGAAGCCAAGGTCGCATTGACCGGCGCACGCGGCTGGTCGATCGAAAATTTCGACTGGTTGTTCATGATCGGCGGTAACCTTTTTGTGCTGTTCTGCCTGGCGCTGATCGTACTGCCAGTAGGCAAGGTTCGTTTGGGCGGTGCCAAGGCCAAGCCTGAATATTCGACCATGTCCTGGTTCTCCATGCTGTTTGCCGCCGGTATGGGCATCGGCCTGATGTTCTGGAGTGTGGCGGAGCCTGTGGCCTACTACACCGACTGGTACGGTACGCCGTTGAACGTGGCGCCCAGAACCGCAGAAGGTGCGGATCTGGCGCTGGGCGCAACCATGTATCACTGGGGTCTGCATCCCTGGGCGATCTACGGCGTTGTTGCCCTGTCACTGGCTTTCTTCTGCTACAACAAGGGCCTGCCGATGACTATTCGCTCCGCCTTCTACCCATTGCTGGGTGAGAAGTGCTGGGGACCGATAGGTCATGTGATCGATATCCTGGCGGTGCTGGCGACCATCTTTGGTTTGGCAACATCCCTGGGGTTGGGTGCGCAGCAGGCGTCCGGTGGCCTGAACTACCTGTTTGGCATCGAAAACAGCCTGACGACCCAGATCGTGGTGATCATCTGTGTGACCGCAGTGGCGTTGATGTCCGTTGCTCGAGGCATGGACGGCGGCGTGAAGCTGCTAAGCAACATCAATATGGTGATAGCGGCCTGCCTTATTGCGCTGGTGATAGTCGTGGGCCCGACGCTGGAAGTGTTCCGCTCGGTTGGCAACATTCTGGGCAGTTATGCAGAGAACATCATACCGCTGAGTAACTGGGTAGGTCGTGAAGACGGTACCTGGTTCCACGGCTGGACCGTTTTCTACTGGGCCTGGTGGGTGTCCTGGTCGCCGTTCGTGGGCATGTTTATCGCCCGTGTTTCCCGTGGCCGTACCGTACGCGAGTTCCTGACCGCTGTATTGCTGGTGCCGACCCTGGTGACTGCTCTTTGGATGGGTGCCTTTGGTGGCACTGCGATCGAACAGGCGCAAGCCGGTGTTGGTGAGCTGGCCAACGGCATCGGTGATGTTTCCCTGGCGATGTTCCAGATGTTCGAGAATATGCCGCTGAGTATGGTGATGTCCTCAATCGCCGTGCTGCTGGTGCTGGTGTTCTTTATCACCTCGGCCGACTCTGGCTCCCTGGTGATCGACAGCATTACCTCCGGCGGCAAAACCGACGCACCCATGATCCAGCGTCTGTTTTGGGCTTCCCTGGTCGGCATTATTGCCGCAGTATTGCTGGTAGGGGGTGGTTCCGAGGCCCTGACCGCACTGCAGGCGGCGGCCATCACGACGGGTCTGCCATTTACGCTGGTCTTGATGCTGATGTGTGTGAGCCTTTATAAAGGTTTAAAAGCAGAAGTTTACTAAGTATAAGTTTACTAAGCTGAAAGCTGGCGCAGGAAGCCGGCCGCAGGCAGCGTGGCAGGATGCCCATTCAATTGCCCGTCAGAGAGAGGACGCAGAGATGATGTATGCCGATCTGATTGATCAGGATGATTTTCGTGAACGCCTGGTGCGGCTGGGGATTCCCGTTGACCAGAATGTGGATGCCGAGCATTGCTGTCGCCAGTTGCTCAATTGGCTGGCGCAGCCGCAGGGGGCTTCCAGCCTGGCCCAGGCCAAGGCGCTGGTGCATGAGTTGCGTCAACAGCGGGAAATAATGCTGCCTGACGTTGCCCGTGCCATCGATCAGTATCTGGTGCCTGTGCTGGGGCGCTAGCTCAGAGTCCTGTGACCCCACAGGCAATTAATCTCGATACCCAACCCGGACAGGTTCGCGCCTGTCCGGGTTTTTCGCGTCTGTTGTCAGGCAAAAAACCGTTTGTGACTTTCTGCAACTTATCTGCGATAAGCCGCAGATCAACGGTAGCTTGTCGATTCCTAGCTCGCGGTTGCGCTCTGCGCTCTATTGCCGTGCAATAGGCGCATTAATCAACAAGACAGAGGCCTGCTGTGTCGCTTCCTATCCTTTATTCCTTCAGACGTTGCCCCTATGCGATACGTGCCCGGCTGGCGCTGGCCCGTGCCGGCATTCGCTGTGAGCTCAGAGAAGTGGTGTTGCGGGACAAGCCTGCGCAGATGCTGGCGATCTCGGCCAAGGGCACGGTGCCAGTACTGTTGGTACCGGCTGATAGCCACTATCCGGAGGGCGGACAGGTGATTGCGGAAAGCATCGATATTATGCGCTGGGCCTTGGGGCAACAGGACCCCGGGTGCTGGTTGTCGGGGACCGACGCCAAGGCTGCCGCCGAGCTTATCAGCCGCAACGATGGCGAGTTCAAGTGGGCGCTGGACAGGTACAAGTACGCCGACCGCTATCCTGAGTGCTCAGCTGCAGAATATCGGGCAATGGCCGAACCTTTTTTACAGACGCTGGAGGACGGGCTGCAGCAGGGCAGGGGCTTGTTGTCACCAGGCTACTCGCTGGCCGATGCGGCCATATTTCCCTTTATTCGCCAGTTCGCTCTGGTCGATCCGGTCTGGTTCGAGGCCAGTGGCTATACTGCGCTGACACTGTGGCTGAGCGACTGGCTGGCATCGGATCTGTTTGCCGGAGTGATGCGCAAGTATCCACAATGGTGCCTGGGTGACGGGGTGACGCTGTTCCCGGGGGATGGGTTATAAAGAAGGGCGTGCTGGAAAGATTTTTATGGCTGAGCATGCTGCGAAAGTCTGATCTGCCGCCCTGTATTGTTTACGTACAAAGACCGTCTGTTGGCGTACCATGCGCTCTTTATTTTTTAGTCGAAGATATACGAGCGCCCGAGCAACAATATGGCTACAAATCTTGTACAAAAACTCTCATCAGTCGGTATTAAAGGCTGGGTATTGCTTGCTGATATCCTGTTATTTGCCATCCTGCTGGCTTTCCTGCCCTTCGAGCCGGGTGTCAATAAAGGTCTGAGCCTGCTTATCTTCATCGCCGTACTCTGGCTGACCGAGGCGGTGCATATCACCATTACTGCCCTGATGGTGCCCTTGCTTGCTGCAGTGATGGGCATCCTGACCACCGGGGCCGCCCTGAGCAATTTCTCCAACCCCATTATCTTTTTGTTTCTGGGAGGCTTTGCCCTGGCCGCGGCCATGCACAGTCAGGGGCTGGACAAGTTGCTTGCCAGCCGGATACTGCGGTTGGCCAGGGGGCGCTTGAGCGTGGCCGTGCTGCTGATGTTTCTGACCGCGGCTTTCCTTTCCATGTGGATAAGCAATACCGCGACGGCGGCCATGATGCTGCCGCTGGCACTGGGTCTGCTCAGTTGCCTGGATCAGCAGCAGCACAGGAGCACCTACGTGTTTGTCCTGCTGGGTGTTGCCTACAGTGCCAGTATTGGTGGTATCGCCACCCTGGTGGGTAGCCCGCCCAATGCTATTGCCGCCGCCGAAGTCGGCTTGAGTTTCTCGGACTGGATGGCGCTGGGTCTGCCGATTACCCTGATCCTGTTACCGCTGACTATCGCTATCCTCTACGTACTATTTCGCCCCCGCCTGAATCAGCGCATAGAGCCCGAGCAGGAATCAATCGCCTGGAACGCCAAGCGCAAGATCACCCTGGGCATCTTTGTCCTTACCGTGATGCTATGGGTTTTCTCCTCTCAAGTGTCTGCGGTTCTGGGTGGGCTGGCCGCTCTAGATACCCTGGTCGCGCTCTTCGCTATCGTCCTGATCGGCCTGACTCGGGTAGCCGAGTGGCAACACATTGCCAAGCACACAGATTGGGGCGTCCTGCTGTTATTTGGTGGCGGTTTGACCCTGAGCAGCGTGCTGCGTGATACAGGCACCAGTCTGTTCCTTGCCAACAATTTGACGACGCTGCTGGAGAGCGCCAACCCCTTTGTTATCTTGCTGACCATTACTGCTTTTGTGGTATTTCTTACCGAGCTGGCCTCCAATACTGCCAGCGCCGCTCTTCTGGTGCCGGTATTTGCGGCGGTCGCGCAAAGCCTGGGGTTAACGCCGGTGATGGTGGCTTCAGTTATTGCCGTGTCCGCGTCCTGTGCCTTTATGCTGCCGGTGGCCACACCTCCGAATGCCATCGTCTTTGGCAGTGGTCTGATCCGTCAGGGGCAGATGATGAAGGCCGGTTTTTTCCTCAATCTCGCTTGTATTGGGGTGCTGGCCTGTTACTTTTATTTTCTGGGTTAGTTTTAGCTAAATAGAAAAAGCCGCTGTGTTCACAGCGGCTTTTTTAATCCTGGCTTGTCTGGCCGATGCAGCCCGGTTGGGTGGCTGCTGTTACCCGCCGACAAGCGCAGGGCTGGCGGGCCGGGTTGCTCCTGGGCTTGAGCTTCAAGTCGCAAGATTGCTGTGGTTGGGCGTAGCGGGGCTGTATTGAGTGGCGCGCGGCGGTATTGGGTGAGGCTGCGCAGACTAAAGTGGGTGAGCTCTGATTTTATATTCCGATATTTCCTTGCCGTTATCGCTCAAGAAGAGGTTTTTTGTGGCACTATTCTCCTCTTGCCCGCCGTAAGCTGAGTAGTTTTTGAAGGCGTCGTGCTGGGCATCAATGTCGATGCCGAGCCCAAAGGTAATACCGAACTCCTCCTGGAGGTCATCGAAGTCGTACTCTAAATAAGTCATTTCCGATCCTTGATTGAGCCCGTTGAAACCAAGCGCAGTCTTTCACGGGAGTCCTGCCTGGCGGCCTGCGCGGAAAAATAAGATTCTAGTGGTAGCGGGTGATGCTCGCATTGGGCCTTCGTTCCAATGAAAGGCCCAATGATGAAGCAGATGTACTTCATTTATTAACCCCTGGGGTTAATAGAAGTGCTTTAGTTTTAAGCGTCATCTTTTTTCTTGTCACGCTTCTCTCGACGCTTTTCCTTTAACGTCTTGGTTGCCTGTTTTTTATCCTTGCCTTTGGTCATTTCGGTTTCTCCGTTAATTTGAAATAGACTCTCTCGACTGTGCGAAAAATTCGCCCGCCGATAAGTCGACATATATTTGCAAGGAGAGATGCGCAAGGCATCAGAAAATTTTCAAAGCAGTATCCTCCCACTATTTATTAATCCAGGATTGAAAGAAGTTCAAAATCAAGTACCGATCCGAAGACGCGAACCTGGCATATGTCCCCCGGCACCTTTCCGAGGAGGGCAGACCCCAGCGGCGACAATATAGATATTCGCTGTGCCGAGGGGCTGGCCTCTGCAGGGCTTACCAGCATCAATGTAGACTTTTCGCCGGTTTGCAGCAATTTGACCAACAGCCTTGACCCTGGGTATGCAGATGGCGGCAGCCCTGATGCCCCATGACCAAGCTGTTCTACTTTGCTGAAAGTAACCAATAGATTCAGAGGGCTTGTATAACTGAAGCCTTCTTCGGTAATAAAATAGTAACTTAAACGATCAGCAATGCTTTTAAAGGACGCAGGAGTATAGCAGTTCACATAAAACCCTCCGAAATGATAAGCGTAGCGAATCAGCCGGAGAGCTTTACACTCTCCGGCTTAAGTCAGGAAGATCAGGGTTCTTGCGGGAAATAAATACATATTCAGTAGTGCCAAAAAATTAATATTTAAATGGATCATACCCTGCAAAAAATAAAAATCAAGCCATGTCCGGTACAGGTAGTCTGGCCAAAAATCTAGGCCGTTTACCCAAGCGAATTGTTCCGGTCGGCGGGTCGTTGCCAGGTTGATCTGGTTACGATGGTGAGACGAGATTATGGAGGTTGTGTTGAAGCCTGTGCAGGCTGAGGCATCGGAGGGGTTTGATGGTTTGTGTTGCG
>NZ_BCNS01000157.1 GCF_001528745.1 Marinobacterium profundum | reverse complement strand
TGTTGAAAAGGCCCACAGGCTCTGATTGACAGCAGGGAAGGGCCTGAATAGGCCCCTCAGTTAGTTCTTTCGGGTTCTTTCAGGCAACCCGTGTGTCAGCCGGAGTGTCCAGACTAAACTGTTTAATGGCGGTTGCGATAATATGTCGGCCGATCGGTAGCGCTGAGGTGGCGGCGGGGGACGGCGCATTGCAGACGTTTATGGTACGGGCGCTATTGACGAACAGGAAGTCGTCGACCAGTTTACCGTCGTGAGATACCGCCTGGGCTCGCACGCCGGCCGGGTAGGGCTGCAGGTCCGCTTTTTCGATTATGGGGCAATACTTGCGCACCAGCTTCAGGTAACCGCCCTTGTGCAGTGAGTTTTTCAGTTCGGAGAGGCCCGGTCGCAAATTCTGCTTCAGCACCTTGATAATGCCTGGATAGGACAGGGTTTCGAGGCTGTCCCGCAACGAAATGTCGGTCTTGCGGTAACCCTCCCGTTTCCAGGCCAGTACCGCGTTGGGACCGACAGTGACGCTGCCATCGATCATCCGCGTCAGATGCACTCCAAGAAACGGCATCGATGGATCGGGAATCGGATAGATCAGATGGTTGACGATCTGATTGTGTTCGGGCTTGAGCCTGAAGTATTCGCCGCGGAATGGGCAGATCCGGAATGAGGGCTTCTGGCCAAGCATGCGCACGATACGGTCGGCCATAAGACCGGAGCAGGAAATCATATAGCGGCTGCTGAAGGTGCCCTGGCGGGTCTGGACCTGTACCTCTGACGCCCGCTCCTCAATGGTGGTGACGGTACTGTTGAAGTGGATCTCGCCACCCGTTGCAATGAACTCGCGTCCCATCGCTTCGGTGACGGCGCGGTAATCGACAATACCGCTAGAGGGGACGAAGATAGCACCCATGCCGGTGATATTGGGTTCACGTTCCTTCAGTTCGCCAGCGCTGAGCCAGTAGCGTTCCAGGCCGTTGGCCTCGGTGCGCTCCCATAAGGCCTTCATGCGCTCCATTTCCAGCGCGTTGGTGGCCACCAGCAATTTTCCGCATGTCTGATACGCAATGCCGTGGCTGTCGCAGAAGGCCTTGGTGTCGCGATTGCCTTCGAGGCAGAACTTCGCCTTCAGGCTGCCCGGGGTATAGTAGACACCGGCATGGATCACGCCGCTGTTATGGCCGGTCTGATGCTCGGCCAGCCGGGACTCTTTCTCGAGGACCAGAACCTTGCGCTCGGGAAAGGCTTTCAGCAATTGCATGGCCGTCGACATGCCAACGATGCCGCCGCCGATGATGATGAAATCGTACATCCAGACCTCACTTTTCGATCGCTTGGGCCACCGGTGCTACGGTGGCCGGAAGGTTGATGCGGCCCAGCCAGAGTTAACCTTAGGCTGAAGCGCTTGGTGTGCAGGGCAACCGTCAATGCCGGTAGCTGTTCGCGGCTGCCATGTTCAGGCGTTCGCTTACTGGCCCGGGTTGCGCAGGACCTTGGCGTGGGTGAAGTAGCCGCGCTGACGCATCAGTTCGCGACGCAGCCCTTCGTGCGGCGTGAACTTGTCACGGCCGTGGAGCCAGCAATGGTTGTTCATCAGCAGGAAGCTGCCGACCGGCACCGGAATGGACAGTTTTTGTGCGCTGTTCTCCAGGGCATCGGACAGATCGGCCAGCCATGTGCCTTCTGCGAAATCTTTCGGCTGCACGAACTGATCAATATAGGACATGATCGGCCGACCCAGGTTGTCGACATTGAACACCGGGTGGAATACGTCCTTGCGGATATTTTTGCTCGGCGGTGCGGCCCAGCGCATAACCCTGTGTGCCATCGGATCGGCGTTGAAGCACGCCAGATGTTCCCAGTCATCAAGATGCAACAGCAGGGAGTTTCCGCCGTCCATGTTCTGTTCATCGATTTTCAGCATCATCACGTAGTCGGTATCCTGCTCCACGTAGGTACCGTCATTATGCAGCTCCATGACTCGATGCGGCTGGCGCAGGTAGCTATCGGAGTTGTCCACATTCTGCACGACGAAACGAGCGTAGTACTGTCCGCTCATTGCATCGAGGTTGGAGCGTCCGAAGAGGTGCGCGACCGCCGTGGTGAGCTTGACCATCTCCTCAGCCTGTTCCACGCGTTCCAGCCCCTGCAGATTAATCAGCAGAGCACCGGTGGCACGGTCGGCCAGGGTCTCAATAAGCAGGGGCTGGAGCTGATTGCCGCAGAGGTCGTCCAGAATCTGGCCGGCCCGAAAGCGCAGGAAAGACTTGTACTCCAGCGCTTGCACCGGGTACTCGGCCATGGCTTCAACGAATTGACTGATGGTGTCGGCGGAGAAATCCAGCGACAGAAGCCGCTTGGAATAGTCACTCGCTCTCAGGGTAAAGCCCTGATAGTCAGTCATTCTGTTCAGATTAGCGGTGTTTTGGGCGGCGGCAACTTGAGTCATGGTGGCAACCTCGGAACGATAAGGGATAGGTTTAAGTGAATTAATATATTCGTTTTTTAAAAATATCTACATTTTTTGATTTCGTCAACAAAGTATTTGAATGCATTCTTTCTATCAGGCGAATTCAGTGGGTATAATCGGCTTGCTGTGAACTGACCCGGACTTTGTGACAAGCGATGATGATGGAAGCTGAACGACAGAATCAGGCGGTGATTGCCTACGGGCTGCTCAAGCGGGATATTACGAGCGGGCAATTCCGGCCGGGCGACAAGCTGCTCATGAGCCACCTGAAAGAGCGCTATCAGATCGGTGCCGGTCCTATGCGCGAGGCGCTGTCGCAACTGGTGGCCGAACGTATGGTCACGGCGGCCAGCCAGCGGGGCTTCCGGGTGGCGAAAATGTCACTGCAGGAACTGAACGACATCTACGATGCGCGCGCCCATCTCGAGGCTATGATCGTGCGCCTGGCCGTCGAGCGTGGCGATGAACACTGGGAAGCCGAGGTGATCGGCAAGGCCCACACGCTGGCCAGTGTTGCAGCACTCCACAGTACCGACGAGATGATATCCCTCTGGGACAAACGGCATAAGGAATTTCATACCGCCATCGCCCGGGGCTGCGGTTCGTCGAAACTGCTTGAGTTGCGCGCGACCCTGATGGATCAGGCTGAGCGCTATCGGCAGCTATGGTTACGTCAGACGGTATTTTCCACTGAAGCGCTGGTGAACAAGCGCCGGGAACATGCGGCGATAGTAGAGGCGCTGCTCGAGCGTGATGCGCAGCGGGCCGGAACCCTGATGTTGGATCATTTGCTGACGCCGGTGCCGATCATCACGGCGATCGTGCGCGAGGCGAAGCTCGCAGAGGAGTAGGCCTGCGCATTTTGGCAGGAAGGCCGCGGGCACTATATCTGCTGTAGCCAGTTCCTATGAACCACCTGAGTACCCTGATCGAGACTTCTCAACTGGCGGGCTGGCCACTGAACTCGTGGATGACGTCCAGAAAGAGCGCGGTGAGTCTGTTCGGCTGAGCGCGTTTCTTGGTAATGGCCGCGATCCCGAGGGTATAGAAGCGGTCATCACCGCCGAGCCGTTTCAGCTGGCCGCTCTGCACATAGGGCTCGGCATAGATTTCCGGCAGGAAGGCGATGAACTTGCCGGACAAAATCATCGCCAGTCGGGTTTCGTAGAAGTAGGCCGTCGCTCTCAGGCTCATGGCACAAAGCTGTTGACTGGCCTCCTCGTGGAGTTTCAGGCCGGGCTGTATCGCTGTATAGCCGTCGATCATCTCATCGGTGAGCTCGTCGTCGTTAAGCGCGAACAGGGGATTGGTCTGGCTACAGTAGAGCCGGCAGATATCGCTGTACAGGTGGATATAGTTTAGGCCGTCGAGCCTGCGGTGGTAGGGAGTCAGGCCCACATTAGCTTCATCGTTCAGCACTATGCGTTCGATATCGGACATCGCGGCGACCTCGCTGTGCAGTGTCATCTCCGGTGCCAGGTCGCAGAAGCGGCTGATCATTTCCGGGAATCGGCAACGCGGGTCCAGGCTGATGCCGTCGCTGACTACGATACGCAGTTCCCCTGCCGGGTTGTGACTCATCTCATTGGCAACATCGCGGAACTGCTCGAGGGAATCGAGCAGTTTGTTGGTCATTTCGTAGATCACTTGCCCCTCTTGGGTCAACGCAAAACCGCCTCGCCCGCGCCGGCATAGTGTCAGATTGAGACGCGCTTCAAGATTGGAGATATGGATGCTGACCGTCGAGCGACTGATATTGAGCTCAGTTTCGGCGGCGGAAAAACCACCGTTGTCGACCACCGCCTTGAATATCCGCAGCTGTTTAATTTCAAAGTCGCCGACCTGCCCGAGTGAGTAGTTCTTCTGACTCATGAGTTACTTTCTAAAACTAAACATTAAGAGACCATCATCTGTCGTGTGGCTGGCGATTGCTAGTATTGGGCGAATGACAGGGTGCATATATTAACGATGCGCAAAAATTCATGTTAAGCGACTTCGGATAGCATAACAATGCAATACAGCAATCTGAAACGAGAAGCGGCCTATATTAACGGTGCCTGGGTAACGGCGGACGACGGTGCAGTCATGGCGGTGATTAACCCGGCAGACGGTAAGCTCATCGCTAACGTACCGGATCTGGGCGTCGCGTCGGCCCGGGCGGCGATCGATGCGGCCAATGTGGCCTTTACCAGCTGGAAACATACCACTGCCAGAGCCCGTGCGGAGTTGCTGCGGCGTTGGCATGACCTGATCGTCGAGCACGCCGATCAGCTGGCCCGGCTGCTGACCCTAGAGCAAGGTAAACCGCTGCGCGAAGCAAAGGGCGAGGTTCTCTCTGCCGCCTCTTTCTTCGAGTGGTACGCCGAAGAGGCCAAGCGGACCTATGGCGAGAACATTCCGTCCAATAGCCGTCGCACCCGTTTGCTGACGATCAAGCAGCCGATTGGAGTAGTTGCGGCAATCACTCCCTGGAATTTCCCAATCTCGATGATCGCCCGTAAGGCGGCGCCGGCCATCGCCGCCGGCTGTACCATTGTCATCAAACCTGCGGAAGACACGCCGCTCTGTGCCTTGGCGCTGGCGGCGCTGGCGGAAGATGCGGGCATCCCGGCGGGCGTGATCAACGTCGTCACGACAGCGCGCCCGGTTGAAGTTGGACGTGAGCTCTGTACCCATCCGGTCGTGCGTAAGGTCTCGTTCACCGGTTCGACCCCTGTGGGCAAGGTCATCCTCAGTTTGGCGGCGCAAACCGTCAAGAAGGCCTCAATGGAGCTCGGCGGTAATGCACCGTTTATAGTGTTTGATGATGCCGATCTGGAGTCGGCGGTCGCCGGTGCCCTGGTGTCCAAATATCGTAATGCCGGCCAGACCTGCATTTGCACCAACCGGATCTATGTGCAGTCCGGACTTTATGAGCGTTTTGTCGCCCGTTATCAGCAGGAAGTGGAAAAGCTTCGCCTTGGTGCCGGCAGCGATGACAGTACCGATATCGGTCCGCTGATCAACGACGCGGCGGTGGCCAAGATCGACGGCCTGGTGCGCCGAGCGCTGGAACAAGGGGCAGTGCTGAACAGTGGTGGTTACCCGGTATCGCAGGGACAGCGTTTTTATCAGCCGACGTTATTAACCGAAGTGGATGAATCGATGGAAATTGCCCACGCCGAGCTATTCGGTCCGGTGTCCACGGTATTCCGTTTTGACAGCGAAGAGGAGGTGATTGCACGCGCCAATGCCACTCCCTACGGCCTCGCGGCCTATGTCTACAGTCGCGATATCGGGCGCGTCTGGCGGGTGTCCGAAGGGCTGGAGTTCGGCATGGTCGGGGTCAATGAAGGCATGATTTCCAATGAGCTAACTCCTTTCGGTGGCGTTAAGGAATCTGGACTCGGACGTGAGGGCTCACGTCACGGGATTGATGACTATTTAGAGCTGAAATATATCTGCATGGGCGGCATCTGACTGTGTTGTAGACGCTGGTTAGGAATTCATTTAATAGCGACCAAACCTTAGTTGGCGATGCGTTATTTTTCGCTTTGTCCGGTTGATATGTCGTTCAGGTTATACGTGTACCATTTGATCACTCTATTCGGGGTTTTTGTGAGATGAAAAAGTATAAAAGCCTAGATGCTTTTTGGATGCCCTTTACGTCGAACCGGTCTTTTAAAGCGAAGCCGCGTATTATCGAAAAAACAGAGGGCATTTATTGTTATACCGATGAAGGGCGCCAGGTTCTGGATGCGACCGCCGGCCTTTGGTGTGTCAACGCCGGTCATGGCCGCCCCGAGATAGCTGAGGCAATTGGCCGGCAGGCGCTTGAGCTTGATTATACCTCACCGTTCAGCTTCGGGCATGATATCGGTTTCGAGTTTGCCGAGCGTCTGATTCAGCATACGCCGGGAAACCTAAACAAGGTCTTTTTTGCCAACTCAGGTTCCGAAGCTGTTGAAAGCGCACTGAAAATTGCGCTGGCCTACCAGGTGGCCCGCGGTAAGGCTGGAAAATACAAGCTGATTGGCCGGGAATTGGCGTACCACGGGGTTAACTTTGGCGGTATATCGGTCGGGGGGCTGATGCCGAATCGCAAGGGGTTCGGGCCGTTGCTGCCGGTCGATCATCTGCCACATACGCTGGATTTGACCCGGAATGCCTTCAGCAAGGGGTTGCCGGAGCACGGGCTGGAAAAAGCCGATGCGCTGGAGGAGCTGATCCGGTTGCACGATGCCAGTAGTATCGCTGCGGTGATAGTGGAGCCGATTAGCGGTGCAGGTGGCGTTATCCTGCCACCGGCCGGCTACCTGAAACGGCTGCGCGAACTTTGTACCCAGCACGATATCCTGCTGATCTTTGATGAGGTTATCACGGGTTGGGGTCGACTGGGATCCGCCTTTGCATCCACCGAATTCGACGTGGTGCCTGACATGATCGTCTCGGCCAAGGGCATCACCAACGGTATCGTACCGCTGGGCGCCGTGTTCGTCGACGATGCCATTCACGACTGCATTATGGAAAGTGCCCCCGCTGGCGCCGTCGAGTTCTATCACGGCTACACCTACTCGGGTAACCCGGTCGCCTGTGCGGCGGGGCTTGCCACCCTGGATATCTACGAGCGTGAAGGCCTGTTGACACGAGCCTCCGGCGAGATCGGCCAGTACTGGCAGCAGTCGCTGCATTCGTTGCGGGATATCGAGCAGGTAGTGGATGTGCGCAACTACGGCCTGATCGGTGCAGTACAGTTTGCGGAAGGGGCTTTCGGCGACAAGCCGGTCGGCGCGGCCTTCCAGGGCACCTGCTACGACAACGGCGTGATGATTCGGGCGGTAGGCAACAGTATCGCCTTCTCGCCGCCATTGACCATCGAAAAGCCGCATGTCGATCAACTGGTGACCGCGATCCGCAAAACGGCTTCGCAGCTGTTTTGAGGGGGCTGCCGGATTTCCCTCGCCGCAGCGGCAGGTGAATGTTTGATGGCACCTCACCTTTAGGTGTGCAAGACGTGATGTAACGGCCGCAGGGCTGTTGTTAACCTGCCCGCGAACTGATGAGTGAATGGTCGGTTCGCGGCTATTTCAAATAACTAGAAAGGTAATTTTGGATGCGGACATTATTGGGTAGATTGAAGAAGCAATTGATGACGGGATCCGTTGCACTTCTGCTGGGCTGTACCACCCTGGTATCAAGCGCCTCGGCTGCGGAATACAACTGGCGTTTTGCCAACCTCTATACGCGAGGCACGGCGTTTGGTGAAGTTTATTCGAGCCTGGCACAGGATATTGAAACCATGTCCGGTGGGCGCATGGCCGTCAAAATGATGTATGCCGGAGAGGGTGTGGCGACCACCGGTATTCTGGGGGCGGTTAAATCGGGTCTTATTACTATGGGGGCACCTTTTCAGCCGATGAATGCCGGAGAGATGCCGGTGGGTATTGTTGAAGTGGGTCTGCCAGGCGGTACCGCCGATGTAGGGGAGCTCAGCGTCCTGTTTCATGAGAAGGGCTGGGATAAGGTGTTGAAAAGAGCCTACGGCGAGCAGGGGTTGGTATGGCTGGATCCCTATATTCAGCCGCCAGTCTACCTCTTGACCAAGGAACCGATCAATTCAATTGAAGACTTTAAGGGCTTGAAACTGCGGGCCCCGGGCGCCTATGGTAAATTCGTGCGCAAGCTCGGGGCTGCGCCTGTGTCCCTGACCTGGAGCGAAATCTATACCGCGCTGGCCACAGGGGTTATTGATGGCTCCATCGGCAGCAACCTGATTGATCATCGTGATGGTAACCATGTCGAAGTGGCGAAGTACATGTACCGTCTGCCGTTGGCCGGAGCCCAAGTGCTGCCGGTAGTGGTTAATCAAAGTGCCTGGAATAAATTGCCCGAAGACCTCAAAGCCATAGTGCAGTCTGCCACCGCCAAGCATGCGCAGCTGCAGATGACTAAGTCTCGTCTGTGGGAGTCAGAGGCTATCGCAGACATGGAAGCCAAGGGGATGCAGTGGAGCCCTCTGCCGAGCGCCGATGACCAGTCTGCCTGGGCCAGTGCAGGTGAGTCCCTGTGGGACGAGTACGCTGAGCAGGACAAATACAGCAAGCAGCTTGTAGATATCCTGAAATTGAAGTAATCGCCGACCCTCTAGACAGGGGCGCACTGTGCGTGCTGCGTCAATTATATTCATCGCCGCTACCCGAAGCGGGGGGCTAATTGTCGAAGGCACGGGTGTGGCCTCTGCCTATTCTTCTCAGAGCTTGTCCATGATTAAAAACGTTCTCAGAACCTACTGCGCCAGTGTTGAACGCCTAGTGGCCTTTATTGGCCGTTCCACCTCTTATCTGATGCCTTTGCTTGCTCTGATCGTGGCCTTCGAAGTGTTTTCCCGCTATCTACTGAATCAGCCAACTATATGGGCCTATGATTTGTCGTTGTTTTGCTTCGGTTATCTAGCGGCACTTGGCGGCGCCTATGCGCAACAGCGAAAGGCTCATATCAACGTCGATATTCTTTATATGTCGGTTTCCGGCAAGAGTCGCCGTATCTTTAATCTGTTGTCGGCGCTATTGGCGATTTTCTTTATGGTGATAGTCATTATTGTCTGCATCGAAAAGTTTAACGAAGCAATCGAGTTTAAATATCGCCGCATGAGTGAATGGGCGCCGAACATGCACCACTTCTGGCTTATGCTGGTGATCTCGGCGGTGCTGATGATCCTGCAGCTTTTCAGCGACATGATCAGGGATGCTTATCATCTACTGGCGGGAAAAGACCTGCTGCTGAATCCGAAGGAGGTCCGTGAAGATGGGAATTGAGTTGCTTACGGGTGTTTTGCTGCTTTGTATCCTGATTGCGTTTGTGATTGGAACACCGGTTGGTCTGGCGCTGGGCGGTATTGCCATGGCCGTGGGGTATGGCACCTGGGGCGAGGGGATTTTCAATATATTGCCCAGTACCTTTGAATCGACATTGTTCAGTTTTATCCTGCTGGCGATTCCGCTTTATATCTATATGGGCCAGTTGCTTACCCGCTCGGGCATTGGCGACGCGATGTTCAATGCCAGCCAGTTGATCATAGGACGGGTGCGCGGGTCATTGGCAATCAGCGTGGTGGGTGTCTGCTCCATGATTGGCGCAATGGTTGGTATTATCGGTGCTGGTATCATGACCTCCGGCAGTATTGCGCTAAGGCCGATGCTGGAGCGCGGCTATGACCGACGGCTGGCGCTGGGGGTGATTATGGCCGGCGGGGGCCTCGGGATTCTGATTCCTCCCAGTGTGCCTATGATCATGTTTGCAGCCTCCACCCAGAACTCTGTCGGGAGGATGTTCATTGCCGCATTGGTACCGGCGCTGGTTACGATCTGCCTGTTAGTGGCTTATATCGTTATCAGTTGCAAGCTAAATCCGGCACGTGCTCCGATGGGGACGGGAAAGGAAGCGTCGATGTCACCGCAGGAACAACTGCGGACGCTGCGGGATGGTCTGTTTTCTCTCTTGCTGATTATGGCGGTGTTGGGCAGTATTGTCAGCGGCATCGCGACACCGACCGAGTCCGGCGCCATTGGGGTCGTCGGGGCCTTGATACTTGCTTTCTTTTTCAAGCGTTTCCGCATGGGCATGTTTCGCATGGCCGGTATCGAGACGGCCATGCTGGTCAGTGTGGCTATGTGGATTATTCTGGGAGCCACGCTGTTCAGCAACTTTCATCTGATGATGGGCGTGCAGGATATGGTGGCCGGCTTCACCAAGGACTTGGGATTACCGCCTTTGGGCGTGGTAATTCTGATGCAGCTGATTATGTTGTTGCTGGGCTTCATTATCGATGAGTTCATCATCGTACTGATGTGCGCGCCGCTCTTTACTCCCATAGTGGTGGATCTTGGTTTTGATCCGATCTGGTTCGGTATTCTGATGATCCTGAATATTGAAATCGCGGTGCAGACGCCGCCCTATGGTTTTGCGTTGTTCTATCTGAAGGGAATTGCGCCCCCCGATGTCAGCATGCTGGATATCTACAAGTCGGTGACGCCCTTCATTCTGCTGAAGCTTATGGTTCTGGTGTTCTGCATGCTCTTTCCGGAGCTGGTCATGTGGCTGCCGAACCTGGTGATGGGGTAGGTAACGAGTATTGATTTTCTGAGATCAAGCGGGCGGTCAAGCTCTGCTGGTCGGGGCGGTAAGACTCTATTTTCGATCAGGTAGGTGCTCAAGATCGCACCCGTTTCTTTATCTTCTTTATTGCTGATCCCGCTCGGCGGATACTCAGGCTCGCAGCGGCCTCACGGCTACAGTACGGCCGCGGGGCCACCGCGGTTATAGGCATCCAGCAGGCCTGAGCCGATCACGGTGATATCGCTATGACGGTGCAGTGCCTGTACTTGGGCACAGGTTTTGATGCCAAAGTCGGTGGTGAGTGGGAGGGTTTTGGTGGCACGGATTGCGGCCACGTAGTCTTCCAACGACAAATCCGGGGTGCTGCTGCCAACTGTGGTTATGGGAGGCGGCCAGTCAAAAGGACTCGTAGGGAACGCTGGCAGTAAAGGCCGACATACCTCCTATTTCACCACTATAGCCTGGCACTGTTGTGATCATCAGGCCCCTAATCACCGTGGGCTGTAACTACTCTCATTGGTGTTATCAATCGATTCCGCAAAGGCAATTAATCTTCATGTTGCTTTGGCTTAATATCGGGCCGCCTGCTGTCGTATTGACTCGGCAGCTGAACAATTGTGGATGCGGAGACTGTGCTATGCGTCGAGTGGTTGTAACCGGAATGGGAATCGTATCGAGCCTGGGCAACAGTCTGGATGAAGTGTTTGCATCGCTAGTAGGCGGTTGCTCGGGCATCGGGATAAACAGCACTTACCGTGATGCAGGGCTGCGTTGTCATTTGTCCGGTCAGGTGACGGCTAATTCTGCGTCAATTGAGCGCAAGCAGGCACGTTTTATGGGGGATGCAGCTGTCTATGCCTGTTTGGCGATGCGAGACGCCATTGCCGATGCCGGACTGAATGCGGATTTGGTATCACATCCGCGAACAGGGTGTGTGCTGGGATCCGGGGGCGCGTCGAGTAAAGATATTGTCGAGGCTAACCGTCTGCTCGAAAATCAGGGCGCTCGCAAGGTCGGTCCCTATCGGGTACCCCGAACGATGGCGAGCACCGCGTCGGCTTGTGCATCTAGCTATTTTGGCATCAAAGGGCTGAACTACTCTATTGGATCGGCCTGTGCCACCAGTGCGCACTGTATAGGTCATGCCTTCGAGCAAATCCAGTTCGGCAAGCAGGAAATTGTTTTTGCCGGCGGTGCGGAAGCCGAGCACTTGAGTCAGAGCTGCATGTTTGATGGGATGGGCGCCTTTTCAACCCGCTTTAACGCCACACCTGAGCGGGCGAGCCGACCCTATGACCGGGATCGCGATGGGTTTGTGATCAGTGGTGGTGGGGGGGTAATGGTACTTGAGGAAAGGGATCACGCCCTGCGCCGCGGTGCCCATATCTATGCCGAAGTGGTGGGATATGGCACCGCTTCGGATGGCCTGGATATGGTGGCGCCCTCCGGCGAGGGCGCTCTGCGCGCAATGCAAATGGCACTGGATAGCTGGCACGGACCTGTTGATTACCTCAACACCCACGGGACCAGTACCCAGGCCGGTGATCTGGTGGAAATTCGCGCGGCGCTGGCTGCCTTTGGCGGTGAAGTGCCGCCGTATAGCTCGACTAAGGCACTGAGTGGCCATGCGCTGGGAGCGGCCGGTGTGCATGAGGCCATCTACTCATTGCTTATGATGCAACAGGGCCTGATGATCGCGTCCCATAATATCGAACAGCTGGATCCGGAACTGGAAGGCTGTCCGCCGATTCATGAAACCCGTAGTGGCTGCCGGGTCGATACGGTGATGTCTAATAGCTTCGGGTTTGGCGGCGTAAATGCCAGTCTTATTTTTGCTCGACATTGAGCAAGGGTAGACTTCATGGTTGCCATTGCGAGGTTCCTGAAGTGTTCGAATGTCATGGCTGGATTGAAGATAGAAAGAGCCCCTGATTAATATATAAAACGCTGCCTGGCGCGAGTTTTGGCCAGTCTACGGAACTGCTCTGCCAGCTTAAAGACCGTCTGGTATTCTGCGTGTAACTTGTAAAACCGGCGCAACTCCACCAGTACCGAAAAGGGCGCGGCCCCTCGCGACAGAGCGTCAAGTCTTGACGGTAGGTCGCCTCCATTTCAGGGGATGCCCCTTGATGGCCATCCTTCGGGACCGATACCAAGCTGTAACCTCAGCTCCTGCTCGTTTCGCCGTGCGCTTTCCGCTAAGGTCAGAATCAAGTTGAGAACTCGTGTGAGTGGGTCTTTGGATTTTTTGGATGGCGGAACCTTGTCGTGCTGGCTGTACTGATGGGCCAGCTCGCTGCAATGATCTTCCAAATGCGCTCTGAACAGGATCTCGATCGCGGTGGCTGTGCGTTTATGCCGCTGGCGGCGATATTCGAGTAGTGTCGTGGGATCGTAGTCTGTGGATGAGTCAGAGGCATTACTCACCTCTCAATCTTAAAGTGCCTGCTTGAGTAGCTCCTTGAACCGTCGTGCGCTAGGGCTTTCGTAGGCCGTGTTCCAGGCTGCGACAGTTTCGATGATGCTCTGGTCTTCCTCTAGTGGTACCACGACGATATCCCGGCGCGTGAAGTTTTTTACGCACTCCGCATAGAGTGAGATTCCCATATTGGCGGCCACCAGGCCGAAAATACCATTACTGGTGGAAGCCTCCTGAATTATTTGAGGAATAAAACCGGCCTTTTGGCAAATGGTGAATATATGGGCTCGGAAGGCCTGCCAGCCGCCTTCCGAGCCGATAATAAACTTCTCGTCGGCCAGCTCTTTCAGTCGGATTGTTTTGCGCTGGGCCAGTGGATGCTTGACCGGAAGGATTACCACCGTTTTTTCCCGGTCCACCAGCAAGGATTCGATGCAGCCGTCCTCGGACGGCCCTATTAAGAAACCGATATCTATCTGGCAGTCGCGTAGGGCTTCATGCTGGAGATGAGATGGTATATAGCTGAGTTCGACCGCAACCTGTGGGAACTTTTCCTTAAAGGCTTCGAGAATGCGCGGCAGGTTGCCGTTGATCGAGAAGTCATTATAAGCAATTGTAATATGGCCAATGTCCCCTTCGGCAGCGCGTTGCGCAAGATGGACTCCGCGCTCGATATGACTGAATGCCAGCCGACATTCATCCTGAAGCAGCCGGCCAGCCTCTGTCAGTGCTACCTGGCGGGTTGTTCGGGCAAATAACTCGGCCTTCACTTCATTCTCCAAATTCTTTATCAGGCGACTGAGGGCAGGCTGGGTGATAAACAGCGCCTCTGCTGCTTTCTTGAAATGGAGCAGTTCGGCAACGGCCATGAAGGCTTTCAGGTGGCGCAGATCAAATCGAACATTAATGCTCATGGAGTTATCAATTCTTCATTAAAATGAATTAGACGGTATCAATTGCCGAGCATAGACTAGGTTGCAAGTGGTGACAAGTTGAACAGCCACCGGATTCAGGGCCCTGGAACCTTTCGAATAAGTATAAAGATGGAGCAGAGTCTCATGTCTCAAGATCACAAGGGTATGCGCAATCATGCATCCCGAACGACTGTTCGCAAAAGTCGGCAGCAATCTGGCTCAGCAATCGACGTACAGAGGAAGCAAGCACTATGGCACGTATAGGCGTAGATGTAGGCGGGACGAATACGGACTTGATACTGGAAACCACGGAGCGTGACTCGATCGGCCGCGCGATCTTCAAGCACAAGGTGCCAAGTACCCTCGAGGATCAATCAATCGCCGTGATGCGGGGGGTATTGGAGCTCTGCAATCAGGCGGGTATCGGCAAGGAAGAGGTGGATCTGATCGTTCACGGCACCACAGTCGCAACCAATATCTCTATCGAGCACAACGGTGCTGAAGTGGGAATGCTGACGACCAAAGGCTTTCGCGACATCCTGCATATCGGACGGCACAAGCGGCCGCATAACTTTTCGCTGCATTTCGATGCTCCCTGGCAAACAGATCCGCTGGTCAGGCGTCGCAATCGCATACCCATCAACGAGCGGGTACTGCCACCGCACGGTGATGTTGAAACGGCTCTGGATGAAGCAGAGGTGCGAGAGGCGGCCCGGTTGCTTAAATCCCGCGGTGTTGAGGCGGTCATCATCGGCTTTCTCTATTCCTTCCTGAATCGGGACCACGAATTGCGAGCCAAGGAGATTGTGCAACAGGAGATGCCGGACGCTTATGTTTGCTGTTCGAGCGAAGTCGTCGATGTCATGCGTGAATACGAACGTTTTTCCACTACCGCAATGAACGCCTATATAGGCCCCCGAACCTCATTCTATCTGATCCATCTTTCCAGCCAATTACGTGAAAATGGCATCGATGCCGAACTGCGCATTATGCAGTCCAATGGCGGTGTCGCAACGGTTGAGAGCTGCTGCGAGCGCCCGGTGAATATCCTGATGTCCGGCCCCGCTGGCGGGGTGATCGGGGGACATTATTTCGCCAGCCTCGATGGTGAGCGCAACCTGATTACCGTGGATATAGGGGGGACGTCGGCCGATATCTCCACTCTGGTTGATGGCAGCATCAAGATTATGAATCCGCGGGACTCCTACGTATCCGGCCATCCGGTGCTGGCGCCGATGATTGATCTGATTACCATTGGGGCGGGTGGTGGCTCGATAGCGTTCGTCGACGAGGCGGGAGGCTTTCAGGTCGGGCCGCGCTCGGCTGGATCAAACCCGGGGCCGGCCTGTTATGGCCGAGGAGGCAGCGAACCGACGGTGACGGACGCCAATATTGTCCTCGGTAGGCTGGACCCTGATCAGATGCTTGGCGGCGATCTCAAGGTAGACCGGGCGCTGTCGGAACAGGCCATTCGCGAGAAGATTGCCGAACCTTTAGGGCTGTCGCTAGAGGAAGCGGCGCTGGGTATCCTCAAGATCGTTAATAACAACATGGCCCTGGCCATTCGCTCCAGCTCTGTTGCACGGGGGGTTGATCCACGCGATTTCGTGCTGATGCCCTTTGGCGGGGCAGGGCCGGTGCATGGTCCGGCACTGGCCGAGGAAGTGAACGCGAAGGCGGTACTGGTGCCGCCTGCCCCTGGTATTACAGCTGCCGCTGGTCTCCTTACGACTGATATTCAGTACGAGAATACCCGGTCTCTGATGTGTGACCTTAATACCATTAGCGATCAGCAGCTTGAGCGTTTACAGCTGAGTATGGATAGCCTGGAGAGCGAGGTTCGTGAGCAACTGCGCAATGACGATGTATCGGAAGAGATGATGCGCATCAGTCGGATCGCCGAGTGTCGCTACTATGGCCAGGGCTTCGAGTTGCGGGCCGAGTTCCCCGCGGGAGCTATCGATAGCAATGCGGTAAATCAGGTTATTGAAACCTTTCATCGGCAGCATGAGCAGGACTACGGCTACTGCTTTGAGGGGGCGGTTGTTGAGCTTGTGACATTGCGCCTGATCGGAAATTCTGAGTCGCAAAAGCTCGAATGGCCACCGCTGGCTGCTGCTCAGCCCGGTGATACTGTCGATGCGTTTCTCTACGAGCGCGAAACAATATTCGACGATGGTAGCGCACGCATAACACCCCGCTACGACCGCTCGCGATTGCGGGCAGGGCAATTGATCGAGGGGCCAGCCATGCTGATGCAGCATGACTCCACGTCGCTGGTGCCACCGGGCTGGGTCGCCAAAGTGACGCCCTACGGCAATGTCATCATCTCCCAACATTAAATGCGAGGACGAGGCCATGAACACTATTAAAGTTGACCCGATCACCCTGCAGGTGATCAGCGGGGCGCTCGATACCATCGCCGAAGAGATGGGGCATGTGCTGTACCGCATGTCGTTCTCGTCGATCATACGTGAATCCCAGGACCTGGGGGCCGGGCTGTTTGACCTGAATTACCAGACGATCTGTGAATCAGAATCGACGCCAATGCATATCGGTTCAATCCCGGCCTACCTGCGGGGTATTGAACAGACCCTGCAGGGTGGCGAATGGCATGAAGGTGATGTTGTGGTGCACAACCACCCTTACTACGGCTCAAGCCACAGCCCGGATCTGGCCGTGATCATTCCAATTTTCCACGAAGGTGAACTGATCGCCTTTGCGGGCAATACCGCCCACCATATCGATATCGGTGCGGCTACACCGGGGCTGATCATTGATGTCGCCGATGTCTATGCCGAAGGCATGCTGCTCGCTGGCATCAAACTGTACGAAAAGGGCAAGCGTAATGAGGGTCTTGCGCAAATGATCACCCATAACAGCCGTGCCTCGACGCAGCTGATACGGGATATCGAGGCCCAGGTCGCCTCTGCGCAGTTAGGTGTAAAACGATTCAAGGAGCTGCTGACGCGTTATGGCAAAGACACCGCCTTCGCGGCGATCGAGCAGTTAATCGACTATTCCGAAACCATGCTACGGCAGCGTATTGCAGCGATTCCGGACGGTGATTATCGCGCAGAGGGGTTCCTCGATGATGATGGCCGCAATCGTGAAACCCGATTGCCGGTGGTTGTCACGGTAACGGTGGCGGGGGATTCAGTCACGGTCGACCTGACCGGCTCCGCCGACCAGACGCCAACTGCTTACAACGTACCCTTTGAAGGCTCCTGTAAGGTGGCGGCTTACGCAGCCTTTCGTATGCTTTTGCTCGATAGCTACACACTGGAAACGCCGGTGCCGTCGAATGAGGGATCGTTCCGGCCCATCAAGGTGGTAGCGCCCAAGGGGTCCATCTTTAATCCGATATTCCCGGCAGCGGCTGAGGCACGCTTTACCCAGTGCAATCGTATGATCGATCTGATCATCCGTGCCCTGGCACCGGTGCTGCCGGAGCGTGTGATTGCAGGTAGCTCGGCGTCAATCTCTTTTGCGTCCTATTCGGGCCTGAAGGAGGGCGGCGACTACTGGGTGTTTCTTGAGGTCAATGAAGGCGCCTATGGCGGGCGGCCACGTTCGGATGGCCCGGACTGCATTGACAACCTGATGGCAAATACGCGCAACAACCCGATTGAAGACCTGGGCATGCATCTGCCGATGATCTGCGATCGTTACGAACTGCGTGACGATGTCATGCCGGGAGCAGGCAAGCACCGCGGTGGTATAGGGGTGGTTAAGGCGCAACGCGTTTTAACGCCAGGTTTTATTACCCATGAGAGTGAACGCCATTACGATGTGCCCTGGGGCATCTTCGGTGGCACTGATGGCGCGGTGGGCAGAACCGAGATCTACAACGCGGCCAACCCCGATGAGCGTACTCTGATGCCGTCCAAGTTTTCCGGTTACGCCACTCAGGCCGGCGATGTGATGGCCTACTATTCGCCCTGCGGCGGCGGCTACGGTGACCCGCTGGAGCGCACGCCAGAGCAGGTTCGCGAGGACGTACTAGATGACTTCTGCAGTCTAGAGCATGCCCGTGACATCTATGGTGTGGTGCTCAGCGAAGCGGTAGTGATCGATGCGGATGCAACCCAGCGCCGTCGTTCAGAAATGCGACAACGCCAGGCTATCTCGGCCTAACGCAGGCTTCAATCCGGGAGCGGACGCCGTCCGCTCCCACCCGTTCGATTACTACATCAATAGGGTACCCTATTATGACTTCCGATACATCATCGGCTGTGGCTGGCGCTCGTCTCGAGTCCGCCGCAGTCAATCATTTGCTCGAAGAATCCATTTTGCCGGTCAGCATACAGCAGCGCCCCATCGGCGCGCTGGGGTTTGTCTGGATATGGATTGGTATCGCGGTGATTATCGCGACCTTTCAGCTTGGCGCCAACGGTGTCGCCGGCCTACCGCTACCACAGGTGGTCGGCATTATCCTGGTTGCCAACCTGGTGCTGGCGTTACTGATGACGCTAACCGCCGATATTGGCACCGAACACGGCCTGTCGTTTTCGGTTTACCTGCGTGCTCCCTTCGGCATCTACGGTACACATCTGCCGTCGATATTCCGTGGCCTGATCGCAGCGATCTGGTTTGGTATCCAGACGTACCTTGGCGCGCTGGCGCTTAACGGCATTGTCGAATACCTGAGTGGATTCTCCAGCTGGCCTCTATGGTATCTCGTGTTTGCGCTGGTGCAGATTGGGAATACCGCGCTGGGTATCAAGGCCG
Organism: Marinobacterium profundum; assembly: GCF_001528745.1. Taxonomy (GTDB): domain Bacteria; phylum Pseudomonadota; class Gammaproteobacteria; order Pseudomonadales; family Balneatricaceae; genus Marinobacterium_A; species Marinobacterium_A profundum. The sequence continues at coordinate 24,821 of NZ_BCNS01000157.1, read as the reverse complement.
TTGAAGTGCTGGCATCCATTGCAGCACCGGCCATCATGGCGATCTCTGTGTGGATGTATTTCACCCTGGATGTACTGGCCAACACCCAGGGCATCAATATCTGGACCTTCGTCGGCGAGCAAGAGATCGCGCCGCTGACGCTGTTCCTAGCCAATGTGGCCTTCTGGTCGACCCTGGCTATCGATATTCCGAATATTACCCGCTATGTGAAAACCGAATCGGGGGCGCGGGTTTTTGTTCGGCGTAACAAAAACATCTTTGTGGCCCAGCTGATTGCACTGCCGCTGACTCAGACCTGGATCGCGGTGATTGGCGCCGCATCCTTTATCGCCGCTGGTGACTGGAATCCGATCAATGTGATCCAGGGACAGAGTGAGGGACTGAGTCTAATAGTGCTGCTGGCGTTGGTACTACTGGCACAGTGGTCAACCAACAACGCGGCCAACCTGATTCCGGCGGCCTTGACCTTTGTCAATGCCGGTGCACCCTACATAAAGTACCCGGTGGCGGTGCTGCTTACCGGAATTATTGGCACTCTGGCAATGCCCTGGGTCATTCTCGATAATCTCTTTGCTTTCCTGTTTTCCTATGGAGCCTTTCTATCGGCCATCGGCGGCATAATGATCGCAGACTACTATCTGATCCGTCGTCGCCGTCTCAATGTGCCGGAACTCTATCGGGCCGAGGGTCAGTACCGCTACAGCAGTGGTTTCAACCTGGCGGGCATTCTTGCCTGGGCCCTTGCTGGCGGGCTGGCCTTTTTCTCTGGAAGCTGGGCGTTTGTCGTTGGTTTTGCCGCCGGCCTGGTGTTCTATTACTTGCTGATGAAATTCTGGGTACTAAAACAGCATCCTCAGGCCGAAGTTCGCGCAGTTGACGGCGACCATTATCTGGCGACCAGCGTTGGCGTTAACTGGGTGCATGATCCGGCCTCTGGTGGCTTTCGGCGGATTAAGACCGAGCAGCTGGCGCTGAATGGCAACGAGGAGGTTTCATAAGCCGACCAGAATCCTGATCTAGGGATGGTGCAAATACCGGCCGGTCCCATTTACTGTATCCTTTTTATGCCTCGACTCGTTCGGGGCCTTTTTTTGCGTGGGGGAAGGTGTCGAATTATCTATCCGGTCAGTTTTTTGATGGCGGCCCAGAGGGCCTTTCACCCGTTGGGGAGCCGGAGTGACCTCGTGATGATGAGTTGCGGAAGGGCGGTGAGAGCCTGAGCGAAGAAGGTCGCTGCGTGAGTGAGCTTAAAATGGAGTTGCTTGACACCAGTTGGTTCCTGTCGGTGACCGAGAAACTGCTCTGTCGGCGTTCTACCAGGGCCCACATCGGCGCGTGGGCGGGCTTTAGAAAGGCGCTGCGGCAAGGCCTAGAACGATGCCACGATGTCGTTAACTCTATATCGGCGATAAGGTTTTTTTGGACTGTTTTATGGGTAATGAAGTGGCGTTAACCGACTAGCGTTGGCGCTCGGTTGAGCGAAGGCATTAGATGAATTCCTCGAGGAAAGAAGGTTTGTTTCTTCGGATCGATGCCTATTCGTTGGCCGAATCAAGCCGATGGTTGTGACGTTTTTGGCCGTCGGACAGTGGGCGTGCGCCCCATTGCGTTGTATTTTAGGGCGATTGCCGCGAAGCCTAGCAGTCATGGCCGCGATCGGAGTAGACATTCGGGCTGGTGTTATAAAGGGCAATTACCTGGTCGCAGCGGCGGTTGTCATGCACGGAAGCGGTGCCGGTCTCAATTGAGCGAATCACCTTATAACGTGATTAGTTCAGGCTTTATCTGACACCTTGTAGCCGAAATGGCGCTTGCCATGCTTTTGGTCCAGGTGGCATCCAGGTCTTTCTGACTGCGCTGGGCCTGCTTCCAGTCGACGGGCGTGGCCTGCTGCTTGATGATGTCTTTTCATGACTGCGAATACGCTGCTTGGGCAGGGGCAAGCGTCGCATCGATGATCTGACCGCCGCTCGCAATATAGCTCCTGCGCATCAGTTGGTTCACTACACCATCAAACAAAGCTTTGGTGCCTGCATCATCAATCTTCGCGTCAGACAGGTTGTATCGCAGTTTGAACACCAGAACACGCACCACCGTGTTCGCCGTCTAGAAGGGAGGCCGGCCACTCTGCAGGGCGCAACTTGACCAACGATTGCCGCCAGGGGAAAAAGTCGATGTGCAGATTGATCTCCACCAGCGGATCAACCAGGCGATAATTATTCTCCCGGTGCTGGTCGACGGCAAACAAATCGGTTTTGAGGGCACTGTGTGGTTTTTCATCGGTGTCAGTCCATCGCTGTATCAGACGCAATGAATTTAACTCAAGGGTACTGCGGGCCTGCGAGGTTTTTCGAGGTGCCTTTTAGTCAGCATGGTTCACGTTACTCGGTCTCGGGCAACAGTTTCAGGGCTCTTGAGAAAAAAGCTGAAAGGGTATCCGCTGCAAGGGACGCTCCGAGCGTTCTCCACGCTGTAATTTGAAGTCACTCAGTACATACACCCTTCCGAATTTTTGTTTCGCTGATACCTGAATTCGCATATTGGAACGCTACGGTTTTCGGATGAGTTATATGCAAGGTGCCACTTCGAGGGGGGCACTGATAAGGCGTGGCGACACATTGTGGCACAGCATATTAGAGGGTGAATGGAGCACCTCGACCGCCTGCACGAAGAGGACTTCCTACTTCTGGGGCGAGGTTACTCCAGTCACTGGTTGGTGGTATAGCTATTCCACTATCGCAGGATGTGTTGTCGTTGGTCGCACGATGAATCTTCAATCACCGAGAAGGTTTGTCCAAGCCACGCAATACCCAGCCAAAACCATAGAAGTTTATGGTTCGGCAGCAAGGCTGAGGCGCTATGGCTTAACTGGGGTTGCGCTAAGGGCAGGTTCCTCTCAATTCAAAACCATATCAGGCAACCACAACACTATTACCGGAAACAGCGTCAGTAAACCCACTGCCCCAAGTAATATAAGCCAGTAGGGCACCGAGGCTTTGGCGGCTTCGGCGATATTGACCTCGTTGTTGGTGATCGAGGTAAGCACGAACAGATTCAACCCTATCGGTGGAGTAATCATGCCGACCTCCATCAGCAGGGTGACGATAACGCCGAACCAGACTGGGTCGAAGCCAAGGCTGGTTACCATCGGGAAGGTGATCGGTAGTGTCATTAGTAGCAGCGAGATACCATCGAAGAAGCAGCCCAGCACCAGATAAATCAGTACGACCATCACCAATACGCCGTAGCGATCAAAACCAAGTGTCGAGATCATGTCGACGGCTGTACGGGGGAGGCCAAGCAGGCTTACTGCCTGGGCCAGGATTACAGTGCCAACCAGGATTAGGGCGATGGAGCTGAACATCATGGCGGCGCGCTGGAAGGCAAGCCAGAGCTTGGGCAAGGTCAAGTCGCCCCATGTCAAACCTAGGCCGATCGAGGCGGCTACGCCCAAGGCAGCTGCTTCCGTGGGGGTCGCGATGCCCATATAGATGGTGCCAAGCACGAAAAAAATCAGGATCGGTAGGGGCCAGACTTGCAGCAGGCCGCGTCCGGCATCCAGCCAGCTGAAGGTATCTTGTTCCAGCGGCGTGACCCTGCTGCCGATACGCGAGCGTAGTAGGATCCAGCAAAAGAATCCCAGTGCAATCATTACGCCGGGTACGAGTCCTGCGAGGAACAGTTTGCCGATCGATACATCCTGGGTCGCACCATAGATTAGCAGTGAAAGGCTTGGCGGAATCAACAGGCCGAGTGTTCCGCCGGCGGCCAAGGTGCCGACCACCATGGCAGGGTCATAACCGCGTCGGCTCAGCTCCGGGTAGCCGACTGAGCCGATTGCAGCGGCCGTGGATGTGCTTGAGCCGCTGACGGCCCCAAACAGGGTGCAGACGGCGATGTTGGTATGCAGTAGCTGGCCCGGCACGCAGCGAAACAGTGGTGCAAGCCCGTTGTAAACCCGCGTCGACACGCCGCTGGCCAGCAAAATATCACCGAGAAAGATAAACAGCGGTACGGCGCTAAGGGTAAATTCGGTCAGAAGGTTCCAGGCCGCATTGACTGCCAACGAGCTGGCGCCGCCTGCCTGGAAATGTAACAGTATAAAGCCGGTCAACCCCAGTGCGGCACCCAGCAGGGCGCCAGTGCCTAGCAAGATGATCAGGCTGGAACCCAGAATAATCCAGCTCATAGGGGTGTCTCCCTAGTACTTTGGTTAAAGGTGTTTTTAAGTTGAATCAGGATGGTTAGCACCATCGAAAATGGCATGATCGCCATCCAGGGCCAGAGCAGCAGACCACTGATATCAGAGCGAGCGCTGATCTGGTGGGAAAATGTCATGAATTGCCAGGACTCCCAGGCAAGGATCAGTGCGAAAGCAATAAAGATCAGAGCAGCCAGCCATTGCACATAGAGTTGCGCTGTGTGGGACAGCATGCCGGTAAACAGGTCCAGTCCTATATGCCGGTTCTGATTCAGCACATGAGGGATGGTGGTAAAGGCCAGGGTGACGAACATCAGCCCAGCCAGTTCGTCGGAGAATCCAATCGGGTGGCCAATCAGGTAACGCAGTAGGGTGCTGGTGAAGATCAGCACCGTCATCAGGATGCCTGCCAGCACGCCAAGGATGAACAGCATCCGGGCCAGGCGGTCGATCAGCGTCGTAAGCATGGACATAAGCTGTACCTGGAAATGGCCGGGCCAAGGCCCGGCGCAATGGGGTTCGGATCAGTGGTGGGTTATGCCGGATACGGTACGGTAGTAATCGAGGCCTTCGGGGCCGGCACGTTCGGCCATTTCTTCCCATGCACGGTTGGCGGCGCTAACAAAGATTTTTACGTCATTTGTGCTGAAGGCCGGCAGCATGGTGATACCTAATGCTTCACGCTCAGACCGAGCCAGGCGTTCACGCTCCGGATCTACGGCCAAGTCGCGGGTTTCAGCCCAAACCTCTTCGCCAGCCAACTGCAGAATAGTGCGATGCTCCGGGCTCAGGCGTTGCCAAGTTTTGTCACTAACACCGAAGATCCAGGGCGAGGCTGCCCAGGGATGCAGGTAGGCCTCATACTTTGTGACTTCCTGTAGCGAGACGGTTTTAGCAACAGTAGAAAGGTAGTAGGCGCAGTCGACGACGCCGGTCTGCAGCGCTAGGTACATATCGCTTTGCGGAATCACCTGGGCGCTGATACCGAGATGCTTGAAGGTATCGACTAGATGGCTGGACCATACGCGGACTTTTTTGTCCTGCAGTTGTGCAAGGGAGTTGACTGGATCCTTGCAATGCAAGCCTACATCGAAAACTGGTGCAACAACGCCACCCACGCTGTGGATGCCCCATTTTGCGTAGGCCTCGCTATAGAGGTCGCGCAGGGTAGGCAGTACCTCAAGATGTTGGCTACCTTCAGTGATGGCGCCTTGGGCGTAGATCGCCGGCAGTGCAGGCGCATCGCGGTTGTAGTATTCGCCGTAGAGGAAGGCCATGTCGACTAGTCCTGCCTTCATGATCCGCATCATATCGGTTTCCTTGAGGCCGAGGGATCCTGAATGGTAAACCTCGATTTTCAGCTTGCCGCCGGACTTTTCATCCACTAGTACTGTTTCACAGGGCGTTTGATGGGTTGAGTTCATTGTAGGCTCGACCCAGCTTGCGTCTGGCATCTTCCACCTTGAACATCCAGTTGATGCTGGCCTTGGCCTCGTTTCTTCGTGTTTCCCAGGCCGCGAGTTCTTGCGCCAGGGTATCCCAGTCCGGAATGCGTCGATCCAGACACTGTTGGTTCATGTTTCCGATTTCGATCTCGACCATATTCAGCCAACTGGCGTGTTTGGGCGTGTAATGGAACTCGAGCCGGCGCAGGATACGCCGGGCTTCTGCTGCCGGAAATGCCTTGTAAAGTGAGGCGGCTTTGTGCGTCGACAGGTTATCCATGACCACCCGGATGACCTCAGCCTCGGGGTAATGAATGTCCACCAGGTCGCGCATGCACGCGGCAAAGTCGATGCAGCGCTTTTGCTGCGTTGGCTTCACTTTCCGCCATCCCCGGTGGCGATCAAAAAAGACAAACAGGTTCGCGATCCCTTTACGGCAATACTCGTAGTCCTGTCGCGCAGGCTGTCCTGGCTTCATCGGTACGGGATCACGGGTATCAGCGACGAGCTGTTTCATGGCTTCGTCGAAGTTGACCACCGGGCGTTTCTCGTCAGCGGGCTCGACATACAGCTCCAGCACTGACTCCATTTGCGCGATGAAGTCTGCATCGAGCGTTGGCAGGCACCACATCTTCTTCTGCCAGGGTTTAAGCGCATTTTCTTTGAGGCGGCGGCGAATGGTTTCGATAGAGACGGTTTCCAGGTCAGTCAGGGCGACTAACCGTTCACCCAATAAACTGAGCGTCCAGCGCGCACAGCCTTGCGGTGGCTTGCTGCAGGCCAGTGCGATTAACTTTGCTTCATCGACCGCGTTGAGTAACCGAGCGCCTCGCGGCTGACTCCCCTCAGCTAGGGCGCTCTCCAGCCCGTATTCGACAAAGTTGCGCTTGGTGCGATACACCGTGGCCGTTCCAGCCGACAACGCATCGGCGATAGCCTGATCGGTATGCTTGCGCTGATCAGCCATCAACAAGATGTTGGCGCGCTTGATCGTGCGGGCACCGGTGCTGCCTTTGGCGGTGATGGCGTGCAGGTATTCACGTTCCTCTGACGTCAGGTCGATACGGTACTTGATGTTCACAACGGGTCCTTGTGGTGGTACAACCGGCAAAGAAGAACACCGTCAATGACCGATGTCGACCCCGAAAGGTAAAGCATGTCCGTGAGCTATACCGACAAGCAAGGCCAGTACCTTGCGTTTATCTACTACTACACCAAGGTGAATGGCTATGCGCCTGCTGAGCAGGACATGCAGCGATATTTCGAGGTCTCAGCCCCCGCTGTCCACCGGATGGTCGTTGAACTGGAAAAGAAGGCTCTGATACAGCGCACCCCACGCAAGCCACGCAGTATAGCGCTCAGGCTGTCGCGCTCTGAGCTACCAGACCTGAAGTGATGCCTCGCTGGTCAGCAGCCAGGGGCAGACAGGGAAAATGATGGAGTTCCAATCAATCATTTTCCCTGTGAAACGGTACTAGTCGAGCGAAGTGTTCGACTTGCTGTGCCTCGGGGCGTGTTTGAGCGATGCTGCTATGCAGCTTGAGTCGAGTAGCCTCATTGGCATGGGCTATTGGCATCAGGGCCAGTAGCGAGGCCAGTAGCAGTGTTCGGATAACTGTGCTCATTACCGTTCCTTCTTCTTGTTGTGGGTAGGCGGTATAGGTTATTGGCTGTACTTGAAAAAGGGGCCCTCGCTGCGGTTGTCGGCGTTGGGTGTCGACTGCCACGATTGTGCAATGCGCGGGGCCCCGATGCAGTCAGTCTCAGCCTTTCGCTGCACCAACGGTATTCAGGTAATCAACACACTTGTCGACCGGCTCCACATCGGCGAATTTAGCGTCGATATCGAACAGATTCCAGGCCACAGCCCCAGGCACGCGGTCACCGATACATTCTTTCACTGCGATGGTGCGAAAGCCTTCAGCCAGACCGTCGCAGAGGGTAGTGCGAACACAGGCTGACGCAGTAACACCGGTTACCAGAATGGTGTCCACGCCGGCTGCGCGCAGGAAGCCTGCCAGGTAGGTGCCGTGGAAGGAGCTGGCGCGTTTCTTGATTAGTACTTGTTCGCCCTCGATCGGCGCAATACGCGAATCGATTGCCCAAAGGTCTTCATTACTTTGATCCACCACGTCAACCGGGATCTTGTTGTGCCACAAGCCCATATCGGTATTGGGGTTTTCACGGTCGGTGACTTGATAGCAGGTGGTGACATGGATAACCGGGAAACCGTGGGCACGGCAGGCTTCAAGCAGACGCTGCACGCCAGGAATGATTTCGTCGTCAATTTTATCGCAGGTGAAGGGGTTGCCTGGACGTGTCCAGGCGTTGGCGAGGTCGACGTTGATCAGCGCGGGTTTCTTACCGAAACCGACGCGACGCTGAAAGCCGCGATCCTGATAAAGCTTGGTGGATTCCTCAAACGCCTGTTCAAGCATTTCCATCAGTTGTTGAGACATGTCTTTTGCTCTCGTGTGATTTACTGGATAAGTGAGTGCCGGGACTGGGATCGCCCTTTGCTCCGGTAAAGACACTTTAGGGTGATTGATTGATGTCGTCTAATTCATTGTTGTAAGTGATTATTATCATTTTTGGTATTAAAGTATTTGGGGTGCCGTGAGAGACCAGATGCAGAAACGTAAGTGAGCGGTGATCACACCGGCAGCGCCCATGCGCCGCCACGGCAGGCCTTACACAAGCGCAAGAAGTTTTGGGTTCAGCTCCAGACGCTCGCCGCGCCAGGTCTCATCAATACGGATAATCGCAGCGGTTCTTGTAACCAGAGCTGGCAGCGATCGGCCTGCGTCACGGGCCAGTTCACGACCAGGTTACCGCCCGGGCGCGGGATCTCGATGCGGATGCTGTCGTCAGAGCTCAGTATCATTTTTTGATCTGGAGGGGCCGACAACGCGAGCGGTATAAAGGAAGATGTTGAAGACGGTGGTGATTGCGCGGTGCGAATCCATTTATGGACCAGGTTGGTATTGAGCCCATGGTCCAGCGCGGCCCCGGCGACTGAGGTACTCGGCTGCTGGCAGGTTGTCACAATTCTGGATTTGAGCTCGGCGGTATAATGACGATGCTTCAGATAAGCTTCATAAAGTCATCATAGGTTTCCACTTGAAGATGGGTGGACACTATCGGATAGCTACCGTATCTGGCTCAAGATGGGTTCACCGCAATTAGTCGTAGGTCGGAAGGGCCTATCGGGCGTGAACCGAACTACAGGTAGGGCTCAATATGACGGAATTGACCTTCACTCACCGATGAATTGGCCCTGGTTTCGTTGTCGCCTTAGGGACGCTGCGCAGTTGAGAAAATCATCGGTTATTCGAGATGCACTTGTCTGTCGAAGCAGGTTGGGATTGCATGGGAGGCATCATTCTCTGTAAGAAGTTGTAAACGCTGCCCTAGTATTTGCCAAGCTTCTTGCATCTCTTTGGCATAGTTGTGCCGTTGGTATGTGCGCTTTACTTTGTTTTCTTCGGTATGGTTCAAGCAACGCTCTGCAACCTCCGGTAGCACCCCTGAGGCAACCATGATGGTCGCTCCGGTGCGGCGGAGGTCATGTGGGGTCCATTTGCCACCAGGCATTAGCAAAGCCTGTCCATTCTGGCTTCGCCCACTCATGGGTCCTTTCTCCAGTGGGCGTTGTCGATCAGTCAGCTGTTTGGTGATTGTCTTTGAGCATACTGACGTTGAGCCGCTGCGGTTAGGGTAGCACCAGCGGCCTGCACCCGTAAGATTATGAAGCTGCTCAAAATGTCGCATTGCAAATGAAGAAAGGTAGACGGTGTGGGGTTTCCCGTTTTTGCTATTTTCTGCGGGGATTAGCCATTCCTGTTTTCTGAGGTCAATATTTCGCCACTCAGCAGCTAACAGCTCTCCGATGCGACAGCAGGTGGAAAAGCATATCCATACAGCAGTTTCCGTGGTTATTAGCAGCCCGGCGTTCGGAATACCTTCCTTTAACTGGCGGATTTCATCATCCGACAAAATACGATCTCGTTCTATGCTTGGTCCACCGATGCTGGTCTTGCTGATAGCTGCTGTTGGATCGGCGTCGAGAATTTCACGTACAACTGCAAATCGGAACATCTGCCGGAGTGAGCTGAGTGTAACTTTCGCCATACGAGGCACGCCTCGTGCCAAGAGGGTGTCGGTAATGTTGGTGATATCGCGGCGGCGAATATCTTCGACTGCGATCGAACCGATTAGCGGGAATACCTCTTTGGTGAAGAGGCGGCGCATCTCTGCGCCCTTGTCCTTGCGGCGTACCAAGTCTACTTTTGCCCAATGCTCGAACAGCTCTGTTACTGTTCTTCGGCTGCGGTGCGTCTGACTCTCTTGTTCTAAGCGCACAAGCTCGATATCCCGCTCAGCCTGTCGCTGGCGCTCCTCTGTTTGGAGGTGCTCACGGATATTAGAGAGGCCGCTCTGGTGAAGTGCCGCCAACTCTTTGGCCTTCAATCTGGCTTGAGTCAGGGTGAGGTAACCTGGCTGTACTTCCCGGCTATAACTTCCGATGGGGAGCCGATCCCGACGGCCTTCATTATTGGTGTAACGGAAATAAAAGGAGCGCTGGCCGCTTGGTGTGATGCGGGCTACCAATACACCATGACCTCGAATAACGGTTTCATTCAGCCAGCGATCCTTGCTGTCTGGTTTAGCATTAATCTGTCGATCCGTAATCGTTGCCATACTAAGTCGCTTCTCGTGCCCGTTCTGTGACCGTTTGAGAATAGCTTTGGTGGGACGCCATGGGAAGGCTAGGGACAAGAAGATGATGAATTTATGTCTAAGTTATTGATATATAACAACGTAGTGGACTGGGTGGGATCGGTGTGGATGTTGACTTTCTTTTATGGGGTGCAAGGGGTAGAAGGTTCAAATCCTTTCGTCCCGACCAACAAATTCAAACACTTAGGCCGATAGATCATCTATCGGCCTTTGTCGTTGTGCGCCAGGCATGGCGCGTAGCGCCTTGATTGGCGCTGTTCCGGTACGCGTGGTGGCGGCCGGATGACTTGGTGGTGAAAGTCCACTATCGGCCCGGCAAGGGGAACGATTAGCCGAACGGCAAGGGTGTCCACCGCGAGGTGGAATCTGAAGGAAGCCGAAGGCAAAGCACTGGCCCGACGAACAGAAATCGCATAGGAGGCGGGCGCCGTGGGTGAGGAGGCAATTATCTTCAAAGCCCCATTCTTGCACGGAAACGGTGGACGTAAATGCGGCGGGTATAAGTGTGAAGGTCACGTGTCTTACCCTGGGAGGTCTGCTGTGCTGCCTCTGGCTACGATTGTCGCGAGGCGGTCTGTAGTGGTCAACTAATACCGGACAGTACATTAAGTTTTTCTTCGGCTCTTGCCGGCGGAACACCATCGTTATACTGATGAGGGCGCAGCCAGTTGTAGCGCTGCATCAGGTAGTAGCTGAGGTCACGTTGAGCCTCGAGAGGGCTGACATAGCCTGTCGGTGGTACCCACTCTGACTTCAGGCTCCGGAATACTCTTTCCATCGGGGAATTGACGCTCCTATGTCAAGAAAATCGCGCCGATTCGGCCAAGTCAGCCAGAATCAGCGGGTACAGTTCTCGGACAATGTAGCGCTTCAGGCAGCGATGGATCTCCTTGGAAGACAGGCCTTCAGCCGTTCTGCGCGCAACATAGGCCCGTGTTCGCGGTTCACTTCGCATCCGTACCATCGCAATCGTCCATAGAGCGTTGTTTGCCACGCGGCTACCACCGCGATTGAGGCGGTGTCGGATGGTCTTGCCGGACGACGCGGGCAAGGGGTTCACGCCGCACAAGGCGGCTAATGCCGCTTCGTGTTTCAAGCGTTCCGGGTTATCCCCTGCGACAGATAACAGTATTGCCGCCGTTTGTGGGCCAACACCAAATTGCGCTCGAAGACGCTTGGCATGCTGCTGCGTAAGATCATCCAGGGTTTTATCATGCGCCTCGACTTCTTCAGCCAGCATGCGCCAGCGCTTGGCCAATGCACGTAGCGTGGTCGTCAGCATTTTTAGGTGAGTGGTTGTCCCTAACGCCCGCAGGCATGAACAGGCGCTTACACAATCAGCGGGCTTACTGCGCCACAGGCGTACGCGGATATCCGCTGGCGCGCTGACAAGGAGCGCTCGAAGCTGATTAATGGCCTGAGTTTTGGCTTTAACTGCGCTACGCCGTGCGACAGACACGATGCGCATGGCTTCAGCCACACCGGACTGCTGCTTCGGGATTGCCGTGGCATGTCCTGCCAGTACCGCGCGGGCTGCATTTTCAGCATCGAGAGGGTCTGACTTACCCTTGAGTCTGCGCTGCCGACGATCAGGGCGATTGACCTCCAGGACCTCGATCAGCTGTTCCCGCAATACATGGACCAGGCCTGCACCATAGGTGCCGGTGCCTTCCACGCCCGCTCGCTGTAAGTGCCCGAGTGTTTTGGCCCAGGCCACTAGTGCCTGATACCCCGCGGCATCGGTCGTTACGGCCAGGGTTCCAAGTAGCTTGCCGGCACCATTAATCACGGCGCCGACATGAATATCGAGATGGGTATCAACCCCTAGAATGACGTCACTCGGCGATGAATCATGCATGGCACTGCTCCTGTAATAGATGCATTACCAACCCCATCGCAGGACAGGACACTCAGGGTGCAATACAAGGCTCCTATCAGGTCACAAACGCTGGGCCCGGAATGCTCGGGGAACACCGACGTCGATCGACAGGTCAATACAAAGGCAGTTTGGCCAATCCCAGCACGGGTCAGATCGGGGCGGTGTTCGAAACTATAGTGGACTGAGTATCCCAGCAATTTCCGCGGCGACTCATGCTCTGGCACATGCGGTAGCGCCAGATCCGCTGCTGGAACAGGCGGCTCGCGTATTGACTGCCCTGGTCGGAGTGAAACATGACACACGGCGGCTTGCCGCGCTGTTCATATGCCATATCAAGCGCTTTCACGACCAGCCCAGCATTGGGCTGACTAGAGAAAGCCCAACCGATCACACGGCGCGCATACAAATCCATCACCACGGCCAAATAGTGCCAGCGGCCCTGAGCCCAGATATAAGTGATATCCCCGCACCACACCTGATTTGGGCGTGATACCGCAAACTCACGGTTCAAGAGGTTAGGGATATCAGGACGCTCAATAGGTGCATGCTTGTAGGCATGCGCTCCCGGTTGTTTGCTGATCAGGCCCAGCTCTTTCATCAGTCTATTAACCTTGAAACGGCCAATTTCAATGCCCTCGCTCTGCATCACCTCACGGATGGTTCGACTCCCGGCAGAGCCGCGGCTTTGCGTGAAAATTTCGCGCACTTTACAGCGCAAGTTCAGGCGCTCCACGTCAATACGGCCACGCTTCGTGCGGTATTCATAATAACTGGAGCGGTGTATATCGAACGCAGCACAGACCATATCTACAGGCTCCTGCTCACTCAACTGGTCTATCAGCGCGTACGATCGAGTTCGTCCGACATCAAGAGAGCGGTAGCCTTTTTTAGAATGGATTTCTCACGTTCCAAGCGGTTGATGCGGGCTTCAAGCTCCTGGATGCGCTGCTGCTCCGGTGTAAGCGCTTTGGCTTTGGGCGTAGCGCCTCCGCGTTCGTCTTGGAGCTGCTGAACCCAGCGACGCAACGCAGTGCTGCCAACGCCCAGTGAGCGACAGGCCTCGGTAATGGAGTACCCCTGATCCAAAACAAGGCAGGCAGCCTCGTGCTTGAACTCGGTTGAAAATGAACGACGTTGTCTTGCCATAGAACACCTCATCTGCGGTGGTGACTGTACCACCTAAATCGGTGTCCGGAATCATTGAACCACTACAGACTTTGCTACATCGGGGATAAGAGGGGCCGAGAGGGCTCCGCTGGACAATGGAGTGTTCATGTCGTAAGTACAGTCAGCAGAAGCCATACTCGATTTCTGGACTTCGGACCTGAAAGAACGGGCCACCCAATTGCGCGACAAGCGCCACGGCCCGATGCCAGAACTCCATGAACGGCCGGTGCTGAAAATGGGCCGTTTTCTGTTTCAGTTACCGTGGCTGATGGCGTTCCAGAACAATTCGACGGCGGCACTTAACAACCTGCGCCGTATTTGGGGGTCGAAGACAGGAAACCCGGGATGAAACCCAGCGTATCGAGACACGGTTGGCGGAGCAGTTTGCAGCGCGTGGATTCAGAGTCGTAGCGAATTATCAGTCCCCTAAGACGGATGACTATGATCCGGGTGAAATCGATCTGATCTGCCAGCGGGATGGTCACCTACTAGTGCTGGAGATCAAGTCTACCTTCTTGCGCAATTCGCAGTTCGATGCATGGCTGCACAAAACGCAGACGCTGCGTAAAGCCGGGACGCAAGTAAAGCGGCAGGTCGAATCTGTTACTGAGGTGTTGAAGACCGATATGACCCTGGCAACTAGTCTGGGACTGGAGAACGACGCTGATGGCCTGGAAATCCATGGCTAGATTGTAGATACGTCGATTGAACACGACCATGAGCGTTTTTCGGGCTTCCTGAAGGTTTTGATCTTACCCAGTAATCGTGGACACGGGTTTAAGCGACGTCTCGGGACTCGAAGTCCTCCGGACTCATAAAGCCAATCGTACTGTGCCGGCGTTGTCGGTTGTAGTCCAGTTCAATGTACTCAAACACCTGATGGCGCATACTCTCGCGCGTCGGAAAATGCTCGCCGTGGATGGCTTCAACTTTCAGGCTGTGGAAGAAAGTCTCGGCACAGGCATTGTCGTAGCAGTTGCCTTTCGCACTCATGCTGCACCTCAGTTTTTGGGATGATAGCAAGCGCTGATAATCCGCTGAGCAATACTGACTTCCCCGATCGCTGTGAACAATCGTGCGGCTTGGGTGCTTGCGCCCCCACAGCGCCATCTGGAGGGCATCACACACCAAAGCGGCGGTCATGCGCTCGCTCATGGCCCAGCCGATCACGCGGCGGGAGTACAGGTCGATGATGACCGCGAGATATAGCCAGCCTTCACCTGTTGCAAGGTAGGTGATTGCCGTATTGCCCCTAGCTGAATACAGCGGTATACCTTACCGCTCCATATTTTCTCTGTTGGATCGGACCAGTGAAGCGATTTTTATAAGGTTTTAGGGGTGAACGTTACGGTGATTACCGTTATTTACCCTATCGAACCTGTGGATGGCGTGCCGACATTTTCTATCCAACGAAGGGATTGTCGCCTGTAATGTGGGGAATAGCCACGAAAGACAGAGCTATTCAGAGTTTCTCTCTTTATTAATTGCTCTTTGATAACTGTGAATGCTTTCAATATTACTAATATAGCGTTCAATATTGGGGAATTTATTTACAATTTTTAGCCTGTTTAGTGCGCCATGTACGACAAACCCAAGCATGAAGTCTGCTCCTGTAAGACGATCTTCTACTAAGAAGTTTCTACCTTTGAGGTGGTTATTTATATATGAGAATATCTTGTTGAATTCTGTTTCGGCATAGTCGCTTAGGAACTTTAGGTCGGTTCCTGATTGGATTTCATATTGATTGAATACTTTTAGTAGAAACGGAAGCATGGCTGAGCTTTCTGAGAAGTGAATCCACTCTAAGTAATCAGTGTATTCTTCTGAGAGTGCATTTGGTGCTAAATGAGGAGCGAATCTATTAATCAGAATCTCCACGATAGCGCCAGACTCTGCAATTATCTGCCCATTTAATTCAATGACGGGAGATTTTCCGAGAGGGTGGATGGCCTTCAGTGAGGCGGGGGCTAAGTGTGTTTTTTCATCGCGGTTGTACTTGATTAACTCATACGGTTCGCCTATTTCCTCCAGTAACCACAGGATGCGAATCGAGCGTGAATCATTAAGATGGTGAAGTTTTATCATCGTTTTGGCTCCATTTGTATGTGACACACCGGACATCTATGCCTGGTGATTATTGCTTGTTAATTAAGGTGGTTATTTGCTTGATATTCAGGCGGTACTCCTTGTTGGCACGTCAACGCATAACCGCCACCAGCGTCGGATCAGAGGGGCTGAGCAGGGAAGTATTTCACCTTGTCGCGCCACTTGTAGAAGGTCGCCGATCTGGTGCCGTGCTCGCGATAAAGCTCCGAGACTGGGGCTACCGACCTCAGCTTGCTTGAGAATGGCAATGACTTGGTTGTCCTAAAAACCACGCGATGTCTTCGCACAAAAATTCATTGTTCCGATTAGGAGAAAAATTCTAGTCTGACAAGCACTGATTTCAGGGGACATTGCCATCCGAGCGTGTGAACAGGGCCCTTCAAATGAGCGATCTGAGCGCTTCAATGAATGCCGAAATATTTTGATCATGGCGCTTGTAGTATGTCCAAGGGCCAATGCGCTGGGAGGTCACCAGCTGAGCACGCTGTAGAGCGGTTAGGTAAAGGGAAACAGTGGACTGGGACAGTCCAACCCGCTTCTGAATGATGCTCACACAGACCCCAACCTCCTCGGGATCAATCTCCTGCTCGGGGAAATGCTTCCGAGGATCCTTCAGCCAATTCAAGATCGCCAAGCGCATTGGATTGTCCAAGGATTTAAGTGCTTCGCTGACATCTGTACTCATAAAAATTCGATACCTGTTTTTCTAGATATTACAATTTTAGGATTTATCGAGTCCAGACGCAAGTTACGCCCTTGTAAGGTAGGGGGCCGTGCACTGAGGGCTCTTTATTCGTAAGTTGGGTAGTCGATGTAACCTTTCCCCGTCCCACCGTACATAGTGCTGGGGTCTACAGGGTTCAGCGGCCAGTCATTGGCGATGCGGGTCGGCAGATCTGGATTCGCAATAAATGGTCGACCAAATGCAACCAGATCGCCCCAGCCAGCCTCGATTACGCGAACGCCACGCTCAGCCGTGTATTTCCCGGCGTAGAGAATCTTGCCACTGAAGGTTGAGCGAACTGCGCTTCGGAAGGTTTCCGGCAGTTCAGGCGCGTTATTCCAATCAGCCTCAGCCAACGAAAGATACGCGATGCCAACTTCTTCCAGAATCTTGATGGCCTCGACATAGGTTTCATGCGGATTTTCTTCTACCAAACCAAGGTAGACACGGTCTTCGTCGGTGCTAGCAAAAAGTGGTGCGAAACGAACGCCCAAGCGCTCCTTCCCAACAACCTCCGCGACGGCCTGAGTTATCTCACGCAGGAGTCGCAAGCGGTTTTCCAGGGAGCCACCGTATTCATCTTCGCGGTGATTCGTGTGAGCTGAAATGAACTGGTTTACCAGATAGCCATTAGCGCAGTGAATCTCAACACCGTCGAAGCCTGCATCAAGCGCATTTCGAGCAGCTTGGGCATACATCTGAACAATTTCTTTGACCTCTGAGGTGGTCAGAGCGCGTGGAACCGAGGGGGGAGCAAGTGCCCCGGCGCCAGGAGCTGTTTCGATAAATACGCTGACGTTGTCGGCAGCAATCGCAGAAGGCGCAATCGGAGCTTCCCCACCTGGTTGCAGTGAGTTATGAGATACGCGGCCCACATGCCACAATTGGGCGAAAATTACGCCGCCTTCTTCATGCACTGCGTCGGTTACTTTGCGCCAGCCTTCGACCTGCTCAGCACTGTGGATACCTGGCGTCCAAGCGTAGCCTTGACCACGTGGTTCGATTTGAGTGCCCTCGGTGACCATAAAGCCGGCACTTGCGCGCTGTCGGTAATAGGCCGCCATCAGGTCGTTGGCGATATTACCTGGTTGCGAACTCCGCGAGCGAGTCAATGGCGGAAGAACGATACGGTTCTTCAGGGTATAAGGCCCAAGCTGAGTGCTCTGGAACAGAATAGAATCTTTCATTTTAAATACCTCAATATCTAGAATTTTAAATATATAAAGTTAAAATTTCTAACTCTTCAGCGTCAGAAAAGTCCGAGCGGGGCTTCGCCGAGGCTAATGAAGACGTTCTTCTTTTGGCTGTAGGCTTCAAGCATCGACTTGTGCGTTTCGCGCCCTAGGCCTGACTTCTTGTACCCACCGAAAGGCGCGTGTGCCGGAATTTCGTGATAGGTGTTAACCCAAATCCGGCCTGTTTCAACTGCTCGCGCAACCCGCAGCGCCCGGTTTATGTCTTGAGTCCAGACGGCGCCAGCAAGGCCATACTCAGAGTCATTCGCCATAGCGATGACTTCAGCCTCATTCTTGAATGGGATTACGCATAGGACAGGGCCAAAGATTTCCTCGTAAGCGACCCGCATATCGTTTCGGACATCGACAAGGATGGTTGGCTCGAGATAGAAACCAGCATCATATTGACCGCCAGCGATCCGGCCACCACCGGTGAGAACACGAGCACCTTCTTTTTTTGCGATATCGATGTAGCCAAGGATCCGATCCATCTGAACTTTGCTGATCTGAGCGCCCATCATCGTTTCCGAATCTAGTGGATCCCCAATCCGGACGTTTTCGAATTTTTTCTTCAGTTGACCCACGAAACGCTCAAAGATCGACTCGTGAACGAACAAGCGAGCACCCGATTCGCAGACCTGCCCCTGATTCCAGAGGATGGCAAGCGCAGCACCTTCAACCGCCTTTTCCCAGTTAGCATCTGCAAATACGATATTGGCCGATTTGCCTCCCAGCTCCAGCGTGGCAGGGATAATTTTCTTGGCAGCAGCTGCTGCAACTGCTTCCCCCACGCGGGTCGAACCGGTAAAGGCAAGTTTGCGGACGTGGGGGTGATCCAGCAGTGCCTGGCCTGCGACGGCACCAACGCCAGTAATGATATTGACTACACCAGGCGGAAGTACTTTCGCAATCAGCTTAGCCAGCTCGAAGATGGTGATAGGCGTCATTTCAGATGGCTTGATTACCACCGTATTACCCGTTGCGATTGCAGGAGCGAGCTTCCAAGCGGCCATCAACAGAGGAAAATTCCATGGAATAACTTGGCCAATGACCCCGAGGGGTTCGCTTAATGCAATGCTGAGTGTCAGCTCGTCAAGCATCACCGCCTCGTCTGAATGACTGCGGATTGCCCCAGCGAAGTAGCGAAAATGGTCGATGGCCATCGGTACGTCAATTGCCCGGGACTCGCGGATCGGCTTGCCGACATCCAAAGTCTCAAGCACAGCGAATCGCTCGGCTTCAGCCTCCAATAGGTCAGCGATCTTAAGAAGCGCATTGGATCGCTCGGTGGGAGTGCTGGTACGCCAGGTGTTGAAGGCACGCGAGGCGGCTTGGACAGCGCGATCCACATCCGCAGCAGTAGCGTTAGGGATTCGAGTGAGGAATTCGCCGGTAGCCGGGTTTAAATTGTCGATTGTCTCTCCGCTCTGTCCCTCAACCCATTGATTGTCGATGAACAAGCCGTAACTGGTGTCCGGACGGAACGCAGAAGGAATATCTTCCAGGTGTTTCATGTGAGCCTCCACTGTTGGCTGTGCGAGCAGTGAAGTTATACTATTCGCGATATTGAAATTTGTCAATATCCAAATATTCATGGCGGCTTTCCATGCTTTCGGGCCTCGAGGTACAGAGCATCTATTGTGGATATTAATGTTTTGATGCCAAGGGGAAACTGTCCGAACCGGCCAAACTTAGCCGCAAACGTCAATAGCTGCTAAAGGCCCAGGCCAGTCGACAGACTATGCAGATAAGCTGGCGCGTACCCGAAATCATCTGGGTTTCATCCGGCGCCGGCCGGTCAGAAACCAGGTATGTAGCTCGCCGATGCCTTTGGCCTCGATGAGACCGCGTTCCTCGAACAGGAAGGCCTCACCGAGCCGGTGGCGAGTTTCATCGGTCAGCTGCACGCGTCCAGGCAGGCCGTGGGACTCCATCCGGCTGGCAGTGTTGACCGCGTCACCCCAGAGGTCATAGATGAACTTGCGCTTGCCAATGACGCCGGCCACCACGGCGCCGCTATTGAGACCGATGCGCAGCTGCAACTGGTAGCCGCGGTTTACGTTGAAGCGCGCGAGCGCGTCCTGCATGTCCAGCGCCATATGCGCCGCCCGCTCGACATGATCAGCTGCCGGCACCGGCACCGGCACCGGCAGCCCTGCCGCCGCCATGTAGGCATCGCCAATGGTCTTGATCTTCTCGAGGCCGCGGTTGTCGGCGATGCTGTCAAAGTCGGTGAATATTTCATTGAGCACCGCCACCAGCCGCTCGGGACTCATGCCGGCTGAAAACCGGCTGAACTCGACGATGTCCGCGAACAATACCGTCACGTCCTGAAAGCTGTCGGCGATCACGGTCGGCGAGCTCTCGGTGATAAGGTCGATGGAGGGGCTTCAGGCGCTCAGCAATCGGTGCGGGTAATAGGTTGAGCAGCCGCCGCTCGGACATATTCTGAGCCGCCACGATATTGTCGTATAGCCCCCGCTCTCGGACCTCAAAGAAAAGATTGAAGTCATACGTGGCTGGACCGTGAACGAGGCCCTATCCAAGGGGAGTCTGAAAGCGGCAGCAGCCATACTCGAGCCGGACGTGCCATGAAACGGACTGTCCTTGCCGTGCGCCCCAATATATATCACTGCGCCTTATGATCGGGCATGGAGTGGTAATCAGGTGCTTAACGTTGTCAGTGGCATCATGGGATCTAGCCTCTCATGGCAGTAGTATGTGCAACATGCACAATGGTTTATTGCTAAATGTATCATTAATGAACATTTGTTTTGAAAGATGTGGATTGGTCCGCTCTCTGGAATGGGAATTGCTCTCACCAATACTGAGAATGCGAATGTCCTATTTAAATTGGGGTTAAGACTATGGAAACGACCGACTACCCTTTGAGCGAAGTGCCCAAAGATAAGCGTAAAGGGCTCCTTTCAATATCCGTCATATTGCTAGGCTTCACGTTCTTCACTTCGACAATGTGGGCCGGAGGTTCACTCGGTCAGGCTTTTGCGTTTGAAGAGCTGCTATCGGCTATCCTCATCGGCAATCTGCTGCTGGGAGCCTATGCCGCGGCATTGGGTTACATCGCGTGCAAAAGTGGTTTGAACACTGCGCTGATGGGTCGCTTCTGCTTCGGGGAAGTGGGAAGCAAGCTGTCGGACGTTATACTCGGGTTCACCCAAATCGGCTGGTACGCCTGGGGAACCGCTACGATCGCCATCGTGCTGGTAAAAACAACAGGGCTTTCCGAGTCCTTTGAAATCCCCTTGATGATACTGTTCGGGTTCGCTTTCTGTATTACGGCGATGATTGGATATAAAGGTCTGGACTGGCTGTCTCGTATTGCTGTCCCTGCCATGATGCTGTTTATCCTGGTTAGCCTGTACACCGGTCTTGTTGACGCGGGTGGCCTGTCAGGCTTGATGGGGCAGGAACCCAGCGAAAGCATGAGCTTTGCAGCCGCAATTACCGTTGTGATCGGTACCTTTGTCTCTGGCGGTACTCAGGCAACCAACTGGAGCCGCTTTGCCAAAAGCCCCCAAGTGGCGGTTATTGCCACAATGGCAGCTTTCTTTGTTGGTAACGGCTTGATGGTGTTGACAGGTGCACTTGGGTCACTGATCTACCAGCAGGCTGATATTGTTGATGTGATGCTGGCGCAGGGCTTTGTTGTGCTTGCGGTGCTGATGCTGTTCCTAAACATTTGGACAACGCAGGACAACACCATTTACAACTTCGCGGTTGCCGGTTGTAACCTGCTGCGCACAGACAGGCGGCGCCTGGTCACGGTTGGGGGTGCAACTATCGGTATCGTGCTGGCTGTGGGTGGTATGTACAACATGTTGATCCCGTTTCTGGTGCTTCTGGGTACCTTTATTCCACCGGTTGGCGGCGTGATTATGGCTGACTTCTGGGTCAAGCATGGTGGCAGCTATCCGAAACTCCAGGAAGCCAGCCTGCCCGCATTCAACTGGACCGGTCTGATCTCTTACGCAATCGGTTCCGCAGCTGCGTACTTCTCGCCGGTATTGCCGCCGGTGATCGGTGTCTTCTGCGCCATGCTGTGCTACGCGGCTCTGGACAAAGCTTTAGCGCAACAGCCTGCTTTGGGTGAGGTTCAGGGCTGATATGGCTATCACCTGTGCTGACATCACGCGCCTGCCGGGGCTGGAAGAAATCCGCTTTCGCGCAGGCCTGCAAGGAGGCGGCAGGGTGGTACGCTGGCCGTATTGTGCGGAGAACGACAGCTTCGTGCCCTGGGTGACAGGGGGGGAGCTCGTATTTGTGACGGGTATCCATCACCGCCGTAATGAGGCCAACCTGATACAGCTCGTTCACGACGCTGTGAAGTGTGACGTCGCCGGACTGGTGATACTGACGGGCTCTGAATACATTCAAAAGATTCCGTCCCGAGTTTTGGAGCTGGCCAATGAACTCAATTTACCGGTGCTGGAGCAGCCCTACTCACTGAAGCTGGTCTATGTCACGGAGGTCATCAGCAATGCGATCATTCAGGGAAATCTGATCGGTCAATCTACCAAGCTGTTTCTGACCCGGTTGATCAATGGCTTTGCGGATACACCGGAGCTCATTCACCTCAGAGCGGCTGAGCTCGGCCTGAATGACAATCGGCCCTATTGCACGCTGAGCATCAGGATCTCCAAAGTTCAGCAAAGACTAGCAGACAAGGATCAGGAGCAGAAAAAGCGACTTTTAACTCAACGTGACCAGCTTGAGCAGTACCTCGAGAATCTGCTGAAACGCAGAGGGATTGAGTGGCCGGTATTGGTATTTGAACACGACTTGATCGCTATCTGGCCGTGCGACAGTGGACACTCCAGTGCGTTGGAGGAGGAGCTTAACGACGCAATGACCGCTTTACAGGCTCAGCTACCAGAAGAGCCCATCTGCATGGGGGTCAGTGATCTGCACCCTGGATTAAGTCAGCTCTCCCTGGCGGTGGAGCAGGCTCGCCAGGCTGTACAGTTTGCTGCCCAGAGTAGAAGCCAGAAGTCGTTCTTTTATGATCAGCTTGGTATTGCTCGTTTGTTCTCGGCGATCCCACAAAGAAATATTTTATCAAAGTTCTGTGAGCAGCAACTTGGTGAACTCTGTTTTTCGCGCGATAGCCAGTCGCTGGAGTTGAAAGAAACACTAGAAAAATATTTAAGTTTCTTCGGGAGTCAGCAGCATACGGCTGAATATCTGGGGATTCACCGTAATACGCTTAGGCACAGACTCAAACGTATAGAAAAACTGATAGGGCACAATTTGAACGACTCCTTCGCTCGTCTCAATGTGCAGAATGCGCTGCTTATCGAGCACATTATTTTTCAGAATCACAATATCGATTCGTAAAAGATTTATTCATATTAGGTCAGAGTCAAGATTATGAAGATTATCAACGCCCGCTTAAGACAGAGTGAAGCGCTATACTCCCTTACGGTTGAGGATGGCGTATTTGCTGAGATAAATAGACAGGACGGTTATGTGGCTTCTCGTGAGGGCGTAGTCGACGCACAAGGCAAGCTGCTGTGTGCCCCCTTTGTAGAGCCGCATATTCACCTGGATGCGGCGCTGACAGCTGGAGAGCCGAACTGGAACATCAGCGGTACGCTTTTCGAAGGTATTCAGCGTTGGAGCGAGCGCAAGCCGATGCTGAGTAAGGAAGACGTACGGAGCCGGGCGCTGGAAACGATCGAGCTTCTGGTGAGCAATGGCGTGCAGTATATCCGTTCCCATGCTGATATTTCAGATCCAAGCCTGATTGGTCTCAAGACGCTGTGCGATCTTCGGGATGAGCTGAAAGACAAGGTCCGGATTCAGGTCGTGGCTTTCCCGCAAGAGGGTTTGCTGTCTTATCCCAAGTGCCTTGAGTACATGGAAGAGGCGCTGGAGTACGGCGCAGATGTGATCGGCGGTATACCGCACTTCGAGTACACCCGAGAGGTGGGTGAGCAGTCGATGAAGACTGTTATCGAATTGGCGCTGAAGTACGACCGTTTGGTTGACGTTCACTGTGACGAGACCGACGATCCAAATTCACGATTCCTGGAGGTGCTCGCGCACGAAGCCCTGGTGAGCGGTCTTGGGTCTCGGGTCACGGCCAGCCATACCACCGCGATGGGCTCCTACGACAACGCTTACTGCTCGAAGCTGTTCCGCCTGCTGACAAAATCGCAGATCAACTTTATCTCCTGCCCGACGGAAAGCATCCATTTGCAGGGCCGCTATGATTCCTATCCCAAGCGCAGGGGACTCACACGCGTGAAGGAGCTCACGGAGGCCGGGATGAATGTGTGTTTTGGCCAGGACTCCATCTACGATCCCTGGTATTCCCTGGGGAACGGCAAGTTGCTGCGCACCCTGGATTTCGGGCTGCATATCTGCCACATGATGGGGCACAAGGATTTCAGCTCGGCCCTGGATTTAATCACCGACAACGGTGCGCGTACGCTAAATGTCGAGCATGAATATGGAATTGAAGTCGGCAAGCCGGCCAACTTTATCCTTCTCGAAGGTGAAGACGATTACAGCGTATTGCGTAAACAGGGCGAAGTCCTGATGTCAGTTCATCGCGGAAAGGTATTAACAGGCTGTTGATTTTCTCCCCTGTGGAATGGGGCTTTGGTAGACTGCCAGCGGCGATAACACTTTGAAACGGCTCGAGTATGCGCGGCGAAGACATTATTCAGGAATCCCTTTTCACCACAGTTCATCTGGACGCTTTTGTTCCCAGTGATCATCCACTGAGGCCCATTCGACGGCTGATCGACCAGGCCATGGCGCGTCTCAATTGGTTGTTTGATGGCATTTATGCTGACGGCGGTCGGCAGTCGATTCCGCCGGAGCGCCTGATTCGCGCCCAGCTGCTGCAAGTGCTCTATTCCATTCGCAGCGAGCGCCAGCTGGTCGAGCAGATCAGCTACAACCTGCTGTATCGCTGGTTTGTGGGGCTCACCATCGACGATCCGGTGTGGCATCACTCGAGCTTCAGCACCAACAGGGACCGGCTGCTGGCACATGAGGTCGTCCCTCATCTGTTCGAGGAGGTCGTCAATCTCGCACGGGAGCGCAAGCTGCTCTCCGGCGATCACTTCAGTGTCGATGGCACCCTGATTCAGGCATGGGCGTCGCAGAAAAGCTTTCGCCGCAAGGATGGCAGCGACGACCCGGACCCGGACGGGCCCACCGGCCGCAATGCAGAGCGTAATTTCCGGGGTGAGAAACGCAGCAACGAGACCCACCAGTCCACCACGGATCCGGAGGCTCGCCTGGCCAGGAAGAGCCGAGGCAGCGAATTACGGCTGGCCTACATTGGCCAGAA
>NZ_BCNS01000156.1 GCF_001528745.1 Marinobacterium profundum | reverse complement strand
TCTCGGACAGCCTCCTAGGGGAACTGGATACTGCGGGCCGTCAGTTATTCAATTATTCAAGTAATCAGATGCAGGAGGTCGAGTGTTTCGACTGGGATTGATCATCAACCCGCTGGCAGGTATTGGTGGCAGTGTTGCCCTTAAGGGCAGTGATGGCGCCGAAACCGCGCGTCTTGCGCTGGAGCTCGGTGCCAAGCCCAAAGCTTGCGAGCGTGCTCTGCAGGCACTGCTGCCGCTGCAGGGGCTGGATGTCGAGGTGCTGACCTGGCCGGCAGAAATGGGTGCTGATGTGGCGACTAGTGCAGGTTTTGAGCCCCGGGTGCTGGGCAAGATCGAATCGGGACATACCGGGCCAGAGGATACGGAGCGTGCGGCGCTGGCGCTGGCGGCGGCCGGGGTCGATCTGATTCTGTTTGCCGGCGGCGATGGCACCGCGCGAAATATCTGCAATGTGCTGTCCGATCGGGTGCCGGTACTGGGGATTCCCGCCGGGGTGAAAATCCATTCCGGTGTCTACGCTGTTACGCCCAGAGCGGCCGGTGAAATAGTTGCCATGCTGGTACGCGGCGAGCTGGTGACGCTGGCGGATCAGGAAGTGCGGGATATCGACGAGGAGGCATTTCGCCAGGGGCGAGTGCGTGCCAAGTACTATGGCGAGCTACTGGTGCCCCAGGAACATCGTTATCTGCAGCACGTGAAAAATGGCGCCCGCGAGGTTGAGGAGTTGGTGCTGGCGGACATCGCTGCGGACATGGTGGAAGCCATGTTGCCGGAGGTGCGCTATGTGATGGGCTCAGGCACTACGGTACAGGCGGTGATGCAGGAACTGGGGCTCCCCAATACGTTGCTGGGTGTGGATGTTATTGAGGATGGCCAGCTCATCGCCAGCGACTGTACTGCCGAGCAGTTGCTGGCTTTGACTGAGGGTTGCGACAGTCAGCTGGTGATTACAGTCATCGGTGGTCAGGGGCATATTATCGGGCGTGGTAACCAGCAACTGAGCCCTGCGCTACTGCGCCGTATCGGGCGCGATAATATTCATCTGCTGGCGTCCAAAACCAAGCTCAAGGCGCTGGACGGGCGGCCTTTGATCGTAGACAGCGGGGACCCACAGCTGGATGCCGCCTTCGCCGGCCTGATGCGCATCACCACCGGTTACCACGATGCCGTACTTTATCGGGTGGCGGATTGCTGAGTGGGCTTCTAACCTGAATAGACGTTAAAGAACGCTTGCTGGTGTATCTGGATGCGGTGGCGATAGGCGTTCTGTGACCCTGGAGGTGCACTCATGTTTCCCGGTCTGTTCGGATTTGTGTTGCGATGGCTAGGGCTGGGTGAATGGAAAGTGCGTTCCCGCCGAGGGCTGGTGTGCAATATCTGGATACTGTCTGGATTCTTGATGCTGTGGCTGGCTCAGCCTCCGTTAATGCTGGCGGTGGCGCTCTTCAGTACCTGTCTGTCCTTTTGTGTGCTGGATGAGGGCGGCTGAGAGAGCTGAAAACGCAAAACGGGCGCTCTGGGCGCCCGTTTTTGTTTCTGAAGTGCTGTATCTGCAGTCTTATAGCTTGGGTGGCCTAGCGGCGATTCTGCAGTGCAGCGATACGGTCATCCAGCGGCGGATGCGAAGACAGCAGCTCCATAAAGCCCTGTTTTATGTGGCTGCTGATGCCAAATGCGGTCAGCTGACCCTGCAGCTGATCAGGCACACCATATTCGGATTTCAGGCGTTGCAGCGCGCCAATCATGGCGTGGGGGCTGGCGAGGGAGGCGCCGGACTCATCGGCACGGTATTCGCGCCGGCGCGAGAACCAGGCCACGATCACTGAGGCCGCAATGCCGAACAGGATTTCAAATACGAAGGTGGTGATGTAGAAGCCAATGCCTGGGCGTGAGTCATCGCCATCACGGCGCAGGAAGGAATCTACCGCATAGGCGGCGATGCGGGCGAAGAACATCACGAAGGTGTTGACCACCCCCTGTACCAGCGCCAGCGTTACCATGTCGCCATTGGCAACATGACCAATTTCATGGGCCAGTACAGCGCGGGTTTCTTCCTTGCGAAAGCGCTCCAGCAGGCCCTGGCTGACGGCCACCAGGGCGGCATTCTTGTTCCAGCCAGTGGCAAAGGCGTTGGCCTGCTGGGCCGGGAAAATGCCGACCTCGGGCATCTTGATGCCAGCCTTTTCCGACAGTTCGGCAACGGTGTCCAGCAGCCAGCGTTCGGCTTCTGTGCGCGGCTGGGTGATGATCTGGGTGCCGGTGGACATCTTGGCCATCATTTTGGAAAGCAGTAGGGAAATAATGGATCCGGCGAAACCGAATACAGCACAGAAGGCCAGCAGCGAGCCGAGGTTGAGCCCAGTACCGCTAAGGTAATGCTCAACGCCCAGCAGGCTAAGGGTTATGCTGGCGACGATCAGTACAGCGATGTTGGTGGCAAGGAACAGGACGATCCGCATCATGGTGTAAGTCTACCTGGTTGGGTGTTAGGCAATAAGATGTGGGCTAGGTGATAAAGTTTCAATGTATTGAGCATTAAAAATCGTCTGGTTGCTACCTGGTACGGCGGCTATAATGCCGCGCTTTTGCAGCCGCCGATCCGGCCGGGGTACAAGATGGAACCGCTGATCGAGACAGTCACACAGCAATTGCAGTTAGCGGCGGGCGAAACACGCCGGCTGTTTCATGGTCGAGGCCATTGTTATCCGGGTCTCGAACACCTGGTGATCGACTGGTTTGCACCGGTGGCCGTGGTGCGCTTGTATGAAGAGGTCGAGCCTGCATGGTGTGAGCGTCTGTGTGCTGCGCTGGCGCAGGTTGCCGGTATTGAAGCCCTGGTAGTGCAATCCCGTGGCCGAGGCCGCGAAACGCGCAACGAGATCGCCTGGGGTCAGGTGCCGGAACGGTTAAAGGCAACGGAGCTGGGTCTGCAATACTGGGTTTCACCGCTGCAGAATCAAAACAGCGGCCTGTTTCTGGATATGCGCGAGGGGCGCCGCTGGGTGCGCGAGCAAGCCAGTGGCGCCCGGGTGCTGAATCTGTTTGCCTACAGTTGCGCTTTTTCAGTGGCAGCCATGGCCGGCGGTGCGGCCTCGGTGGTGAACCTGGACATGAGTCGTGGTGCCCTGGCGCGGGGGCGGGAGAATCATCAGCTCAATCAGCATGATCAGCGCGACGTGCGCTACCTGGGGCATGACCTGCTCAAATCCTGGGGCAAGCTGCGCAAGCTCGGCCCCTATGATCTGATCCTGATTGATCCGCCGAGCTTTCAGCCCGGCAGCTTTGTTGCCGAGCATGACTATCGCAAAGTGGTGCGGCGCCTGCCCGAACTGACCCAGACCGGCAGTCGCATACTGGCGTGCCATAATGATCCCTTGCATGACACCGGCTTTATTCGCGCGCTTATGGCACAGGAGTGCCCGCAGTTTGGCTTTCGTGAGCGGCTGAATAATCCCGACGACTTTCCCGAGCAGGACCCGGAACGGGCCCTAAAGGTATTGCTATTCGAACGGGAGGCCTGATGGATATTATTTGCCTGGACTTCGAGGCCAGCGGTCTGGGGACAAGCTCCTACCCCATCGAAGTGGCCTGGCGTGATGCCAGCAGCGGCGAGCAGGACAGCTTTTTGATAGACCCGCTGTCCGTACCAGGCTGGACACACTGGGATGAGGTGGCCGAGGGTATTCATGGTCTGGCGCGGGAAGAGCTGCATGCCGAGGGCGTTTCTGCTGCAGCAGCCTGCTGGCGGCTGAATCGGGCACTGGAAGGCAAAACGGTTTACTGCGATGCGCTGGAGTTTGATCACTTCTGGATGCGACGTCTGTACGATGCTGCCCAAATGCGCCCGCTGTTTCAGCTCAGGGGACTGGAAGTGCTGCTCAGCCCGGCACAGCGTCAGCGTTTTCTGGATGCGATTGAGTGCCAGGACCGCAATCACCGCGCCCTGGATGATGTTGTTGACCTGATTAGCGCCTTGAAATACGCCTATCAGAAATCCTGAGCCCCGAGCTTACCGCCTGGAGCTCAGTGTGCTTGGGTGTCGCCTCAGAGGTTCAGCGTCAGCCCGTCGATCTGGCTGCGGATGGCATCATACTGGCCGGTTTCCTCGGGCATGAAGTACAGCTTGAAATAGCCGCGATCCACCAGGTTGCCTTTGTTGCCGTGGATTGTTTCCTTGTAGGTCGCATGCAGATAGCTCATTTGCAAGTGGATGACCCGAGTGTGTGGCTGCACAGTAAACGCATGGTTTTCCAGATCGTAGCGCTTTTTGGCTTCCTTGATACTGTAGAAGGACACTTCGGTGACGTGATTCAGGTTAATCAGAAAGTTGGACGTCACCGGAATCAGGCGCTGTTTTTCCAGCCCGTTGTGTTCCATGTAGATGCCGCTGTTCTTGTTGATTTTGATAAACATGATTGACGAACCTCTCCGTGTTTTTTCGACTGCGAATGACTATAAGTCAATTTGACTAAGGTTGTGTGACAGCTTAGCAGGTTGTTGAAAAATTTGGTCTTTTCGGATCACCCCGGTTTATTCTGAACCCGCTGCGCGCGATTCAGCGCAGCTCCAGTGGCAAGTTGGCCTGTCGCAGGTGCCACTGCTGACCATCCCAGACAAAGTGCTGCAGGCAACGATAATCCAGTTTGACCGGGGCCTTGCCGCGCATGTCCCACTGGCAGGCGGCGGCGAGCAGTGCCCGTATCACACCCTTGTGACAAAGGGCGCCTGCGCGGGTGCATCCCTTCCTGCGCATTGACTCGGCCCAGTCCGTGAGGCGCTGCTGTACCTGGCGCGGTGACTCGCCGTTAGGCGGGCACAGATCCAGCCCCAGGGTTTCCATCGCCATCATGCCTGCAGGGTCCTTAAGTCGCAGGTCAACAATGCGTTGACCTTCCCAGTCGCCCCAGTCCATTTCAATCAGTGCTGGCGCAATGCGCGTATCCAGTTGTAGCTGCTGTGCTGTTTCGCGCGCGCGCAGCAGTGGGCTGCTGTACCAGTCGAGTCCGCTAAGGCTCATGGGTAGCTTGAGGCTTTGGAGGTCACTGCGGCTTTGCGGCATCAGGGGCTCATCATGGCGGCCCTGCAGGCGCTTGAGACGGTTCCATTCGGTCGGGCCGTGACGCAGGCAGATCAGTTCAAAATAGGGATCAGGAGCGGGTTTAGCTGTGGGCTCAGACATGAGTTTTTCAGGCATGGATGTTTTAGGCATGAATGAGCGGCTCCAGTTCGGTGCGCAGCACGGCGGCGGCAGATTGTAGAGAGTGCTGTTGGCGAACAGTGGCCAGACTGGCGTCCCGCCATTGCTGGCGCAGCGCAGGCTGTGCCAGGGCCAAATCCAGGGCCTGGGCCAGTGCGCCTGGATCCCGCGGGGGAACCAGCTGGCCGGTACGGTTGTGATGCACCACCGCCGCCACGCCCCTTTCGTTGCCGGCAATCACCGGCAGGCCCTGGGCCTGTGCCTCCAGCAGTGCCATGCCAAAGGCTTCGTTCACCGCAGGCCAGACCATGAGATCTGCAGCCCTGAGCAGGGGCGTCAGCTCAGCGGGCGAGAGTCGGCCCAAAAAGCGCACGCGGGCCTGCTGGTTCGACGAATCCTGCTGGCCAAAGGCCGCCAGCACCTCATTGCGGGCACTGCCATCTCCGACTATCAGCAGCTGGGCGTCGCTGTGCAGTTGCGCAAGGCTTGCCGCCAGTATGCGGTAGGATGCCAGCTTGTCGCCAGAGCGCATCATGGCCACGCTGATCAGCCAGGGTTTGTCGGCGTTCAGCTGCCAGCGTCTGGCCAGGGCGGCTTTGTCGACGCAGGAGATGGCTTGGGCATCAAGGTCAATAAAGGGGTTGAGGTTGACGATGGGGGCCTGTGGGCCCAGGCAAGCCTCAAGGCCGTCGATATCGGTGGGGTTAAGGGTAAAGATGCGTTGTGCCAGATGCAGCGCATCGCCAACGCTCTGATGCGATAGCGCCCAGGGGCCCAGGGCGCGGCTGGCAGCCCAGGAGGCTTCGGCGCAGACATAGGGAATGCCAAGTTGTCGGCAGACGGCGGGGCCAATCCAGTCCGGCGCCTTGTAGTACAGATGGTAGGTAAACCAGAGTCTGGGGCGCCATTGCTGGCGTTGCCAGTGCCGGATCAGGCGTGTCGCCAACTGTTCGCCCAGCTGTGCCATGCGCAGTTGGCGCACCGGGTCGCCACTGGCGTCACGG
Organism: Marinobacterium profundum; assembly: GCF_001528745.1. GTDB lineage: Bacteria > Pseudomonadota > Gammaproteobacteria > Pseudomonadales > Balneatricaceae > Marinobacterium_A > Marinobacterium_A profundum. The sequence goes on along the minus strand of NZ_BCNS01000156.1, from coordinate 54,810 downwards.
CTGCGCAGGGCGCTGGCCAGACGTACATCAAAACCTGCTTCCCCCAGCGCGCTCATGAGCAGCCGGGCCAGCAAGCGGTCGCCGGAGGGGGTGGCATGGCTGGGGGCCTTGAGTGGCGCGTAGAAGGCGACAGGGGAAGGCATAAGGCTCAGTGATCGCAGTCGCAGTGCTGGACGGTTGCGGTTTTGCTGTTGGCTGGCGCGCTTGGCAGATCAAACAGTGTTGCCAGTTGATCAATACCGCGCTCGACATTAAAGACCTGCTGGACACGTTGCTGGCCGGCCTGGCCCAGACGGGTGCGCAGCGCAGGATCTTGCAGCAGCAGCTGCAGCGCATTCGACAACTCGGGCGCATCGGCGGGGCCGACCAGCCAGCCGGTGCGCTGGTGCTCGATCAGCTCGGGAATGCCGGAGATCGTTGTGCTCAGGCAGCAAAGCCCCTGGCTCTGGGCTTCCATCAGCACATTGGGCAGGCCATCGCGATCGCCATCATCGACGATCTTGCTGGCCAGCACGAACAGATCCGAGGAGCGATAGTTTTCCAGCACTTCGGTTTGGGGCAGGGCGCCGAGCCACTGGATGCGCTCGCCTATGCCAAGTTCTTCTGCCTGCTGTTTGAGGCGGCTCAGGAGTGGGCCGCCACCGATATGGGTCAGTTGCCAGGCGCAATCGGCAGGCAGTGCAGCCAGCGCGTTCAGCAGGTCGTCATAACCTTTCTTGGCGACGGCGCGGCCCACCGAAACCAGTCGTACCGGATCTTCAGGGTTACGCGCGTCCCGCAGCTGGGCAGTATTGGGCAGGGCCGAAAAACGGCGAAAATCCAGCCCGTGGTAGACCAGATGTACCCTTGATGGATCGGCCGCCAGTCCCTGCAAATACTCGTGATTGGCGCCGGTGCAGGTGGCTAGCCAGGCAAGTTCTGCAAGCTTCTCCTGCAGTTCCCAGGTCTCGCTGGTCCAAATGTCCTTGGCGTGGGCCGAGGCGCTCCACGGCAGTTCGGTGAGCAGGGCGCAGTAGCGTGTGACTGAGGCTGGCGTGTGCAGAAAGTGGGCGTAGAGTTGCTCGGTACCAGGCGGCAATTCTGCGGCCAGTACCAGGGCCTGGCCCAGGCGTCGCAGGCGATTGCGGCTGCGATCGCGCCTGAAGTCCTGCCACCAGCGCCGCATACAGCTGCGATAGCCTGGCTTAAGCCGCACCTGCCACCACCCCTTGAGTACCCGCAGGGGTTCCTGGTGCAAGTATTCGGGCAGGTAAAGCACCGGTGCCTGAATTTCGTCGTGTATCGGGTGGGTGGCCTTGTCGGTGGGGTGGCGCAGGGAAGCCAGGGTAATCTTCATGCCTCGCAGCTCCAGGGCACGTATTTCCTGGGCTATAAAGGTTTCCGACAGGCGTGGATAGCCTTTAAGGACGAGGGTGATCTGTTGGCTCAAACGGTACTCCTTCATGGCCAGAACTTTACAAAGCCGCCACTCAGGCGGTCAGCAGGGCGGGGCCTTCAACCCAGCGAACCTGGGAGGACGCTGTCAGTGTGCGGGTTAGCTGCTCAAGGAAGGCCCAGCAATCCGGATCATGATCCAGGTGGTGCGTCATAAGGCCGCAGGGCTCGGTGGCATCCACCAGTCCCTGCCTGCGTGCTTCCAGGTTGGCAATAATGCGCTTGAGCACAGCTTCAGTGCCGGCGAAGCGTCGCGCCTGCCAGTCGATAATATCGATATGGACATTGATCTGCAGCGGGCCCACAGGTTCAGCCGGTCGCGGGCCCAGTACCGACAGGCGTCGATAGCCCAGTCCTGGCAGCAGGGGCAGCAGGTCGGCATCAATGCGGTTCCAGGGCGGTACCAGTATATCCAGCGCCTGGGCGCCAAACAGCTGTGTCAGTCGTTGTTGGCCGGTGTGCAGTTGCTGCAGGATTTCATCCCTGGGCCTTGGGCCACCGAGCTCGCGTTTGCGCTCGCCGGGGGCTGCGTAGGGGCGGTGATCGTAGCCGTGCTGCAGCACCCAGGCGCGAGGCTCTGTGCTCAGGCGCAGGGCCAGTGCCTCGGTGCACAGGGCGGGAATGACCGCCAGACTCAGGTCGATGCCATGCCGGTTACTGAGGGCTAACAGGTGGTCTAGCGCAGCGCCCGGGGCGATGGCATCGTCATCGCGCCACCAGAAGGTGGCAGGCTCGTGCCATTGATCCAGTTCCTGTTGCAGTGCCTGCCAGGAGGTCATGCCTGGGAGCCTGTTAGCAGCCGGAGCAGATCGGCGGCGGCGTTGCGGGCGCCATCTAGGCGCAGTTCTGGCGAGCGGTCATCCTGTTGTCCTGCATTTAGCGCCAGTTGCGCCGCCTGGCTGAGGCTCTGGGCGCAGAGCCCGGTTTCATCGGCGATGCTGACGCGCCCGGCCTCTGCCAGCTGGCGTGCGCGGCTGATCTGTTCGGTTTCGCCGCTGCCGATATAGGGCACGACCACCGCCGGTACCTGGCTGACCAGCAGGTCCATTACCGTGTTGTAGCCTGCCTGGGATATGGACAGCTCAGCGCCTGCCAGGCGGCTGATAAAGTCGCTGCAAAAGCGCACCAGCTCCAGCTCAGACGAGTGCAGTGACTGTTGCAGTTGATCGAAATCTGCCTGCGGCAGATTGGGCCCGGCGATTAGCGTCCAGGGGCGATTCGGCAACAGGCCGGCACGGTGTGCTTCTATGGCCGCCTGCAGCAGGCGCAGGCCGACGGCACCGCCACCGGCCGATACGATAACACCGCGGCGTGGTCGGGGTGCAGGTGCGGCGGGGGCAATATAGCCGGTGTAATGCAGGCGCGGGCTTAGCTGGGGTGTCAGGCCGTAGCTGGCATCCAGTGGCGCGAAGTGCGGATCGCCGTGGGCCCAGACGCGGCTGTAGTGACGGTTGATCAGTTGCAGAGTTTCTTCTTCCCGCTCCGGGCTGCGCTTTTGCACTATGTCGCGCAGGGAGCAAACCAGCTTGGGCCGCGGCTTTTGCTGCTGTGCCCAGTCGAGCAGCGGGCGCAACTCGAAGCGCATCTGGCGACGGCCAAAGGGAAACAGTTCGGTAATGATGGCATCGGGCTGGATCTGCGCCGCCAGAGCCAGTAGCTGCTCGCGGCGGGCGCTGCGGGTGGCATCGCTGAGTGGCTTGCCGGTAGCGTCTACCAGGGTGGCGAAGTCGGCATTTTCTACCCGGATGGCGCTGAGGTAATGGCAGTGAGCGCCGTCAAAACTGATCGAGGGTACCGGCTCTCCGCCCAGTACCATCTGCACATCAAGGCCCGCCTCGACCAGGGCTTCGCACAATAGCGCGGCGCGGCGCAGATGGCCCACACCCAGCAGGTGCTGTACGTAGAACAGTACTCGTGCGGGGGCTTTGCCTTGTGTGTTCATTGCGGCGCCTGCTCGAACAGCTCGCCGATACGCTCGGTGACACTGTCCAGGCCTCCAAGCCACTCGGCCTTGTCGGCAACGCCTGGGGGTGGTTGTTGCGGCAGCTGTAGCAGGGCCTCAACCATTTCGGTGGTGGAGCGTTCACCGTCGGCATCCACCAGGCTAATCAGGTTCAGCGCGGCGGCATTTTGCGCCCGTATTAGCTGCTCCTTGCGCGGGAAGCTGCGTGGCAGGATCAGTGCCGGGCGGTCGAGGGACAGGATCTCGCAAAAGGTGTTGTAGCCGCCCATCGCAACGACGGCGCTGGCGTTGGCCATTAGGCGTTCAAGCTGTGCATCAAAGGTAATCATGTCGACATTGGGCAGGGCGTCGGCACGGTGCAAAAACTGCTGGCGTTCGGCCTGGGGCATAAAGGGGCCTAGTACAAAAAGGGCACGCCAGGGAAGTTGGACGCCGGATTCGTAAGCGCGCAGTACCCAGTCGGTCATCTCGATGCCATCGCCACCGCCACCGGGTGTTACCAGCATGTAGGGCTGCTCGGGGGAGGCGGAGTCGACGGTATTGGCGACCTCGGGAATTTCGCGACGCAGATAGCCGGTATAGCGCATCCTCTCCATAGTGGCGGCATCGATCGGCAGGCTGTGCAGAGGGTTGCCCATGGCACGGGGGCCATAGACCCAGAGTTCGTCATAGAGACGTTCCAGCTCGCCAAAAATGCCCTTCTTGTGCCACTCGGCCGTCAGCAGATCCGGTGCATCCATGACATCGCGCAGACCCAGTATGGTGCGGGTTGGCGTGTCCTTGAGCATTTCCAGTGTCGAGTGCACTTCGCCCTTGAGGCCCAAAGGCTCCTTGTCGACCAGGAAAATATCCGGGGCAAATGCCTTGGTGGTATTCAGGATAATGCTTTCGCGCAGCGCCAGGGTGTCGGCCAGGTCGATGTGCAGCGCAAGCGAGGTGTAATCGCCATTGTGCAGCTTGATAACGCCTGGGATACGCACGAAATCGACCCGGGCCTTGAAGTCAAAGCGGCCGATGATGGGGGATCCGGTCATGATTAGCACCGAAAGTCCCTTGTAGGCATCCACCATGGCATGGGCCAGCGCGCGGCAGCGGCGCAGGTGGCCAAGACCGAAGGAATCATGGCTGTAGATCAGCAAGCGACGGTTTTTCAAACTATTGCCTTATGCAGCTGCGTCCATTTCTGGCGGCCATAGTAATGCACCGGCTAAGGGCTTGTATAGCCGTGGCCGGTACGACGGGGGTCTGGCTCAGGCCGAACCATCTTCGTCATACAGGTTTTTGCCATGATCATCGTCGATACGGTTGCTCTTGAACAGGTCTGGATGCAGTGCCAGTGCTGCGGCTGCGCCCGCCAGGCCAAGGCCAGCCGCACCTGTCGGATCCGCGGCATTGGTCGCGGGGGGGCTATCGGGCAACAGTACATGCACTGAACGGTGGGCAAAGCGAATACCGTTGGCTTCCAGCGCATCCTTTACCTGGCGGTAGGCTTCGCGGCGGATAACCCATTGCTCGCCGGGCTTGCAGGTGAACTTCATGCGAAAGATAAGGGCTGACTCCTCGACCCGCATTACCCCCTGGGATTTAAGCGGCAGCAGTATGTGGGGGCCCATTTCGGGGTCGTCGAGCATAGCTACGCCAATTTTCTTGATGATCTTGCGCACCTGCTCGATATCGGTGTCATAGGGCAGGCGGAACTCGAGCTTCATGGTGACCCAGTCCCGTGACAGGTTCTTTACGGTAGCAATTTCGCTGTAGGGAATGGTTTGTACCGCGCCCAGGTGATGCCGCAGGCGCATGGAGCGTAGTGAAATCTGCTCCACGGTGCCGCGAAGGCCAGCGGCCTCGATGTATTCGCCGCGGCGAAAGGCATCATCCAGCAGGAAAAATATGCCGGACAGTATGTCCTGCACCAGCTTCTGGGCACCAAAGCCGATGGCGATGCCGACGACACCGGCGCCGGCCAGCAAGGGGCCTATCTCTATGCCGGTCACGCTCAGGGCCATTAAGGCGACCACGATCACCAGAATGACGGAGGTAAAGCTGCGCACCAGTGGCAGCAGGGTCTCGGCCCTGGAGGCGCCCGCGGCACCGCCTTCGCCTTCAAGGCTGGCAATGGCGTCTTCGCTCTGGGGTTCGGGCAGGCGCCGCTCGATGGCGGACTGGATCACCTGCCAGCAGGTATAGGCCAGCAGCAGTATGACCATGATGTCGATAGCGACGCCCAGGCTGCGCTGCACCAGGGTTTCCTCCAGCATCGACATGGACGAAAAGCCGAAAGTCTCGCTGAGAAAGAACAGTGTCATACCGAGCAGGATCAGGCGGCTGCCGTTCTGGATGATGCGGATGAAACTGCGTGAGCGCTGCTCGAAGGTATGGCTTTGCAGCCATGAGAACTGGCACATGCGCTGCAACAGGGCGTGCAGCAGTCGGTCGATGAGGATAAAGCCCAGTGTCAGCCACCAGACCGGGTCTACGCTGCGGGCGGTTTCGTAATTGCCAATAAAGACATGGTAGCTCCAGATGCCCCAGAGCAGCATCAGCCAGAGGGTGGCCAGCATCGGCCAGTTCTGCCGCAGTGTCTGGCGCATGGATGAGCTCTGGTCGGCTTCAGGATCGGCGAACAGGCGGGTAATGGTGTGACGGTGATGCCAGACGAAGGTAATGGCGATCAGGTTCAGCAGCAGGCCGCCCAGCGGGACTGTAATGGCCGACAGTATGGTTTCAATGCCGTGGTGGTACACCAGTGACAGGCCGCGGGTAACGATGACATAGACGATGGCGAAGCCGATAACCCAGTGGTGGATGTTCTGGGCATTCTCGCAGTCCATGCGAAACGGGCGTATGCCGCGGGCATGGGGGGCGAACAGTGAGCGCGACAGGATACTGACCAGGCGGATGATACTCACGGCCACCAGCAGTGCCATCAGGGTCGGGCGCAGGCCGGTGCCTGGGTCATAGGCCAGCACGGGGAGGGCGAGGGCACCCAGCACAAAAGCGCCAAGGCGCACCAGGTTGAGTGCCGCCTGCAGGAAAAGATAACCCACGCTGGTGGACAGGCTCTGACACTGCTGGCAGGAAATATCGGACGACATGCGTCTGAGCTTCCAGCCCAGCAGGCCTTCAACCGCCAGGCCCGATAGCAGCATCAGCGCGAAGGCGATCATCAGATCGCTGAAACCGTCCCAGCCGCGCTGGTCGGTAAGTGAATCCCAGAAATGCTGTTGCTGCTGGGGCCAGCGATCGAAGCTCTGTTGCAGCAGCTCAAGGCGGCTTTCGAAATCGTTGGTCGGCGCCGGCATGCTTTGCAGGGCGTCGTAGGGATTGGGCGTGCGGGCAATGCTTTGCTGTTCGAGCTGGTTGAGCAGCATCTGGCGCACTTCGCCGTCGCTCATCTGGGCGATCTTGTCGGTGCTGGCCTGTCGCGCCTGGCCTTCGGTTACGGCTGCCGCCAGTCCCAGCTGGCTGCATATCAGCAGCAGGGACGACAGGAACAGGTTGCGCCAGAAAAATCGGGTCATGGTGGCTTCCAGTCTTATTATTCTGATGGATCTGCTCATCCGTATTGTGTAGGTGCGTCTCCCAGCATGCCAGAGAATGACGCCTGGGTCAGTCTCCGGCATTCAGGCGGCAGTTTTACTGCCGGTAAAGGCGCAGGAAGTCGGCCAGGCGCCCGATGGCATCTTCAAGCTCATCCTGGCGCGGCAGGAAGACCACGCGAAAATGCTGTGTATCCATCATGTTGAAGCCGCTGCCCTGTACCACCAGTACTTTTTGCTGCTGCAGCAGGTCGAGTACCATTTTTTCGTCGTTGTGGATCGGGTACATCTGCGGATCCAGTTTCGGGAACAGGTACATGGCGGCCTTGGGGCGGACGCAGGAAACCCCCGGGATTTCGTTGATCAGGCGCCAGGCGCTGTCCATCTGGTCGTACAGGCGCCCGCCCGGAACAGTCAGTTCGTTGATGCTCTGGTAACCGCCCAGCGCCGTCTGTATGGCGTGCTGTGCCGGGACGTTGGCGCACAGCCGCATGCTGGCGAGCATGTCGAGGCCCTCGATGTAATCGCGGGCGTTGTGCTTGGGGCCGCTGACGATTACCCAGCCGGAGCGAAAGCCGGCGGCACGGTAGGTCTTGGAGAGGCCGTTAAAGGTAAGGCACAGCACATCGTCCGCCAGGGAGGCGAGGGATGTGTGCTCGTGGCCGTCGTACAGAATCTTGTCGTAGATTTCGTCGGCAAACAGGATCAGGTCGTGCTCACGGGCCAGATCAATGATCTGCTGCAACAGCTCCAGCGGGTACAGGGCGCCGGTGGGGTTGTTGGGGTTGATCACCACTATTCCCTTGGTGCGCTCGGTAATCTTGCTGCGCATGTCCTCGATATCCGGGAACCAGTCGGCCTGTTCGTCGCAGACGTAATGGATCGGGTTGCCGCCGGCCAGGCTCACAGCTGCGGTCCAGAGCGGATAGTCGGGCGAGGGAATCAGCATTTCATCGGTATCGTTCAGCAGGCCCTGCATGGCCATGACGATCAGTTCGGATACGCCGTTGCCGATGTAGATGTCTTCGATGGTGACGTTGCGAATGCCCTTGCGCTGGGATTCCTGCATAACGGCCTTGCGCGCCGAAAACAGTCCCTTGGAGTCGCAGTAACCCTGGGCCGATGGCAGATTGTGGATGACGTCCTGCACGATTTCTTCCGGGGCTTCAAAGCCCCAGGGCGCCGGGTTGCCGATATTCAGCTTGAGGATGCGGTGGCCTTCTTCTTCAAGCCGCTTGGCTTCCTGCAGAACAGGGCCGCGGATGTCGTAGCAGACGTTGATCAGCTTGTTCGATTTTCTGATTACTGGCATGGTTGCAACCCTGAACTCCATTGCAGTTGCGATTGGTTTTAGCAGCCTGTCGAGCTTTTCCGCAGTAGATCAGTGTTAAGTCCGACAGGCTGCCAGGCACTGCGACTGGCTGGACAATATTTGGCGAAGTGCCTGTGTCCATTGGCGAAAAGGGATAAATCATACGTCCTTTTTCAGTGCAAAAGAATATGCGGCCACAGAATAGCGCCGTGCTGCATGGTCAACGGTCACAGGCATGCAATATCAGGGATGCAAAGAGCGCGATGAAGTCATTTCAGTGGCTGTACCAGCATGTGGTTGAACATCGCGCAGGCGAAAATATCGAAGCGTTGCTGCCACAGCCTCTTGATAGGGCGCAGCTGGCGGCGGTCGCTGATGACCGTTTGCTGTCTGATCTGTGTCGACGGGTGTTCCGTGCCGGGCTCAGGCACTCGCTGGTGGATGCGCGCTGGCCGGCTTTTGAGGACGCTTTCTGGGGCTTTGATGCCAACAAGGTGGCGCTCATGTCGGATGAGCAGCTCGAGCGCCTGATGCAGAACGACAAGCTGATTCGGCATTTGGGCAAGCTCAAGTCGGTGCGGGCCAATGCCTTTATGGTGACGGAAATGACGGCAAGGCACGGCAGTTTTGCGCGTTTTCTGGCGGATTGGCCGCAGGACGATATAGTCGGGCTCTGGCTGTTGCTCAAAAAACAGGGTTCGCAGCTGGGCGGTAATTCAGGGCCATACTTTCTGCGCATGGTGGGCAAGGATACCTTCGTGCTGACCGACGATGTGGTGGCCGCCCTGATAGCGCAGGGGGTGGTGGACAAGCGGCCGACGGCGCAGCGTGATCTGCGCCTGGTGCAGCAGGCCTTCAATCAGTGGCAGCTGGAATCCGGCCGGCCCCTGTGCCAGATCAGCAGGCTGCTGGCCCTGACCGTCGGCTGGTAGTCGGGGCGGTCGGATTTAACGGCCCGTTGCTGTTAATACTGCTGGTTAATAAAGTTCAGCAGCTTGGGGTCGTTGAAGGCGCGACTGAGGGTATCGCTGGCGAGCAGGTTGAACAGTTCCTGATTCTTGCTTTCAGAGGGTGTCAGCGGTGACTGGTAACCTTGCTCTGATTTGTACTCTCCGCTGAACGAGCGGCCATTCATTTGAGCGACCAGACGTAGTGTCATCTTTAGTCGCACCTGTTGCTGTGAGCCTTCCTGGCTGGCTTTGTAGGTCAGGTCGTCCAGCAGCAGTGTGATCTTGAGTTCATTGCGCTGCCCGGTGTTATTGCCAAACTGGTAGGCACCCATCTGTCGCAGCCCCTGTTGGGCGCTGCTCAGCAGGGTGTAGCGTGCATCCGTTGCCAGGGTGATAAACGCATTTTTTTCAAAGCGTGAGACGCGGTGGCCTATGATCGGCGACTTGCGCAAATCCTTCGCATCCAGCTCGACCTGAATACCGATGGGCAGACGTTGCTGAGTATCAATCTGAGGCTGAAGCTGGATTTGTTGCGGACTCAGGCTGGTGCAACCGCTAGCGAGGACGATCAACAGACCAAAAAGCAGGTACTTGCAACGGGACATGATTTACTCCTGATCCTGAATGGTATCGGGCTGTAGTGTGTCGAGGAAGGTCGTCAGGTTGTCAGCAATTTTGCGCAGGGGCTTTTTGCCGGGAGCTTCGAGCCAGACGCTGCCGTCGGTATTGTTAAGGCTGATAAACATGTCGTCAGGCTCAGTAGTGGCGAAGAACAGGGTCAGCGGCTGCTTCTTGCGCGCTTTCATCAGGGCGTGTCCGAGCAGGTTGCTGCGCAGACGCTCGCCGTCTTCCGGATTCCACAGTTGTAGCAGGGTCAGACGGTCGGACTGATGCAGCGCGGGCAGCGGGTCGGACCAGTAGCGGCTGTAGAAAGTCACGATATCGGGATGAATGGGTTGCTCGAGTGCCAGGCTAATACGCTCGAACAGGTCGTTTATGTTGGCCTGGCGTACAGGGCGCCAATGGGTGGGTGAGTCTGCATCGGCTTCACTCTGGTAGCAGTCTGAAGGCCACTCGGAGTCAAAAGCGACAAGGGGCAGTCTGCCTGTCTGCTGCAGCTGGTGTTCCAGCGCGCGATCGATAAAGCGATCTAGTGCCTGGGCGGTGCTGGCGCTCGGGGTCATTGCGTCACTCGGGTCAGGATGTGGAAAACAGGTGATGTAGTTATGTCGATCAGCATGTCTGTTTGCGTGTCTGCATTTGTATCTTAATAAACGCGGCTTACTCTATCTGCTTCGGATTTGATTGTGCAATAGCTCAGTGGAGTAGGGTCGAGGGAGATCCAGGCAGGTAACAATATTGTGGCTAAACTGGCCGTAGAGTTTCTGGTTCGCAGTCGCGCGCAGGGTGTTGCAGCCAATTGAGGGACTTTTCTGTATGAAAAATGCGCAGCTTTGACGCGACTTAAAAAAAATGCAGCTAAACGTTTGACAGCACTCGCAAAATCATTAGAATTCGCACTCCGTTCTGAGGCAACAACATGTTCAGGGCGGTTGATTAAAGGGTAGGTTGATGTGTAATCTTCCCTCGATCAGAATACGGAGTGGTAGTTCAGTTGGTTAGAATACCTGCCTGTCACGCAGGGGGTCGCGGGTTCGAGTCCCGTCCATTCCGCCACTTGCTTTGTGCATGTGGATAGTTTGAAAGATCGGTGTTGGAGTAGCAGGGTAGAAAAGCTGCCTGTCATTTCATCACAGGTGCGGTCGGGGATTCAGTCCCGTCCATTCCGCCACTTGCTTTGCGTAAGTGGAAGTTGTAAACGCAAGACTTCGTTTCAAAGTGCTGAAGCGTCGTACTAAAGGCCAGCGTTATGGGCGAATAGCTCAGTTGGGAGAGCGTCTGCCTTACAAGCAGAGGGTCGGGGGTTCGAACCCCTCTTCGCCCACCATAACGGAGTGGTAGTTCAGTTGGTTAGAATACCTGCCTGTCACGCAGGGGGTCGCGGGTTCGAGTCCCGTCCATTCCGCCACTTGATTTGTGTAAGTGGAGTAGTTGAAAGATCGGTGTTGGAGTAGCAGGTTAGAATATCAGTCTGTCATTTCATCACAGGTGCGGTCGGGGATTCAGTCCCGTCCATTCCGCCACTTACTTTGAGCATGTGGATAGTTTGAAAGATAGTGTTGAGGTAACGGGTTAGAATATCAGCCTGTCATTTCATCATCGGTGCGGTCGGGGATTCAGTCCTGCCCATACCGCTACTTCTAGCGAAGTGGCAATTGTAAAAGGCACTCGTGACAAGTGCTGAGATCAAGACTTCGTTTCAAAGTGCTGAAGCGTCGTATTAAAAGCCAGCGTTATGGGCGAATAGCTCAGTTGGGAGAGCGTCTGCCTTACAAGCAGAGGGTCGGGGGTTCGAACCCCTCTTCGCCCACCATAACGGAGTGGTAGTTCAGTTGGTTAGAATACCTGCCTGTCACGCAGGGGGTCGCGGGTTCGAGTCCCGTCCATTCCGCCACTTTTCGAAGTGGAAGTTGTACAAGTAAGACTTCGTTTCAAAGTGCTGAAACGTCGTACAAAAGCCAGCGTTATGGGCGAATAGCTCAGTTGGGAGAGCGTCTGCCTTACAAGCAGAGGGTCGGGGGTTCGAACCCCTCTTCGCCCACCATAACGGAGTGGTAGTTCAGTTGGTTAGAATACCTGCCTGTCACGCAGGGGGTCGCGGGTTCGAGTCCCGTCCATTCCGCCACTTTTTCCGAAGTGGCAATTGTAAAAGACACTCGTGACAAGTGTTGAGAGCAAGACTTCGTTTCAAAGTGCTGAAGCGTCGTATTAAGCCAGCGTTATGGGCGAATAGCTCAGTTGGGAGAGCGTCTGCCTTACAAGCAGAGGGTCGGGGGTTCGAACCCCTCTTCGCCCACCATAACGGAGCGGTAGTTCAGTTGGTTAGAATACCTGCCTGTCACGCAGGGGGTCGCGGGTTCGAGTCCCGTCCGTTCCGCCACTTTTCGAAGTGGCTTTTTTTTGTCTTTTTTTTGCATTTTTCTGATCCGCTGCAGTACTTTGTGGGTCAGCGCGGCTATCCTTTTGCCCGTCCTTTGCATTCTAGCAGCCTGTCGGGCTTGGCCGATCGTAGCGAGGGAAAGACCGTTTTGAGGCAGTTTTTGAGCTCTTTTGAGGTAAATAGTGGTTCTATTTAACAAAAAAGAGGACGAAAAATGACCAAAGGCGGCTTTTCCGCAGTAGATCAGTGTTAAGTCCGACAAGCAGCTAGGGTGGGTATTGTATGCGACTTTGATGGCGTTGGCAGGGCGCAGCAGGGTGTCCGTGTGATGGCTGTATGTACAATGACATGTCATTCAGTGGCTCCCGTACCGGCTTTGCACGCTAAAATAGTAGGCTGACCTGCATGAGCAGCCCCCCAGCACTTCGGTCTGAACAGGAAGCGTCGCGTGTCAACAAAGTACCTAAAACGATTTTTCAAGCCCGACTCCATCGCCATCTTTGGGGCCTCAGAGCGCGATGACAGCATGGGCGGCGTCGTACTGCAGAACCTGCTGGATGGCGGCTATAAGGGTGAGTTGATTGTCGTTAATGCCCAGGGCTACGAGATGGTGCGGGGCGTGCCCTGCGTAAAAAGTGTCAGCGAACTGCCGAAGATGCCGGATCTGGCGATTATCTGCTCGCCACCCCAAACCGTCGCCGATATTATTCGCAAGCTCGGTGCCCATATGGTGAAGGCGGCGCTGATTCTTACCGGCGGTCTGTCGATTCGGGACAGCAAGACAGAGCGCACCTTGCATGAGGAAGTGCTGGAAGCCGCGCACCCCTATGGCATTCGCATCCTGGGACCGGACTGCATGGGCTTGCTGGTGCCGGGGTCTTGCATGAATGCCAGTTATTCCCATGTCAATATCAGCCACGGCAAGGTGGCATACGTTGGCCAGTCGGGGCTAATAGGCACCGCCATGATTGACTGGGCGAACGGGCAGGAGATTGGTTTTTCCCATTTTCTGACCCTGGGTGAAAGTGTCGATGTGGATATTCCAGCGGTGATCGACTATCTGGCCAAGGACCCCCATACCCAGGCCATTTTGCTGCAGATGGATCGCATGACCGGCTCTGCGCGGGATTTCCTCTCGGCCGTGCGTGCCGCATCACGCAACAAGCTGGTGCTGGTACTCAAGTCCGATGTGGTGCAGGACGCCGAGCACTGCGCCCGCCTGGCGCCCGGCGTTTGCGATGAGGATCTTGTGTATGACGCAGCGCTGCGTCGTGCCGGTGTACTGCGGGTCGAAACTTCGGATCAGTTGTTCCATGCTCTGGAAACCCTTTCGCGCATGAAGCCCATGCGGGGGGAGCGGCTGGCTATTGTGTCCAATGGTATGGGGCCCAACGCGCTGGCTACCGATCGATTTCTGCGCGGGCGGGGCCAGTTGGCGCAGTTGTCAGAGGCCAGCCGTGAGGCCCTGGCGGCATTGCTGCCGGACGGCTGGAACCGGGGCAACCCGGTGGATCTGAATGCCGACGCCACACCCGAACGCTTTGCCAGTGCGCTGCGTATTCTGGTCGCCGATACTGCGGTGGATGCGGTGCTGGTGATACACGCGCCGACGCATCCTGCGCCGGGCGTCGAGACCGCCAGAGCGGTGATAGAGGTTGCCCGGGGAACCCCGCGCAACGTGCTCAGTTGCTGGATGGGTCGCGCCACAGCCATTGCGGCTCGTAATCATTTCAATACTGCCGGTATCGCCACCTTCATCACCCCTGAGGAAGCGGTTGATGCCTTCCTGCAGATGGTGCGTTACAGGCGCAATCAGGAAGTCATGCGCCAGACGCCGGCGCCTTTTCTGAAACTGAACAGCCAGAATCATATCCAGGCGCGCAATCTGGTGGCTCAGGCGCTGGAAGAAGGGCGCGGCTTTCTGCACCATGCCCAGGCCTGTGAACTGCTGGATCTCTATGGCGTGCCTGTGTCTCATTCGTACTACGCCGATACGGTGGAAGGCGTGGTGGAGGTGGCCAAACAGCTGGGCGGGTCAGTCGCCGTGCGGGTACTGCACTGTGAGAATGTCTATCCGTTCAGCTATGACGACAAGGTGCGCCAGCGCTGGCGCGATCTGGCGTTGGACCTGTACTCGGTCAGCGAGGTTCGCCATGCCGTGACACGGCTGGAGTACCGCGTGCGTGAGCGCTTCAGTGACGACCAGGTGATGGGATTCTGCGTGCAGCAGATGAAGCGTGGTTTTCAATCGCTGCAGATCAACGTGGGCATTACCCGCGACCCCATTTTTGGGCCGCTACTGCTGTTTGGCGCCGGTGGTTATACGGTGGATGTACTGGCGGATCGGCAGCTGATGTTGCCGCCGTTGAATCAGGCGTTGGCCCGGACACTGGTACAGCGCTCGAGGGTATACGACATTATCTGCGAAAATAGTTATCAGGTTGAGCGCGATGTCGATCAGTTGTGCGACCTGCTGATCAAACTATCTGAGATGGTGGTGGATCTGCCTAATATTGCGGGGCTGGAAATCAACCCGTTGCTGCTCAACAAGCGCGGTCTGCTGGCGGTGGATGTGGCCGTGTCGGTGGCTGAGCCTGTACGCCTGGCAATATCGCCTTACCCCGAGCATCTGACCGAGACGATTCGCCTGCGTCGCTCCGGCCGCCAGGCCGTGCTGCGAGCCATTCGAGGTGAAGATGAGCCCGATCATCTGGAGTTTTACAATCACCTCAGTTCTGAATCGATCCGCATGCGCTACTTCTACAGCCGCGGTGTGCCGACGCACCAGGAGCTGGCCAATTGGACTCAGATTGATTACGACCGCGAAATGGCCTTTGTGGTGTCGGCGCCACGGGAAAATGGCGCCGGCAACGAGACTCTGGCCGTGGTGCGGGCGGTGACGGATGCGGATAATGTGCGCAGTGAATTCTCCATTGTTATTCGGGACGACCTGCAGGGGGAGGGGGTCGGGGTTGTGCTGATGCAAAAGTTGATCGATTACTGTCGTAGCCGGGGCACGCTGCAGCTGTATGGCTCGACCCTGCCGGTTAACCGGGGCATGCAGACGCTAGCCCGCAAGCTCGGATTCAAGATTCGTTTCAATGCCGAAGAGGATGTGGTCGAGATGGTCATGATGTTGAACGAGGCGACCGAGGAATGGCAGATGTACCGGTTGCAGTCATGAGTCTGAAGACAGCCATGGCGCACGATGGCGCCGTGGCTGATGTCAGCGCAGAACCCCTGACTGATGCCGAGCGTATATGGCAGGTGGTGGCGCGAATTCCTCCCGGGCGGGTCTGCAGCTATGGACAGGTGGCGGAGCTTGCGGGGCTGCCGCGCCGGGCACGCCTGGTCGGACGTATTCTCAGCCGGTTGCCCCAGGGCAGTCGATTGCCCTGGCATCGGGTGGTAAACGCCAGGGGCGAGTTGTCATTGCCGCAGGGCAGCGCAGGAGAACTGCGCCAGCGCAGCCTGCTTGAGACAGAAGGGGTCTGTTTTCTGCGTGGGCGCATATCGCTGGCCCTCTATCGTTGGGATGCAGAGGGCTGAGTAGCCCTCTGCAAGGCCGATCTCGATCGGCTGCCAAACCTGCGCCCCTAAATTTATGAAGTAAGGTTCGTGCAGAGTCTCAATCAGCCGCTGTGCCTTTAACTGCTAGCCTGCGGGAGTCTCGACGGGTGTCCCAGACTGTGTCCGGAAGGTCTCCAGACCCTGCATGACCAGGCTGTAGGTCGCGTCTATGGCGCTGGCAATATCGCCCTTGAGCACCTGCAAACCGTCCAGAAGGTCCCGCGCCTGGGCAAAGCCCAGGTCGATACCGCCCTTTATGATGTCGGCGAAGCTGAGGCGGGCTTCGTCTTCGTTTAGTTCCGGGTGCTGGGTTTGATAGGACGCAAAGAAGGCTGTTGAACGGCTCAGGATGCGTGCGGCTGTGGCTTCGGGGCTGACATCCAGCTCTGTGGCGTAGGCGTTCTGAATCGCCGAATCGCCAAGGTCCGCCTGCAGAGTTTCATTGAGTGCGCCTATAACGCTGCGATACAGCGCCTCCATGGGCTGGCTGCCCACAGTGATGCTGACCTTGAGGGAGGCTTCGAGAATGGCTTCGTTGCGCGCCTGGCTATGTTCGGCGGGGGTAAGCTGCTTGTCGCTACGGGCCGCTTGAGAAACCTCCGCGCCCAGGCCACCAGTGGGGCGGTCTTCGGCTTTGGCGCGGGCGGAAACCTGTTGGCCGAAGTTATCGGGTTTTATGTCCATGGCGGATCAGGCTCCCAGCGGTGGTCGATCCTCTGAGTATCGGCTACGAGCCTTGATTGTTGAGTGAAACCTATTCATGCAAAATCCGCCTGGCTGCTGCGCCTGGGACGCCGGGTCAGCTGAGAGTTGGCGAGGGTGCGGTTGCGCCCGGCCCGTTTGGCGGCGTAGAGCGCCTTGTCGGCCAGTTGCATGACTTCATCGCTGTGCAACTGGGCAGGCCCGCGTTCGCACAGACCAATACTGATGGTGACTTGAAGCGGCTTGTCGGAGCTTTTGGTTGTTTTCTTGGCGGGCTTGCCTGACTGACGCTGCTGACGGCCCTCTTTCGCATTCTCGGTGCGATTGAGTTGGCGCAGGTGCAGCGGGTAGCGAGCGATGACCTCGCGCAATTGCTCGAGATAGGGCAGGGCTTCGACCTCGGTTTTGCCGCGAAACAGCACGGTGAATTCTTCACCGCCATAGCGGAAAACTCGTCCGCCACCACCAACCTGCTTGAGTTGAGACGCCACCATGCGCAACACCTGGTCACCGGCATCATGGCCATGGCGATCATTGAACTGTTTGAAGTGGTCAATATCCATCATGGCCAGGGTATAGCGCTGGCCCAGGCTGCTAAGCTGTTCCTGCAGTGCCCTGCGGCCCGGCAAAGTCGTTAGCTCATCAATAAAGGCCAGCTGGTGGGAGTGGGAGATCAATGCCTGGCACAGCAGCAGCTGGATGCAGGTGAACAGCAGGGGCGAGATGTGTGTCAGATCAAACCAGAAAAACAGTGCCGGCATGGTCAGCAGGGACACGAACAGCGCCGCATCGGCGCGGGTGCGGCGTAGCGATAGTACCAGAGCGCAGAATGCGAAAGTGCCCGCAAACAGCCAGGCGGCGCCTTCACTGAGGTAGTGGCCTGCCGTGATGAGTTCGAGCAGCAGCATGGGCAGATGGCTGAGCCAGGCCCCCAGAATCTGTTGCTGCCACAGGAACCAGAGCATCAGGTAGGTGGCCAGGGGCAGTAGCAGGCGTAGCAAGGCCCCACGGTTAAACAGGCCGCGTTCGGGTGCGAGGCAAATCACGAGATGATTGATGGGCAGCAGCAGAGACAGCAGGCTGAAAAGCACGTAATTGTCGGGCTGCTCCAGTGGAGTCTGCAGGCAGAGCTGGATGAGCGCGTAGACACCCAGCAGGTTTAGTGCGGCGAAAAGCAGTCGACTCTGATTAAACAGAAAGCCCAGTAGCAGGTTGGCAGCGCCGAGCAGGTACGGCAGGGCAACAATCAGCAGTTGCAGGTCAGGTGACAGGCGGCTGAGGTTGCTGAACAGCACCAGCGTCGCCATTAGCATCAAAGCAAAGGGTGCGATAAGCAGGCGGAGAACTTGAATCGTCACAAACGCACTATCCTTCATATAGTGTGCGCTGATCCTAACAGACTCTGTCGGTCTCTGGGAGACCGTACCTTCCTTTGTCGCGCTATCGATCGAGCCTGTGATTGTAGCACGGTAATTTCTCAGGGGCGGTTACCAGGAAGCGCTGCCGGGCTCGAGTAAGGGACTCGCTGTTGCAGGAGGCAATATGAAAACGATTAGCAAGATTCTGGTCAATATCGAAGAGCAGCATGACAGCGAGCAGGCAATCGCCAAGGCCGTCTGGCTGGCAGAGCGCTCGGGGGCTTCGATCGAGTTATTTTGCTGCTGTTTCAATATTTCGATACGCAATGGCTACCTGTTCGACAAAGAGGCGGGTCTG
Organism: Marinobacterium profundum; assembly: GCF_001528745.1. GTDB lineage: Bacteria > Pseudomonadota > Gammaproteobacteria > Pseudomonadales > Balneatricaceae > Marinobacterium_A > Marinobacterium_A profundum. The sequence continues at coordinate 36,623 of NZ_BCNS01000156.1, read as the reverse complement.
CACGCGCAGCACGGCTATTTGCGTCAGGTGGAGGAGCGCTTGCTGACAACCGCATCGAGCCTGCAGAGCCAGGGGCTGAATGTTGAGGTGGATGTCGCCTGGGACCGGCATCATTGCGATGGCGTTTTACGCAAGGTGCAGCGTTACGGGCCTGATCTGCTGATTCACCAGATTGGAGTCCACAGCCGCCTGGGGCATTACTGGATGGAACACCATGACTGGCAGTTGTTGCGTCAGTGTGCGGTGCCCATGTTGCTGGTCAAGGCCCATCAGTGGGGCCGAATACCTCTGGTGGCCGCCTGTGTCGATCCGTTTCACGAATGTGATGCACCGGCGGAACTGGATCGCGGCATTCTGAATCAGGCCTGCGTGCTGGCGCGCCTGGCCGATGGCCGTATGCATGTGGTGCACAGCTTTCAGACCCTGCCGCAGGCGGCAATATTTGATGAACATGTAGTGACCGACTATGCAGCGCTGCAGAGGTCGGTTGTGCAACAGCATGGCGAGGCTCTGGATAAAATGCTGGATGAGCTGGTGTATATCGAGGCTGACAATGTGCATCAGCTGCAGGGGGAAAGTCATATCACCCTGCCCGCGTTTGCCGCGCAATATAAGATCGATGTGATGGTGATGGGGTCGGTTGCCAGGGGCTTTCTGGATCGACTGTTATTGGGCAGCACCATTGAACGGATCTTCGATCACATGGACTGCGACGTGCTGGCGGTTAAACCGGCGGGTTTTGATACGTCCAATTTTGGTTAAAAGTGCCTTGTTTGAGAAAGAGTCTTGGTAGAAAGCGGTCCCGGCTGCGAGTGTCGCCGCTGCGACGCCAGGCTTGGATGAATGTATAACGCCCGCGAATGCGCGGGCGTTATGCTAAATGGGCTTCGCACATGCGATCTCAGAGATCGAAGGTGGCCCAAATAGGTGCATGATCGGACGGTTTTTCCATGGCCCGGATGTCGTAGTCGATATTTGCGTCTGTACACAGACTTGCCAGCGGCGCCGTTGCCAGGATGGCGTCGATGCGCAGGCCGCGCCTGGGCTCGCGTTCAAAGCCGCGGCTGCGGTAATCAAACCAGCTGAAGTGTGCGTTGTCGTCGGGCTTGTGCAGTCGGTAGGTATCCTGCAGGCCCCAGCCCTGCAGGCGTTGCAGCCATTCGCGCTCGACGGGCTGAAAGCTGCTTTTGCCATCGCGCAGCCAGCGCTTGCGGTTGTCTTCGCCAATGCCGATATCAATATCTTCGGGTGATATGTTCAGGTCACCCATCACCACCAGCAGCTCGGCCGGATCGCAGTGCTGCTCCAGGTGGGCCTGCAGATCCGCGTAATACTTGCGCTTGGCAGGGAACTTGGTGGCGTGGGCAATGTTCTCGCCCTGGGGGAAATAGCCGTTAATGACCGTGACCTCGGTGCCGTTCTCACTGGCGTAACGGCCGATGATCAGGCGCTTTTGTGCGTCCTCATCGTCCGTCAGGAAGCCTTTTTGTACGCTGAGCGGGGGTTGGCGCGAGATCAGGCAGACGCCGTAGTGGCCTTTCTGGCCGTGAAACTCAACGTGGTAGCCCAGGGCTTCGATGGCTCCGATTGGAAATTCCGGGTCTGAAACCTTGGTTTCCTGAATGCCGATAACATCCGGCTGGTGAGACTCGATCAGCGCGGCGAGCTGGTGCAGGCGGGCGCGTATTCCGTTGGTATTGAATGAGACCAGCTTCATGCCTGACAGTACTCCTGATAACGGGCGGCGCAGCAGTGTAGCATGCCCGTTTGGCCGGCTCATCCCTGCGAATATAGCCGGGCGCTATTTCCGCTTTAGTGGCAGGCTATTGGCCTCTGGATGGCGAAATCTATAGAGTAGGTCGCCACAGATACTGAGAAGCTAGAGGGAGGCCAGAGTGGCTGAATACGATTTTGATCTGTTTGTAATTGGAGCCGGGTCCGGCGGTGTGCGTGCGGGTCGAATGGCGGCTGCCATGGGAGTGCGAGTCGGCATTGCCGAAGACCGCTACCTGGGTGGTACCTGTGTGAACGTTGGTTGCGTACCGAAAAAACTCTATGTCTATGCCTCCCACTATGGTGACGATTTTTGCGAGGCGCAGGGCTTTGGCTGGCAGGCAGAAAAGCCCCGTTTTCGCTGGGAAACGCTGCGCGATAACAAGAGCCAGGAAATCGAACGTCTCAACGGTATTTACCGCAATCTGCTGGTCAATTCCGGCTGCACCCTGATTGAAGGGCGAGCCCGCATTGTGGATGCTCACACAGTGGCGGTGGGTAATGATCACTACAGTGTTGAGCGCATTCTGGTTGCGACCGGCGGCTGGCCCTTCGTGCCCGATATTGAAGGTCGCGAGCATATTACGACCTCAAATGAAGTCTTCGATCTGGATGCTTTTCCTGAGCGTGTCCTTGTTGTGGGCGGTGGTTATATCGCGGTGGAATTTGCCGGCATCTTCGCCGGTCTGGGCGCAAAAACGCACCAGATCTATCGCGGTGAGCTGTTCCTGCGCGGCTTTGATCAGGAAGTGCGGGAGTTTGTGGCCGAGGAAATGCGCAAGAAAGACGTTGACCTGCGGTTTAATACGGATGTGCAACGGATTCAGAAGGCGGCGGATGGCAGCCTGCGAGTCGAGCTGAAAAACGGTGAAGTACTGGACGCCGACTGCGTGCTTTATGCCACAGGGCGGGTGCCCAACGTGACCAACCTGGGGCTGGAAAATGTGGCGGTTCGCCAGCGTGACAATGGCGCCATCATTGTTGATGAGCAGTTCCAGACCGGTGAGCCGTCGGTCTATGCGCTGGGGGATGTGACGGATCGCGTCCAGCTGACGCCGGTGGCACTGGCTGAGGGCATGGCGCTGGTGCGCAACCTCTACGATGGCAAGGCGGAGAAGGTCGACTACGACCTTATTCCTACCGCCGTATTTTGCCAGCCGAATATCGGTACCGTGGGACTGAGTGAAGAGCAGGCCCGCGAGCGTTATGGTGCTATCGACGTCTACAGCTCCAGCTTTCGTGCCCTCAAGCACACGTTAAGCGGTAGCGACGAGCGCACCCTGATGAAGATGATCGTAGATTCAGCCACTGATCGCGTCGTTGGCGTGCACATGGTGGGCGGCGATGCCGGTGAAATCATTCAGGGTATTGCGATTGCCATGAAGGCCGGCGCCACCAAGGCGGTATTCGACTCCACTATCGGCATTCACCCGACGGCGGCGGAAGAGTTTGTCACCATGCGTCAGAAGACCCGTTAGTCTGCTGATCTGATCAGGGTCGCCCCCCGTGGGCGGCCCAGTCTGTCTGATTGAGGCTAATTCCCTTGATCTGGGCAAACACCTCATCACCGACACTCAATCCCAGTTCAGATGCGGCCCAGAGCGTAATATGCGCCCACAGGCGGTGGCTGCCGATACACAGCTGCACCGCCATTTGATGACCGCTTTCATCCGGCTCCAGCGCTTCGATGCGTGCTGGCAGCACATTGCGGATACTGCTGTGCTGCGCCCGCGTGCGCACAATGGAAATATCGTTGGCACGAATGCGCAATCGTACCTGTTGCCCCGCCGGCATCTCGATGCTGCGCACCCAAAGTGGCAAATCTTCCCCCAGTGACAACTGCGTCATCTGCCACTTTGGCTCTTGGGATAGCACCCTGGCGTTAAGTACGCAGCTTAGATCCTCTGCCGCAAACCAGGGGCGCATCTGTGCCGATCCCCAGACCTCTTCCAGTGGCCCCTGCAAGGGGGCGCGGCCTTTGTCCAGCAATACCAGGTGATCTGCCAGGCGCAGTACCTCATCCAGGCTGTGGCTGACATACAGAATCGGCAGTTGGACTTCCGCCGCCAGGCGCTCCAGGTAGGGCATCAACTCGCGTTTGCGCGGCATATCGAGGGAGGCCAGTGGCTCATCCATCAGCAGCAGGCGTGGCTGGCTCAGCAGAGCTCGGCCTATGGCAACGCGCTGACGTTCACCGCCTGACAGGGTCGAAGGCGCGCGCAGCAGCAGCGGGCCTATGCCCAGCAGTTCGATCACATCCGCAAACTGTTTTGGGTTTGTTTTGCGAGACCCGTAGCGCAGATTGCCTTCCACGCTGTAATGCGGGAAGAGGCGGGCATCCTGAAACACATAGCCGATCCGGCGCTGCTCCGGGCGCAGATGAATATTGCGGCGGCTGTCGAACAGCACCTCGTCACCTAGCGCGATCTGGCCCTGATCTGGGCGCACCAGGCCGCTAATCATGTTGATCAGGGACGTCTTGCCGGCCCCTGAACGGCCGAAGATGGCACTGATACCCTGTGCCGGTAGCTGGATATCCAGCTCCATGTCGAGGTCACCCTGGCGCTTTTTAATACAGATACTCAGCATGCGCCCTCCAGCCGACGGCGGGTCAGGCGGGCCAGCCATTCGGAGAACAGCAGAGCGGCCAGTGAAACGACTATGGCGATTACGCACAGGCGAGCGGCCTCGGCTTCAGCGCCAGGGGTTTCGATAAAGCTGAACATGGCCAGGGGCAGGGTGCGTGTTTCTCCGGGAATATTGGAGACAAAGGTGATGGTCGCGCCAAACTCACCCAGGCAGCGGGCGAAGGCCAGCACGGTGCCGGCCAGAATACCGGGCAGTGTCAGGGGCAGGGTGATGGTGGCAAAGACGCGCAGCCGTCCTGCGCCCAAAGTGTGGGCGGCTTCTTCGAGGCGGCGGTCCACGGCCTCGAGTGACAGCCGGATGGCGCGTACCAGTAACGGGAAGGCCACCACGGCGGAGGCCAGTGCCGCACCGCGCCAGCTGAAACTGAAGCTAAGGCCAAAACTCTCGTACAGCCAGCCCCCGATCATGCTCTGGCGACCCATGCCAATCAGCAGCAGATAGCCGATCACGACCGGTGGTAGCACCAGCGGCAGATGAATCAGGCTGTCGAGCAGTGCCTTGCCGGGAAAACGCCCGCGGGCCAGCAGCCAGGCCAGCAGAATGCCAGGCGGCAGGCTCCAGAGCACCGCGACGCTGGATATTTTCAGGCTGAGTATCAGTGCCTGCCATTCGTATTCGCTCAGCATCTAGTGAACTTCAAAGCCGTGGCGACGAAAAATATCGGTGGCATGGGGCGCGTTCAGGAAAGCCAGCAACTCGCGGGCGGCGGGGCTGTCTGCGTTGCGTACAATGGCGACTGGATAGTCGATGGGGCTGTGACTGTGGGGTGGAAACTCTGCCAGAATCCGCACCCTGGCGCTTAAGGCATCGCTGCCATAGACGATGCCCAAGGGGGCTTCGCCGCGCTCAACCAGTGCCAGGGCACCACGCACATTGTTGGCTCGGGCCAGGCGCGGTTCTGCGACCGGCCAGAGCCCGAGCCACTGCAGTGCTTCTTTGGCGTAGCGTCCGGCCGGCACGTGATCAGGATCACCCAGGGCCAGACGACTGTCACCCAGAGCGCCGGCCAGATCCCAGTCCGGATGCAGCTCAACGGTTGCCAGGGCGCTGTCGCGGGCAGTGACCAGCACCAGGCGGTTGCCCAGCAGGGTACGGCGGCTGTCATCGGCCAGTACGCCGGCCTCCGTCAGATAATCCATCCATTGCAGGTTGGCCGAGATATAAAGATCCGCCGGCGCGCCCTGTGCTATCTGGCGCGCCAGGGTGGATGATGAGGCATAGTTGGCGATGACCCTTGTCGAGTGGGTTTCACCGTAGGCGGCGATCACGTCGTTTAACGCATTGGTCAGCGAGGCGGCCGCATAGATGCTGAGAGACTCTGCGCTGCGGGTGGTGCCGGATAGCAGGCCTAGCAGCAGGCCAAGCAATACGGCGATGGGTTTCAGGCGCATGGGGGCTGTCCGGCAGTAAAGCATTCAGGGCCTGGTGACAGGCGCGGATTTTGAGTGTTGATTGGGGTATCGATATATATCAAGGTATATAGCGCTATGCAAGTTCACCGCACTGCGGTTTGCTTTTTACGCGCAGCTGTTTGCTCTTGTTGCCATGGCTTGAGGTTTTGGCTGCGACGGGCACAATGGGTGGCCAGGGCGTCTGGTGCGGTGGCGGTCAAGGCGTCGGTTAAGGTGCGTGCGAAGTGGAGATTTATGGAACTTGAGGTCGTACTGACCCTGCTGCAGGACAGCAAACTGCTGGCAAATCCCAAGCGTATCGCTCTGTTGCGTCAGATAGGGGTTACCGGGTCCATCAGTCAGGGCGCAAAACTGGCGGGCCTTAGCTACAAGGCCGCCTGGGATGCAGTCAAGGAGATGAATCTGCGCAGTCCCGAGGCGCTTGTCGAATCTGCGGTGGGCGGGCGTGGTGGCGGCGGAGCCGCGCTGACCCGCCGTGGTGTTCGTTTTGTGCAGCTGTATGAATTGCTGGAGCAGGTGCAGGGGCAAGCGCTGGCGGCGCTGGAGGACGACAGTATTCCGCTGCACAGTTTGCTGGGGGTCATGGCGCGGATGTCATTGCAAACCAGCGCCCGCAATCAGTTTTTTGGTGTCGTCGAACGCATTGAGTCGATAGGCCCGGATGAGCGCATTTTCACAGCCCTGGCCGATGGTACCCCGCTTTGCGCGAGTATTACCCGGCGCAGTCGCGAACGCCTGGCACTGTCGCCGGGCAAGGACGTGCTCCTGTTGCTCAAGGCTCCAGCCATCGAATTAATTGCAGACGCAGCGCTGCTCTCTGATCCTGGGTTGAATCGGCTTGAGGGTACGCTCACCGGGCTGGAAGACTGTGGCCAGAGTATTGAGCTTCAGGTGCGTCTCAAGGGCGGCGATGAGGCCTGTGCGCTGGTGTCGCGTGATCTGGCGAGGGGGCTATTGCCTGGGGATACAGTGCGTTTGCGCTTTGCACCGGAACAGGCGCTGGTGGCTGCGCTGACCTGACAGGCCTGGAGTCGCACTCGATGGCTGGTGGATAGGGCAGGTCGCACGGATTGAGCATGATTGTATCAAGCAGTGTCGCATGCAGTGCGCGTTATCAGTCGGCGGGTTTGGGTGGGGCAGGCAGCGGGCTGTTATCAGGCGGGAGTTTCGGGTATCGTTGCCGCACACTTTGTGCATCGAATTGAATGGCCTGAGACTGAAAAAAGCATGATCATCCAACCGAAAATCCGCGGCTTCATCTGTACTACCACCCATCCTACGGGCTGTGCTCAGAACGTGCGCGAGCAGATCGACTATACCCGCCAGCATGGCACTGTTGAGAATGGCCCAAAGCGGGTGCTGGTGATAGGCGCGTCCAGCGGTTATGGCCTGTCGTCCCGTATCGCTGCGGCCTTTGGTTCGGGTGCTGCCACCATTGGCGTGTTTTTTGAAAAGCCTGCCACTGAGCGCAAGACCGGTACCGCCGGTTGGTACAATTCCGCTGCTTTCGAGCAAGAGGCGCATGCCGCAGGTCTGTACGCCAAAAGCCTGAACGGTGATGCCTTCTCCCATGAAGCCAAGCAGAAGGTTGTTGAGCTGATTCAGCAGGATCTGGGGCAAATTGATCTGGTGGTCTATTCCCTGGCATCGCCTGTGCGCAAAATGCCGGATTCCGGCGAAGTTGTGCGCTCGGTGCTCAAGCCCATCGGCGAAACTTACCGCGCAACCGCTATCGATACCAACCGTGACTGCATTATCGAGGCTGAAGTTGAGCCTGCGACCGAAGAAGAAGTGGCCAATACGGTTACTGTTATGGGCGGTGAAGACTGGGAACTCTGGCTGCATGCGCTGAATGATGCCGGTGTACTGGCTGAAGGCTGCAAGTCGGTGGCGTACAGCTATATAGGTACCGATATCACCTGGCCAATTTACTGGGATGGCGCTCTGGGCAAGGCCAAGCAGGATCTTGATCGCGCCGCAACGGCCCTCAACGGCCTGCTGGCTGCCAAGGGCGGCCAGGCTAATGTGGCGGTGCTTAAGTCCGTTGTGACCCAGGCAAGCTCGGCCATTCCGGTCATGCCGCTGTACCTGTCCATGGTGTTCCGCATCATGAAGGCACATGGCGTGCACGAAGGCTGCATGGAGCAGGTGGCGCGTCTGTTCACCACAGGCCTGTGCGGCACCAGTGCCAAGATGGATGAGGGCAACCGTTTTCGCCTTGATGACTGGGAGCTGCGCGATGATATTCAGAGCGAATGCCGCGCCCTCTGGCCTCAGGTGACCACCGAGAACCTGTTTGACCTGACAGACTACGCGGTCTACAAGGCGGAGTTCCTGAAACTGTTCGGATTCGGTTTGGATGCTGTAGATTACGCCGCCGATGTGGACCCCCAGGTGCCCTTCGATGTTATCGATATCTGAATGATGTGACTCGAAAGCGCTTCACCCGCCAGGCCTTCTTGCCTGGTGAGTGAGCTGTGCAATACGAACGTTAAACGGCAGGGATGCCACGGTTGGGCGCACCATATGAGTGCGGCCTGCTATGCTGCGTAGGCAGTGAATTTAAAGGGACTTTACGGATGACGCGGATCTTTGGCAGTACTTGTCTGGGCGCATGTGCTCTGGTCGCAGCTGGGTTGCTGGCGGGCTGTGCTGGATTACAGCAACAGGGCACAGGGTCCACACCGGTTGCCCTTGGTACAAAAGTGGCAATACCCAGCCTTGCCGGCACTCGCTGGCAGGTAGTCCAGGTGGCTGATCAGCCAGTACCTGCTTCGATCAACTCCAGTATCCAGTTTGATGATCAGGGCCATGTATTCGGCTCTGCCGGCTGCAACCAGTTCACCGGCACCTATGAGCTGAATAACGGCAGTCTGCGGGTCGAGCGTCTGGCCACAACACGCAAACTCTGTTTCGCCGCCATCATGTACCAGGAGGAGGCGTTACTGCGTGTTCTGCGCGGTGCGGAACGTGTCTATCTGCAGGCGGATGAGTTGATTCTGGAGTCGGCCCGCGAACGGGGCCTCAGTCGCATGACCCCTCTGCCGGAGGCCTCCTTGCCGTCGCGCACAATCAACTCTGACTCAGGTATTGATGCCTGACATGGGCGCATCGTGGGTGATCGCTTCGATCACCCAGTCGTGGAAGGCTTTCATGCCGTAACTCAGCGCCCGGCCCTTGGGGTACACCAGGAAGAAGGCATTGCCACTGTCCAGTACCAGGTCGAAAGGCTTGGCCAGCTGGCCGTAGCGTACCTCTCGCTCCACCAGTTTTTCATCGCCCAGCGCAATGCCCACGCCCTCCATCGCGGCTGACATGGCCAGCGATGTGCTTGAGAACGTCATGACACGGCCAATGTCGGTGCTGCTGACGCCGGCCTGGCGCAGAATGCGCGGCCACTCATCCGGCCTGTCGGCGACTCGGATCAGGGTGTGGCGCTTGAGATCTTCGGGGCTGTTGAGGGGCTTGTCGCCGGTGAGCAGAGCGGGGCTGCAGACCGGGACCAGGCGGACATTGAGCAGGTGGGTGCTTTCGACATCACGCCAGCCGCCACGGCCAAAGTTGACCGCCATATCGGTATCTGAATGATCAAAATCGATCGGGCCATAGGCCGCGCTAAGGCGCAGTTCGACATCGGGGTATTCAGTTTGAAACTGACCGATGCGCGGCACCAGCCAGCGGGTTAGAAAGGCGGGCGCCACGCTGATGGTGACTGCGACCGAGTTTGGCGAAGCCATCAGGCGTCGGGTAGCGCTGTCGATTTCATCCAGCGCCAGCTGTACAGAGGCCAGGTAGCGTTCGCCTGCACTGGTAAGGCTGACCCTGCGTTTTTCACGCAGAAACAGGCGCACTTCCAGAAAGTCTTCCAGTGTTTTGACCTGGTGGCTGACGGCGGAAGGTGTGACATAGAGTTCATCGGCCGCTTTATTGAAGCTGCCGTGGCGGGCGGCGGCTTCGAAGCTGCGCAGTGCATTGAGTGGTGGCAGACGGCGGATGTTATTTCTCCCTGTCAGGTCGCGCACAGGGCGCGAATATCGAGCCCTAGTATAGCGCCACTGCAGTGAAGCGTTAATGTCTTTGTCCCGCTGGGCCTCAACACGGCCTGGCAGTGGTTGCCAGCGATGCAAAAGTCATCTAATTTCTTGGCAAGGGGGCATCGGTTTGTGAAGCGGGGGCCGCACGGTGTTGTGCCTGTGGTACAGCTGCGGACTGTTTCTGCTGCATTGCCTACTGTACGGGAATAGGTGAATCGTTCTATGCTGAGCAGCACCTAATTTCGAAGAATAATCCTAATGCGAGAGTTGCCCATGCCATATTCGCCTGAAATGATTGAAGAGCTGAACATGCTGAACCGCTTCAATCTGATGACAACCCAGGAAGGCCTCAAGGTACACCATGACGCTGAAACTGCGGTGGTTTCTGCCACCGGTCGGCTGTTTGAAAAAGGTCTGATTACTCAGGCTGATGGTGGTTATCTGACGGATCTCGGTCGCGAAGCGGCTGAGCACGCCCAGTCGGCGCTGATGATCCTGCAGTCGCCGCCCTGTAACTGAAACTGTCACCGCCGAGGGTATCGCGCTCGGCGGGCGCTGCACGGAGGGTGAAGATTAGCTTTGAAGTTTTGTGCACCTGCGGCACAATAATAAGCGTGAGCAAGAAATGCTGCCTAGAATGGGAGTCACCATTATGGAAACCAAGCTTAAAACCCATCCTAAATTCGTTGAAGCCATGCAGAAGCTGTCTGTTATGACCGAGGACGAACGCCTGTCTGAAGAGAACAGAGCGCTGTTTGATCAGGCAATCCGTTATGCCCCTCTGGATATTCAACCCAAACTTGCAGCGATTCAAAGAAAGTACGAAGCGCTTCACTAATATCGGCTGCTTGCAGCCGGCCACGGGCCACCTAAGGGTGGCCCGTGGCATTTTTAGCCCAGGATTTTTCACTCATGCACAAGTACCCAATTGGCTCTGTACTTTGGTTGCGCATGGTCTGGCGACTTAAGTTCTGCGCCTAATTAATGATTAGCTAGGTTTGATTCGCCTGGTAGCGAGATGCCGCGCGGGTTAAACGACGTGCTAGCAGCCTGTCGGACTTGGCCGATCGTAGCGAGGGAAAGTCCGTTTTGAGGCAGTTTTTGAGCTCTTTTGAGGCGAATAGTGGTTCTATTTAACAAAAAAGAGCGCGAATAATGCCCAAAATCGGCTTTTCCGCAGTAGATCAGTGGTAAGTCCGACAGGCTGCTAGCAGGCTCTGGAGCCAGGAAATCGGAGCGATTGACGTACCGCGCAAGCAGGGCGGGGCTGGGTCGGCCAATATTTTATGCGGGCAGGGCTCGACCTTAGTGTCGCAATTGGGCATATTGAGCGCGTTTTGAGGTGCTTGCTCCTTCGTCCACGACCGTGTCTGCCAGTTGTAGCTGCAGCGGTGGTATTCAGTTGATGCCGGCCTCCTGGTGTGTAGCAGGAAGCGATTGGCTGTTCATCATGCCCAGTGTTGGCAATCCGGCCCGTTTGAAAGGGGCCAGTGAACTGCCAATTTTTTGTCCCCCTGCGGGACAGCCCACACCTGGGGAGTGAACCACTCCATGCATTGGATACTGCTATGCCTTATCGTGCTGGCGTTTGTGTTGATCGTGGCCGAAGACTTTGTCCATATCAATAAAGCCAAGTCGAGCCTGTTTCTGGGAACCCTCGTCTGGCTGCTGGCGTTTATCTTTCCTGAACCCGGCACTGATGCCGCGACCATTCAGGCGCAATTGAACGAAAACCTGCTGGATATTGCCACCCTGTGGCTGTTTTTGATGTCGGCGATGACCTTTGTGGCCTATCTCAACCAGCAGGGACTGATTACCCAGATGGTGTATCGCATTCTGCCAGCGCGTATCGGTCAGCGTCAGCTGATGCTCTTGATGGCCCTGCTGGCCCTGGCGTTTTCGTCCCTGGCGGATAACATCACTGCATCCCTGATCATGCTATCGCTGCTGTCCTCTCTCAAGCTCAAGACCGAAACCGTGCTGAAATTTGCGGCATTGCTGGTGTTTGCGGTGAACTCCGGTGGTGTATCGCTGATTACCGGCGACGTGACCACCCTGATGATCTTCCTGGCTGGCAAGGTCAGTATCAGCAACCTGTTTATGCTCATACCTGCGGCTGTATTGGGGGTCGTTGTACTGTTGCTGACAATGCTCGGCGGCACCACGGGCGAGCTGGATATTCCCCATTTTCGGCGTCCCATCGGCGGGCGTGACAAGGTGATAGCGCTGCTGTTCGTGCTGACCATTGGCTCGACGCTCTTCATGAGCGTGTATTTCAGTGTACCGCCGGTACTGAGCTTCCTGTTCGGGCTCTCGGTGATGTTTCTGATGTACCAGTTTCTTAACCGCAATACGCCCTCAAGCCAGAGCGTACTGGAGTATATTCGCGAGATCGAGTTCGACACCCTGTTGTTCTTCCTCGGCGTGCTGCTGCTGGTGGGCATGCTCAAGGAGCTGTCGGTGCTGGATCAGTTGCCGGCGCTGTACCAGGTGATGCCGGTCTATGCGGCCAACTACGTGGTCGGTCTGCTGTCTGCGCTGGTGGATAACGTGCCTTTGACTGCAGCCATCCTCAAATCCGGCATCGACATGGATCGTGCGGACTGGATGGGGCTGACCTATGCTACCGGTGTGGGCGGATCCTTGCTGATCATCGGCTCGGCGGCGGGAGTTATTGCCATGAGCAAGATTGAAGCTCTCAGCTTTGCGACATACCTGCGTTTTCTGCCGCGTTTGCTGCTGGCCTATAGTGTGGGTTATGTGGCGGTGCTGGCGATCGCAGATACCATGCTGTAGTGCACTGGCGCTTGGCCGTTATCGTCTGATGTCGTTTCGTGTGTCAGGGGTGGTCAAATAAAAGTGCGGGCAGGAGTCGGCGCCTTGGTGCCGGCTTCTGCCCGAAACGCAGCAGAGAGAGAAGGGGGAAGTGTCTCTGCTTCGGTTGAAAGTCTGATTAAGCGGTTTCTAGTACAACTTGCTGTCACGCGGCGGCGCTGTTGCCATGTTCCGGGTGGGTTGCCAGAAAGTGTTGCAGCACCTTGCGCAAGACTTCGGCATGAGTTGTATTGCCGCACCGTTCAGCGCGTTTTATGTCATCAAGAATGATGCTCTTGATTCGCTGGTCGCCGTGGTGGGATGTCAGGTACTGCCCTAGAGCCATCGCGATCATGGGGTCCATGTGTTCATGTTCCGCGATTGCCTCGATTTCAGCCTCCGTCAAGTCACACATTGCCAAACATTCTTCATACGTCAACATACTGTGCTATCTCCATGGTTGGGGGTGCTCTTCACTTTTTGCATTGCCGTCCCTGAGAGCAATCATGAGTGTAGAAGGGCTTGCTGATGGTCGCTATGGAAGCTTGCGTATTTAAATTCATGCGCCTGCCCTGCTTGTTTATTGTGGCTCATGCTGCGGCTGCAAAGTGAAATTAATGCGATCCTCGTTGTGCTCCATATTGCAGTGCGTTGAGCGATTGTACGCCTGCAAAGGCCGATGTTTTATGGCGTTTCAGTCCTTTCTAAATGGCAGCCAACTTGTTAATTCTTCAATTTGAGCACGCATGGCGCTGCGTTCCTCGCCCATGGCCTTGTCGATGGCACCGGCGAAGCCTGGGTGTTTGACCCAGTGGCCGGACCAGGTTTCGATCGGCTGAAAACCGCGCTGAATCTTGTGCTCGCCCTGGGCGCCGGGGTCGAAGCGGGTCAGACCCTGGTCGATGCAGTATTCGATACCCTGGTAATAGCAAGTTTCAAAATGCAGGCTGTCGTAGTCATCCAGGCAGCCCCAGTAGCGGCCGTACAGCGTGGAGCTGCTCTTGAGTGACAGCGCCGCAGCAACGGGCTGGCCGTCTTTTTCGGCGAGCACCAGCAGCAGCTGCTCTGGCATGTTTAGGTGTAGCAGCCGGAAAAATTCAGGTGTCAGGTAGCCTGTGCGACCGCGCTTTAGATAGGTGTTTTGGTAAAAGGCGTAGAAAACCTCGAGCAGCTCGGGGCTGATGTCGGTGCCTTCAATGCGGCGCAGGCTGATTTGTTGCTTGATCACCTTTTGGCGCTCGCGGCGGATGTTCTTGCGTTTGCGCGAGGCGAATTTTTCCATGAAATGGTCGAAGTTGCGAAAGTCTTCGTTGAACCAGTGATACTGGGTGCCCAGGCGCAGCGTTAGGTCGGATGCTTCCATGCTCTGTCGCAGTTCGGGCTCTACGAAGAGGCCGTGCCAGGAAGAGGCCCCAAAGCGCTCTGCCAGCTGCCGAATGGCATCCAGCAGGGCGGGCATCAGGTTTTCTGTCGGCTGGCTGCTGCCGATACGAGGTCCGGCGGCGGGGGTGAAAGGGATGGCCGTGACAAGTTTGGGGTAGTAGTCCAGCCCGTGGCGCTGGTAGGCATCAGCCCAGGACCAGTCGAACACGTATTCGCCGTAAGAGTGGGTTTTAAGGTACATCGGCATCACAGCGATGGTTTCGCCGTCCTGTACGACAGCGATATGCAGGGGCTGCCAGCCGGTTTCAGGGCTGACGCTATTGCTGTCTTCCAGGGCGGCGAGAAATTCATAACGCAGAAAGGGGTAGTCTATGCCGCAGAGTCGGTTCCAGGTGTCTGGGCCTATTGCGCTGATGTCAGTGAGAATCTTGAGTTCAAGCATTTTTACCTATACTTCCATGAATGCCCGGGTGCAGAATATCGGGTTTTGGTGTGGCGAACAGGAGCCCCAAGATGGATGAGCTGGAACTCGAATTTGAACTCCACCCGCAGCTGGCGCAGGACTGTATTGCGTTGGGAGACTTTGCGCTCTGTCGATTGCTGCTGATCAATGATGCCAACTATCCCTGGTTTGTGCTGGTGCCGCGGCGCAGCGGTGTCAGCGAAATTTACCACCTGTCATCACAAGATCAGGTGCAGCTGATGCGGGAATCCTGCTTTCTGGCCGAAAATCTGGCTGACGCCTTTGTCGCACGCAAGATGAATGTCGCGTCCCTGGGCAATATGGTGCCACAGCTGCACCTGCATCACATCGTGCGGTTCGAAAAAGACCCGGCTTGGCCTGGTCCTGTGTGGGGCAAGCTGCCTGCGCGCAGTTACACCGCGGAGCAGGTTGGGGATATCCGCAAGAAGCTGCAGGCGCTGATGTCAGGTGAGCTGGACTTCGTGCCACAGTCCGTTTGATTGGCAGGTGTTGGCCGACGGCAGCAGTACAGACGTGTGTGTCGGCTAAGGTACGGGCTAAGTGCAGGTAAAATTAGCCTGGGCAGGTCTGTAAGCGCCTTTCAAATCAGGTATAATTCGCCGCTTTGTGACGCCTGTGTGGTGCGCAGGCGGCGTTTTTGCGTCATGTGCCTGTGTTTTGCTGCCAGTAGCCGATATGGGGTTTGAGCCCTGCATCGTGCAGCCCAGAGTTTTTGGGCTCCGGGTAAGGTCTGGATTACCGCTTGCCCGTGAGTGGTGTACTGCTGTGATATCCGGCAGGCGACAGGTATGCAGCTAGCATCCGCTTAATGCGGTGCTATACAAGATTTCGGGGCGCGTCCCCCTATGGTTAATCGACAGGAATTGGAAACTATGCGCAGCCAATATTGCGGCGAGCTGAGAGAAGAACATATCGGCGAAGATGTGACGCTGATGGGTTGGGTTCACCGTCGCCGTGATCACGGCGGGGTTATCTTCCTCGACGTGCGTGACCGTGAAGGCATTTCCCAGGTTGTATTTGATCCGGACCGTGAAGAAAGCTTCAAGCTCGCGGACAGCGTGCGCAGCGAGTTTGTTATCGAACTGCGCGGCACAGTGCGGGCGCGCCCAGAGGGCACCTCGAACAAGGACATGGCCACCGGCGGGATTGAAGTGCTGGGCAAGGAGCTAATTATCCTGAACAAGGCGGAAACGCCGCCGTTCCAGCTGGACGATCACCAGCAGGTGGGCGAGGACGTGCGTCTGCGTCACCGTTACATCGACCTGCGTCGTCCTGAAATTCAGAACAAGTTGCGCTTTCGCTCCAAGGTAACCAGCGCGCTGCGCACCTACCTGGATGGCCATGGCTTCCTGGATATCGAAACCCCGATCCTGACCCGTGCCACGCCTGAAGGCGCGCGTGACTACCTGGTACCAAGCCGTACCCATGAAGGGTCCTTCTTCGCACTGCCGCAGTCGCCCCAGCTGTTCAAGCAGCTGCTGATGGTGTCCGGCTTTGATCGCTACTACCAGATTGCCAAGTGCTTCCGTGATGAAGACCTGCGCGCTGATCGCCAGCCTGAGTTTACTCAGGTGGATATCGAAGCCTCGTTCATGAACGAGGAAGAGATCATGGGCATGGCCGAGGAAATGATCCGCGGCGTCTTCCAGAACCTGATGAATGTGGATCTGGGCGAATTCCCCCGCATGCCTTACGCCGAAGCCATGCGTCGCTTTGGTTCGGACAAGCCGGATCTGCGCATTTCCATGGAGCTGGTCGATGTTGCCGACCTGATGGCAACGGTCGACTTCAAGGTCTTTGCCGGCCCGGCCAAGGATCCCAAGGGCCGTGTTGCGGCATTGAAGGTTCCGGGTGGCGCTGTGCTGACTCGCAAGCAGATTGACGACTACACCAAGTTTGTCAGCATCTACGGTGCCCGTGGTCTGGCCTGGATCAAGGTCAATGCGCTGGAAGACGGTGTTGAGGGGCTGCAGTCGCCGATCGTCAAGTTCCTGGGTGAAGACGTATCCATGCAGATCATGCAGCGCCTGGGGGCCAAGAACGGTGATATCGTATTCTTCGGCGCAGACAGCTCCAAGATCGTCAGCGAAGCCATTGGTGCGCTGCGCATCAAGGTGGCGGAAGACCTGGGTCTGATCGAGCGCGAGTGGGCGCCACTGTGGGTGGTGGACTTCCCGATGTTCGAGGAAACCAGCAAGGGCGGTCTGACCGCGCTGCATCACCCGTTCACGGCGCCCAGCTGCAGCGTCGACGAGCTTAAGGCTGCACCAGAAACAGCGCTGTCCCGTGCCTACGACATGGTGCTGAATGGCACTGAGCTGGGTGGCGGTTCCATCCGTATCCACGACCAGGCCATGCAGAAGGTAGTGTTCAAAATTCTGGGTATCGAGGATGAGGAAGCGCAGGAGAAATTCGGCTTCCTGCTCAACGCTCTGAAATACGGTGCGCCGCCCCACGGTGGTCTGGCATTCGGTCTCGATCGTCTGGTGATGCTGATGACCGGCTCAGACTCGATTCGTGAAGTCATTGCCTTTCCGAAAACCCAGAGCGCGTCCTGCATGCTGACCGATGCGCCGGGCGAAGTGAGTGCGGCCCAGCTGCATGAATTGAACATTCGTTTGCGCAAAACCCCCTGATAAAAAGTACTGGCGGGGCCGCTGCGGCGGCTCTGCAGATCAAGAGGTATACCGATGGCAGGTCATTCGAAATTCGCCAACATCAAGCACCGCAAGGCGGCCCAGGATGCGAAGCGCGGCAAGGTTTTCACCAAGCTGATTCGCGAGCTGACTGTGGCATCCAAGGAAGGCGGGCCTAACCCGGATGACAATCCGCGCCTGCGCGCGGCGGTCGATAAGGCACTGGGTGCCAATATGAAGCGCGATACCATCGACAAGGCGGTCGCGCGCGGTGCCGGCGGCATGGAGGGTGAAAGCTACGACGAGCTGACCTACGAAGGTTATGGCATCAACGGTGTGGCGATTCTGGTTGAGTGCATGACCGATAACGTTAACCGTACCGTGTCCCAGGTGCGTGCTGCCTTTAACAAGTTTGGTGGCAATCTGGGGACCAACGGCTCGGTGTCGTACCTGTTCGAGAAAAAAGGTCAGCTCAGTTTTGGTGAAGGCGCGGACGAAGACGCCATCATGGAAGCGGCGCTGGAGGTGGGTGCAGAAGATGTGGTCGGTAATGATGACGGTTCTGTGGATGTGTTTACGGCGCCGGCGGATTTCATGGCAGTCAAGCAGGGTCTTGAAGCGGCCGGTTTCAAGTCCGAGTTTGCCGAAGTCTCTATGATTCCGGCCACTACGGTAGAGCTGGATGTCGACACTGCCCGCAGGGTCATGAAGCTGATAGACGCGCTGGATGATCTGGATGATTCGCAGAACGTTTTCCACAATGCCGATATTCCCGAAGAGGCCATGGAAGACGAATAAGTCATTTCGTTTTACGGGCAACCCGTCGAGACACTCCCGGCCGGGGTCAGGATTTTAGTCGTCGTCAGTGAGGTCCTTGCAGACCTGTATTGATGCGGCGGTTAAATCCGGGCTCCGGCCTTTTATTTTGCGCAGCAGTGCGTCTGAGTCGCTATCATGGCCCAGACGCACTCAGGGATAAGCGAATCTGTATGCTGATTCTAGGAATTGACCCCGGCTCGCGGATCACCGGGTACGGGGTGATTAACCATGTCGATGGGCGCAATGAATATGTAGCCAGTGGTTGCATTCGCATCAAGGGCGATGAGCTGCCCGAGCGGCTGCAGCAGGTCTACGCCGGCGTCAGTGAGATCGTGGAAACATACTGTCCGCAGGAAATGGCGATCGAGCAGGTGTTCATGGCACGCAATCCGGACTCGGCCCTGAAGCTTGGGCAGGCGCGCGGTGTGGCCATCGTCGCCTGCAGTAATCGAGACCTGCCGGTATACGAGTATGCCGCACGCAAGGTAAAGCAGGCGGTGGTAGGCAATGGCGGCGCCGACAAGGCGCAGGTGCAGCACATGGTGTCCTATTTGTTGAAATTGCCGGGCCTGCCCCAGGCCGATGCCGCTGATGCCCTGGCCATCGCCATCTGTCATGCCCATACCCGCAGCAGCATGGTGCGTACCCTGGGTGTCTGCGCCAGTCGTAACGGACGCTGGCGCAAATGACCTACCTTGAGTTTGTCTATGTGGCGGACCTCGCCGGTGTTGCCGTGTTCGCTACCACCGGCGCGCTTGCCGCCCAGGGCAAGCGACTGGATATTCTGGGTGTGGTGGTACTGGGTATTGTGACGGCGCTGGGTGGCGGTACGCTGCGGGACATCACCCTGAATGCTCACCCGGTGCTCTGGATTGGCGATACCCGCTACCTGTGGGTGGCCATTTTAAGTGCGGTGCTGGCCTTTGTGCTGTCGCGCTATATCCGGTACCCCCGGCGCCTGCTGCTGATTCTGGATGCGCTGGGGCTGTCGCTGTTCGCCATTCTGGGAGCGCAGAAAGCCCTCGCCCTGGGTATGCCTGATGTAGTGGTGGTCATGATGGCCGTTATTACCGGTGTGGCCGGTGGCATGATTCGCGATATCCTCACCGGCCAGGTGCCGCTGATTTTGCAATGGAACGGTGAAATGTATGCCAGCTGCGCGCTGGTGGGCGCGGTCGTCTATGTGGTGTTCAGCCATGTTATGACCGAGCCCACACGCTGGCTGGAGTTGAGTGCCATGACCATAGTGTTTGTGTTTCGCATGGCCTCCATCGTGGCGGGGCTGAGGCTGCCTGAATTTATAGTGGCAGGGCACAGGCTGGAATCACCCGAAGAAGCCCGTAATCTGGAGAGAAAAGAGCCGTGATAGGACGTCTGAGAGGGGAGTTGCTGGAAAAGCATCCGCCGCAGTTGCTGGTAGAGGTGGGTGGGATTGGTTACGAGCTCGAAGCCTCGATGAATACCTTCTATCGCCTGCCCGAGCGTGGCAAGCAGGTGGTGCTCTACACCCACTTTGTGGTGCGTGAAGATGCGCAGTTGCTTTACGGTTTTGCTGATCGGGGCGAGCGCAGTCTGTTCCGTGCCCTTATCAAGGTGAATGGTGTTGGTCCCAAGCTCGCGCTGACCATTTTGTCGGGCATTGATGCCGACAGCTTTGTGCGGGCGGTGCATCAGGGCGATACGGCATCGCTGGTGCGTTTGCCTGGCATCGGCAAAAAGACCGCGGAGCGACTGATCGTCGAGATGAAAGACAAACTCAAGGAGTTGCAGGTGTCCGGTGCCGGCGAATTTCAGCTGTCCGCCCCCGGTGAGCAGGCGCCTGTCGCAGGCCCTGATGCGACTTCCGAGGCGGAGAGTGCGCTGGTGGCGCTGGGTTACAAGCCCGCTGAAGCCACCAAGGCTGTGAGCCAGGCGGCCAGACAGCTGGATGCCAATGCGCCCTGTGAAGCGCTGATTCGCCAAGCCCTCAAGTCAATGGTCGGGGGTTGATAGATGTCAGATCTGGCGCTGTGGAGTAAGGCTGTATGATCGAAGCAGACCGTTTTATTGCGCCCCAGGCGAGCCCGACGGAGGATGTGCTGGATAGGGCGATACGCCCCAAGACGCTGGCGGATTACGAAGGTCAGCCGCGGGTGCGTGAGCAGATGGAAATTTTCATCGAGGCGGCACGCAAGCGTGGCGAGGCCCTGGACCATACCCTGATATTCGGACCGCCCGGTCTTGGCAAGACCACGCTCGCCAATATCATCGCTAACGAGATGAAGGGGGCCATCAAGACGACCTCCGGGCCTGTGCTGGAAAAGGCCGGTGACGTGGCGGCCATGCTCACCAGTCTGGAACCTGGCGATATTCTTTTTATCGACGAAATCCATCGTTTGAGCCCCAATGTGGAAGAAATTCTCTATCCGGCCATGGAGGACTATCAGCTCGATATCATGATCGGGGAGGGGCCTGCGGCGCGCTCAATCAAGATAGAGCTGCCGCCCTTTACCCTGGTGGGGGCAACAACCCGTGCCGGGCTGCTGACGTCCCCGCTGCGCGACCGCTTTGGCATAGTGCAGCGGCTGGAATTCTATGGCGTTGATGATCTGGCACAGATCGTCGAGCGCTCAGCGCGTCTGTCTGGCACCAGCATAGCGTCTGAGGGTGCGCTGGAAGTTGCCAGGCGAGCGCGGGGTACACCACGTATCGCGAATCGCTTGCTAAGGCGTGCGCGGGATTACGCTGAGGTTAAGGGTAATGGCGAGATTGACCGGCAGACGG
Source organism: Marinobacterium profundum (assembly GCF_001528745.1). GTDB lineage: Bacteria > Pseudomonadota > Gammaproteobacteria > Pseudomonadales > Balneatricaceae > Marinobacterium_A > Marinobacterium_A profundum. The sequence continues at coordinate 15,856 of NZ_BCNS01000156.1, read as the reverse complement.
CTGATCTGGCACTGAACATGCTTAGCGTCGACGAGCGCGGGTTTGATCATATGGATAGGCGCCTGTTGCTGGCGATGATCGAGAAGTTTGGTGGTGGGCCTGTTGGCGTCGATAATCTGGCGGCGGCGATTTCGGAAGAGCGCGATACCATCGAGGACGTGCTGGAGCCCTATCTCATTCAGCAAGGTTTTATCATGCGCACACCCAGAGGGCGCATTGTCACCGATCATGCGTATCTGCACTTTGGTCTGGCGGTGCCTGAACGCAACCCCTGAGTGAAAGTTGTGGGGTCGGCTTTGCCTGTTTCTGGCCGTTTCCATGCACTATTTAAGGGCGGTCATGGCGGCTGAAATTCTTTTTGCGTTGGCGCTGCATAAGCTGCTTGAATAAATTTTTGCGCCTGCTATTGTGTGCGCAGAATTCGCTCGACGCCTAAAGGCCCAGGTCCCTGGTCCCTGCCCATCGCGCAAACGACTTTGTATGCTTACCCTTATTCACCTCTGCTGCGTGCGCCTGTTAAGGTTGTGCGACAGTGTGCGTGGGGCGGGGTTCGAGCAGCCAGTCGGACTTAACGCTAATCTACTGTGGAAAAGCCGATTCTGGGCATTATTCGCGCTCTTTTTTGTTAAATAGAACCACTATTCGTCTCAAAAGAGCTCAAAAACTGCCTCGAAACGGACTTTCCCTCGCTACGATCGGTCAAGTCCGACAGGCTGCTAGCAGTGGCTTTGTTCATTCTGCAGCAAGCTTGGAGCCGCTATCATGCGGCGCTCGTGGATGTGGCTGAACCAATCTGCTTGAGCGCTATCATACAGCGATCGCAGGCAAGTCTGTGTTAGGGTCGACAGAGGCTGTCGGGAAGCTTTTTATTGCATCCAGAACCTATTAACCTGTTTTGGTCTGTTCGTTGCTTTATGTGGCATCGGGTAGTTCGATTTATCAACCGAGTCAGCCGGCACTTCTTGTGATCTGGCGCGTGAGAGGAATTTGTTGTGGTCGAGGAAATGTCGATCTGGAGTCTGGTGCTCAACGCAAGTCTGGTTGTGCAGCTGGTTATGCTGATATTGCTGTTGGCATCCTTCCTGTCATGGATCATGATTTTTCAGCGTCGCCGCGTCTTCAGTGATGCCAGCAAAGGTCTGGCCGTGTTTGAAGAGCGCTTTTGGTCGGGCGTTGATCTGGGGCATCTGTTTCGCGAAGTGAATCAGTCTCCGGATCCGGGTAATGGTGCCGAGAATATTTTCCGCTCCGGTATCAAGGAATTCACTCGCCTGACGCAGCAGCGCAATTACGATCCCGATGCAGTGATGGAAGGTATTCAGCGCAGCATGCGTGTTGCGCTGGCCCGTGAAGAGGAAAAGCTGGATCAGCACCTGCCGTTTTTGGCTACCGTTGGTTCGACCAGTCCCTATATAGGTCTGTTCGGTACTGTCTGGGGCATCATGAACTCATTCCGCGGGCTGGCCAATATGCACCAGGCGACGCTCGCGTCCGTGGCACCGGGTATTTCCGAGGCGCTGATTGCTACGGCGATTGGGCTTTTTGCGGCGATTCCGGCGGTCATTGCCTATAACCGCTTCTCGTCCAAATCCGAAGGGCTGCTTAACCGTTACGAGACCTTCGCCGATGAGTTTTCCAGTATTTTGCACCGTCGCATTCATTCAGCGGATTGATCAGGCAATCTCATGATTAGACGACAGAAGCGCAAGCGCAAGCTTAATGCCGAGATCAACGTTGTACCCTATATCGACGTCATGATGGTGCTGCTGGTGATCTTCATGGTTACCGCCCCAATGCTTACCCAGGGTGTGGATGTGGAGTTGCCCAAGGCCTCAGCCGACCCTGTGGACAGCAAGGACAGCGAACCACTGATCGTTACGGTGGATGCACAGGGGCAGTACTACATCAATATTGGCGGCACCGAACAGTCGGTTGTCAGTGCAGAAGATGTGGGTGAGCGTGTGCAGAAGGTGCTGGCGGCGAATCCGGAAAAAATGTTGCTGGTCAAAGGTGACAGACGCGTTGAATATGACAAGGTCGTCGGGCTTATGGTGCTGTTGCAGCAGGCCGGCGCACCCAGTGTCGGGCTGGTAACCGAGTAGGTGTGGTCGGTGGATAAGCGCAGTTATCTGGTACCCAGCCTGCTTGCGTTTCTGGTGCATGTGGCTGTGGTGTTGCTGCTGGCTGGTCACTGGTTCGACCAGGCCGACCCGCGGGAGCTGAAGCCGCGCCATATTCAGGCGCAGATGGTGGATCTGGGCGCGGTGAGTCAGGCGCTGGAAAAGCAGACCGAGCAGGCGCGTCGCGCTGAAGAGGCGCGCAAGAAAACCGAGCAGCTCAAGCAGAACGAGCGCGATCAGGCGCAGGAAAAGCAGCGTCAGCAGGAGCTGGCGGCGCAGGAAAAGGCTGCAAAGGCACAGCAGGCTCAGGAGCTAAAGGCCCAGAATGAGCAGGCGGCAAAGGAAAAATCGGTAAAAGAGGCTGAGCAGAAGGCAGAAGCCCAGCGCCAGCAAAAGGAGCAGGCTGAAGTTCTGGCGAAGGCTAAGGCTGCTGAGGCTAAGGCTGTCGCTGAGACAAAGCAGAAGGCGCAGGAGCAGGCGAAGCTCGCCGCCGAGAAGAAAAAACAGGCCGAGGATCTGGCCAAAGCTGCGGCTGACAAGAAAAAGCTGGCAGATGATCAGGCGAAGCTTGCCGCTGAGAAGAAAAAGCAGGCGGACGATCAGGCCAAGCTTGCCGCCGAGAAGAAAAAGCAGGCTGACGATCAGGCAAAAGCCGCGGCCGAGAAGAAAAAACAGGCAGATGTGGCGGCCAAGGCCAAGGCGGAAGCCGAAGCCAAGCGTGTTGCCGAAGCCAAGCGCAAGCAGGAAGAACAGCAGCGCAAGGAAGCCGAAAAAGCACGTGAACTGGCGCAGCTTGAAAAAGAATTGGCCCAGGAGCAGCAGAAGATGGCCGCGGATCGCGCATCGCAGCAGCTGATGGTGTCGATGGGTGACTATATACGAAGTGAATTGGAGCGCTACTGGCGGATTTCAAGCGCATCTCGTAACGGCATGGAGGCGGTGGTGGAAATACGCCTTTTCCCGTCCGGCGAAGTTGATAGTGCTAATCTGGTGCTGAGCAGTGGTGATTCAGGATTTGACGCTACGGCGGTGCAGGCGGTGTACAAGGTCGATCGTTTTTCTAGATTGACTGAGTTGGATCCATTGACGTTCGAGCGCAATTTCAGAAAATTCAGAGTTAAGTTCCGACCGGAGGGATTAAGGTGGTAATAGCGATGAAGCAAAGGTTGCTGGCGTGCTGCGTATTGATGCTGTTGGCATTCGGTGTGCGCGCGGAGTTGGTGATTGAAGTCACCCAGGGTGTAGATGCGCCGACGCCCATCGCTGTGGTGCCCTTTGGCTGGAGTGGCACTACGCCGCTGCCGGAGGATATCGCCGAGATCGTGTCCACTGACCTTCACCGCAGCGGCTTTTTCGGTGCCATGAAACGCGCTGACATGTTGAGCTTTCCGCAGCAGCAGGCGCAGGTGTTCTTTCGGGACTGGCGCGTATCGGGGCAGAATTATCTGCTGATTGGTCGCGTAAGCTCGACCGGCGGTGAGCAATTGCAGGTGACCTATGAGCTCTACGATGTGCTCAAGGAAACGCGGGTGTTCGGTGAGCAGATCAGTGGCTCAACACGCAATATGCGTGATATGGCGCACTATATCGCCGATGCAGTATTCGAGAAGCTTACAGGTTTGCGCGGTGCCTTTTCTACCCGCATCGCTTATGTGACGGCGCAGAGTCAGGGCGCTGGCCAGCACCGCTACAGCCTGCAGCTGGCGGATGCCGACGGTGCGCGTGCGCGTACCATTCTGGAGTCCCGCGAGCCCATCATGTCGCCGTCCTGGTCCAGGGATGGCAGCAAGCTGGCGTACGTATCCTTTGAAAGCTCGCGTCCGGGAATCTATGTGCAGCACTTGGCCAGTGGCAAGCGGGAAAAAATTCAGTCCTTTCCGGGACTCAACGGTGCGCCGGCCTGGGCGCCGGACGGTCAGCGCCTGGCGTTGACGCTGTCCAAGGATGGTAACCCTGAAATTTATACGCTGGACCTGGCGCGCCGCCAGCTAACCCGGGTAACGCACCACTACGGCATAGACACCGAGCCGACCTGGGCGCCGGACGGGCAGTCCATACTCTTTACGTCGGATCGGGGTGGGCAGCCGCAGATCTACCGTGTCTACCTGGCGGATAGGCGCATTGAGCGTGTGACCTTTGAGGGCAACTACAATAGTAGCGGCAAGCTGACCCAGGATGGCCGTTTCCTGGCCATGGTGCATCGCAGTGCCGGTGCTGGAGCGGCCTTCAATATTGCAGTGCAGGATCTTAAAACAGGGCGCCTGGATATACTGACTCAGACGTCTCTGGACGAATCGCCAACCATAGCACCGAACGGCAGCGTTGTGCTGTACGCGACCCAGCAGGGTAGTACCGGTGTACTGGCGGCAGTTTCTCTCGATGGTCGGGTGCGCTTTCGCATGCCCTCGTCATCGGGTGATGTTAGGGAGCCGGCCTGGTCCCCCTACTTGCAATAGGACCGGGCTAACATTACTTTAGTCTACACATTAGCGGCCAAGACGGTCGCTTCAAGGAGCAATAGAAGAATGCGTGCGTTGAACGTTACCAAGGTTGCTGCTCTGGCTCTTACATTCGCATGGGTTGCAGGTTGCAGCTCCACTAGTACTCAGACTGACAGCGCAGATATGGGCGGTAGCATGGGTTCTGAAGGCGGTGCCATGACCTCCGGTTCCGCGGGTATGGGCGGACTGTCGGGTTCCGACCTGCCGGCTGAAGTTGCAAACCTGCAGACAGTTTTCTACTTCGATTTTGATCAGTCTACCGTCAAGGGCGAATCTTTCGCTGATCTGGAAGCGCATGCACGCTACCTGTCGTCTAACCCGCAGGCAAACGTTCGCCTGGAAGGTCACGCCGATGAGCGTGGTACTCGTGAATACAACATCGCCCTGGGCGAGCGTCGTGGTAACGCAGTTGCGCGTTTCCTGATGGTGAACGGTGCCAACGCCGGTCAGGTTGAAGTAATCAGTTACGGCGAAGAAAAGCCGGCAGTGATGGGACATGGCTCGGATTCCTGGGCTCAGAACCGTCGCGTTGAGCTGAAATACGCTGGCCGCTAAGTGCCCATGACTGTATTCAGGCTCAGGTTTCTGGGATTGCTACTGGCGCTTGCGCCAGTAGCGGTTCTGGCTGCGGACCCCGTGCCGGTCATTGAGATCGCGCCGGGGCCAGGGCAGAGCTATTCCAGTGGCGGCTCGGGGCAGGCTTTTGGCACGCAGGAGGCGCAGCTCATGATGATGCTGCAACAACTGCAGGATGAAGTACGCAGCCTGCGCGGCCAGGTGGAATCACAGCAATACGAGTTCGATCGTATGCAGAAGGATCAGCTGGAGCGATACCGTGATCTCGACCGCCGCATGGGCGCGTTGATTACCGGTGCAGCCGTAGCTCCTGTGGTTCCTGAACTTAACTCTGGTACGCCGTTGCCAGGTGCGGGTGCTCCTGAGCCTGAAACTGCTGCGCCTGCGCCTACTTACGCGCCTTTGGCGTCTTCCGGAGCAGGCGGCGATGATCAGGCGTATCAGGATGCCTTTGCGCTGGTGCGAGAGCGCAAGTTTACTGAAGCGGCTGGCGCCTTTGAGCGTTTCGTGCAGGACTATCCGGCAAGTGCCCGGTTGGCGAATGCACACTACTGGCTCGGTGAAATTTACCTGGCCCAGCAGCAACTGGATCTTGCCCAAACAGCTTTTTCCCGTGTTGTGAGTGATTTTCCTGGCAGTACCAAGCTGCCCGATGCGCTCTACAAGCTGGGGGTGCTGAATTATCAGCGTGGCAACACGGCTGAGTCGGCGCGTTACCTGGAGCGGGTGATACGTGATTTCCCGCAAAGTTCTGCCGCGCGATTGGCGCAAAATTTTAAGCGCTAGGCGCTTGGTGTTCGCTTGAGCCCGGCCTGTCCGGGCTCAGTTATTTGTTGTACTGCTCACATTTTTAAAAGCGGAAACTGTTTTGATGACTCAATCCTCTCCCAAAGCCGTTGTCTTGTTGTCCGGTGGTCTTGATTCGGCCACAGTGCTGGCGATGGCGCTCGATCAGGGTTACGACTGCCATGTGCTGAGTTTTGATTATGGTCAGCGCTCGCAGACTGAACTGAATGCTGCCCGTGCCGTTGTCAGTGCCCTGGGTGTTAGTGCACACAAGCACAAGGTTGTTCGCCTGCATCTGGAGGACTTTGGTGGCTCTGCGTTGACCGATCATTCGATTGATGTCCCGGAGCAGGAAGTTGAGGGCGTGATTCCGGTGACCTATGTGCCGGCGCGCAACACTGTATTTCTTTCCCTGGCGCTGGGTTGGGCCGAAGTGCTGGATGCCAGAGCCCTGTTCATCGGTGTCAATGCGGTGGATTACTCCGGTTATCCGGACTGTCGGCCCGAATTTATTGCCGCATTCGAAACTATGGCTAATCTCGCGACCAAGGCGGGTGTTAGCGGTCAGCCATTTCGTATTGAGACGCCGCTGATGAGCCTAACCAAGTCGGATATTATTGCCGAAGGTCGACGGCTAGGGCTGGACTATGGCTTGACAGTGTCCTGCTATCAGGCGGATGAGCAGGGACGGGCCTGTGGCGTCTGTGATAGCTGTCGATTGCGTGCCAGGGGTTTTGAAGATGCCGGTGTTGAGGATCCGACCCGCTATCAGGCATAAAAGTTGATTGCAGGGGTTGCATCGAGGCTGAAAGTCTTTAGAATGCGCAGCCCATCGGGTCGTTAGCTCAGTTGGTAGAGCAGTTGGCTTTTAACCAATTGGTCATAGGTTCGAATCCTATACGACCCACCAAATTCGAAAAAAGAGGGAGCATTTTTTGCTCCCTCTTTTTTTATGTCTGTTTGCTTTGGGTGCGATTGGCATCTCTGCTGACAAGGTTCGCTGATATTTTGGTCGCTATCAGTGTTGCGGGGCTTGCAGTCACGCAGAGTCGGCACAATGATTGGGTTATCGGGTCAAAGCAGTGACGGCGACCGCTGGCGCAGAACTGTGGTATTATTCTGCGCCTCGAAATTCACATCGGGTTTGTTGCCCCAATTTTGACAGACTGACATGACGCCTATGTTGAGCAAGCAGGACATCTCCGAGCGCATCCTGGTGCAGGAGCACTTAGCCAAAGAACATTTGCCGGACGACATGAGTCGCGCGGATGTTGATCGCTATAAAGCGCGTATCAAGGCATTGCTGAAAGAAAAGAATGCCTGCCTGGTGGCGCATTATTACACCGAAGCGATTATCCAGGAGCTGGCTGAAGAAACCGGCGGCTGTGTCGCTGATTCGCTGGAAATGGCGCGCTTTGGCAGTGCCCGACCGGAAACCACGCTGCTGGTAGCTGGTGTGCGTTTTATGGGGGAGACGGCAAAGATACTGAGTCCGGAAAAACGCATTCTCATGCCGACCCTTGAGGCGACCTGTTCGCTGGATATCGGTTGTCCTGCGCCGGAATTCACCGCCTTCTGTGATGCGCATCCGGACTATGAAGTCGTGGTCTATGCCAATACCTCGGCGGCGGTCAAGGCGCGGGCAGACTGGGTCGTGACCTCCAGCATTGCGCTGGATGTGGTTGAGCATCTGGCAGATCAGGGCAAAAAAATCATCTGGGCGCCGGACAAGCATCTGGGTGCCTACGTGCAGAAGCAGACGGGCATTGAAATGCTGATGTGGGATGGTGCCTGCATCGTGCACGAAGAGTTCAAGGCCAAGGGGTTGCTGGATCTGAAGCAGGTGTACCCCGATGCCGCTATTCTGGTGCATCCGGAGTCACCGGCTTCGGTTATCGAACTGGCCGATGCGGTGGGATCAACGTCCCAGCTGATCAAGGCGGCGGCGGAGCTGCCAAACCGCGAGCTGATCGTGGCCACCGATCGCGGCATCTTCTACAAGATGCAGCAGGCGGCTCCGGACAAGGTCTTTATCGAAGCGCCCACCGGCGGCAGCGGTGCGACCTGTCGCAGCTGTGCACACTGTCCCTGGATGGCACTGAACGGCCTGGAGAATATGGTGACGGCGCTGGAAGAGGGTCGTGATGAGGTGCTGGTCGATGCGTCTCTTATCGATGCGGCGCGCCGGCCGTTGCAACGCATGCTGGATTTCTCTGTGGCACTCAAGGGGTAGTCTCAGGGCTAAAAGGATTTGTCGGGGTCTTGCGGCCCCGGGTGCCTGTGACCTTGTGCAAGTTATAAGCCGTAAGCCGTAAGCTACAAGTCACAAGTCGCAAGCTGCAGGTTACAAGATCAACGGCATAAGTCACGCAGCGCCCGTTACGGGTGGTGCGACCCCCAGTGCCTGTCCCGACGCTTGTCGGGACAGGCATTGTTGTATAGATCCTCGCGTATTATCAAAAATCCATTTTCAGGTTTTCACGCAGCTGTTCGGCATCCGTCTTGTAGGCTTCCAGGCGTGCGCGGTCTGACTCAGACAGTGTCTTTTCCTTCAGTGCAAAGTCCACCTGGCGCAGGGCCTTGTCGACGTCTGCCGTGCGCAGAAAATACTCGATGCGGGCTTCGTGCACGCGCAGAATCTGCTGTTCCAGGCCATAGCTCTCGGCGAGGTTGAAGCGGCTGTTGATATCATTGGGGTAGCGCCTGAGCAGTGATTCGTAGAGGCGTGCGGCCCGGGCGGGTTTTTCGATGTCCTGCAGCAGGCGGGCGTAGGTTTTTTGCACCGGCAGGTTGTCAGGATAGAGCTGATTCAGTTCATTGAGGATCTGCTCGGCTTCGCTGTCACGCTTGGCGGCGTGAAGAATTTCGGCCCGACTGACGCGCACATACAGGTGTTGCTGCCAGGCGCTATCCAGGCGGTCGAACGCCTTGATTGCCTTGGCGTGATCGCCATTGGCGCTTGCGGCCAGTGCCAGGCCGTAATAGTCACGGTTGCTGCCGCTGTTTTGTGCTGCGGCTTCAAAACTGGCCATAATGACGCCAGGCTGGCTGGCGTAATGTACCTGCAGACGAGTGCGGGCGATATCGAATTCCTGGCTTTGGCGCTGCGCCATCGGTACGGGCAGCTGGGCGGCGCGGTTGAGGGAGTCGGCGATACGGGACTGGGTCACCGGGTGGGTGAGCAGAAATTCCGGTGGGCGATCGCCGTAAAATCGCATCGAGCGCTGCATGCGCTCAAACATGCGCGGCATGGCGCTGGGGTCTATGTTGGATGATGCCAGTGTGGCCATGCCAAGGCGGTCGGCTTCCTGTTCGTTCTGGCGGCTGAATGAAAGCCGTGCCAGCTCATTGGCGCCCATCGTTGAGCTCAGTGCTGCTGCACCTGCCTGGGCATCGACTGCCGCCACCAGAATACTGCCCAGTACTGCCGCCATCATAAAGGGGCGGTTGCGCCTTTCTTCTTCCAGCTGCTGGGCGAAGTGGCGCTGGCTGAGGTGCGCCAGTTCGTGCGCCAGTACCGAGGCCAGTTCATCTTCAGCTTCGGCTGATAGCAGCAGGCCACCGTGTACGCCGACGATGCCGCCCGGTACCGCAAAGGCATTGAGCGTTGGGTTGTCGACGGTGATCAGTTCAAGCTGCGGTTGCTGTAGTGCGCTGTTGGCGGCGAGCTTCCACAGCAGGTCTTCCAGGTAGCTATATACGATGGGGTCTTCGAGCAGCTTGGCGCGTCCGCGCAGCATTCGACCCCAGGTATCGCCCAGGCGTGCCTCTTGCGACAGCGATACGATGGAGGAGGAGGTGTCGCCGATGGTCGGCAGGTTCTGTGCCGCCTGGGCAAGCGGGGGCATGGACAGAAGTAGCCCCAGCAGCAGAGCGGGCAGTTTTTTGGGCGCTAGCATGGGTTTCCTTATCATCAGTCGCTGACGATTATCGTACAGAGCTTTATGCTAATATCCAGCTTCCCAAGCGACCCGGCAAGAGGGGTAATCATGGTAGGCGGTGAATTCGATCAGGTACTTGATGCCAGTGGGCTGAATTGCCCGTTGCCGTTGCTCAAGGCCAAGCAGGCACTGAACCGGCTGCAAAGCGGTGCTGTGTTAAAGGTCATTGCGACCGATGCGGGATCGGTGCGGGACTTCAAGGCATACACCGATCAGTGTGACCATGAGCTGCTGCAATCGTTCACAGAGGGCGAGCGTTACATTTACATTATCCGGCGTTCCTAGCCTGCAGGGATATTATATGCGCAAGATTTTCGGTAAATGGATTGATCGGTATTTCTCCGACGAAGAAGCCCTGTTGCTCTTTCTGCTGCTGGCAGTGGGTCTGACGGTCATTGTTACTCTGGGGCAACCCCTGGCGCCAGTCTTTGCCGGCATAGTGCTGGCGTTTCTGATGCAGGGCTCGGTCGACTGGCTGGTCTCGCGAGGGCTGAATCACCTGCCTGCGGTGATGCTGGTATTCGCGGCCTTCGTTGGCTTTTTTCTGGCACTGGTGCTGTTTGTCATGCCGCTGGCCTGGAAGCAGCTTGTCACCCTGTTTAATGAGTTGCCGCGCATGGTGTCCCATGTGCAGTCGCTATTGCTGTTGTTACCCGAGAAATACCCCGACTTTATTTCCGAGTCCCAGGTACGCGAGCTGATCCAGCTGGCGACCACGGAACTCAGCCGGGCCGGGCAATGGGTGCTGACCTTTTCGCTCAATTCCCTCGGCAATCTGGTGGCGCTGCTGATCTATGTGGTGCTGGTGCCCATACTGGTGTTTTTCTTTCTCAAGGATGGTCGCAAACTGGTGGGCTGGTGGACTTCCTTCCTGCCGGAGCGTCGCCTGATGATGACCAAGGTATGGCGCGAAATGGATGATCAGATCGCCAACTACATTCGTGGCAAGGCGCTGGAAATCCTTATTGTCGGCAGCGTTACCTTTGTGGCATTGGCCTTCCTGGGGGTAAATTACGCTGCGCTGCTGGGAATTATTGTCGGTCTGTCTGTGCTGGTGCCCTATATAGGTGCCGCACTGGTGACCTTGCCGGTAGCGCTGATTGGCTTCTTTCAGTTTGGCTGGGGTACCGAGTTCATGTGGCTGATGGTGGCCTACGGCATTATTCAGGCGCTGGACGGTAACGTGCTGGTGCCGCTGCTGTTTTCGGAAGCGGTGAACCTGCACCCGGTCTCCATCATAGTAGCGGTGCTGATATTTGGCAGTTTGTGGGGTTTCTGGGGTGTGTTCTTTGCCATTCCTCTGGCGACCCTGGTAAAGGCCATTCTGAATGCCTGGCCGGGGAGTCAGTTGCCGGCGCTTCCTGGTGACGGTCAGCCGCCGTCTTAGCGTCAGGGTCGTCTCATTTTAGAGGGTCGCGGGTAACCCGTCGGGCTGCCCGCGGCGGTGTATCAGAGCGCCTTGACGGCTTCGAGCACGGCGTCGGTGTGGCCGGCGACTTTTACCTTGCGCCATTCGTTGCGCAGGGTGCCGGTTTTGTCGATCAGAAAAGTACTGCGTTCGATGCCCATGTGCTCCTTGCCGTACAGCTTCTTGAGCTTGATTACGTCAAACAGGCCACACAGGCTCTCGTCTGTATCGCTGATCAGCTCGAACGGGAATGCCTGTTTGGCCTTGAAGTTCTCGTGTGCACGCAGTCCATCGCGTGACACGCCAAATATATCGGTATCCAGTGCCTGAAACTCTTCGTACAGATCGCGAAAGTTCTGGCCTTCAGTGGTGCAGCCGGGGGTGCTGTCCTTGGGGTAGAAATAGATCACCAGGTTGCGGCCGCGCAGGGCGCCTGAGTCAACCGCAAGGTCGCTGGTGGCCTGGGCGTTAAAGTCAGGTATGGGCTGGTTGAGGGATACTAGGCTCATGGGGATTCCTTTTTGGGTCAAAAAACGGGTACGCTTCGGGCGTGCAAATCGTATAGAATACTGGGCCTTTCTGCGAGATCAAACCCGCTGTTGGCCGTGGCCGACGGGGAATTCGGATCTCGTTGTACGAGTCTGGTGCGAACCGTACCATAGACCCGAATTTGTCAGATGGAGAAAGTAATGATTACTGGCAGTATTGTTGCGCTCGTTACGCCGATGCAGATCAACGGAGATGTCGATTGGGACGCTCTGGACAAAGTTGTCGATTTGCACCTGGATAACGGCACCGATTCGATCGTTGCCGTTGGGACCAGCGGTGAGTCCGCGACCCTCGATTATGACGAGCATTGTCAGGTGATCAAACGCATCATCAAGCGTGTCGATGGGCGCATGCCGGTGATCGCTGGTACCGGTGCCAACTCGACCCGTGAGGCCATCTCCCTGACCCGCCGCGCAGCAGATCTGGGTGCCGATGCCTGTTTGCTGGTAACGCCGTACTACAACAAGCCGACTCAGGAAGGCCTGTTTCAGCACTTCAAGGCGGTTGCTGAAGCCGTGCCGGTAGCTCAGATTCTGTATAATGTGCCGGGCCGTACTGCCTGTGACATGAGCAACGACACTACGCTGCGTCTGGCCGCTATCGATAATATCATCGGTATCAAGGATGCGACCGGCAATGTCGATCGTGCCCGTGATCTGGTAGCCCGTGCACCCAAGGATTTTGCAATTTACTCCGGGGATGATGCCACGGCGGTTGAGCTGATTCTGGCCGGCGGTCACGGTAATATCTCTGTTACCGCCAACGTGGCACCGGCCGAGATGGCCGAGCTGTGCCGCCTGGCCCTGGCGGGCGATGCTGCAGGTGCCCGGGCGTTGCAGGAAAAACTGATGCCACTGAACACTCAGCTGTTTGTGGAGTCCAACCCGATTCCGGTGAAGTGGGCCCTGTACGAAATGGGTCTGATTGGTCCCGGTATTCGTTTACCGCTGACGCTGCTGGCCGAGAGCTGTCAGCCGATCGTTCGCAATGCGCTGCGCGAGAGCGGCATCATTCAGGGCTGAACCCATCATGATGAAGAGTCAAACGCTGACCGGTGCGCTACTGGTCGCAGTCGCGGGGCTGTCAGGTTGCAGTTACCTGTCGAACAACCCGCTCTACGGCGACGATGGTCTGGTGCGCAACCGCTCCCAGGACTATGAAGCCGCCCAGGCGCAGTCGCGGCTGGAAATTCCGCCGCACCTGCAGACTCGTGAGCTGAACGAGCAGCTGGTAGTGCCGGTGGTGGGTGATACCGCCACTTTGCGTCAGAGCGACTTTCAGGTGCCTCGACCGGAATTCTTTTACGCCGATACGGGTTCCGAGCGAGTCAATCTGTCCCGTCTGGGTGATGAGAAGGTCATAGTGGTGGATGAGCCCATCGCCGATGTCTGGCTCAAACTGCAGGATTTCTGGCGTTTCAACGACATCGAACTGGCTAAGTCTGACCCGCGTCAGGGGCAGATGGAATCCGGCTGGATTCGCGTTGATGGCAAGGAATACGGCTTTGCTGATCGCTGGATCAAAAAGCTGACTTTTCAGAATGTTGATACCGATACTCGCAACAAGTTGCGTATTAGCCTCAAACCGGACCCGGAAAACTACGATCGCACGTCCATTCGGATTGATCATGTAGCGTTTCCGTTTAGTCAGCAGGTCGATACTATCGACTGGAGTGCTCAGGCCAGTAATGTCGGCTACAAGAGCGACATGATGTTCGACATGTTGCGTTACCTCAGCAAGGCCACGGCCGATTCCAGTGCGCAGAGCCTGCTGGCGCTGCAGCAGCGCGATACGGTGCGCCCGCTCTTGGGGCGTGACTCGCGTGGCAATCCGACGCTGAAGATCGAAACCTCGATTGATAATGCCTGGAGCCTGATCGATAGTGCGCTTACGGCGGCAGAGCTGGACGTGGGTACGCGGGATCAGGAACGTGGCATTTTCTATCTGACCTACACCACCACGACACCGGTGGACGATTCCAAAAAGGCCGGTTTCTTTGAGTGGCTGCACGGCGAGCGTGACGATATCAAGTTTGATACCGGCCTGTTCGAACGCACCCTGGGCTTTGGCGAGACTGACGCTGACAATGGCATCAGTTACAGCGCCAAGCAGACCGACCGTCTTGTTGAGGGCGTGGTGGATCAGAGCGATCTGGCCGATCCAGACAACCTGGCCAATCGCGAAGGTTACAAGATCTGGTTTGCCGGCAAGGTTATCTATGTGTTTGGCGATGATGGCAAGGATGGCGGCCTGAATCGTGAAACGGGCAATTATGAGTTCGTGGGGCGCTATCAGTTGCGCATGAATCGTTCGCGCAGCGGCAGCTATTTGAGTGTCGACACGGCTGAAGGCCTGGCAGCACCGTCTCTGGTGGCAGAAGAGATTCTGTGGAGCATCAAGGATCACCTGCCTGCAGGCTGACTCGGGCTGAGCCTGAACGAGCAGTGATAACAGGTTAACGAAAAAGGGGCTAAGGCCCCTTTTTCGTATCTGAACAAAAGCGCTAAATAGCTCTTGAAAAGTAGAAAAACAGCAGGGAGTGAGGCATATGGAAAAGGCAGTATTTCTTGATCTCGAAAGCCTGGAAGATATCGACCTGGCGGCGCTGGCAGGCGAGTTCGAGAGCTTCGAAACTCACATGGCCACAGCGCCTTCAGACGTGGCTGTGCGCATCCGCGATGCCGAGGTGGTGCTGGTCAACAAGGTACGCCTTGATGCCGCTGCGCTAGAGCAGGCGTCACAACTCAAGCTGATTTGCGTGGTTGCGACGGGTACCAATAATGTGGATCTTGAGGCCGCGCAGCGCCTTGGTATTCAGGTGTCGAATTGCCGTGCCTACGGCAATGACTCGGTGATTCAGCACGTCTTCGCGCTGTTGCTGGCACTCAGTACGCGCCTGCTGGATTACCACCAGGCGGTGCAGGCCGGGCGCTGGCAGCAGGCTGGGCAGTTCTGTTTTCTGGATTTTCCTATCGCAGAGCTCTCTGGCAAGACACTGGGTATTGTCGGCTATGGCAACTTGGGTCAGGGCGTCGGGCGCATTGCCGAGGCTTTTGGCATGAAGGTCATGATCGCGCAGCGCCCGGGCGGGCCCGCTGAAGCGGGTCGTACGCCGCTGGATGAGCTTCTTGCCCAGGTGGATGTGCTGACGCTGCACTGTCCGCTGACCGAGCATACTCGCAACCTGCTTGATGCGGCTGCTTTCAAGCGCATGAAAAAGTCCGCTCTGCTGATCAATGTGGCCCGCGGTGGCATTGTTGATGAGGCGGCACTGGCAGATGCCCTGCGCAGTGGCGAGCTGGCGGGGGCTGCCACTGATGTACTCAGTGTGGAGCCGCCAAGGGGTGGTAATCCGCTGCTGAGCGGTGACATTCCCAATCTGATCGTAACGCCGCACAACGCCTGGGGCAGCACCGAGGCGCGTCAGCGTATCATTGCGCAGACGCTGGAAACGGTACAGGCGTTCGGTCGTGGCGAGGCGCTGCGGGTGGTGAATTAAGATTCAGGCGGCTAGAGCACTTTCATCTTACATCGACCCATTGCGATGGTTGAGACGAGATTCAGGTGACTGTGTTGGAGCCTGTGCAGGCTGCGGTATCGGAGCAGTTTGATGGCTCATGTTGCGCCTTGCTGACGCGTTACTTTCTTTGCTCGTGCAAAGAAAGTAACCAAAGAAAGCACGCCCCGATGAAGCCTATTCGCTGCGCTCTGAGATCATTCAGCGGGCTGCGCTGACGGTACATCCATGTACCTCATCGCAGGCGCATCAGTCCCTGTTGCGCCCCTTCGGGCCTGATCGCCGAATGACCTCAGTGCTCGCCGGCTTCATAAGGGGGAACAAGAGCCGCTCTGATGTTTCGGTGGCAGTAGGCAACTAGAGCACGTTCATCTTACATCGGCCCATATCCGGCCACCTCGAAGCAAGGAAGCACTCAAAACAAACTCGATCGACAGATAAGTGATTCCGTAAAATAA
>NZ_BCNS01000155.1 GCF_001528745.1 Marinobacterium profundum | reverse complement strand
GGGTTTACCCCTGATTAATTATTTCCTCTCACCTATCCCCTTCCAGACTTATTCATACATTCCCTCAGGGGCTCAAGCAGTATTTTCACTAACTTTAACGGTTGTATTTTTTCGGCTTTGCATCAGTGTATAACCCCCACTCACAACAATAAGCAGGCCGCCAAACAAGGTGAGTGCATCTGGACTTTCGTCAAAAACAAATATAGCTAACGTAAATGCAAACAATAAACGGGTATAACGAAAAGGCGACACAACCGATACATCACCGGTGCGCATGGCGATCGTTAACGCATTGTACGCAACAACTCCGAAAACCATGGCACCGAATATCTGCAGGATAGCGATAGAGTTAGACTCTACGGATTCCCCGGTATAAGCAAGCAAGGCGGCGCCCGTGGGTATCAACACAAAAAAACCATAAATCCCCAGTTGCATATTAGACAATACCCGAGGCGCAGCACGGGTAGCCAGATCACGCCCGGCAAAACCAAAAGTGGCTATTACTGCGAGTAAAGACGCGGCCTCAAAGCCATCAAGGCCTGGCCGTATAATCAACAGTACCCCAATAAACCCAGCCAGAACGGCAAGCCAGCGCTTTAACCCTATCTTCTCACCAAAGAAGATCGCAGCGCCTAACATGGTGATCAAAGGCGTCACCTGCAGGATGGCCGACGCATTCGATAGCGTCGTCAAAGTGATCGCCAGCGCAAAAGTCATCCGGCCCAGCACTTCACAACCGGCACGCGCAAATATAGCACGAGACAGAATAGCCGGATGAAAAACGGCCTCCCCGCGTTGCCGGGTTAAAAATATAAATACCAGCATGCCACTAGAACCAAATAACATCAGAATAAAACCAATGGGAACCGTTTCGGCAGCAGCCTTAATAAACATGTCTTCAACAGCAAAACATGCCATCGCAAGCACCATGAAAATACTGCCTCTGGCATTATCCAAAAAAATATCTCCAAGCTTTTAATTCGCTGAATATGAAATAACAATAAAAAACCGTATTTCGACAAGCTACATTAGTGGAAAATATATATCCGCAATCATTTCATCGCCTTTAAGTCCGGGCCCAACATGAACGTAATGTAAGAATATGGGAAGCTCGCCAAGCTGCTCTGCGCTATTGGGCAGCCACTCCTCATACAGAAATTGCGCAGCGCTAACATGATCGTGCGAGCCGTAATGTCGGGCCACAGCACAGCGACACGCTGGTATAACCTTGCTGATGACATCCTGCGGATTCGCATACACGGCCTCCTCTACCGAAACACAGATCTACCTGGTATTCTCTGGCAGGTACTTTGCGTGGATCCTTTTGGTGGACACCATAGGAACAATGATCAGG
Organism: Marinobacterium profundum; assembly: GCF_001528745.1. Lineage (GTDB taxonomy): Bacteria > Pseudomonadota > Gammaproteobacteria > Pseudomonadales > Balneatricaceae > Marinobacterium_A > Marinobacterium_A profundum. The sequence continues at coordinate 30,265 of NZ_BCNS01000155.1, read as the reverse complement.
GAGAAGCGGCAGCTTGCTCTCTATGCGCCAGGCGACCAGGCGCCTGATTGACGCATGCTCCAGCGCAGGTGGGCCGCGATGCTCAACTACCGCGACTTTAGTGGCCGGGAAATCCACTATTTTAACGTCCATCAGCTCTCCCGGCCTTCAACTTTCAAAAATAAAACTTAATCTGTGACGAAAATACGCTTCAGGGGACACAGGTTCAAGAAACATTTTCCTTTTTAACCGCTGCGAACGCCGCGCGTAGCGCTCGAACCATCCCCGGTTCAAGCCTAATGCTTGCTATTGGCTTATAACATTCAGCATCTCATAGCAGGCGCCCATCGTATGGTAATCCGTCTTGTTCTTGTAAGATTTTTTATCATCATACCTAAGATTATTGACTGTCAAAATCCGATACCAGGCGCCATATTCGTGATCGACAAAATAGGTGAAACTGTAGTCCCATATTTTGTCGTACCAGGCCCAATACGCCTTATCGCCGGTTCTGTCTGCTAGCAAAGCCGCCGCCGCCAAGCTTTCGGCTTGCACCCAGAAATACTTATCCTGATCATATTCCTGACCCTCAAGGTCATAACCATAGATAAGCCCGGTATTGTCGTTATCCCAACCGTGAGCCATGGCGCTATCAAACAGTTCCTTGGCCCGCGCCAGGCGCCAGGCTTCGGGCCTGTGCCTGTCGAGAATCAACAGAAGCTTTGTCCATTCTGTCTGATGGCCCGTCTGCACGCCCCAGGGTCTGATACTGTTGGTTTTGTCATTGCGGTTATACTCCAAATCAGGCTTCCAATCCTGGGTGTAGTGTTCCCACACATGGGAACCGGTATCCTGTGATTGCCGGCGTGTCATATGGCTAGCCAACAAGCAGGCACGATCAAGAAAAACCTCATCCTGCGTGACTTCGTAGGCCGCAATCAGCGCCTCGCAGGTGTGCATATTATCGTTCTGGCCACGGTAGGGATCCAGCGTCCAATCCACGCTGGCCTCGCTGGCGTAGAGTTCATACTTTTTGTCCCAGAACTTCTCTTCCAGCAGGTCGAATGTTTCGTACAGCCAGGCTTTGGCCTCAGGTACACCGGCCTCTACGCCACAGGCGTAGGCCAGCAGAACAAATGCCAGACCATAGCAATGGTTATGGTCATCCAGCACATTCCCGTCCCTTAGCACCCAGGCATAGCCACCGGTCTGCGGATTTCGATGCGACTCTCTTAAGAAGTTAAGCCCGTGGACAACTCTAGATTGGTATTTTTCGTCGCCGAACTGACCATAGGCTTTAGCATAATTGAATACAAAGCGACATGATGCCACCAGCGTTCTAAGGCCAGGATCAAATACGGTGCCATCATTCATGTAGCAATGAAAAAAGCCGCCGGCAGGATCAACCGATCGACCTTCATAGAAAGACAGGGTATGGCGTATATGCTGCAGCAAAAAGTCCCTGCTCCTGAAATTGCTATCGCAGCGTTCTGGCAAGCCCTGCTCGGTTTTATCTACTTTAATTTCCATCACATTCAACTCGCTAAAGACTAAACAGACTGCTGCGACAAACGGCTATTTTTATACACAGCTACTCGAAAATACCCACTCCATAACACTGGAGAGCAACAGCAAGGCTGCGCAACCCAAAGGCTTCAACGCCTCGACCCGGCAGAGTCGCTCAGCCAGCGCTACCAACGTGCTGGCCATTCACCCATTGATAATCATTCGCCCGGGCACCGCCAGTGCAGGAACACATTGGAATACCACTCAACTCAAGACAGTGCCAATCTTAGCCCTAAGCGCTCTAAAAATCACTAAAACACCCGAAATTGGCATACCAATTAAAGTGAGAGTATTGATTCAAGCCTATAAGTGGTTCAGTATGCCTAGCTACATTAGCTAGACTCGAACAAAGTGGCATACCAAAATGTCATGCTGAATGATCAGACTAGCGTGCCGCCATTAGGCCCAAAGGATGCAGAGCCCATGCTTCAAAACCCGCAGATTGAATCCATTCCGAGCGCCTACGATGCAAACTACGTCGGCACCGGCATCGTCCACCTGGGCCTGGGCGCCTTTCACCGCGCCCATCAGGCCGTCTATCTGGAGCGCTACCTGCAAGCCAGGGGCGGCGACTGGGGCCTGTGCAGTGCAAACATTCGTGCCAACCAGGCGCTTGCTGATCAACTGACCACCGCCGACTGTCGTTACCATGTGGCCGAATACAGTAGCCGCCAACAGGTGGTACTGCGTGAAATCAGAGCCATTCGCGAGGCACTGTTTGCAGGCTCAGACGCGGGCCGTGAAGTTCTGCTGGCACGAATGGCAGTATCGACAACCCGAATTGTTACGCTAACCATCACCGAAAAAGGCTATTGCCTGGAACCCAGCTCTGGCAAACTTCGCTTCGAAGATCCCGGCATCCAGCATGACCTGTCCCACCCCCAGAGCCCCAAAACGGCCCCAGGCCTGCTGTTTGAAGCGCTGAACAGACGTTTTCAGGCAGGCATAGCGCCCTTTACCGTGCTTTCGTGCGACAACATGCCCCACAACGGCCAGCGCACCCGGGCAGCCGTACTGGCACTCGCGTCTCGCCACAATGCAAACCTGCATGACTGGATCGCGGTCAATGTCTGCTTCCCCAGCTCAATGGTGGATCGCATCGTGCCCGCCATGACCGAGGCCGATTTCAACCGCCTGAGCCAGGACCTGAACTGCGACGACAAGGCCGCGGTGATCTGTGAGTCGTTCAGCCAGTGGGTAGTCGAAGACAACTTCAGCATGGGTCGGCCTGACTGGGAACAGGTTGGCGTACAGATGGTGGATGATGTCACACCCTTTGAAACCATGAAGCTGCGCATGCTCAACGGCAGTCACTCGCTACTGGCCTATCTGGGCCAACTCGCCGGCTATAAAACCGTGGCCCAGGCCATGCAACAGCCCGCCATGGTGAGCTTCCTGCGCAGTTACATGCATCACGAAGCCATACCCACCCTGCAAGGTGTCGAGCAAGCCGAAATGCTGGCCTATGCCGAACGTCTGCTGGCCCGCTTCGCCAACGACAGCCTTGAACACAAGCTGCAGCAGATTGCGATGGATGGCTCCCAGAAACTGCCACAACGCTGGCTCAACGGCTGCCAGACACTGCTCGATACAGCTCATCCCATGGAGTGCACGGCTCTGGGCATTGCCGCCTGGGTTATCTACGTACAAGAGGCCGGAACCCGCAATAACGACCTCAATGATCCCCTGGCGCAGCGCCTGTTAACCCTGGTCGCAGAGCACAGGGACCAGCCCACCGCGCTCTTGTCAGCTTTCCTCGCCCAGCAGGATATATTCCCGCAACAACTGGCAGCTGATTCCCGTTTCCAGCAAAGCGTAACCCAGGCCTATAACGAACTTCGTCAGGGCTCGGTGGTTGAGCTGTTGAATAAGTATTCTGGGGATTGAAAGGAAAGCGTGGAGGGTCATGCAGGGGATTGGTGTGGCTCTGACGAGGTGACCTGACTGAGGGGTAACCGAAGTCACTGAACGACGGCAGCAAGCTGGAACGACTGGTGTCATAAAGGGAAACTGGTCGATGACTGGATCTGATTGATACTGTATTTCCCCTCTCGGTGAAATACAGCATCAAAAAATACCGCAATCGTTCTGCTGGTAAGAGATGGAAATCTAATTCAAGAGCTTTAGATCAGATCGCGGAATTAGCTATACTGCCCCTGGATACGAATGGATTCAAAACCAAATTGAGGAAATCCCATGAAATGGATCTTCGCAACCCTTGTCCTCGCTCTGTCACTAGCCGCCAGCGCAGATCAGATGGTTATTAACGGCAACGCCATCCGTGATGGCGACAGCGTCGCCAAACTGATTAGAGAGCTGGGTCAGCCACTCACAAAGAGCTCCCGCTCCGGTTGTCTCAATCGAAAATGCACCACTTACGGCAGGCTGCAGCGCTGGGTCTACATTCACGACGATATCGAGTACACCGTAGAGATCCTGGGCGACAAAATCCACGCCATCGACTGGAGGCATGCGCACTAACAGCCCGCAGCCCACCAAATATCCGGCCAAGCTGCCAGCCGCTCAAGTAGAGTGCAGATAAATCCCGGTCAATGCCCGGGATTTATGACTACTTGAAATATCATGCGTAATTGTCACAGAAGCGCAAGAACGTCCGGCGACCAACCAGGCGTACTTAATGGCCTTAATCTTTATAGTGTTACTCATCCAAATGAAACTTGTGCAACAGTCTATGGAGAATGGGTGCAATGACTATGCTACTGGTGGCTATATATACATAGCCCGAGAAAATTCCATATAGACTGGCAAATAGCTGCCCCGGTGTGGTTTCAGGCAGAATAGACAGCCCAAGCCCACTTGTTAAGGTAATTGATGCAATGAGTGCTCTAGCAAGTTTCATATCGTCGAAATAAACATGTCCTGCAACGCCTATCGCCAATGCGACAACAACTAGAATAAATGCCGCGAGTACATGGAAAATAATTCGTTTACCGAATTCTTTTCCCGATGCTAAAGGCTTACTTTTACTTTCATACATTATTTATCTCGCCCATCGCTTTCGCGTAACATTTTCATCGTAGCCTCAGGAGGACATTTTCCAAAGGCCAGTACTCCATGATGAATATCTATCAAAAACCGGCACATAGCCTGGCAGCATGAGCCATTCAGATCATTGCCTCACCTCAATCACACCCAACACCGCAGGGCCTTTGTCCGGAGCTGAAAAACCACGCTACCAGCCCACCGACGCCGGAATACCGCCTGCGATGCAACACAAGCAGAGCCTGGCAGACTGAGGAATTAAGAACGGGGGGTGATTCACCCAGCCTGGCTTCCATTACTCAGCTGGCGATTTACTTGATTGACGATCAACAGCCGACACCGATAATCCATAGGCGCCTTAACAACCTGCTCATCATGCCCAAGAATAGTACACCTTGTCACCCTTCAGCGGCACGCCCAATATTCGCGATCTCGCGCCTTTTCTTGTGCGAAAACAGCCTCCGGCAGGGCATGCTCACAAACGTCAACAGTCCCTACCCCTAGCAGCCTGTCGGACTTGGCCGATCGTAGCGAGGGAAAGTCCGTTTTGAGGCAGTTTTTGAGCTCTTTTGAGGCAAATAGTGGTTCTATTTAACACTTGAAACGAAGTGGAAAGAACCGCTTTAGCGGGGTCGCAGACCGAGAAGCCTGCGACGAGTAAAAAAGAGGACGAAAAATGACCAAAATCGGCTTTTCCGCAGTAGATCAGTGGTAAGTCCGACAGGCTGCTAGGCAATGGAGCTCAGTAAACAGCAGCAAGCTGCTCTTCTTGCGCTTTTTTATGCTTCTGGAACCATAATACGAGCACCAGGCCGGCAGCAGATGTCGCGGCTCCCGCCAGCGCAACGCTTGGCAAGCCCAGCCCAAGATGAATCACTACACCTCCCAGTGCCGCCCCGCAGGCATTACCCAGGTTGAACGCTGCAATGTTCATTGATGACGCAAGATTCGGCGCATCTGCGGCTTCGCGCACAACCAGAGCTTGTAACGGGGGCACTATGGCAAAGCTGGCGATCCCCCAGAAGAAAATCAGCGGTGGCACGATCAGGGCATGTTGCATGGTGGCCGCAAATAGCGTCAGCAGGATGACTGATGCCAGCAATGACATCACCAGCGTGCCGGTCAGGTTACGATCGGCAAAGCGCCCCGCCAGCATGTTGCCGACCGCCAGACCCAAGCCATAGAGAACCAGCATGCTGGTGACAAACAGGGTTCCGACGCGGGTTTCGTCTTGCAAAATCGGTGCTATATAGCTGAACACGGTAAACATCGAACTGGAGCTAACCACGGTCAGCAAGAGTGCAAAGAGTACCGAGCCTTTACCGAGCACCTTAATTTCATTGGCGATGGTGGTTTGGCCATCCACGGCCAGTTTAGGTAGCGAGACACGTAGCGCGACCAAGGTGACCAGGCCCAATACAGCCATCCCCATAAAGGCAGTTCTCCAGCCGATGGTTTCACCCACGTAGGTTGCCAGCGGCACACCGCCGATATTAGCAGTGGTCAGGCCGGAAAACATGGCGGCCACCGCGCCTGCCCGCTTGTGCGGCGGTACCAGTTGCGTGGCGACAACGGCACCCACGCCAAAAAACGCACCGTGATTGAACGAGGTAACGATACGACCAATCAGTAAGGTGCCGTAGCCGTCCGACAGTGCCGAGATCAGGTTGCCGATGGTGAAAATACTCATCGCCAGCAGCAGCAGACTGCGGCGCGACATGTTGGCAAACCCCAGTGTCATGATCGGCGCACCAACCACCACACCAAAGGCATAAGCGCTAATCAGCATACCGGCGGTCGGGATACTGACGTCCAGGTCGCCAGCAATGACCGACAACATGCCCATGGGAGAAAATTCGGTGACACCGATACCGAATGCCCCCAGGGCCAGCGCCAGTAGCGGCAGGTTAAGCTTCATTGTGACCAGTCTCCTCAATTTGTTCATTCGGGGAGTGTAATGTACTCACCAGCTCCCGATAAGTGGCTACTGTGGTCAACCAGCTTTGCGTTTAGTTCAAAGATGGAGTGCGTAAAATGTCGATAGGAAGGATTTTCGTCATTACACTGGGTGTCGGCAGCCAACAACAGAGAACACAATGGACAACAAAAGGACGGACCGTACCGCCGAGATGGAAACCTTTCTGGCCGTGGCCTGTGCCGGGTCACTCAGTGGCGCGGCCCGGCAACTGGGACTCACGCCCTCGGCAGTCAGCCGCCTGGTGACGCGGATCGAGCAGCGTCTGGGTGTGCGACTGGTGGTGCGCACCACACGCAGCCTGCGGCTAACCCGCGAGGGGGAGGATTATGCCCTGGCGGCACGCCGTATACTGGCGGATCTTGACCAAACCGAATCCGCCATTGCCGACAGAGCCAGCCCCAGAGGACTACTACGGATCAGTGCCGCCCTGGCGCATGGTCGTCTGTCCATTGTGCCATTGCTGCCAGAATTTCTGGCACGTTATCCGGATATCACCGCAGAAGTACAGCTCAGCGATGAAATATCGGATGTGGAAGGGGGACATATCGACGTTGCCATTCGCTTCGGGCCGCTGCCTGATAGCTTGCTCAGCGCCCGTCGACTGGGAGAAACCGGTCGTTCGGTCGTCGCCTCACCGGAATACCTGCAACGCCACGGCTATCCCCAAACGCTAGAGGATCTGGCGCATCACAACTGCATGGACTTCAGCTTCAAGCGCATCGAACCGGGTTGGCCCTTTCAGGTAAAGGGTGAAAACGTCCTGTTACCCATCGATGGCAACGTGCACGCCAACAATGGCGAAACCCTGGTACAACTGGCCTTGCAGGGGGTGGGTATCACGCGGCTTGGCGACTTCCATATCGGCCCTGAACTAGAATCGGGGCGGCTGGTCCGTTTGCTCGACGACTTTAACCCTGGTGACACCGAAGCCATCCATGCCGTATTTTTCGGCGGTACCACCATGCCCGCCCGAGTGCGGTTTTTTGTCGACTACCTGGTTGAGAAAATGACGGCGGGGAACGGCCAGGACTCTTTAAATGTTGGTTAGGGGATAGTGGATATTGGCAGATGTTCGCGGCCGTGGGATAGCCGGGCAGCAATGCGATATACATGCGCTGGACCTCGCTACGCTTGCCCGCATTGGAATCCAGCAGCATTACTGGCCGACAAGTATGCCGGCAGCTCAGGGACCAGCCATCAGAACGGCCCCCCCCTACCCTTATGAGCAGGAAATAGCTCCTGCATTTTCTGGCTACCGGCTACCCTTGGCCATAGGTCGCGAGACAGTGACGCAACGAGGTTCGAGGTTAAAAAATTAGCAGCACCGTAACCTGGGGCAACCCACACGTCATTTGTTAAGGCTTGCACCACACATGCGCAGATCCCAGCGCGACGCACCATCGCATGGTGCAACTCAGCACCACGGGATATCAAAACGGCTCTTGCTCCCCCTTATGAAGCCGGCGAGCACTGGCGTCATTGCGCGATTAGGCCCAACGGGGCGATGACAGGGACTGTCTAGCCGCAGATTAGGAACAGGATGTGTGGCTCTACGCCTTGAAGGCCGGCACTCGCACAATGACGCCTGAGCGCAGCGGAAAGACTCCTTGCGTTGGTTACTTTATTTGTGCGTGTGAAGAAAGTAACGCGCCAAGAAGGCCCAATTGGAAGCCTCAAGTTAACCCGTCGCGTCCTTCTGCAGGGTGTCTGATAAACGGGCTGTATGACCGCAGGTAACACAGCTAGATTCGCCCGGAGACCGGACTCCCAGAATGTCACCCCAGGCCTAGGTATCTTTAACCTAAGCAATGCGACCATGGGCCCAGTTATTAAACGCTGGGCCCGATCCGATACGTAAAAGGCCCTGCATTTCTGCAAGGCCTTTCATGTTTCCAGGGGTCTACCTAGCCACTCACCGGGTCATGGCGCCTCCAGGGCGCCAAGACCTGAAGTGAATCAGTCTTCCCGATAGCTATCAATCGACGGGCAGGAGCAAATGAAATTGCGATCGCCGAATACGTTGTCGATACGATTGGCTGCCGGCCAGAACTTGTTGCGACGGGCGGATTCGGTCGGGAAGACCGCTTCGTCACGGCTATAGACGCGATCCCAGTCACCCACCAGGTCCGCCATGGTATGCGGTGCATGGTGCAGCGGGTTGTTTTCCGCGGTCCATTCACCGGACTCAACACGGCTGATTTCGCCGCGAATTTTCACCATGGCTTCGATGAAGCGATCCAGCTCCGCCTTGGATTCAGACTCGGTCGGCTCGATCATCAGGGTGCCAGCCACCGGGAAAGACATGGTGGGCGCGTGGAAACCGTAGTCCATCAGGCGCTTGGCGATATCTTCCTCGCTCACGCCACAAGCTTCCTTCAGCGGGCGTATATCGACGATGCACTCGTGGGCCACGCGACCGTTACCGCCGCGGTATAGGATCGGGTAATGTTCACCGAGCTTCTCGGCCAGGTAGTTAGCACCCAGGATAGCTACGCGGGTGGAGTCCTTGAGGCCGGACTTGCCCAGCATCCGGATGTACATGTAGCTGATCGGCAGAATGGCGCCGGAACCGAAAGGCGCCGCCGAAACAGCACCGTTCTGGTTTTCCAGACCCGGTACAGCACTTACCTGATGACCCGGCAGGAAAGGTGCCAGATGGCTCTTCACACCGATGGGGCCCATGCCAGGGCCACCGCCGCCGTGGGGAATGGCGAAGGTTTTGTGCAGGTTAAGGTGCGATACGTCGGAACCGATCAGACCCGGCTTGGAGATGCCGACCTGGGCGTTCATGTTGGCGCCATCCATATACACCTGGCCGCCGTGCTTGTGTACCAGGTCGCAAATCTCAACGATTTCCTGCTCGAACACGCCGTGGGTGGACGGGTAGGTAATCATCAGGCAGCTCAGGCTTTCGCTGTGCTGCTCGGCCTTGGCGCGCATGTCGGCCACATCAACGTTGCCCTTGGCATCGCACTCAACGATCACGACCTTCATGCCCATCATGGCTGCGGAGGCAGGGTTGGTACCGTGGGCGGAGGACGGGATCAGGCAGATATCACGGTGACCTTCACCGATGGATTCCTGGTACTTGCGGATCGCCAAGAGACCTGCGTACTCGCCCTGGGCACCGGAGTTGGGCTGCAGCGAGACGTTGTCGTAACCGGTAATTTCCACCAGCATGGCTTCCAGCTCTTCGAGCATGCGATGGTAACCCTGAATCTGGTCCGTCGGCGCGAAGGGGTGGATGTTGGCAAACTCAGGCCAGGTCACCGGAATCATTTCGGCGGTGGCGTTGAGTTTCATGGTGCACGAACCCAGCGGAATCATGCCGTGAACCAGGGAGTAATCCTTGTTCTCGAGCTGCTTCATGTAACGCAGCATTTCGGTTTCGCTGTGGTGGGTGTTAAATACCGGATGGGTCAGGATGGCGTCTTCACGACGGTGTTCCGCAGCAATACCTGTGACTTCGCCTGCCACAATGCGCGCATCGATAGCAGCCACATCCAGGCCGTGACCAGCACCCAGAATGACGTCGAACAGCTCGGCGACATCCGCGGCGGTGGTGGTTTCATCCAGGCTAACACCCAGACGATCAGTGCCGTTGAGACGCAGGTTGCAGCCCTGGGCCAGGGCGCGCTGGTAGACCGCCTGCTGCTGGTCACCCAGGTTCAGGGTCAGGGTATCGAAGTAGCTGTCGTTAACCGCAAAGCCCTTGTCTTTCAGGCCAATGGCCAGAATGGCGGTCAGTCGGTGTGTGCGCTCGGCGATGGCTTTAAGGCCATCCGGGCCGTGGTAGACGGCGTAGAAGCTCGACATGTTGGCCAGCAGCGCCTGGGCGGTACAGATGTTGGACGTCGCCTTTTCGCGGCGGATATGCTGCTCGCGGGTCTGCATCGCCATGCGCAGGGCCGGGTTGCCACGGGTATCGACGGAGACGCCGATAATGCGGCCAGGCACCGAGCGCTTAAGCTTGTCGCTGGCGGCAAAGAAGGCCGCGTGCGGGCCACCAAAGCCCATGGGAACACCAAAGCGCTGCATTGAACCCAGTACTACGTCAGCACCCAGCTCGCCAGGGGATTTCAGCAGTACCAGCGCCATTGGATCGGCTGCCACGGCCACCATGGCCTGCTGGCTCTTGGCATTGGCGATCAGGCTCTTGATATCGGTGATGTTGCCACAGGTACCTGGGTACTGCAGTTGCGCACCGAACACATCGTGCTGGTCCAGCTCGGCAGCAGGCGCCACTACGACGTCGTAACCGAAGTACTCGGCGCGTGTGCGGATAACGTCGATGGTCTGGGGGTGCACATCATCGGCGACAAAATAGGTATTGGTCTTCTTGCGGTTGGAACGCTTGCACAGCGTCATGGCCTCGGCCGCAGCCGTGGCTTCGTCCAGCAGGGAGGCGTTAGCCAGATCCATGCCGGTAAGATCCATCACAACCTGCTGGTAGTTGAGCAGAGATTCCAGGCGGCCCTGGGCAATTTCCGGCTGGTACGGCGTATAGGCGGTGTACCAGCCCGGATTTTCCAGCACGTTACGCAGGATGATGTTGGGCACACGGGTGTTGTGGTAACCCATACCTATGTAGGACTTGTTGACCTTGTTCTGCCGCGCCAGGCCCTGCAGATATTTCAGCGCCTCGACTTCGGTCTCGCCATCGTTCATGTCCAGGGCATCGTCGAGCAATATGCTGGACGGCACTGTCTGGCGCATGAGGTCGTCTAGCGACTCGGAATTCAGGGTCTGCAGCATGGACTGCTGTTCGGCCGCATCAGGGCCAATATGGCGACGGGTAAATTCCGTGCGCTGCTCAAGTTCAATCAAGGTACGGGGTTCAACAGCCATAAAACTAACCTGCGTGCTCTGTGCCGATTTCGGGTATACCGAATCCTGCAACGGGTTCTAAAAAAGCGAAGAGCGCACGGCTCTTCGCGTTTTGCATCAGTAACCGCCCTGCTAGTGCAGGTTCGGCTATGGGCGCAACTTATTCCGCAACCGTCGCCTGATAGGCGCTCGCATCAAGCAGTGCTTCCAGCTCGGAGGCATCGCTCAATTTCAGTTTCGCGATCCAGCCCGCCTGATAAGCATCTTCGTTCAGGGTCTCAGGGGCATCCACCAGAGACTCGTTCACTTCAATTACTTCGCCAGACAGGGGCGCATATATATCGGAAGCAGCCTTGACGGATTCTACCAGGGAGAAGTCTTCACCCTTGGCGACATCACGACCCACTTCAGGCAGTTCGACGAAAACCACATCGCCAAGCAGCTCCTGCGCGTGATCGGTAATACCGACGGCTACGGTGCCGTCGCCATTATCGAGAATCCACTCGTGAGATGCAGTATATTTCAGTGTATTGGGCACATTGTTCATCGAGAAATCCTTCTAAAACACTATTTTCAGTTCAATTTGCAGCTTTTGGCCCGACGGAGACGTGCCCGCCAGACCACTCTTAAGCGATATTTTCAGCGATACAGCGGGAAACGGGCGCAGAGGGCTTCGACCTCAGCCAGTACCTTGGCTTCCACCGCCGCGTTGCCTTCTGGGCTTGCCACCAGACCATCCAGCACATCGTTGATCAGATGGCCGATCTGGCTAAACTCGGCGGCGCCAAAACCACGGGTGGTGCCGGCCGGCGTGCCCAGACGAATACCGGAGGTGACCATGGGTTTTTCCGGATCAAACGGAATGCCATTCTTGTTGCAGGTAATGCCGGCGCGTTCTAGCGCCTCTTCCACCTGGTTGCCCTTCAGGCCCTTGGGCCGCAGATCCACCAGCATCAGGTGCGTATCGGTGCCACCTGTAACGACGTCACAACCGCGCTCGACCATCACCGCCGCCAGAATACGGGCATTTTCCCGCACCTGATCGATATAGGTTTTGAAGCCCGGCTGCAGCGCTTCGCCGAAAGCCACGGCCTTGGCGGCGATCACATGCATCAGTGGGCCGCCCTGCAGGCCTGGGAATACCGCCGAGTTAATCTTCTTGCCCAAATCCAGATCGTTACACAGAATCATGCCGCCACGGGGGCCACGCAGGGTCTTGTGAGTAGTAGTGGTTACTACATGGGCATGGGGCAGCGGGCTCGGGTGAGCACCGGTAGCCACCAGACCTGCAATGTGAGCCATGTCGACCATCAGCAGTGCGCCCACCTTGTCGGCAATGGCACGAAAACGCGCAAAGTCGATTTCACGCGGAATGGCCGAACCACCGGCGATAATCAGCTTGGGCTGGCATTCAACCGCCAAGGCTTCCACGGCATCGTAGTCGATGCGCTGGGTATCCGGGGATACACCGTACTGCACGGCATTGAACCACTTGCCCGACAGCGCAGGACGCGCACCGTGGGTCAGGTGGCCGCCTGCATCCAGCGACATACCCAGCACGGTGTCACCTGGCTGCAGCAGCGCCAGCATTACAGCGCCGTTGGCCTGGGCACCGGAATGGGGCTGCACATTGACGAATTCGCAGTTAAACAGTTTTTTGGCGCGGGAAATTGCCAGAGCTTCAGCTTCGTCAACAAACTCGCAGCCACCGTAGTAGCGGCGGCCCGGATAGCCTTCGGCGTACTTGTTGGTCAGTACTGTGCCCTGGGCCTGCATCACCGCCTTGGAGACAATGTTTTCCGAGGCGATCAGCTCAATCTGGCTGTCCTGACGGCGGAATTCCGCATCCACTGCACGCTGCAGAACAGGGTCGGCGGCGCCGAGGTCCTGGGTGAAAAACGCGGCGCGTTCAGCGTTGGCATAGAGATCCTGTGTGCTCATGGTCTTATTGTTCCCAGACTGAAGGTTGATTAACAAGCCACCACATTGACGGCCAGGCCGCCGGTGGAGGTTTCCTTGTACTTGTCCTGCATGTCGAGGCCGGTCTGGCGCATGGTCTCGATCACACTATCCAGCGATACATGGTGTTCACCCGTACCGCGCAGCGCCAGACGCGCCGCATTGATGGCCTTGACTGCCCCCATGGTGTTGCGCTCGATGCAGGGCACCTGCACCAGACCACCAATGGGATCGCAGGTCAGACCCAGATTGTGCTCCATGCCGATCTCGGCGGCGTTTTCAATCTGGCGATTGCTGCCCCCAAGCACGGCACAGAGAGCACCGGCGGCCATGGAACAGGCCACGCCTATCTCGCCCTGACAACCGACTTCGGCGGCCGAAATAGAGGCATTTTTCTTGTACAGCATGCCGATAGCGGCGGCGGTAATCAGGAAGGTCTTGATGCCCTCGGCGCTACTGCCCGGTACGAAGCGATCGTAATAGGCCAGTACCGCTGGAATTACGCCAGCGGCTCCATTGGTGGGCGCGGTGACGACACGCCCGCTGGCGGCATTTTCTTCGTTCACGGCGATGGCATAGAGGTTGACCCAATCGAGCACCGTGAGGTGATCCTTGATGCTGCGCTCGGGGTGGTTGACCAGTTCCTGCCACATGTCGTGGGCACGGCGCTTGATACGCAGCCCGCCTGGCAGCTCGCCGGTGTGCTTGCAGCCTTCGCGGATGCAGTCATCCATCACCTGCCAGATTTTGAGCAGGCGCTGGCTGATTTCTGCATCTTCGTAACGGGTGCGCTCGTTCTCCATCACCAGCTCGGCAATGCTTAGGCCGGCTTCATCACCGTAAGCCAGCAACTCAATGGCATTGTTGAACGGGTACGGTACTTCGATGGATTCATCCTCGACACCGCGCCCCTGATCATTGGCCTCTATATCACTGAGCACGAAACCGCCACCCACCGAATAATACACATTGCTGTAGAAAATTAGCCCGGCAGCGTCCAGCACTTCCAGGCGCATGCCATTGGGGTGTTTGGGCAGCGACTCGCCAAAGTGAAAGCGCAGATGGTCGGCTTCGCGAAACGGCACCGGCACTGTTTTGCCCAGCAACAGGCTGCCGCTGCTGCGGATCTGCGCTATTAAATCGTCAATAGAGGCAGGATCCACAAGGTCGGGTTGTTCACCCAAAAGACCCAGCATCACGGCGGTATCGGTGGCGTGCCCCTTGCCGGTCATGGCCAGGGAGCCATAGAGACTCACTTTCACGGCTGCGACCCTGTGCATCAGGTTGCGCTCGGTGAGCTCGGCCACAAAGCGGTTAGCCGCTACCATAGGCCCCACCGTATGGGACGACGAGGGTCCAACCCCAATTTTGAACAGATCAAATATGCTCAGTGCCATCTCGTCGCCTGCTACATCTATAGTGAGTAAAAAGTTTCTGCTGCCCCTGCTCAGGACACCCCAGACCCCGTCGGATTCAGTACCCTGACTTCGCGCTGCGGGAACGGAATTTCGATATCGTGTTCCTTGAATGCATCCCAGATCATCAGCAGCAGATCTCCGCCTACGCGGTTCTCGCCGTCATCAACCCCTTCCATCCAGAACTCCACCAGGATATCCACGCCCGAATCACCAAAACCGCTGATCTCGGCATCCGGCCGCTCCTCGATGGGCACCAGCTCGCCGCTGATCACCCGCGGGTGACTGGCGACCACAGTGCGCAGCAGGTCAAACAGGAAATGCAGGTCGGTGCTGTAGGACACTTGAAATTCCAGTGCATAACGCTGCTTGACGTTCTTGTGTGTCCAGTTGGTAAAGCTGCCACTGATAAACTGCTCGTTGGGCACCATGATGTCTTTGCCATCAAAGGTTTCCAGCGTGGTGGATCTCATGTTCAGCTCGCGGATCATGCCTTTGCGGCCATCCTCCATCTCGACGTAGTCACCCACGCTAAGCGAGCGCTCCAGCAGCAGGATAATGCCGGAGATAAAATTCGAGGCGATGGACTGCAGGCCAAAACCAAGCCCCACACCCAAGGCACCCCCGAAGACCGCCAGCGCCGTCAGATTGATGCCCATGATCTGCAGCAGCAGAATAAAGACAATAAAGAAGAGCGCGATCTGAAACAGCTTGGCAAAGACTTCCCGCGTACCCGCATCCAGATCCTGCTGGCTACGGATAATCTGCTGACCGGCGGTATTCGACAGCCGCCCGAGCCAGAACAGTACCGATCCAAAAATCAGTACCCGTACCACACCGTAGGCCGACACCTGAATATTGCCAACCTCGACTGAAATGCTTTCAAGGTAGGCGATCAAGCCATCGAGCCAGCCAAAAATATGCAACAGGGCTATGGGCAGAAAAACCCAGGATGCCAGGGTGCGAAAAAATTTTTTCTCAACAAAACGCTTTATGAGCGAGTAGAGCATGAACACAACCGCGAAGCTCAAACCCAGCCGTACCAGCCAGTTCTGACCGAACAATTTCTGGCTCAGATCGGCGGCAATCGACAGCATCAAAATCAGCATCAGCGGCAGCAACAGGTTGCGCGACGCATAAATCTGCAGCCGCAATCGCAACAGGGCCCCCTGCAACGGGCGCTTTCTCAACAGCGGCGAATGACTCTTCAGGTAGGCCGCGAACGAGTAACCCACCAGCAACGCGATGGCGATAAGTCCGATCTGGGAATAAAAGGTCGGGCTACTCAGCCATGCCAGCGATGCCGACAACATCTGCTCAAACCTGTTTATGAACTCATCTATGTTCATCAATGCTTTCCTGCCATGTCCTGGGAGTTGAATCGTTGCGTTAATGCCGCGGTACAGCTAACAGTATGATCGGCAAACACCCAGAAGGCGAAACAGCAACTCTTCGTGCCTGACACAGGCTTAGCCCCAGAGAGCAGTTAGACTAGCAACAGAGTTTCCAAAAATCAAAGAAATATTTCCTATTGGAAACTTAATTCCCTTTAGTCGGAGTCAATCACCAGCAGCGGGCTTTCTTTCCAACATCTGACAGCTTGTGTACTATCGGGGAATTATAAAATTAGACGCCGGTTTTCATTCCCCCTGCCCGCCCTGCCGCTCGCCCCACGCCGCCCACAATGCGCGGCCGGGCACCCTGTCAGCGTGCAGACCCGGCACTCAAGAGTGAATGTTCATGTCTGACCAGACCCAGTCTCCACCCGAGCTCCACGTAAGTGCCACCAGCCACGAAGCTATTGTTGAGCCCCTGCAGCTGGGCAAGCGCGTGCGCGAAATCCGCCTCAGCCAAAACCTCACCCTGGAAGAAGCCAGCAAGCGCACGGGGCTGGCACGCTCGACTCTGTCGAAAATTGAAAACGAGCAGATTTCCCCCACCTTTACCGCCGTCAACAAGCTGGTAAAGGGGCTGGGAATCGATATACCGCAGCTGTTCTCCCAGCCCAGCAAAAGCCGCAGCAGCGGTGGCCGACGCGATATTACGCGCTGCGGCGAGGGCAAACCCCGCGCCACCCCGACCTACGAACACGAGATGCTGGCCTCCCAGTTGACCAACAAGAAAATGATCCCGTATAAGACCACAGTGCGGGCCCGCAGCTTTGATGAATACGCCGACTGGGTGCGCCACGACGGCGAAGAACTGCTCTACGTGCTCAGTGGCAGCATCCGCTTTTATACCGAATTTTATGAACCCATCGACCTGGCCGAAGGCGACAGCGCCTACTATGACTGCGAGATGGGTCATACCCTGATATCCACCAGCGAAGCAGACGCCGTTATCCTGTGGGTCACGGCCTGAGTCTGAGCGCCCACTCTTTCAGGCCGACTTCGCTGCTATACTAACTCCCCTTATTAGCTTGCCAGACTGACGCCCAACCTATGGGCGGCGGCCTTTTCCCCACTCTATTTTGATTGCACCACTGGGGCACAGGCGACGCCTTGCTGCGTTCTTACGACAGCGCGGCACCATTTATGTATTGCAATCGACCTAATGATCCGCTAATTTCGTTTCCTATTGGAAACTTAGTTTATTCGAATTCGCATGGGCGAACCTATACCGCCCGGCACCCGGACAGCCAACACATCTTTGATACGGAGCACATCATGGCAGAGCAACCCAACAGCGCCCTGAAAAAGACCCCACTCTACGACCTGCACCTGGAGCTTGGCGCCAAAATGGTGCCCTTTGCCGGCTACGAGATGCCCGTGCAGTATCCACTGGGTGTAAAGAAGGAACATTTGCAGACGCGAGAACAGGCAGGCCTGTTCGACGTATCCCACATGGGCCAGGTCATGCTGACAGGCGCAGGGGCTGCCGCCATGCTGGAAACCCTGGTACCGGTGGATATCATCGACCTGCCCGTAGGCAAACAGCGCTATGCCATCTTCACCAACGACCAGGGCGGCATTCTGGACGACCTTATGGTTGCCAACTGGGGTGACAGCATCTACGTCGTCGTCAATGCCGCCTGCAAGGAACAGGATATCGCCCACATGCGCGCGCACCTGCCTGAAGGCGTCACCCTGGAAGAACTGGATGACCGTGCTCTGATCGCACTGCAGGGCCCCGCCGCCGTTACTGCGCTAAGCCGACTCGCTCCCCAGGTCGCCGATATGGTGTTTATGGACAGCGGACGCATCAGCATTGATGGCGTCGAATGCTTTATCAGCCGTTCGGGCTACACCGGCGAAGATGGCTACGAAATATCCATCCCCGCCAGCGATGCCGACCGCCTGAGCCGTTTGCTACTGGCGCAGCCTGAAGTCGACTTTATTGGTCTGGGTGCCCGTGACTCGCTACGTCTGGAGTCCGGACTGTGCCTGTACGGCCACGATCTGGACACCAACACCACGCCGGTGGAAGCCAGCCTGCTGTGGGCTATCTCCAAATGCCGCCGTGCAGATGGCGAACGTGCCGGCGGTTTCCCCGGTGCCGACATCATCCTTGGCCAGATCAGCAACAAGGACAACAGCCGCAAGCGCGTGGGCATGATTGGCGAAGGCCGCGCACCGGTACGCGAAGGTACCGAACTGTTTGATGCCGACGACAACCGTATAGGCGTTGTGACCTCCGGCACCTTCGGCCCCAGTGCCGGCGCCTCCATCGCCATGGGCTATGTCAGCATTGAAGCTGCCGTGATGGACAGCACCATCTTCGCCGAAGTACGTGGCAAGAAACTGCCAATGCGCATTAGCAAGATGCCCTTTGTCGAGCAGCGTTACTTCCGAGGTTAAAAGCAGAGGCTAAAGAACCAGGTTCAGAGCAGGGATGAAAGGCCGCGGATACATGATCCGCGGTTAAAACCCTCGCTAAAAACCCGCGATCCACCCGCATCCAGACGAGAACGCCCGCATGAATGCCGCCGTCGAAATACCCAACCCGCTCACTCAACTTGAGCTGCACTGTGCGCCCGATGCCAGGGGCCTGTCCCTGGCACTGGCAACACTACCTCTGGTTGACGAGCTGGCACTGGAGTGCGACGCCGACGGCGCTCTGGTGATTGCCCTGGGCAATCTTCTGGGCCTGGAGCGGCCCCTGGCTGTGACCGAGCTGCAGCTGTGCACAGCGCCCGACGGCAGCAGCTTCAGTGTGCTGGCACTGGACAGCGGCAACTGGCTGATCATAACGAGCAGCGATGCCATAGTACCGATGCAGCAGCTGCTTGAGCGCCACTTTCACACAGTAACGCCCGGCGCCAAACCGGGCTCTGCTAAAGTGCAACACAGCAGCGGCAGCCAGGGCACGGCATTCTGGCTGCAGCCCGGTGAGCGCTGCCAGCTACTGTTGCGTCAGGCCAGCGCCCGCCGTCTGATGGAGCAACTGGGGCAATAGTTACAGCAGGTCGCAAAGGCCGGCTAGCCGTAAAGGCAAACTGGCACAATTTCATCCTTGCGTTATTTGTTTTGAGCAGTTAAATTTGCTCGGCGTTACGAAGTTTTGCATCACGAGAAGGGCTGACGTCCTCGCCAACCTGCCAACCTGGGCAAGGTGGTTGCCGCTAAGCGGCGATGCGGTCTATACCGACAACAAATCAGGTATCCGCACTTTATACGTCAGCTCTCATGAATGAGTCTTGAAAGACATGCCACTGCGGCAGGCCTTTCGTTAAAACATGGGAGCACGGCATGTTCGAAGCACATTTTAACACCCTATCTGAAACCGCAGCGCCTCGCTGGGCCGAGCCTGCGCGCGACTGTCAGGCACAGCGGTACGCTGACACACCAACAGATACGCTGGCAAATACAGCACCACAGATACAGCAAACCCCGGAACAGGGCCTGACCCGGCGTATCCAAAGCCTGCACCACGCATGCCCACTGCACGTCTGGGCAGCACCCGGCAAACGCAAGGATGCCAGCGGCCTGGTGCATGAGCACTGGTTTCTGTATATCGAATACTGCACCAGGAATGGTGCGCGGATCTGGCAAAAACTGGAACGCGCCCAGGCCGACTATAACCTGGACGCGCTCTTCGCACTGGCGCTGCAGGCAGAGCTGCCGGGCATTGATAGCGAAGGCACCCGCGCCTGGCTGAAGATGCACCGCGGCCACTGACCCCCAGCTACCGCAGTGCCGCTGTTACTCCACAGCGGCTATTGCATCGCCTCAACCGTAAAGCCAAGCCCCCGCGCCCTGGACAGTAGTCCCTCGGGGCCCACCAGATGAGCCGCACCGACCAGTACCAGCTCTGTTTGCGGACTATCCAGCAGCACTTCTATCTGCGACCACCAGAGCCGGTTACGCTCCAGCACCAGGGTGCGATAAAGCGGTTCGTAATCCAGCTTCAACTGCAGCACCAGTTCGTCGTACAACACGGCCTCGTCACCCCGGCGCCAGGCACCAATCAGGGTATCGAGCATGGTGCTGTCGACTTCCAGCTCGTCGATCACCTGGGCCATAAAAAGGTCGGGATCCTCCTCCCCCATCGAAAACAGATACTCCAGATGCTGCTGAATGGTTTCGAGCCCAATCACCGGCTTGCCGTCTTCCAGCGCCTGACGATACAGCCGCATGTCGACACCTTCTTCAGTGGCCCCCAAACGCATCATTTCGATACCCAGCAACGTCAGAAATACGCCTGAGGGACGCAGCGGCTGCAACATCTGCGGCGCCAGCCCGCGACTGGCGGCATAGCGCTCCAACCGCTGCCAGGTTGATTCCGCCAAATGCTCCGACAGCTTGCCGCCATCTCCATAAACCATTCCCTGTGCAATCTGGCCTTGCACCTCTGGCTGATCCAGACCACCCAGATCCGCCTCAAACAGCAACACTTCAGACTGCGCATAGGCCTCATCAAACACCTCCGGCAGTGGCAAGTCCCCGGGCCTGAGCATGTGTACAGTAGCCCCCAGATAAAGCACACCGGAATCATTTGTAATGCGCCACACGGGGCTTTGCGCCCAAAGTGGCGGCGCGCACAATAAGAGCAACGCCATCGCACACTGTAGCATCCCGCCCAATCCAGTCTTCATCATTCTTTGCTTCACCCGAAGCCTCCCGCAGCGATCGATTTGCCTCACCCTACCCGAAAATGCGCCAGGACGGAAAGCCAGGCTGCGAATCAGCGCTTGGCGTAACCCGGTAAATTAAGCATAAAGGGTGGCTGGGCGACACAATCGAGATTTTTGGCTCGCATCCGCAGACAAACCGCGCCGACGTTATCACGCTTATATCCGATCAGCAGCGCCTTCCATGAAGTGCCATTTTCCATATCCCGTTCCAGATACAGCGGGCGACCGCCTTCCAATCCCTTGCCCAGCTGCGTCCTTGCCGCCGCTACCGCACGCCGCGCCTGGGCCTTATCGGGATAAATCCCCAGCAGCAGACCCCAGCTTTCAATCGGCCAGATCGAGGCAACCTGCTGCCCACTCGAAGACCCCCGCTCACAGCCGCTACGCCCTATAGCACCCTGCAGGGCAACGGACTGCAGCTCTGCCCGCTGCATAAATGGCAGCCCCTCAACCAGAGTGCCGGATTCTGTGCCTGAGGCGGCAAAACCCTCATCCAGCAACTGACGTACCTGCTTATCCCGCGCCGCCCGGCTATTCGCCCCCAGCACCACGGCAATCAGGCGCCGGTTATCACGCAGGGCCGAAACCGCAATGTTGTAGCCTGCCGCACAGGTGAAACCGGTCTTGAGACCATCCACCCCCGGATAGCGCCCCAGCATACCGTTGTGAGTATGCAAGGTGCGGCCCTTGTACTGAGTCGAGCGAGTTGCAAAAAGCGCGTAATGCAGCGGAAAATCCTGCATCAGGCGCCAAGCCAGAATGGCCTGATCCCGCGCCGTGGTTATCTGCTGCGCATCCGGCAAACCACTGGCATTGCGATAACGGGTGTCCGTCATGCCGAGCAGCTGCGCCCGCGCCGTCATCTGCTCGGCAAAGCCTGACTCACTTCCTCCCAGCGCCTCCGCCAGCACAACCGCAACATCATTGGACGACACTGTAGCCAGCGCCTCCATTGCCTGCATCACGGTGATTGTAGTTCCCGCACTCAGCCCAAGACGCACGGCAGGCTGCGCCGCCGCCTGACGGGATACCGGTAAGGCACTATCCAACGCCAGCCGACCCTCATCAAGCGCTTCGAAAGTCAGGTAAAGCGTCATGAGCTTGGCCAGTGATGCCGGATACCACTGCTGATCAGGCCCCTCCTGGCGCAGAATTTCACCACTGGCGGCATCCACCAGCAGCACTGGGTTGCCAGCCCGCGCGACTGGCATCGCACCAAGCAGAAAGGCTAACAGCAAGGAAAATGGCAGCACAAATCGCAGCGTACTAAAGGATACGGAGACAGGCACTGCAGAACGGAAATGAGCAGAGTCACACACACTGGGACAAGACAGTAACGCTTTGACGGGCATGGTAATTCGACCTCCCCCGACCCCATAGCCAAAAGGCGCTCGAGGACAAGACCGCAGTGATTTAAAGGATGCCTATCAGCATAGGCTATCCAAGGCAGCCAGGGCAGAGGCGAAATCAGCTATCACACAACCGCCTTGCAGGAATCACCGCTCACAGGAAATCAAAGCACGGCCCAGGACCTGCTGCGGTCTGCGCCAGCGCGAGCATTTCAGCCTCATAGGCCGGCTTAAGCTCACGCCAGGCAAAGCGCTGCAGCGACAGCGGCGCGGGGAGGACAGCCGTGAGATTCAGCCGCGCGCGGGCCTGTCGCTCTATCAGATCGGCCGCATGACTCGCTTCGGCCTTCAGATCACCAGGGACACTGGCATAAAGCCCGGATGACGGCACTAATTCGGGATACACCAACCGGTTTGGCAATACCGGCAGACAGCCCGCCGCCAGAGCCTCAAGCACCGCCAACCCCTGAAACTCATGCTCGGCCGTGGACAGCACCAGATCCGCCGAGCGCAACCAGGCCTGATACTCGGCCCGCGTCTCGGCAAAGCCGAACTGCACCAGCCGATGCCCGAAGCGAGCACCAATTTCGGCAAATTCGGCCGGCGTATGTCGAAAGCCCTGCCCCAGCAAACAGAGGCGGTAGTCGAATTTTCGCGCTTCAAGCACCTGCAAAATGGCCAACAAACGACGCGGTCCCTTGTCATACTCCCAGCGCGCCGACCATAGCAGGCGCACCGGTGCTGATGAAGCGCCAGCTTCATCAGCACCGCTGTCACCGCTTCCGTCAACAGATCTGCTCCAGCGCACATCGAAACCATCTTCCGCATTTCCAGGCTCAAAGCAACTGTCCGCCAGCGGAACCGGCAGCACTGCGGAGCGCTCATCCAGCAGCTGCACTATGCCAGGCGGCACCTGATCCGGCAGCTTTTTCAGTAACGCAGCCGTGCCCGCCAGAAAGGAGTCACGGTTATAGGCGGAATTAAACAGCACCCGGTCAGCCGCCAGCGCCGTGTATATATTGAGGATCTTAGGCTCAACTGCCTTGAAGGCCCGCTCGGACTCGGGATAAGCAAACTGGTTTTCGTGAAAATACACCAGGGTCGGCACCTGAGCCAAAGCCGGCACCAGGCCGCGCAGCGCCGACAGATCGGTCATGGAAGTGGCCAGTACCAGATCATAGGGGCGCTGCAGCGTTTCGCGCTCGTTAAAGGCCCAGCTCAGACTGTTGCCCCGGATGCGCCAGGAAAAGTAGCGCGGCGCCAGGGTCAGCAGCGTCCAGTCCCAGTGCGGCATGCCAGCCATCAGCTGGCGATACCAGTGCTGATGGCTGGCCGCATCATAGGCCGATAACAGCAGTATCCGCACGATCAGTCGCGGGGGATCGGGCGCTTGGCGCCGCACTCGTCAATCGCCACATAGGTAAAGACAGCTTCGGTAACCCTGAAATGCGGCCGACTACCTTTCTCGCGACTCAGGCGCGGACGCACCCAGACCTCCAGGTGCAGTGCAACCGAGGTATTACCCTGCTGCTTCACCGCTCCGTAACAACAGACTACATCACCCACCTGCACCGGACGGATAAACTTCATCGAATCCACCGCCACTGTAACAACAGGGCCCGCTGCTATCTGCTGCGCCAGGATGCCGCCGGCTATGTCCATCTGAGACATGATCCAGCCGCCAAAGATATCGCCATTGGTGTTGGTATCGGCGGGCATGGCCAGGGTGCGCAACAAAAGGTCGCCACCGGGCTCCCCGGGGCTGATGGACTCCGATAAGCCGGGCCCTGTGCTCTCGCCTGCACCCTGCTGCGGGCTCTGCTTGTTACTATTGGCCATCTGCTACTCCTATTATCAGGCTCAAAAGCGCCCAATGGTGCAATCCAGCGCCGCATTATACGCACCCATAGCTGTAGCGTCCTGTATTTGCAGGCGCCACGCGCACAACGATAGA
Organism: Marinobacterium profundum; assembly: GCF_001528745.1. Classification (GTDB taxonomy): domain Bacteria; phylum Pseudomonadota; class Gammaproteobacteria; order Pseudomonadales; family Balneatricaceae; genus Marinobacterium_A; species Marinobacterium_A profundum. The sequence continues at coordinate 6,162 of NZ_BCNS01000155.1, read as the reverse complement.
CTTGTAATACCGTTTTTTGTATAATATGCGACCTTTTCCCCCATCCAGATTCTGTGCCCCGCGCACCGGGTCTCAGTTTCATAGGTACTTCAATCCATGTCAGATGCTGGTGAACAGCTCTCCTTTACCTCTCTCGGTCTGTCCGAACCGGTGCTCAAAGCACTGACCGATGTCGGTTACGAAACTCCATCTCCGATTCAGGCGGCTAGTATTCCGTTCCTGCTTGCTGGCAGAGATCTGCTGGGCATGGCACAGACCGGCACTGGTAAAACCGCTGCCTTCGCACTGCCGCTTCTGTCCCGTTTGGACACTACACGTCGCGAACCCCAAATGCTGGTACTGGCGCCTACGCGCGAGCTGGCCATCCAGGTTGCCGAAGCTTGCCAGACGTACGCCAAGCACATCCCGGATTTCCATGTTCTGCCGATCTACGGCGGCCAGGCTTACGACACCCAGCTGCGCCAGCTTAAGCGTGGCGCTCAGGTAATCGTCGGTACGCCAGGACGCGTTATGGACCATTTGCGTCGCGGCTCACTCAAACTCGACACACTCAGCGCCATGGTGCTGGATGAAGCCGACGAAATGCTGCGCATGGGCTTCATCGACGATGTCGAATGGATCCTCGAGCACACGCCCAAGACCCGCCAGATTGCTCTGTTCTCGGCCACCATGCCGCCGCAGATCAAGCGCGTTGCACAGAAGTACCTGAACAATCCTGAAGAAATCCGGATTGTCAGCAAGACGTCTACTGCACCGACCATCACGCAGAAGTACCTGCGCGTCAGCGGCCATCACAAGCTGGAAGCTCTGACCCGCATCCTCGAAATCGAATCTTTCGAGGCCATGCTGATCTTCGTTCGCACCAAGTCGGCTACCGAAGAGCTGGCCAGCAAGCTGTCCGCGCGCGGCCATGCTGCCGAAGCCCTCAATGGTGATATTTCGCAGCAGCAACGTGAGCGTATTGTCGAGCGCCTGAAAGGCGGCAAGATCGATATCCTCGTGGGTACCGACGTTGTTGCCCGCGGCCTGGACGTTGAACGTATCAGCCACGTGCTGAACTACGACATTCCCTACGATACTGAGTCCTATGTGCACCGTATCGGCCGTACCGGCCGTGCAGGACGCAAGGGCGAAGCCATACTGTTCGTGGCACCGCGCGAAACCCGCATGCTGTACGCCATTGAAAAAGCCACCCGCCAGCCGCTCGAGCGCATCGAACTGCCAAGCGTGGGCGTGATCAATGAAAAGCGTGTAGAACGTTTCATGCAGCGCATCAGCGACACCCTGGATAGCGGCGAGATGTCCACTTACCTGGATCTGCTGACCGCGTACCAGAAAGAACACGACACCGATCCGATGCAGATCGCTGCCGCGCTGGCTGTACTGGCTCAGGGTGAAACACCGCTGCTGCTGGACGAACGTGAAATTCCGCAGCCGCGCGAATACAAGGACGAGCAGCCGCGCGAGCGCCGTGGACCGATCAATGTTAATCCGACAGCCCGCCCGCTGAAGGATCATCCTGAGATCGAAATGCAGCGCTTTGTTGTCATGGTTGGCCGCAGCCACGGCGTTATGCCGAAAAATATCGTCGGCGCTATCGCCAACGAAGCCAACATGGCTGCCAACCTGATCGGCCAGATCGATCTGTTCGACGACTACAGCACCGTTGACCTTCCAGCAGGCATGCCCGCCAAGGTTATGCAGGTTCTGAAGAAAGCCTTCGTGTGTGGTCAGCGCCTGAACATTCATGCAGCCGGCGAAACGCCTGACGCTGCTGATCGTGGCGCCCCTTCACGCGGCGCACGTCGCCCAAGCGGCCCTAACAAGGGTGCTCCCAACCGGAGCCGTAGCAGCAAGCCCCGCGAAGGCGCAGCTCCGAACCGTCGCCCCCCGCAGAAATAACACCCCTGCACCCCGATAGCCGCCCAGCAATGCAGCGGCTGTCGGGATGCAGCTAAGCGGCTGACGAAATTCAAGACCCAAGAGACAGCGTAAATCACGCTATCTCCGGCAGCAGCATTCAGTTTAGAGGCACCAGCCTCTAAAGCAAACGCCAAAGCCACACAAAAAAGCCCGCAACCGGTAACCCGGTCGCGGGCTTTTTCATGGGCAGCTTTTATTTAGGTATATATCAGCAGAACCTGCATGGGCAGCGCTAATAAACGCCCTACCCTGCAGACACCCACCCAGAAGCCATCAGGCGTTGTGATATTCCAGCGCCACTCGACGGGTAAGACAGGTTAGCAAGGTATAGGGAATGGTATTGCAGAACTGCGCCACCTCCGATACCGGCAGCTGTGGCCCCCAGAGCTCCACCTTATCGCCAATTTTGGCATCGGCAATGTCGGTAATATCGATGGTCATCATATCCATGGACACACGCCCGGCAGTCGCCGTACGCTGACCATTGACCACCACCGGCGTACCACTGACGGCATGACGCGGATAGCCATCACCATAACCCATTGCAATAGTGGCAATACGGCTCGGGCGCTGGCAGATAAAGCTGGCGCCGTATCCCACTGCATCACCCGCATCCAGATCATGAATGGCGATGATTTCGGTACTCAGTGTCATGGCCGGCTGCAGTTTGGCAGCCTCGCCCTGCGGCACCTCAAAGGGTGTCGCCCCCCAGAGCATCAGCCCTGGACGCAACCAATCGCGGCGCGCCTGGGGCCAGGCCAGAGTGGCTGGCGAGTTGGCCAGACTGTGGGGCGCATCTATGCCCTCCACCGCCTGATCAAAAGCAGCAATCTGACGCTCGGTGATATCGAGTGACAGATCATCAGCACAGGCAAAGTGGCTCATCAGGGTGATTTCCGCCACCTGGGGCAAGGCGCGCAGACGGGTATAAGCGGCATGAAAGTCGCGCGGCGGGATACCCAGGCGATGCATGCCCGAATCCATCTTCAGCCAGACATTCACCGGTGCTGGCAGATCGGCGGCGGCCAGAGCATCAATCTGATGTTCACTGTGTACCGCGATCCAGAGACCGTTGCGGGCAATATAATCCAGCTCACTGGCTTCGAAAAAACCCTCAAGCAGTATGATCGGCTGTTCGATACCGGCGTCACGCAGCTCCACCGCCTCCTCAATACAGGCCACGCCGAAGGCATCTGCCTCAGCCGCCAGCGCCCTGGCCACCCTTACGGCGCCATGACCATAGGCATTGGCCTTGATGATAGCGGCCGCACGGGCATTGGGGGCCAGCGAACGGGCCAGGCGATAATTGTGACGGATGGCGGCCAGATCGATACTGGCCTTTGCTGCACGACTCATACTCATTCCTCCGAATGCCGGTTAAGCTGCAAACAATCCGGGCCAGCCAGAAGCCGAGCCCAGACAGGTAGCAGCCTGTCAGACTTAACACTGATCTACTGCGGAAAAGCCCGACAGGCTGCTGGCGGGATTTACTCGCCGGTTACCATGATGGCTTCAACTTCAATGTCCACAGCCTTGGGCAGCTGCTTGACTGCATAGGCAGCGCGAGCTGGGTATGGCTCGCTGAAGTAGCGGGACATCACTTCGTTCACCTGGGCAAAGTTGGCCAGATCAGACAGCAGGATGGTGAGCTTGACGCAATGATCAAGGGATCCACCGGCTTCTTCAGCGATGGCCTTGAGGTTTTCAAATACGCGTACGGCCTGAGCTTCAAAAGAGTCGTTCACCACTTCCATGGTGGCTGGGTCCAGCGGAATCTGGCCAGAGATGTACACGGTGTTACCCACCTTGACAGCCTGGGAGTAAGTGCCGATTGCTGCAGGGGCTTTCTCGGTGTTGATAATGCTACGGTTAGCCATGTCGCTTCCTTAGGTACTATTAAGTACTAATGAGAGGTACTGATTTGTTAATTGCTATTGTTCAGTGACACTGATACACAGATCATCAGCGGGACACTTAGGACTGCAGTCGCGGCGGAGGAGTCCGTGGCTGCAGGCCTAAGTGTCCTTTATTCGGCGCCAAAAGTCAGCGACGACGTTGCAGCAAAGGCTGCAACGTCGCCCACTAAAATTAGCCGGCGTAGGCGAAGGGATAACGGTCGATACCCAGCCCCACAGGGTCGATATCGGTCTTGTTACCGCTCATCAGATCAGAGACAAACTTGGCCGAGCCCAGGGACATGGTCCAGCCCAGGGTGCCGTGACCTGTGTTGAGATACAGACTCGGGTAGCGGGTTGCACCCAGGATCGGCGTGCCGTCCGGTGTCATCGGGCGCAGGCCGGTCCAGAACTCAGCCCGTTCCATGTCTCCACCACCACCGAACAGGTCGGACACCACAAAGTTAACATTGGCGCGGCGCTTCTCCGGCATCGACAGGTCGTAACCGGCCAGTTCTGCACTGCCGCCGACACGGATACGGTCGTTGAAGCGCGTTACCGCCACCTTGTAGGTTTCATCCATCACTGTGGATACAGGTGCGCGACTTTCATCAATGATCGGCAGCGTCAGGGAGTAGCCTTTCACCGGGTAGATAGGCGCACGCATATCGATTTGCTTGAGCAGCATGGGACTGTAGCTGCCCATGCAGACCAGATAGCGATCGGCCTTCATCACGCCGGCGCCGGTTTTCACGCCCGCAATGTCGCCCTTCTCCATGATCAGACCATCGATCTGGGTGTTGTACATGAACTTCACGCCCATGGCTTCGCAGCGTGCCGCCAGTGCCTGAGTGAACTTGAAACAGTCACCGGTTTCATCGCCGGGCAACTGCAGGCCGCCCACTATCTTGTCCTGCACGTACTGCAGCGCGGGCTCCTTGTTGACGCAACCCTGGCGATCAAGCACAGCGAAAGGCACACCCAGCTCGCGCAGCACGTCGATGTCCTTGCCGGCACCGTCTACCTGCTTCTGGGTACGAAAGACCTGCAGCGTGCCACCGGTACGGTGTTCGTAATCGATATCGATAGTCTCGCGCAGGGTCTTGAGGCAGTCGCGGCTATACTCGGCGATGCGAACCATGCGCCCCTTGTTGACCTGATATTTGCCTTCGGTGCAGTTGGCGAGCATCTTGCTCATCCACTCGTAAAACTGAAGGTCCAGCGTCGGCTTGATCATCAGTGGTGACAGATCCTGCATCAGCCACTTAACGGCCTTGAAGGGTACGCCAGGCGCCGCCCAGGGAGCCGAATAACCAGGCGATACCTGGCCTGCGTTGCCAAAACTGGTTTCCATGGCCGCCGCGGACTGACGGTCAATCACCGTAACTTCATGACCTGCATTGGCGAGATACCAGGCACTGGTAACGCCCACAACACCACTACCGAGAACGACTACGCGCATTTGGCTACCCTCTGGTTATTTTTCAATCTACTACAAGAATATGTATTGCAGTATAGGGGATCATTCTCAGAATTTTTTTGCGTTTTTACGCTTTTAGCGGATAATAATCTGCCTATAAATACAATCACCGGAAATAATTATGGAAACCTTCGGCAGTGGTCAAAAAAAGCGCAAACTTGACCGAATAGACATGAACATTCTGCGCACCCTGCAGTTCGAAGGTCGTATTTCCTATACAGAACTGGCGGATCGCGTGGGTCTCTCCACCACCCCCTGCATGGAACGGGTGAAGCGACTGGAGAAAGACGGTTATATCGAGGGCTACTACGCCCGGGTCAATCCTGCTGCACTGGGCTACAGCATGCTGGTATTTGTCGAGATCGCCCTGTCCTACCAGTCACCGGATGCATTCGACAGCTTTAACAAGGCCGTGGCCCAACTTCCCTATATTATGGAATGCCATCTGGTGTCTGGCGACTCGGATTATCTGCTCAAGGCGCGCATCCGCGACATGACCGAATACCGCGAACTGCTCGGCGAGATGCTGCTGACACTGCCAGGGGTGAAAAACTCGAAGAGCTACATTGTTATGGAAGAGGTAAAGGAATCGCTGGCGCTGCCCATTGATATCAACAAGCCCCGCACTTACTAACGAGAAAAGGTCTGTTAAACAACAGCCACCATTGCACGGCAGCGACCACCCACACTGAGGCCTGAGGAGAAAGGTGCTAGGTGCTAGGTGCTAGGGGCTAGGGGCTAGGGGCTAGGGGCTAGGGGGAATAAAACAGCAACGCAGCGCCAAAGCGCTACGTTCGTTAAGGCTAGTGCACTTTAGCGCAACAAGAGTAGCGGGCTGCGGGTGTTGTTAAGCATGTTGCGGGT
>NZ_BCNS01000154.1 GCF_001528745.1 Marinobacterium profundum | reverse complement strand
GCAGAACAAAGCATATAGGGCAGTTTCATAACTATCGTCACTCCATGTCGTTGAATAATTTTGGCCCACAATACAGCAGACGCTGCACCGGACAGCCAATATCGGGTAACCCGGATAGCTTCAATATAAACCAGAAGTCCCGATACCCTTCCCAAAAGGTGCGCTCAATGTGCACCGACGCGCCTTAACCGCTCCTGAGCAACCCCTAGCAGCCTGTCGGACTTAACACTGATCTACTGCGGAAAAGCCGAATTTGGTCAATTTATGTACTCTTTTTTACTCGTCGCAGGCTCCTCGGTCTGCGACCCCGCTAAAGCGGTTCTTTCCACTTCGTTTCAAGTGTTAAATAGAACCACTATTCGCCTCAAAAGAGCCCAAAAACTGCCTCAAATCGGCCTTTCCCTCGCTACGACCGGTCAAGTCCGACAGGCTGCTAGTGTAGTGTTTCACGCTATATGAAGCTTATAACGGCCCCTTTTTCCGCCATCCTGCGTTGTTCGTTGTCGCCGTAGCCCCACTATGACTCTGCCTCACGCCTTGGCTGGCGAAAAAATGAGCGCGTTCTAAAGCACCACCAAGAGTGCAACACTACACTAGCAGTGTCAGCCAGATACTTAACGTCATTCGATTACCCTGTTCTGTGGGAGGTCGGTGGGCTTAGTCGAGCAGGTTACGGGTGAGCGCTGCCATCATAAACAAAAACAGCCGCCCGGAGGCAGCTGTTTTGGTGCTTAGGCTGAAAGCTTCGAAGAGCGAGGCTTGAGATTATTCTCTAGCCTCTAGCCCTTGGCTTGTTCCCGTGCAATAGCGCGGTAAGCGATATCGGTGCGATAGTACGCACCTTCCCAGCTGACCTGCTGCAAGAGCGCATAGGCGCGCTGCTGTGCATCGGTGACGGTATCGCCCAGCGCTGTCACGCAAAGCACCCGACCGCCGGCTGTGACAACCTGGCCATCACGCAGGGCGGTGCCGGCGTGAAACACCTTGCTGCCTTCAGGTGTCTGAGCAGGCTCGGTGATGACATCACCCTTGCGGTAGTCACCGGGATAACCTCCTGCTGCCATAACTACACCCACGGCGGGGCGCGGATCCCAGTCAATGCTGACCTGATCCAGGCGACGCTCGATGGCCGCCATGCACAGGTCTGCCAGGCTGGACTTGAGGCGCAGCATTATGGGCTGGGTCTCGGGGTCGCCGAAGCGGCAGTTGTACTCGATGACCTTGGGCGTGCCATCGGCCATGATCATAAGGCCGGCATAGAGGAAACCAGTGTACTCGTTGCCTTCCGCCGCCATGCCACGCACCGTCGGCATGATGACTTCGTCCATGGCGCGCTGGTGGATTTGCGGCGTAACTACAGGTGCGGGTGAGTAGGCACCCATACCGCCGGTGTTGGGGCCGGTATCGCCGTTGCCGACACGCTTGTGATCCTGGCTGGTCGCCATGGCAAGCACGTTTTCGCCGTCAACCATGACAATAAAGGAAGCTTCTTCTCCGTCGAGGAATTCCTCGATCACGACGCGGCTGCCGGCATCGCCAAAGGCATTGCCCGCCAGCATGTCGCGGATGGCGTCTTCGGCTTCTTCAAGCGTCATGGCAACGATCACGCCCTTGCCAGCGGCCAGGCCATCGGCCTTGACGACGATGGGAGCTCCTTTTTCACGCACATAAGCCAGGGCTGGCTCTATGTCGGTGAAATTCTGGTAGTCCCCGCTCGGAATCTGGTGGCGTGCCAGAAAGTCCTTGGTGAAGGCTTTGGAGCCTTCAAGTTGCGCAGCGGCGGCGCTGGGGCCAAAAATGGCCAGGCCTTCGGCGCGAAAACGGTCGACCACGCCCGCCACCAGCGGCGCTTCCGGGCCGACGATGGTCAGTTCGATGGCGTTCTGGTGGGCAAAAGCCACCAGAGCATCCTGATCCAGTACGTCTATGGCGACGTTCTCGAGCTTGGCTTCGTTGGCGGTCGCGGCGTTGCCGGGTGCCACGAAAACTTTCTCGACACCGGCGTCACGTGCAACGCTCCAGGCCAGGGCGTGTTCACGCCCGCCGGAGCCGATGATCAATACTTTCATTGAATCTCCTCCCACGCCTTAGTGGCGGAAGTGACGCATGCCGGTGAAGACCATGGCGATACCGGCTTCGTCGGCCGCCTTGATCACTTCGTCATCGCGCATGGAACCGCCGGGCTGGATCACCGCGGTGATACCGGCCTTGGCTGCATTGTCGATACCGTCGCGGAACGGGAAGAAGGCATCGGATGCCATGACAGCGCCCTGTACCTGCAGCCCTGCGTGTTCAGCCTTGATGCCGGCGATGCGAGCGGAGTTGACGCGGCTCATCTGGCCTGCGCCTACACCGACAGTCTGACGGTTTTTGGCGTAGACGATGGCGTTGGATTTGACGAACTTGGCCACTTTCCAGGCGAAAATCAGGTCATGGATTTCAGCTTCGCTTGGCGCGCGCTGGGTCACGACTTTGAGATCGGAAGCTGTGATCATGCCGGTGTCACGGCTCTGTACCAGCAGGCCGCCGTTGACGCGCTTGTAGTCCAGATCGGTCACGCGCTCGGCGGACCACTGACCGCATTCCAGCAGGCGCACATTGGCCTTGGCCGCCACCACGGCACGGGCTTCCTGGCTGATGCTGGGCGCGATGATGACTTCAACGAACTGGCGATCGACTATGGCCTGGGCCGTATCGGTATCCAGCTCGCGGTTGAAGGCGATGATGCCGCCAAAAGCCGATTCAGTATCGGTAGCGTAGGCCAGTTCGTAGGCCTGGCGAATGCCGCCTTCAGGGCTGACACCCACACCGCAGGGGTTGGCGTGCTTGACGATAACGCAGGCCGGCTTGACGAAGCTCTTGACGCACTCAAGGGCGGCATCGGTATCGGCAACATTGTTGTACGACAGTTCCTTGCCCTGCAACTGGCGGGCGGTGGCAATGCCAACATCCGCCGGGTTGGCTTCAACGTAGAAGGCCGCTTTCTGGTGCGGGTTCTCGCCGTAGCGCATGTCCTGTGCCTTGACGAACTGGGTGTTGAAGGTGCGCGGAAACTCGGCCGGCGCCTCTTCAGTACCATCAACAATGGCGCCCAGGAAGTTGGCAATCATGCCGTCGTAAGCGGCGGTGTGTTCGAAGGCCTTTACGGCTAGGTCGAAGCGGGTCTTGTGACTCAGACCGCCGGCGTCCTTCAGTTCAGCCAGGATGCTATCGTAATCGATCGAATTAACGACGATGGCAACATCCTTATGGTTTTTGGCGGCAGAACGCACCATGGTGGGGCCGCCGATATCGATATTCTCGATCGCCATTGGCAGATCGCAATCCGCTCTGGCAATGGTCTGGGCGAAGGGGTAGAGATTCACTACGACCATATCAATTGGCGCAATACCGTGGTCCTGCATAACGCCATCATCAATGCCACGACGGCCCAGAATGCCGCCGTGAATTTTCGGATGCAGGGTTTTGACGCGCCCGTCCATCATTTCGGGAAAGCCGGTGTGGTCGGATACTTCAACGGCGTTGATATTCTGCTCGCGCAGCAGCTTGAAGGTGCCGCCGGTGGAGAGGATTTCTACGCCCTGAGCCGCGAGGGCTCGTGCAAATTCGACGATGCCGGTCTTGTCCGACACGCTGATCAGTGCGCGGCGAACCTGGGTGCTGTGTTGCTCTGCCATGGTAGTTCGGGTTTCCGGTTTCCGGTTAACGAATTGGATCTATTACAGCAATCCGTACTGCTTCAGCTTCTTGCGCAGGGTACCGCGGTTCAGACCGAGCAGCTGGGAAGCCTTGGTCTGATTATCCTTGGTATAGGCCATAACGGTTTCGAACAGCGGTGCTTCAACTTCTGCCAGAACCATCTGGTAGACGTCGGTCACCGGCTGGCCGTCCAACTGCTTGAAGTAGTGCGTCAGAGACTGATGCACATTGTCACGCAGCGTTTGATTGCGCGTGTCCTGTGGCTGTTGCGTGGCAAGTGTCGGCTGTTTAAGTTCTTTAATATCCACTTTGCGTGTCTGTCCATTGCCTGTGATCAGGCCGCTGATCCGTTTTGTGCCCACTGGGCAAAAAAGTCGTGAATAGCGGCGAACTGGTCGTCTGCTGTTTCCAACTGATTGAATGCTTGTCTAAAGCAACTGCCACCCTGTTCGGCCTGCAGGTACCAGCCCACATGTTTGCGCGCGATGCGCACACCCATGTAGTCACCGTAAAACTGGTGAAGTCCCTGCACATGCTCGAGCAGAATTCCCTTGATTTCAGCCAGGGCCGGAGCCGCAAGCGTGGTCCCGAAACGCAGAAAATGATCGATTTCGCGCAGCACCCAGGGGCGACCCTGGGCGGCGCGTCCGATCATCACCGCATCGGCACCGGTATATTCCAGCACCGCACGAGCCTGCTCGGGGGTGCGGATATCGCCATTGGCGAATACCGGCAGCGATACGGCCCGCTTGATGTCTCTGATAGTGTCGTACTCGACCTCGCCCTTGTAGCTGCAGGCACGTGTTCTGCCGTGCACGGCCAGGGCACTGATACCTGCATCTTCCGCGATCTTCGCCACATTGAGTCCGTTGCGGTTGCTGGTATTCCAGCCGGTACGGATTTTCAGCGTGACGGGGACATCAACGGCCCCGACCACGGCATGCAGGATACTGCGTACCAGTGGCTCGTCCTGCAACAGCGCGGACCCCGCCGCCTTGTTGCAGACCTTTTTGGCCGGGCAGCCCATGTTGATGTCGATGATCTGGGCACCGCGCTCCACGTTCATGCGCGCTGCATGGGCCATCATCTCAGGATCACCACCGGCAATCTGAACCGAACGGGGTTCGGGCTCACCGGTATGATTGAGGCGGTTGATGGACTTGCGGCTGTTCCATAGCCTTGTATCGGAGGTCACCATTTCGGACACGACCATGCCAGCACCGAGTCGTCGACAGAGCTGACGAAAGGGTCTGTCGGTAACACCTGCCATTGGTGCCAGAATTACCTGGCTGTCAATGGTGTAGGGGCCGATTCGAAACATGGAGGACCTTTTTTCAGAGAAAAAAACACCGTGAAACCCAATTGGGCCTCGAACCTGGTTCACTCAAGGAAGGTGGGCAATGATACCGCTTCAGACGAACGCGTCCAACCCGTATTTGATGAAAAAATGAACAAAAACGCGCTTGCGCTAAAGTCGGGCTGGTGCTAATTGAACCTCATAGCTGACGGCCCGCCGGCCCGGATCCAGTATCGCCAGATTGACCTGGAAAGGTTGCGAATTGGGCATTTTCAGCGGGTCCAGTATGTCGTCCAGATACTCCTGGGGTTGGAGCAAACGGCGGGCGACGGTGCGGCCGCGAATATCGGCAAAGCTCAGTTCAATGGCGGGGAAGGGCTGGCGGAAATCTGCAGTGTTTTCCAGTAGCAGATCGATGCTAAGCGCATCCTCAATGCGGGGATGTGCGCGTACTACCAGTTGGCGGTTGTGAATCAGCTCCACCGCCTGGTACGGCGGAATGGCGCACTCTAGCTGATGGCACAGAATCTCGTAGGCATCTGCCAGCAGAGGTTCGCGGGACCACTCGATACGGTTGAACCAGGCCAGTTGAGAAGCCAGCAGTACACAGGCTGCAAGGCAGCCAAGACTCCAGCCCAGGACGGCGCCGGGGGCTGCGGGTGTTATCGGGTGCATAAGTTCCAGCGGTTCGGCGTGCAGGTCCTGCAGTGCCGCCAATCCCTGTGGTTGTGGCGTCGGTTGGGGGGCGGCCTGAGGCGCTGGTTCGATCTGCTTGGGCGCTGCTGTGGAGGGCCTGGACTGCGTATGGGCAGGGGTGCTGTTGGCCTCGATCCTGGCAGTTGCTTCGATTACCGGCTCAGGCTCGTGTTTGGAAAGCGTAACGCTCTTGGCCGGCCCTGTCTGATCATGGGCAGTTGCTGCAACTGCAATGGCTTCAGGCTCGGGTTCAGAGGTGGGCTCAGGGACGGTTTGCGAGCTGTGCTCGCTCCGAGCATCCGATTTCTCGGAGGCTCTGCGTTCTGGCGTTTGTGCGTGTGTCTGTTCAAATGAATCTAAAGGCCGCTCTTCAGATGGAGCGTCCTGTGCTGGTGTGCGCAGAAAGCTGGCGATTGGAATGGGTGTCGAGGGTTTCTGGGGGGCCGTCCTGGGCCCGTTGTGTTGTGGTTGATCCTTTGGGGCTTCGGCGGGGCTGCTGACTTCCAGCGGCGCATCAGGGTCAAAGGCAGCCAGGTCGTTTACCGGCTTTGCCGGCTCTGCTGGGATCTGCGTTTGTGCCTCAGTGCTGGCTTTGGGAGCTTGCGCATAGCGCACATGCAGGGAGTACTCCTGCTGGGCGGGCTGTTCTTCGGCGTTGCTGCCGTTGCCGATTTCAGGCTGTGGCAGCTGGATGCCGGAGTAAGGCTGGTGTGCCCTGGCATCGAACACTCGCAGGCAGGCACCGCATCGAACCTTGCCGTCGGCCAGCTTGAGCTGACCTTCGCTGACATTGAAGCGAGTCTCACACTCCGGACATTCGGTGATGATGCCGCCGTTCATGGATTATAACCTCGTGCCGGAGATCCTGATCCAGCCTTCGCGTTCAACAACCGGGTCCAGTTTGAACCACTGACCGTAGGCGGCGCCAATGTCGCCGGCCTGACGTTCCAGCAGACCGGAGAGCGCGATGCGCCCGCCGCTGCGCACGCGGACAGCCAGTGTGGGTGCCAGTTCGACCAGCGGCCCCGCCAGGATGTTGGCGACCAGCAGATCGGCTTCGAGTTCCGGTGCTGCAGGTGGCAGGCAGGTATGCAGGCGCGCGGGGTCGAGCTTGTTGCGCTCCAGGTTGCTGTTGGTCGCCTGCAGTGCCTGAACATCGATATCGACCGCCAGTACGTGACGTGCACCCAGCAGCAGGGATGCAATGCCCAGAATGCCGGAACCGCAGCCGTAGTCGATAACCTGCTTGTCTTCCAGCGGCTCGCCGTCCAGCCATTCCAGGCAGAGTGCCGTGGTGGGGTGGGTACCGGTACCGAAGGCAAGGCCCGGATCCAGCATCATGTTGACGGCATCGGGATCAGGCGCTTCGCGCCAGCTCGGGCACACCCACAGGCGTTGACCAAAGCGCATGGGGTGATAGTTGACCATCCACTCCCGTTCCCAGTCCTTGTCTTCAAGGATTTCAGCCTTGAGCTGTGGCATGGGCTTGCCGGCGAAGAACTGGTCATGTGCCTGGCGCACGAAACGGGTAGTCTCTTCCAGGTCGTGTTCGGTGGCGAACAGGCCTGTGATAGTGGTGTTCGACCACAGCGGCGTGGTGCCCAGATCCGGTTCGAAAATGGGTTCGTCGGCCGAGTCCTGGTAGGTGACGGCGGCGCAACCGGCGGCCAGCAGAATGTCCTCATACTGCTCGGCGGAGTCCGGTTCGATGGTGAGCTTGATTTGTAGCCAGGGCATGGCGGATCCGTATTCGTAAGTGTTATTCGCTGAGTATGGCTGATTCATGCGGTACAGGAAACCTTGCGGCTTTCCCGTGCCACGCACTGCGCTGCCAAAGGTGTCGAGTTCAATACGCAAAAGCCCGCTTTCGCGGGCTTTTCGGGCCCAGCCCCGGATTCCTGAGGAACTCGGGTCGGGGATCTGGCTGGGCTTTTACAGACCCAGTTTTTTCTCCAGGTAGTGGATATTCACGCCACCCTGGGCGAAGTTGGTGTCGCGCACGATCTCCTGATGCAGCGGGATGTTGGTGCGAATGCCTTCTACCAGCATTTCGTCCAGTGCATTGCGCATGCGGGTCAGGGCGATTTCACGGCTGTCACCGAAGGTGATCAGTTTTGCGACCAGTGAGTCGTAGTGCGGCGGCACTGTGTAGCCGTTGTACAGATGGGAGTCCACCCGGATGCCAAAGCCACCCGGTGTGTGAAAGTGCTTCACGGTGCCAGGGCTTGGCAGGAATGTTTTAGGATCTTCGGCATTGATGCGGCATTCGAAGGAATGTCCGCGTACGACTATATCTTCCTGCTTGTAGAACAGGGGCTCGCCCGAGGCGATACGCAGCTGTTCCTTGACGATGTCGACACCGGTGATCATTTCGGTGACCGGGTGTTCAACCTGTACACGGGTGTTCATCTCGATAAAGTAGAAGTGACCGTTTTCGTACAGGAACTCGAAGGTGCCGGCGCCGCGGTAGCCAATGGTAATGCAGGCATCAACACAGGACTGCAGCACGCGCTGGCGGGCGTCCTCATCGATGTGGGGCGCGGGCGCTTCTTCGACCACCTTCTGGTGACGACGCTGCATGGAGCAGTCGCGGTCATACAGGTGAATCGCATTGCCCTGGCCGTCGGCCAGAACCTGCACTTCCACGTGGCGTGGATTCTCGAGAAATTTCTCCATGTAGACCGTATCGTCACCAAAGGCTGCTGCAGCTTCGGACTGGGTCACATGGATGGAGTTCAGCAATGCGGCTTCCGTATGGACGACGCGCATACCGCGACCACCACCACCGGAGGCGGCCTTGATGATGACCGGGTAGCCGATACGACGGGCGATGGCGTGAACTTCATCGGTGTCTTCGGGCAGCGGACCATCGGAGCCCGGCACCGTCGGTACCTTGGCCTTTTTCATGGCTCTGATGGCTGAAACCTTGTCGCCCATCAGGCGGATGGTTTCGGAGCTTGGGCCAATGAACTTGAAGCCAGAGCGTTCAACCTGCTCGGCGAAGTTGGCATTTTCCGCAAGGAAGCCATAGCCGGGGTGAATGCCGCTGGCATCGGTCACTTCGGCGGCGCTGATGATCGCCGGAATGTTCAGATAGCTGTTTTTGGATGGAGCCGGGCCAATGCAGACGGCCTCGTCTGCCAGGCGGACATGCATAAGGTCGCGGTCTGCAACGGAGTGCACAGCGACCGTTTTGATACCCAGCTCTTTGCAGGCTCGCAGAATTCGCAGCGCAATTTCGCCTCGGTTGGCGATAACGACTTTTTCAAGCATCGGGTAAATTCCTTGATCTGGCGAAGAGGCGTTTAGACGATGGTGACAAGAGGCTGGTCGTATTCAACCGGCTGGCCTTCTTCAACCAGAATGGCTTCGACTACGCCGGACTTGTCAGCTTCAATCTGGTTCATCATCTTCATGGCTTCCACGATGCAGATCACATCACCGGCCTTGACG
The DNA here is from genome assembly GCF_001528745.1 of Marinobacterium profundum. GTDB lineage: Bacteria > Pseudomonadota > Gammaproteobacteria > Pseudomonadales > Balneatricaceae > Marinobacterium_A > Marinobacterium_A profundum. The sequence goes on along the minus strand of NZ_BCNS01000154.1, from coordinate 17,569 downwards.
GTCTTGCCTACTTCAATAAAGGGCGGTGAGCTCGGTGACGGCGAACGGTAGAAGGTGCCGACCATTGGCGATAGCACAACGTGGCCGCTAAATTCAGCCGCTGCAGGCTCAGTTACAGCAACTGCAACAGGCGCTGCGGCGGCAGCAGGCGCCGGGGCCATGGCCATCTGCGGGTAGCCGGCTGGCATCATCATCTGGGCAGGGACGGACTGAGCCATGCGGCTGATGCGCACGGACTCTTCACCTTCCTTGATTTCGATTTCGTTGATGTTGGACTCTTCCAGCAGTTCGATCAGTTTTTTGACTTTGCGGATATCCATTGTGATCTCTTTTTAAATTCTTGAAGTGGCGGAAGTGGGTTCAGGAGCCTGCCTGGCGAAGGTCAGGCCCCGTATTAGTTATGCCAGACCGTCTATGACGGCCTGCAATGCAAAGTTATACCCCTGGCTGCCGAAGCCGCAGATAACGCCCTTGGCGACATCCGAAAAATACGAATGATGCCGGAATGCCTCACGTGCATGCACATTGGACAGGTGGACTTCGTAAAACGGAATATCCACCCCCAGCAGGGCATCGCGCAGCGCAACACTGGTGTGGGTGAATGCCGCCGGGTTGATAATGATAAAGGCGACGCCTTCATCCCGGGCGGCATGGATACGCTCGATCAGCTGATACTCGGCATTGCTTTGAAGATAGCTCAGCTGATGACCGGCGACCTGTGCCTGTATTTCCAGCGAGCGGTTAATGTCCGCAAGCGTGGTGGCACCGTATATACCGGGTTCCCGGGTGCCGAGCAGGTTCAGGTTAGGGCCGTGCAGCAGCAGAATTTTTGCCATCAATAAAGCCTCAAGAATCAACAGACTTGCGACATGCAGGGGGTTAGATCGCATAGTTTGCATGAATCCGGTGGCAGTGTCTATCGCAAGCCTTAATTTGCGGCGTTAGCGGCTATTTCAGCGAAGTTAACCTAGATTTCCCCGTCTGTTGCCCGCCATGAGTGATGTTTTTTTACTCTTTTCCCGATTTTCACACTGCGGGGCAGCCCGCGCGTCCCGGGGACGGGCGTTGACGCTGTTGGGCAAATCAGTGATAGTGCGGTGCAGCATTCAGAAGCACATCCAGGTTATTAAGGGAACGGCATTGGAAAAACTGCAGCGTTGGTGGCTGGGCAAATGGGATCGGATAGCGGCGGGTCCCGGGTCTTCAGCCTGGCTTAAGGGAATCGGCGTATTGCTGGGCCTATATTTACTGGGTGCCCTGGTGGTAGGCCTGTACTGGAGCTGGGAGCCTGCGCGTTTTGATGTTGAGGCCAAGGCCGTGCCCCATGAGGGTGCCGCGCCTGCAGTGGGTTCGCACACCAGTGGTGCACTGATCGAAATTGTCGAAACCCTGCTGAACAAGCCGGGCGGTTATCTGAGTAACGACAGGCTGCCGCCGGGAATCTGGCTCGATAATGTTCCCAGCTGGGAGTTTGGTGTGCTGGTACAGGCGCGTGATCTGAGCCGTGCCCTGCGCAAGGATTTCAGCCGCTCGCAGTCGCAGTCAACGGAAGATGCCGATCTGGCCAAGGCCGAGCCGCTGCTGCACTTCAACAACAAGAGCTGGCTGCTGCCTTCCACCGAGGGTGAATATCGCAAAGCGGTCAAGCTCATGCGTCAGTATCAGTTGCGCCTTGCTGATCCGGCCCAGACTCAGTCGCAGTTTTATGCCCGCGCCGATAACCTGAGCAATTGGCTGGGGGATGTATCCACCCGTCTTGGCAGTCTGTCGCAGCGCCTCAGTGCCAGTGTCGGTCAGCGTCGTCTGAATACGGACCTTGCCGGTGAAGCAGATGCACGTCAGTCGACCCAGGGCATGGCCGAGCAGGATATCCAGACGTCCTGGCTGGAACTGGATGATGTCTTCTATGAGGCCCGCGGTACGGCCTGGGCACTGATTCATATTCTGCAGGCAGTGGATGCCGATTTCGCCGTCGCGCTGGAAAAGAAGAATGCCCGTGTGAGCCTGGAACAGATTGTGCGCGAGCTCGAATCCACCCAGGAAACCATCTGGAGCCCGATGGTGCTGAACGGCAGCGAGTTCGGTCTGGTCGCCAACCACTCTCTGGTAATGGCGTCTTACATTTCCCGCGCTAATGCGGCCATCATTGACCTGCGCAAGCTGCTGACGCAGGGATGATGTCGATTTCGGAGAGCAGTATTCGATGAAGCGAGTTGTCTTTAACCAGAAAGGTGGTGTGGGTAAATCCAGCATCACCACCAACCTGGCGGCTATCAGTGCGACCCGAGGCCTTAAAACGCTGGTGATCGACCTGGATCCGCAGTGCAACTCGACCCACTACCTGCTGGGCGAGAATGCAGCCCATACCCAGACGGATATCCGGGATTTTTTCGAGCAGATGCTGAGCTTTCAACTGAAGACGGCCGGGCCTGATGAGTTTGTGCATGAAACGCCCTACGAGAACCTGTTTCTTATCCCGTCTAACCCGGATGTCACCGATCTGCAGGCCAAGCTCGAGTCCAAGCACAAGATCTACAAGCTGCGCGACGCCCTGAATCAGCTGGACGACTACGATGCCATTTACATCGATACGCCGCCGGCATTCAACTTTTTCACGCTGTCTGCGCTGGTAGCGGCGGATCGCTGCCTGATCCCGTTTGACTGTGATGAGTTTGCTCGCCAGGCACTGTACAGCCTGATGGATAACGTGCGGGAAACCCAGCAGGATCACAACGCTCAGCTACGGGTAGAGGGCATAGTGGTCAACCAGTACCAGCCGCGGGCAACTCTGCCGCAGAAGATGGTGGCGGACCTGGTGGCGGAAAACCTGCCGATGCTCAGCAGCAAGATTTCATCCTCGGTGAAGATGCGTGAGTCCCATAATGAATCGCGTCCGCTGATTCACATGGCACCCAATCACAAGCTGACGCAGGAATTTGTCGCGCTGTTCGACGAACTGCACCCCTGATACTCAGGCGGCTGTCGTAAAAAAGCCGGCGAGGGCAGTGTTGCCCATCGTCGGCTTTTTTGTGTTCAGGCTCCCAAGCCCGGGCGGAAACTTCCTTGCCCCTTGATTACATGCCCTTGACGGCGAAGATGCCCGGCGCGTTGCGCCAGTACCCGTGATAATCCATGCCAAAGCCAAACAGGTAGCGGTCTTCGGCATTGAGGCCGACGAAATCTGCCTTCATGTCCGGGCGTGCCTTGCGGTCGTGCATCTTGTCGACCAGTACCGCCGTGTACACTTCGGAGGCGCCTTCGCGTTCAAAATAGTCGACGATTTCTGCCAGGGTGTGACCCTCATCAAGAATGTCGTCAATGATCAGTACCGGGCGACCCTTGAACTCCACCATGGGAGGAACCTTCCATTCCAGGCCAAAACCGCGGGTGCCGTTGCGATAACGCGTTGCGTGCAGATAACTGGCTTCGAGCGGAAATTCGAGCCGTGTCAGCAGTTTGCCGCCAATCACCAGACCACCGTTCATGATGCTGAAGAGAACGGGGTTGCGATCGTGCAGGGTCTGGCTGATGGCGTCGGCCATGGCGTCGATGGCGGCTTCCACCTCGGTGGCGCTGTGCAGCAGATCCGCTTGGGCGTAAACCTCGCGGATATGGTCCAGGTCGGTATTAGGCATGGGATAGTGTGTCAGAGTAGAAAATAGTGTTCAGGCATCCGGGTGATGGGCCCGGTGCGGCTTGTCGGGCCCACAATACTGACTGACCGGTCAGATGGCAAGCCGACCGGCGGATGACAAATTCCCGCCTTTTGGCTAGGATGCACCCACATTTTCTGACCGGCACGACAACTGCAGTCTTTCGGGACGCAGTTGAGCGCTTCGGGCGTCGTCTGTCTGGCCCTATGCGGTTGCCAGTCTTTGGGCTGTTACCGTTTTGGGATCGCTGGTTTAACATGGGATCCGGCTTGCTGGCCGGACTCTGACTGTTGTCAAAGAGGTTTGTGCATGAGCGTTCACGAAATCCGCCATCCATTGGTCCGCCACAAGCTGGGCCTGATGCGGGCCGCCGATCTGAGTACCCGCAGCTTCCGGCAGCTGGCCTCGGAAGTTGGCTGCCTATTAACCTACGAGGCAACCAAGGATCTGGAGCTGGAAACCTATCAGGTGGAGGGCTGGTGTGGCCCCATGACTGCGGAGCGCATCAAGGGCAAGAAGATCACCGTAGTGCCGATTCTGCGCGCCGGCATCGGCATGCTCGATGGCGTACTTGAGTTGGTGCCCGCCGCCAAGATCTCTGTAGTGGGCCTTTACCGTGACGAGGAAACCCTGGAACCGGTGCCGTACTTCGAAAAGTTGGCCAATGATATTGAAGAGCGCATGGCACTGATCATTGATCCGATGCTGGCGACGGGGGGATCCCTGATCGCTACCATCGATATGCTGAAAAAGGCGGGTTGCACCAGCATCCGCACGCTGATTCTGGTGGCAGCACCTGAAGGTCTCAAAAAAGTGCAGGAAGCACACCCGGACGTGGATATCTTCACAGCGTCCGTTGACAGTCACCTGGATGAGCACGGCTACATCATTCCGGGTCTTGGCGACGCCGGTGACAAAATTTTCGGTACCTGAGGGGAACTGAACCATGTCTCACCACGGTGAATATCATCTAGGCGGATGGCGCAGTGCGCTGGCCGGCTCGCAAATGCTGTTCGTGGCCTTCGGCGCTTTGGTACTGGTACCGCTGCTGACCGGGCTTAATCCGAGTGTTGCCCTGTTTACGGCCGGTGCCGGCACGCTGCTGTTTCAGATCGCCACCAAGCGCACGGTGCCGGTCTTCCTGGCTTCATCCTTCGCCTTTATCGCGCCTATCATCTATGGCGTCCAGACTTGGGGTATTCCCGCCACCATGGGCGGGCTTATGGCGGCCGGGATGCTGTATCTGCTGTTGTCACTGGCGGTGAAAATTCGCGGTGCCGGCTTTATTCATCGGCTGATGCCGCCGGTGGTGACTGGCCCCATCATTATGGTGATTGGTCTTGGGCTGGCGCCGGTAGCGGTGAATATGGCCATGGGCAAAAGCGGCGATGGCGCTTTCGAGCTGTTCCCGTATGCTGATGCCATGCTGGTGTCCATGGCGGCGCTGCTGTCCACCCTGGTGGTGGCGGTGTTCGCCCGTGGCATTTTTCGTCTGGTGCCTATCCTTTCCGGCGTACTGGTGGGATACCTGCTGGCCAACCTGATGGGCATGGTGGATTACACGCCGGTGCAACAGGCGGCCTGGTTTTCGGTGCCGGCCTTTGTGGCGCCTGAGTTTAACTGGCAGGCGATTCTCTTTATGCTGCCGGTCGCCATTGCGCCTGCGATTGAGCATGTCGGCGATGTGCTGGCCATCAGCAGCGTAACTGGCAAGGACTACCTGAAAAAGCCCGGTCTGCATCGCACCCTGCTGGGGGACGGTATTGCCACATCCGCTGCCGCCATGCTCGGCGGGCCGCCGAATACGACTTATTCAGAAGTGACTGGCGCGGTTATGCTGACCCGTGTATTTAACCCGGTGGTGATGACCTGGGCTGCGGTTTTTGCCATCGCACTGGCCTTTGTCGCCAAGATCGGCATTCTGCTGCAGACCATTCCAACCCCGGTAATGGGTGGCATTCTGATCCTGCTGTTCGGCTCCATCGCCGCAGTGGGCATGAATACCCTGATCAAGGCGCAGGTGGATCTGAGCGAGCAGCGCAATCTGGTGATCGTCGCCACTGTGCTGGTGTTCGGTATTGGCGGCATGGTTCTCGGTCAGGGTGAAATGAGTCTGCAGGGCGTCGCGCTAAGCGGCTTTGCGGCCATTATTCTGAACCTTGTATTGCCGCGCAGCAGCAAGGACACCGATGATCTGGCGACAGAAAAAGCGCTGGTGGATACGATGCTGGAGCGCGGGCACTAAGCTTTTTTCGGTCAATAAGGTTGCAGCGGCAGCTCCTGCGCAGGAGCTGCTGTACCTTGCCAGCGCCGGTATCGCGGCTATGGCCGACTTGACGCTTCAGGCGCAAGCCGGTAACGTAGCCGCGCGTTGTGCACATGCAAAAAATGGCTGCCCTGGCCGTGCTGTGTCGACACTTTTTCTGCGTTTTACCCTGGTTCTGCGCGAACCACAGACCGCGAACCCTGCAGGCTCAGCCGGCACCTTTCGCACCTCTTCTATTACCGGTACAGCATGGCGGTGCTGTCCCAAGCTTGATGACCTGACGGATAACGGATGATTAACTCTTTGCAACGCCACTGGTTCTCCAACACGCGTGGTGATCTGCTGGCCGGCGCCGTGGTAGCGCTGGCCCTGATCCCCGAGGCGATCGCTTTTTCGATCATCGCCGGTGTAGATCCCAAAGTGGGTCTGTACGCGTCTTTCTGTATCGCAGTGGTGATCGCCTTTGTGGGTGGCCGCCCCGGCATGATTTCGGCGGCGACCGGTGCCATGGCGCTGTTGATGGTGACCCTGGTGCGTGACCACGGGCTCGAATATCTGCTGGCCGCATCCCTGCTGACCGGGGTGCTGCAGATAGGTGCTGGTTATCTGAAGCTCGGCAGTCTGATGCGCTTTGTATCGCGCTCGGTGGTGACCGGTTTTGTCAATGCGCTGGCGATTCTGATCTTTATGGCGCAGTTACCTGAGTTGATCGATGTGACCTGGCATGTCTATGCCATGACCGCGGCGGGGCTTGGCATCATCTATCTGTTTCCCTATGTGACCCGTGCGGTGCCATCACCACTGGTGTGCATCCTGACACTGACCGGCCTGTCGATGTATCTGGGGCTGGATATCCGTACCGTCGGTGATATGGGGGAGCTGCCTGATACCCTGCCGATTTTCCTCTGGCCCGACGTGCCGCTGAACTTTGAAACCCTGCAGATCATCTTTCCCTACGCCGCCGCCATGGCCGTTGTTGGTCTGCTGGAATCCATGATGACCGCCACTATCGTCGATGACCTGACCGATACCTCAAGCGACAAGAACCGTGAGTGCAAGGGGCAGGGCGTATCCAATATTGCCTCCAGCCTGCTTGGCGGCATGGCGGGCTGCGCCATGATCGGCCAGTCGGTGATTAACGTGAAGTCCGGTGGCCGTACCCGCCTGTCGACCCTGACCGCGGGCCTCCTGCTGCTGATCATGGTGGTTTTCCTTGATGAGTGGGTGGCGCAGATTCCAATGGCGGCCCTGGTAGCGGTCATGATCATGGTCTCCATCGGCACCTTTAGCTGGGACTCGATCCGCAACCTAAAGCAGCATCCGCTGTCGACCAATATCGTCATGATCGCGACTGTGGTGGTGGTGGTGTTTACCCACAACCTGGCCTACGGCGTATTCGTCGGCGTGCTCTTGGCCGCCATGTTCTTCGCCAGCAAGGTCGGACATTACATGCGGGTGGATACCCATGTGGATGAAACTCAATCGCTGCGTGAATACCGCGTATCGGGGCAGGTTTTCTTCGTCTCGGCGGACAAGTTCATCGCCGCCTTTGACTTCAAGGAAGTGCTCGACAAGGTGGTGATCGATGTCACGCACGCGCATTTCTGGGATATTACCGCCGTCTCGTCCCTCGACAAGGTGGTGGTCAAGTTCCGTCGTGAAGGCACCGAGGTGGAAGTCTGTGGGCTGAATGAAGCCAGCGCGACCATCGTTGACCGTTTCGGTCAGTACGACAAGCCTGGTAATGTGGATGATCTTATCGGGCACTGATGCCCTCGGTTGCGGGTCGGTTTTAACAGCGTAACAACTTGACCCTGGGGGCTTTTATGCTCGCACAGGCATGCTATGGTTGGGCTCTGCGGTGTGCCACAGGCAGGGCGACCGCGGGCAGAGTATTAGCCCGGCGGGTTATTGGTTGATGCAGAAATGCTTCGTTGTGGACCCTTTTACTGGAACCAGGGCCCAAAGCGAACGCCAGGTTAAGAGCCCCGTCCAACGCTGTACAGGGAGTGACCATGTATGAATAAAGTATTTGCCTGTATCGGTGCCATGCAGTCTTCGGCGGCGGTGTGCGACAGCGCCAGCTGGGCCAGTCGACGTCTGGAGGCGCCGCTGCTGCTGCTGCATGTGCTGGATCGCACAGACAAGGCAACTGAAGTGGACCTAAGCGGTAATATTGGTCTGGGCAGCCGCGAGCACCTGCTGGAAGAGCTGGCCTCGCTGGATCAGAAGCGTGGCCGGCTGGCGATCGAAGCCGGCAAGGCCATGCTGGATGCCAGTGCAGAGCGGGTCCGCAGCAGCGGCGTTGAGACGCCAGCTCTGATGCAGCGCCACGGTGATCTGGCTGAAAGCTTGGGTGAGCTTGAAGCCGATATTCGTCTGCTGGTACTCGGTCTGCACAGTACCCATAGTCACAGCCCCGGCATGCCGGTGGGAAGCCATGTCGAAAGTGTGATTCGTACCCTGCATAGACCCATTCTGGCTATTCCCGGTGAATTTTCCGAACCCAAAAGCTTTATGCTGGCCTTTGATGGCAGTGCCACCACCCTCAAGGGTGTGGATATGCTGGCGGCCAGCCCGCTGTTGAAAGACTTGCCCTGTCATCTGGTGATGGTGGGGGCGGATACGGCGGAGCATCGCCTGGCGCTGGATGGTGCGCGCAGTACGCTGGAAAAGGCTAACTTTGCGGTGACTGCGGTATTGAAAAGCGGTGATGTGGAGCCGGTACTGCATGCTTATCAGGCCGATAACAATATCGATCTGATAGTAATGGGGGCCTACGGTCATTCGCGCATTCGACAGCTGCTGGTGGGCAGCACGACCCGCAACATGCTTAACAACACCCGCAGCCCGCTACTCTTGTTGCGCTAAAGTGCACTAGCCTTAACGAACGTAGCGCTTTGGCGCTGCGTTGCTGTTTTATTCCTGCTTCAATTCTTTCTTCTTTCTTCTTTCTTCTTTCTTCTTTCTTCTTTCTTCTTTCTTCTAGCCCCTAGCCCCTAGCCCCTAGCCCCTCTCGCCCCTCTTGCATCAATCCGCAGTGCTCATTTCCCTGACCAGTTGCGCCAGAATGCGGATGCCGGGTTCGATGGCCTCAGGTGCTATGGCTGAAAAACCCAGCTTGATGCAGTTCTGCGGCAGATTATTGGCGTAGTGATAACTGTCGCCAGAAATAATCAGAATGCCTTTTTGCGCAGCGACTCGCTTGAGCTCGGCGGCATTGATCCCGCTTGGCAGAGTACACCAGAATGACGATCCCCCCGAGGGCAGAATATAGCTGCCGGGCAGGTAGGTGTTCAGTGCCTGGGCCATGATTTCACTGCGCTGGTGGAATTTGCGGGCGAGCTTGCGCAGCAGTGCATCGTGATAGCCCTGGGCCAAAAAGAGCGCCACGGCGCGCTGATTGTTCAGTGGTGGGTGGCGCAGCATCAGCTGGCGCAGGTTGCGGGCTTCCTGTATCAGGGCCTTGGGGCCGACCATGAATCCCATGCGCAGACCCGGCGCCAGGGTCTTGGAGAGGCTGCCGATATAGAGCACCCGGTCGTGCTTATCGAGGCTTTTCAGCGCCGGTGTCGGGTTGGATTCAAAATTGATCTCCATTTCGTAGTCATCTTCCACCACTATGAAATCGTGTTGCAGTGCCTTGTCGAGCAGGGTGCGCCGCCGTTCCAGTGGCATGGTGACGGTGGTGGGGCATTGATAGCTCGGCGTGATATAGAGGGCATCGCAGCTGTCCAGCTGCTCATCGACCACCAGGCCGTTTTCATCCACAGCGAGACTTTTCACCCGGGCGCCAAAGAGCGCGCCTATATGTCCGGCACTCGTATAGCCAGGGTCTTCGATACCGAAGCAGGTGCTGTCGTCCAGCAGCAGCTGGGCCAGCAGGTAGAGCGCCTGCTGGGAGCCGATGGTGACCAGTATTTCGTCCTTCTCAGCCTGGATGCCACGACTCGGCAGGATGCGTTTTTGCAGTTGTTCGATCAGCATCGGATCATCGCTGTCATAGCGATCCGATGACCAGTCGCGAATCGCCTGCACACTGACGGCATCGCGCCAGCATTTGCGCCAGTTGTCGATCGGGAAAAGGGCCGAGTCCAGCTGACCGTAAATAAAGGGGTAGGGGTGGGAGTGCCAGGCATGGGCCAGGCTCGGGTTGGCCTGGACTGCGGGCTTGACCTTGAAGCGCGTTGACCAGTCGACCTTGTCGCAGTGGTCGGTTTGGGGCGCGTTCTTGCTGTCCTTTTCCAGCTTGCCGGCGACAAACTGAGGATTGACGAAATAGCCGCTGCGCTCCTTGGATGTCAGGTAGCCGTCGGTAGCCAGTTCATCGTATACCAGCACTATGGTGTTGCGAGCCACGTTGAGTGTTTTGGCCAGGCTGCGGCTTGAGGGCAGTGGTTCATCCAGCGGCAGGTAGCCCCCCAGAATGGCGGTTACCAGCTGCTCGCGGATCTGCTTTTGCAGCGTGGAGTTGTTGTTTCTGTCCAGGTGAAAGAGTGCTGACATATGCATACCCGCCATTATTTTTAGTGATTATATACGCCTGGCTGTGCTGACTTCTGCCTGGCGTCTTGCGGAGGGTTAATCCGAAAAGTCGCTGGGCTCTGGGTTCTGCGGCGAGCCCGTCTGCGACCCAAGTCTATATCCGTCCTATAGCTGTGTTACCGGATACTTAACCCATACTAAGCTAATAAATTACATAAATCACTATTTGTGAGACTATGAATTTCACTTTTTAATAAAAGTGTTGATTTGTTTCTTTGCAGAAACGATACTCCAGTTATCGAAACGGGTTATCAATGATCGTTTTGTGCCAGTTTGATACCTGCTCAGATCCAGGATTCTCACCAGTCAGGTCGCTGAACGAGCCTTGTTGGTTGAGTAAGTTGTTGATTAAAAATAAAAAATGGATGGTATGACTGATGTCTCTAGATTCTGCCTATGACTACATTGTGATCGGCGCAGGCTCCGCCGGCTGTGTAATGGCAAGCCGTCTGTCGGACAACCCTGAACATTCTGTGTTGCTGATCGAGGCGGGGGGGCGGGATACGAATCCCTGGATTCATGTGCCTATCGGCTACTTCAAGACCATGCACAATCCCAAGACCGACTGGTGCTACATGACCGAGCCGGACCCAGGCCTCAATGGCCGCCAGCTGCAGTGGCCGCGGGGCAAGGTGCTGGGGGGCTCCAGTTCGCTCAATGGCCTGCTGTATATTCGCGGCCAGAAAGAGGATTACGATGACTGGGCGGCGCAGGGTAATGAGGGCTGGTCTTACAAGGACGTGCTGCCGTACTTCATCAAGTCCGAAGACCAGGAACGCGGCGCCGATGCTTATCATGGCGTGGGCGGTCCGCTGTCGGTATCCAATATCCGCGTAAAGCGTGAAATTTGTGACAAGTTTATCGATGCCGCCCAGCAGGTGGGTATTCCGCGCAACGATGACTGCAATGGTGAAACCCAGGAAGGTGTGGGTTACTTCCAGTTAACCATCAAGCGCACAGGTACCCGCTGCAGCACGGCGGTGGGCTTTCTGCGCCCGGCGCTGAAACGTCCGAACCTGCAGACGGTGACCCGGGCGCTGGTGCACCGCATCGAATTTGAAGGCAACCGGGTGGTGGGCGTAACAGTAACCATCAAGGGGCAGATGCACAGCATTCGCTGCCGGCGGGAAGTGGTATTGTCGGCCGGTGCCATCAACTCGCCGCAGACGCTGATGCTTTCAGGCGTTGGCGACAAGGAAGAGCTGGCAAGGCACAAGATCCCGCTGGTCAAGCATCTGCCGGGCGTGGGCCGCAACCTGCAGGATCACCTGCAGATCCGCACTATCTACAAGGTCAACAAGCCTATTACCCTGAACGACGAGGTCAATAATCCGTTGCGCAAGGTGATGATGGGGCTGGAGTACGCCATGTTCCGCACAGGCCCGCTGACAATGGCGGCCAGCCAGGTGTATATCTTTACCAAAACCCCGCTAAGCCCGCAAAGACCGGATATCCAGTACCATCTGCAGCCGCTGAGTGCAGACAAGCCGGCCGATGGTACGCACCGCTTCTCGGCCTTTACCGCCTCGGTGTGCCAGCTGCGTCCGACCAGTACTGGTCATATCGCGCTCAAGAGCACGAACCCGGCGGACTACCCGGCTATTCATCCGAATTATCTGGCTACCGAAGAAGATCAGAAAACCGCCATAGAATCCATCAAGATCACGCGCCAGATCATCAAGGCGCCGGCACTGGCGCCGCTGATCAAGGAAGAGCATGAGCCTGGCATTCAGCATCAGACCGATGCCGAGCTGCTGGAATACGCCCGTAACCGTGCCACGACCATTTATCACCCCACGGGTACCTGCAAGATGGGGCACGATGATATGGCGGTGGTGGATGCGCGCCTGCGGGTGCATGGCATTGAGGGGCTGCGGGTGGTGGACGCGTCCATTATGCCGACTATCGTCTCCGGCAATACCAATGCTCCTACTATCATGATTGCCGAAAAGGCGGCGGACATGATGAAAGAGGATGCCATGGCGGCGGCCAAGCTGTCGGCGTCATTGGGGTAGGGGTGCTGGCACTGGTGTTGCGGGCCTGCACGCGGCTATGCAGGCTGGTGCGAGCCTGCCACTAAGGGCAAGTTAAAGCTTTTAGCGAGAGATCTGCGGTATTGCCACGGCTGGAAACAGCCGTGGCTTTTTTATGGGTGCTCTCAGTCGGCGTCTGTGGCGTTCTCGTTTTGTTCCTCGTCCATCAGTAGTGCCAGTTCGGCGGCGGCCTCGCGGATCGCTGGCACGTGTTCCTGTGCCTGTGCAAGAGACAGGCGCGCCGTGGGGGCGTGCATTGCCAGCGCGGCATAGAGGCGGCCCTCGCTGTCCCGGATGGGTACGGCAACCGCGATCATGCCCTGCAGAAACTCCTCGTTATCAAGACCGACGCTGTTTTGGCGAATCTGGCGCAGTTCCGGTTTCAGGGCTTCAGCAGAAGTCAGGGTGTTGGGGGTGTAGCTGTCCAGCGGCAGTCGTGCCAGGAGGCGGGAGCGCTTGATGCTCGACAGCTCGCTGAGAAACAGTTTGCCACTGGCGGTGCAGTGCAGCGGTACCCGGTCGTTGATCTGCAGCTGAACCCGCAGCGGCCAGTGGGTTTCAACGCGGTCGAAGTAAATCATTTCGCCGCCGCTGGGGATTGATATGTTGCAGGTTTCGCCCAGCTTTTCTGACAGCCGCTGCAGAATCACGTGACGCTGAGTGCGCAGGAAATCATTGTTGCTGAGTACGCCCAGCGCAATCTTGTTCAGCTTGGGCCCCGGCAGCAGACCTCGGCCATCCAGGCGTGGCTGCAGAAAGCCGGCCTCTTCCAGTTGGCTGCACAGGCGGTGGATGGTGGGTTTGGGGAGTTTGAGGGAGCGGTTGATCTCTGCCGGCGTCATCGGCTGTGGCGTGTTGGCGACAATTTCCAGAATATTCAGTGCGCGCAGGATGGATGACCCTGTGTCCTTGCTGGTTGAATCGGGCATGGTTTCGATCCTGTGCCTGGTTGCAGTGTTAAGCGTCATCATAAGCGCAAGAAAGTCTCAATAACATTGCTAATCGATACTGTTTTCCAGAGTGTGCTGATGCGCGAATTTTCTGTGTGCTCAGGATCATTACCGCAAATTATTGATAATGCGGCTATATGTCGGAAATAACTGGGGTAGAGGCGTGCTTCATTTTAGGTCTTGTGAGAAAAAAGATCTGCTGGGGTTGGCTTGAACAAGATTAAAAATAACAAATTAATAACTTAGTGAGACTTATCTTATCAAAAAGTGTTGCTTGTAATGATATTCTGTGGTCTATTGGGTGCATGGTCGAAGGCTGATCAGTGAAATCCGGAAACTAAAAAATATAATTCAGGATGTCTATCATGGCGAAAGCAAACCCCTTCTCAGACAAGAAGCCCGAGAGTGTCTCGCGCCGGGATTTTTTCCGTGTGGCGGCGACCTATGGCATGAGTTCCACCATGCTGGCGGCCACCGCGCTGGGCAGTTTCACCCTGCCGCAACTGGCGCAGGCTGCAGAGGCCACTGCCAACCGCCGTAATAAAAAAGAGGCCAAACATACCCTGAAGTTCGGTGCGTCCGGGTTTAACGAGAATAACCTGCTGATCGAGCGTGCCGGTTGTTTGGATTTTGCCCGCGATATAGAAGACCGTACCGATGGCGAGATTCGAGTTGAATTTATCGGCGATAACCAAATTTGTGGCCAGCTGGACTGTGTCAAGAAGACCCAGCAGGGCATCATCGAGATGTTTACGGCGTCTACCCAGAACTCTGCCGGTGCCGCTCCTTATTTGAATGTGCTCGATTACGCCTATATGTTCCCGACACGGGCTTCGCAGTACCACTTCCTTTACCATCCCGACAGCCAGCGCCTGCTACGTGACCCGCTAAAGAAAAAGCATGGGCTGCAGTTCCTGTTTTCTCATTGTGAGCTGCGTGGTTTGCAGATGGGACTGGGCTGGAAAGACAAGCCTCTGATTACCGATATCGATGTGTTAAAAGGTACCAAGAACCGTGTTACTGGTACCCAGCTTGGTCGTATCGCCATGCAGTTGCTGGAACTCAATCCGGTGCCTATCGCCTGGTCTGAAACCCTGGATGGTCTCAAGTCGGGGCTGATCGATGGTGCCGAGACTTGGGCTGGTGCGGTGGGTTACGCCAACATGTCACCGGTAATCTCCCAGTCGGTCGACCTGCGCCTCTTCTGTGGCACCGAAGCCACCATGATGGATGCCAAGGTCTTCGATAGTATGAGTCCGGCGCTGCAGGAAGCGGTGATGGAGTCTGCTTATCTGACTCAGGTTAAAATCCAGGCGGCCCAGGAAGCGGCACTGGTGAATACCGTGGGTGCAACGGTACCGTCGCTGCCGGGTACTCTGTTCGCCCAGCACGGCGTGCGTGTTGCGCCTCTATCGGATGAAGTGCGTGCCAAAGCGGAACGTATCTGTGCGCCTGAATTCAACCCTGAACCCTGGGTGGAATGGCGCGAACGTCTCGATAAGTGGGCTGGTGGTATTGATACCTATACCGAGATCCACAAGATCGCTCGTGAAATTCCTCTGGACACACTTGCCGAGAATGTCGAGCCCCGTCGCTGGTGGAAAAACGCCTAATCCCTTTTGTCTTACTCCTTTTAGGTGACTAAAGATGCCGGTTTATCTGAGGGTAACCGGCGTTATGTTCGCGGGCCTATGTTCGCTGGTATAGAGTTTAAGGTGGTTGGGTTATGGCGACGTCAGAGTCGAATGCAAAACAGGGCGGTATCTCGCCAGACAGCGGGAAGATCCTATCGGGTGAAGCCAAAGGGAGGGTGCATATGAAAGTAGGCAAGGCACTTTACTGGGCTTTTCAAAATATCGAGAGATTTTTAATCATAGTCTCCTACGGGTCGATGACAGGTATTATCTTTGTCGAGGTCATCCGGCGATTTTTGTTTAATGAGCAATCGGCCTGGAGCACTACGATACCGATTTATCTGTTCCTGTGGCTTGCCTGGATGGGGGCCTCCTACAATACGCTGAAACGTTCCCACCTGCGCTTTACCGAGATGCGAGAACGGCTGTCTTATGGAGCCCAGTTCGGATGTCTCATTCTGGATGCCGTGCTCTGGTTCGTTATGGGAGCTGTGGTGATCTTTTTCTCTGTTGAACAGGTCTATATCGCTTACGATAACTTCTCGATTGTCCAGGGTACCGATAATGTGATGCAGTGGTGGTTCTATCTCGCGACGCCGTGCGCGTGGGCGCTACTGTTGGTGCGCGTCAGCCAGAATCTGGTGAGTGACTACCATGACTTTAAAGCGGGCCGGCCTTTAGCTGTGCAAGCCGCCACCTTTGGTGATTGAGGAGCTCAGTAATGGACGGATTATTGATTGGTTTGATTAGTTTGGGTATCACCGGTTTTTTTCTGCTTGGTGTGCCTATCTTCCTGGTGATCTCCTTTTGGGTTATCGGTGTCAGCTTGGTGATCGATTTCACCCTGGCCAATGTCGGTGTGACCCTCTATGAGGGACTGAACTTCTATGGGCTGCTGGCGTTACCTTTGTTTATCCTGACCGGAGACCTGATAAACGCAGCAGGTATCGCCAAGCGTTTGTCCGATTTTGCTTACGCCTGTCTAGGCTTTATGCGTGGGGGATTGGGGATGGCGGCTCTGGGTGCCTGCGGCATGTTTGCAGCGATCTCGGGATCAAATTCTGCCACCACCGCAACCATAGGCAGCATTATGCACCCTGAGATGAAGAAGGGTAATTACAACGAAGAGTTTGCCGCTGCTACCGTGGCCGCCGGTGGCGTTGTGGGGATTATTATTCCCCCCAGTATTATCTTTATCGTTTACGGCTTTATGATGAATCTGCCGATTGGCGAGCTCTTTATGGCGGGCATGATCCCTGGTGCGCTGATGGTTTTCGCTATGATGGTCACCTGTTATTTTGTGTCCTGGCGCAATGGATGGGGGGATCTCATTAAGTTCAGTCCCAAACGTATCGCCAAGACCGGCGCCAAGGCGTGGCTTGGGTTTATGGCGATGGGGATTGTGCTGCTTGGTCTCTATACCGGCTCTTTTTCGCCGACCGAAGCGGCAGGGGTCACCACGGGCTTCTGTCTGATTGCCGGGTTGTTGGTTACCCGGAAGTTCGGTATCAAAGACTTGCCGAAAATCATGATGCGCTCGGGCCAAATTACCGGTATGTTGGCGCCCTTGATCGCGGTCTCGGTGGTCATGCAGCAGGTGCTGTCACTGCTGGGAGCCAAAGCCTTTTTGACTGAAGTGATTACTTCATTTGGCGGCTTTTATCCCATATTGTTTGCCTGTATGGCAATAGTCTTTCTGGTTGGAGCGGTACTAGAGAGTCTGCCCGTCACTGTGATACTGGCACCCATATTGGCGCCCATAGCGGCCTCGATCGGTGTTGATCCGATCCAGTTTGCAGTGATCTTCCTGGTTGGTGCTTCCATTGGCTTCATTACGCCGCCCTATGGTTTGAATCTTTACGTGGCCAGTGGCATGACCGGTATTCCCTATTTGCGAATAGTGAAACATGTGGTGCCCTATCTCATTGCGCTTATTTTGACCTGGTTCGCCATTGCGTTAATTCCTGGGATCTCTCTCTGGATCCTTTCTTAAATCCGGCAGCAATCCTCTCTTCCTAACGAAGAGGGGATCTTGGCGTTGCACATCTGAGGTATTAGGTTGATGCGGTCATGCAAGCGCAACAACGCGTGATCGGTCTGAAGCACGAGATGCACAAGGCGCTGGACGGCAGGCACTTTCCCCGACGAGATCGCGGGTAAAAGTATCAGTTCATTGATGATCATCCCCGCGGCCTGGCTGAAGCTGATCTGGCAAGGATGTCTGCCTTTCAGGCTGTACGCCATCAGTACCATTTGAAAACGCAACAGCTTGTACGCCAGTAGTGTTCCCCACAACTCCTGGCCGATTTTCAGCACCTAGTGTAGTGTTTCACGCTATATGAAGCTTATAACGGCCCCTTTTTCCGCCATCCTGCGTTGTTCGTTGTCGCCGTAGCCCCACTATGACTCTGCCTCACGCCTTGGCTGGCGAAAAAATGAGCGCGTTCTAAAGCACCACCAAGAGTGCAACACTACACTAGGAGGCTGT
>NZ_BCNS01000153.1 GCF_001528745.1 Marinobacterium profundum | reverse complement strand
TCGCCAACGCAGTTCTAAAATGGTGGGCTTAGTGGCAGCGTTAGATGTGAATAACAGACAGGTTCTATTTAACGCAAAACAGCACGAAAAATAGCCAAACTCAGGTGGCTCGCAGTAGGTTGAGTATTGTCGAACAGCCTCCTAGGAGGCTGTCCGAGAATGCTGGCCGTAGCGAGAGCCGACTGATTTGAGCGGTTTTTTGCGGTGTTTTAAGGCGAATAGTGGTTCTATTTAACGCAAAACAGCACAAAAAACAGCCAAACTCATGTGGCTCGCAGTAGGTTGAGTATTGTCGGACAGCCTCCTAGACCTGCAGTTCTGTCGGACCCGTCACCAAGTGCCGAGTCAGTTAGGGCCCGCTCAAGACCATGCCCGGCACAGCCAGTCAGGAGGGCTCTAACCGTCGGACGTCAGCAATGCGCCGGGCCAGATTCACGTTTTCAGCTATATCAAAAAAACCTTCAACAGGCTGTTCTAGCTTACGTTGCCAGTTCCTGTATTCATCACAGGTTCCGGGAACATTGACGGCTGAAGCCATCCCCTGCCAATCTTCGAGCTGAGACATCACTATGACTGCCCGGGACGACGCCAGATAGAGATGGATTGCATCGACAATATCCCTTGTAAGATCCGGTATCTCACTGGCTATCAAACGGTCGCGTATAAAGCCTGTTTGATGCAGTGCATTAAGCAGAAGCTGTTTGTGCTGCGCCCTGTCTCGGCACAGTTTTTCTATTACCTCAGCACCGACAATAACATTCAGATCACGCCTCAGTTCAATATCTGACAAGGACCACCAGCTGGCCAGAGGTGCGACATCATGCGTATTTATGGTGGCTACAGCCATTTCCGGGTAGCGCTCCGGCAGCGTAATCTGCTCTTCACTCCTTTCGAAGTAGAGAACACGGTAACAGTACATGGCATTTTCCAGCATCACGGCTGGCAATTCCTCCGGAACCGTACCCAAATCCTCACCTATAACCAGGCACTGGTTGCGCTGACTTTCCAGTGCCAGCAAACCAATTAATTCGTTCAGGTCATAATGGACGTAGGCACCATTCTTGGCCGCTTTTCCCTTAGGAACCCACCACAGTCTCGACAAGGCGACGCAGTGATCGAACCTGACCGCACCGGCATGACGCATATTGGCTCGAATATTTTTCACAAAAAGATCATAACCGCTGGCCCTCAACTCGAGTGGGCGGAACGGAGGAAACCCCCAATTCTGACCTTCAGGCGCCAGTTCATCCGATGGAGCCCCGACCGTGACATCGAAACAAAACAGGGCCTGATTTGACCAGGCTTCTGAACCCGCTGTATCCACACCGACCGCAAGGTCGAGATAAAGCCCGACCTCCATTCCGCAAGCCTCAGCAGTGCTCTGCACAGCCTCTAACTGTTCAGTCGCACACCACTGCAAATACTGGTAATACTCAATTCTGTCCTGGTGACTGGCTACAAATTGCTGAACAGCCTCTGATTGTGGGTTTCTGAATGCCTGCGGCCACACGGGCCACCCCCACAGATCAGTACTCTGAGTGAAAAAATATTCATGCAGGGCATCGTAAGTAGCATGTAACCGGAGCGCCTCCCCCTGCTCACTGAGGTACTTCTGGTACATCTGATCACGTGATGTACCACGATTAAGATCCGTTTTCTTAAATTCGCCAAAAAGTAACTCGAAAAACATTCTCTTGGCCTGCGCCACGCGAACATAATCGACATAATCTGTTTCACGCATCATGCGCAGACTATTCTGAAAATCATCGGAATTAAATAACGCTTTGGCCGCTTCACACACTGAGAATTCAGGTAAATTCTGTGGATCTATATATAAGGTATTCAAGAAGGCCCGGTTAGATGGGCTATACGGAGAAAATGCCAAAGGGTTGGCGGGAAACAACGCATGCAGAGGGCTAACGCCAATAATATCCACACCAGATGCCGCAGAATCCAGCACCAGCCGCTTAAGATCCGAGAAATCACCGATTCCCCAATTTCGCTCGGAGCGAACCGAATAGAGCTGGACCGACAGGCCGAATATTTTTTTACCACTGCGTAAAGACTGCGGACGAAAACACTCCTCCGGCGCCATAATAAACACCATCTCGGCCCGAGACAGGCCATCTCTGTCGTAAAGCTCTAGCCGATGATAGCCTTCGGGAAATGTCTGTTGCAACTTCACTAGGCGAGTAGACGATTCCGCTTGCGGCGAGACATCAGAAATAACAAGTGATCCACTGAATATCTCGCCCTGTTCCGTGGTAACCCGCCATTCCCAATCAGCATCAATTTCGATATGGGAAGTATTGATATTAAAACTGACGGGCTTGTTACTGCGAATAATACAGACCGGAGGTAAAATCTCTCTCTGTGATGCCTGAAAATCTTTCGACGATGCCAGTGTCGTTTCATTCCCAACTAGTTCAGGACGGATGGCACCTAAAACATCCTGCTGATCCTGCTCGCAAACCCGAACATACTGGTTGCCAAATCCTGCATATCCGCTGCCGATACCATAAAAACGTGTTAACTCTCTCAATTCACTAACGGACATTGGGCTTCTCGTGAAATTCGGAATGAAGACGACAGATCATCGAATGTAAGCACAGGTCGACAATATTTTCACCCGTTTTATTTCGCCATGAAGGCACATGGAGAAACGGCACATGAGTCCCAGCGGATCCCAAAGCCTGTAGATCTGGGCGCAGCCTGTAGGCAACAGTACAACCTGCTAAAAGTGCTATTTCAGCCAGAGCTTGTACAGGGCAGACGACTCAACAATGCCAAGGTAGCTGAGGAAAAAAAATAGCCTGCAGCTGACCCATTCGTCAGTGATGGTCGGGCAAGAGCTGCAGCGCGGCGGCTTCAGTGATGGCATCCGCTACATACGAGCCACCACCGAAGTACCACCTGTGTATCAGCCGCCTGGCACGATTTCCAGGCTCCAGCGGTTCAGCGTGCCTACATCGATACGCGCCAGATCCGCGACCCTTAGCGTCCATTTGCCCTGAATGGGCTGACCACTCAGCGCAGAAAGTGGCGAAAGCGGCGCGGCTGAGTCGTAGGTTACAACCAGGTTGTCCTGCCCTCCACCCAGCTGGCTGTGCAGCAATACGCTACGCCCGGCGGGCGATATGAGAACAAGACGCAGATCACCTATATAAGTGTGCGTAATGTCGATGCTCACCTTCAACTGATCGACGTTCCCTGACTGGCTGATAGCGATGCTGCTGCTGACGCCGGCGGCATCGTTATCCGGGATATCTAGATTGGGGGCTATTTCGCCGCGGACGACTTGAGCCCCCTGAACCTCAACTTCAAGTTTCCAGCGGTTCAGTGTGCCCACATCCCGACCTGCCAGGTCTTTTACACTGAGTACCCAGTCACCCTGCACAGCCTGCCCGACGAAGACCGCAAGCGCGGCCAGCGACTCCAGCTCAAAGCTCTTCGACAGATTATCCGCTGCGCCGCCCTCACGGTTGTGCAATTTAACACTAGTGCCTGCGGGATTCCTGAGCTCAACCACCAAATCACCGATATAGGTATGGGTGATATCAAAACTCACCTTTAGCCGCTGTACCAGCCCCGTCTGGCGTATGTTGATCTTGCTGCTGATGCCGGCAGTATTTTTGTCCGGGATCGGCATCAATGTCATGTTTTCGCCCACAAGAGTCGACACCGATACCACGGGAGGCAGTTCAATGATCCCAACGCGGAAATCCAGCCTCTCGTCCGGTACGGCAATGTCCGAGAGGACAAATCCCGAATCGGAACCGTCCCAAAAACGCGAGGACGGGGTGGTGGCGTGGGATACGGCAACGCCGTTTACCCCGGCGAAGAGATCGGTACCGTCGCCCTGATTAACGTTGTGTTCAAGATCGGTATTCCCGTCCGCCTGCAGCAGCGCACACTGGTAATGACGCTGGCCAGTGCCCTGCTGAAATTCGTTCGAGCCAAGGGTGTCGCAGTGATAAACGGCCAGCCCGCTGGAGGGCAGATGCCGGTCAAGTCCAAGTTTGGAGCGGTTCTCCACCAGAAAATATTCGTTCGGCGTACGCCCCCTGAATTTCAGCACGCGATTGTAGTCTCCGTGGACGGCCTGCACGGCCGCCGCCGTATTGAGCACGGTTTCATTGTCGCACCAACCTGCCAGGTCACGCAGGTAGGCACATACAGGTGCCGGTGTGCGCCCGGAATTAAGGTGGTTGCCGGAGCCCATGAGGCAATAGCTGCCGATGCCTGCACTCTTCACACCGTCGCCTTCACGATTCACCGCACCGTAGTCGTACATATCCGGGAACCGGCAGAGCAGGTGCCCGTTCTCATGGCAAAAGGTACCAATACTCAGATCCCAGGCGCTTCTCCCGGCACTGGTGAGTAGATACAGGTTGGTGGAGATATTCCCGTAGCGCAGGTTTATATCGGAGTTGTGCGGCCAGAGGTCACCGTCGTACTGGGTCTGCCCGGCGTACATAATATTGAGTGCATCCATAATTCCCTCACCACGGGAATCGTAGCGGCTCAAGTTCGTGCCAGCCGCGACAGCCAGATCCAGTGCCTCCTTAACCAGCAGATGAGTAATGTAGTAACTGCGGTTTTGACTCAGCCGGAAGGGGCCAACGACGTCGTTGCTGTAGTCGAGTTTCCCGGACGAGACGATGCGAAAGTATTCGCGCGCCGAGCAGTAATTGCCATTGCGCGTATAGTTCTGGCCATTAAGCAGTTCGCTCAGATCGGCCTGGGTCACACTCGTTTGTACATCCTTGAATTCCACCAGGATAGTGAGCCCACGCACCGCACCACTGGTCAGCCGCCGGCCCTCAAGCAGCCCCTGGCTGGGGCCAAATGTAAGCTCGGCTTCGTTAGACATGCGCAACGGCCCCGACCTGCGCAGTCGGCGCCCCTCAAAACGGCGATTGCGTACCGCTAGTGATTCACGCAGGTGACGCGGGATACCCGCAGGCGGAGCTTCACTGACTGGACAGCCACTGGACACCAGCACGCCATTCACCAGATTCGCATGACAGAAGCAGCCACGGTCACTATCACTCACCGCCGTATAGCCATCCAGCGTTTCATAGGTGGCATAGAATTCGTCGCCCGTGACCTTCAACTGGATGTCACAGTCCTGGGCTTGTCCGAAGGTTAGAATCTCACCGAATATTGCACTCACTGTCCTATCTCCCTGTGTTTGGCTGCGCTCTGACTCCTGTCTGGCTGTTTCAGATTAGCGGCCGGATCGACCCGCCAGCGTAATCTTGTTGATAAGTATCTTCGTCTGACCCTGTAATCAACCTCAGCGATATCAGGGCATGACAACCAGGCGTAAAACCGGCCGACGGCGAGCACTTTTTCATTTCATTAATACTGCACTGTTAAACAATCCTCTGCTTTCAGCATGCAATTTGGAGATATTGGAGACACTGCCTACTGTCTCCAGACGGTAACAGGCATTCCCCCGCGTTTAGATTTTTTATATACAGCCAACCGTTCCTGTTGCTTTCAATAAAAAATATAAATCAAAACTTTGGTTCTAGTTAACCTGCAGCATCACCATTGAGGCACCACTACAGCCTAAGCTCGATCGTTATAAAAACGACAGATACTTGAAACTAAAGGGGTAAACATTTGAATCCCTTTAATCTCAAAGAGATTCATTTGTCATAACCCGCTAGCGCGTTAATTGGCTACACGCAAATTCAGGGATGGACAGCCATAATATGCCGCAGCTATTTCTCCTGCGCTGAAAATGAGCATGCGCCTTCGCAAGCAATAAGGCCTGTAATACCTGATAGGTCTGAACACTTACTGGTAAATCATGGGCCAACTTGTGCATTCCTGCCAGTGAGCATGAATACATTTCAGCAGCAACTGAAGTGGATTGGCAAAGCTGAAAACGGCGTCATAGCTTGCCGTGGTGCATGCAGCATGAGTATGGGCCACGCAAGCGGAGCGCTTTATCCGTAAAGCGAAGCCAGACCTGGCGTTTGCACCATACGCCAGTATCGAGCCGAACCTTAAAGATAGGCGTTCTGGTGCGCCCTCAACTGCCGTGAAAAAGCCCCATCATCAATAACGATCTAACTTGCGCTGAATTTCAGGCAACACCCCGGCGGGTAAATCGCAGTACAGAGTCTCTGCTCAGGCTACATGCCAAACAGCAGCCCTGTCAGAAAGAGGTGTCGGCGCGCTCGGTCAGGCACTCATCGGCCCCCATCTCGAACTCGCGGCAGATCAGTGGCCGGTTTTCGTAGATGGTACAAAGCATGGTGTGTCGATCCACCGCCAGACACCAGCCATCATCACCCTGCGCCATGGTCTCTGCGCCCCAGTCGTCGTACTCGATAAAGCGTTCGGGCACTCCGGTATCGGTCAGCAACATGACCTTGAGGCGACAACAACGCGCCGCGCAGCTGGCGCAGGTTACCGCGCCAGTGGGTTCTTCAGGCAGCAGGGTTACAGCAATGCTCATAAATCACACAATAGATTCAATGGGCGCCAAGCATAACGTTTTTAGGCAAGGGCTGCTGCTGGGCTTTGCGACCAGCGGGTGAATTCCACTGTTGCATTGCGAACTACCGTCATGCTCGATGCATGACCGTACCTGCCGCAGGTGACAAAGCGCCCTTGCTCATTGCATACGAGTGCCGCGCCAGCCCGGCCACCGGTAAAGCCGGAGCACGGGCTGGAATCAAATCAAGGAGGGGACAGAGGAGAGGCTACCCGGGAATGCTATTGGACATCCCGGCCGCAGCCAACCGAAGCAGGCCGCGCTTTTGCATCAATGTGCGGCTATTGCATATGCCAGCCATGGCTAACCACCAGCGACTGGCCGGACAAAGCCGCGGAAGGAAAGGCCGCCAGGTGCACTGCCAGCTCAGACACATCGGCCAGGGAGGTGAATTCGCCATCCAGGGTTTCCTTGAGCATCACGTTGCGGATCACTTCCTGTTCAGAAATGCCCAGTTCACGTGCCTGTTCTGGAATCTGCTTATCCACCAGTGGCGTGCGTACAAATCCGGGACAGATGATGTTGCTACGCACGCCATGCTCGGCGCCTTCCTTGGCCACCGTACGACACAGCCCCAGCATGCCGTGTTTGGCCGCTACATAAGGCCCCTTGAGCGGCGAGGCCTCCAGCGAATGCACCGAGCCCATATAGAGCATGGTGCCACCACCGTTAGGGTACATCTGTCGCAGCGCCGCCCGGGTTACCAGAAAAGAGCCACCCAAATGCACCTCCACCACCTTGTTCCAGTCGGCATATGACAGTTTGTGCAGGGGTTCTATATGCTGAATACCGGCATTGGCCAGGGCAATATTCAGCCCGCCCCAATGACTCACCACCGCAGCGACGCCCTGTTCCACCGATTGCTCATCGGTCACATCCATCTTCAGCGCCAGCGCCGAACCGCCGGCGGTCACGATGGACAGCGCCACCTGTTCGGCACTGCTCAGATCCAGATCGGCCACCGCCACCCTGGCGCCTTCGCGGGCATAGTGTTCGGCAATGGCTCTGCCGATGCCCCGGCCACCGCCGGTGATCAACGCAATTTGATCTTTAAGACGCATGATAGTTTTCTCCTTGTTAAGTTCTGGGTCAGTGACCGCCATAAACTTCATTCGGCAGCCAGGTGGCCAGGGGCTCAAACCAGAACACCAGCGCCAGCCCCAGTAGTTGCAGAGCAATAAAGGGCAAGACCCCCAGATAGATATCACGGGTGGTGATTTCTGGCGGGCATACGCCCTTGATATAGAACAGGGCAAAGCCCACCGGCGGCGTAAGGAATGACGTTTGCAGGCAGATGGCAAACATGACGGCAAACCACACAGGCTCAACCCCCATGGAAAACACCACAGGCGCCACCAGCGGCAGGATAATCAGAGTAATTTCCACCCAGTCGAGGAAAAAGCCCAGCAGGAAGGTGATAAACAAAATGGTCAGCAGTATACCGGTAGTGCCAAATGGCAGGCCGGTAATGGCATCACGGATCACATCATCTCCGCCCAGGCCACGCAACACGGCGGCAAACACTGTCGCACCGATAAAAATACCAAAAATAAAAGCGGTGGTGCGGCTGGTCTGATAGAGGGACTCTTTCAAGACTTCCAGATTCAGCCTGCGACTCAGTAGCGCCATCAGCAGGGCACCGGCCGCGCCCACAGCTGAAGCCTCTGTCGTGGTGGCAATACCGAAGAAAATGGAGCCCAGCACTGCCAGGATCAATATCATCGGCGGAACTACCGCCAGGAACACGCCGAGCAACGCCCGCGCGTCGAGGCGCTCGTGATGTTTCGGTGCCGGTGCCATGTCTTTTTTCAACCAGGACAGCACCACGATATAGAGGATATACATAGCCGCCAGCATCAGGCCGGGGATTAGCGCTCCCATAAACAACTTGCCTACCGACGCTTCGGAGGTACCCATGCGGTCTGCCATCAGCACCAGCATGATACTCGGCGGCACCAAAATGCCCAAGGTACCCACCGAGCAGGCAGTGCCCACGGCCAGGGATTTGTTGTAATTCGCCTGCATCATGGGCCCGAGCGACAGCATGCCGAGCAGCACCACTGAGGCGCCCACAATGCCGGTAGAAGCCGCCAGTAAAACGCCGACGATCACCACGGTAATGGCATAGCCCCCGCGCAAGGGGCCGAGCACCCGCACCAGGCTGTGCATCAGTTTTTCGGCGATGCCAGAGCGATCAAGCATGATGCCCATAAAAATAAACAGCGGCAGCGCCACCATCAGTTCGTTGGCCACTATGCCGTAGATACGCGCATCGAGCACACCAATGGTGCCGTTCCAGGTAAACCAGAGATTGGCGTCAAACTGCTCTACCATTACATGGCCGAGAGCCGCAAATACCAGGCCTATGCCCGCCAACGCCCAAGCCACCGGAAAACCCAGCAGCAACAGCGCCATAAAACTGGCGAACATGGCCATAACGAGAAGGGGTTCCAACTCCATGGACAGCTACCTCATGATTCAGGGGTGGGGGTGGTCGCCGTTGCCGTTCTGCCCGGGCATCTCTGTGGCACGGGGAAACCCGAACAACAGCGTCATGCAGCGCAGGGCTCTGGAGAACAGCGCTATGGCGACCAGAATAAGACCCAGAGGAAGGGCGCTTTTAAAGATAAAGCGATAAGGGAGGCCACTCGGCGCCTGGGACCGCTCATCGTAAATGTAAGCCTTGTAGGCGTACGGGATAAGGGCATCGATCATCAAATAGATGATGGGCAGGGCCAACAGCAGTATGCACACCAGCTCGATAACCGCCTGGGTGTGCAGCGAGAAGTTTTCCCGCAGCACGTCTACCCGCACATGGTCATCGCGTACCACCGCATAGCCCAGAGTCAGCATCATGGCGATACCGAACAGGTGCCAAGACAACTCTTCCAGCGCAATGGATCCTGCTGCGAGCACGAAACGGCTGAACACATTGGTCAGTACCACGACCAGTACCGCCAGCCACAACCAGGAACTAAGCCGGCCCACCGCCACCACAATGCTGTCAAGCCGTCGGGATAGACAGTTGGTCGGCAGTTCCCTGGGCCCGGCATCTATAGAATTACTGTGTTGAGTCACATTAACCTCGCTAAACCAGTAATAAGGGAAAAGGCAGGCACCGGCCACGCCGGGCCTGCACTAGGAGACTTAACACTGATCTACTGCGGAAAAGCCGAATGTGGTTATTTTTCGTACTCTTTATTGCTAAATAGAACCACTATTTGCCTCAAAAGAGCTCAAAAACTAACTCAAATCGGTCTTTCTCTCGCTACGACCGGCCAAGCCCCACAGGCTGCTGAGGCTAACTCAGTCGTACTGGTAGAAGTCGCGCGGCAGGTAGCCCTTGCCGTGCCAGATAGAGTGGTGCTGCATAAAGGTGCGCTGACTGGTGAGTACGCGCTTGAACATCTCGTCCTCGGCGGCCATTGCATCCATCACCTTGTCGGTGACCTTTTGCAGTTCGCGCAGCACCGGCTCGGGTAGCACCTGGGCCGTTACGCCCTCTTTTGCATAGTCACGCAGGGCGGTCGGCTGGGCCCACTCACTCTGGGCGAAACCCTTGAGGGTGGCGGATTCACAGCCCATTTCAACCAGCGCACGGGTTTCGGGCTCAAGCTTGTTCCAGACGTCCTTGTTCACCAGCAGATGCGAAGTGGTCAGCGTCTGGTGCCAGCCGGGCATGATGTAGTTTTTCACGATTTGATCGAGACCCAGCATCTTGTCGATGGCGGGCTGAGAGAATTCGGTGGCGTCGATAGTGTTGCGTTCCAGCGCCTGGAAGATCTCTCCACCGGGCACCATGGTGACCGAAGCCCCTAACTCTTCAAGTACCTTGCCGCCGATGCCGGCGAAACGGATACGCAGCCCATCGAAGTCCTTGAGGTCGGTAATCGATTTTTTAAACCAGCCTGCGCCCTCGGGGCCTATGATGCTGCACAGCATGGGGTGGATATTGCGCGCATCATAGATCTCTTCCAGCAATTTTTTGCCATCGCCTTCGTAATACCAGGCCAGGTAGGCCGGCGGCTCCATATTGAAAGGCGCTCCTGAATACAGCGGCAGGGCCGGAATAGTGCCCTGGTCGTAGCCAACCCAGGTATAGCCCGCGGGGTACTTGCCGGAACTCACCGCATCCATAATTTCAAATGGCGGTACCAACTCACCCGGCTCGTAATAGCGCAGCGTGATATCACCCCCGGACACCGCACTTAAGGACTCGGACAGATGTTTGACCGGGGTGGTCAGACCCACCAGGTGAGACGGAAACGCCAGCGGCACCTGCCAACGTACCTTTTCAGTTGCCGTGGCCGGCATGCTCAACAGGCTGGCAGAAAGTACAGCGGCTGTCAGTCCACAGCTCAGGTTAGAAAATTTCTTATTAATCGACATGCAGTTATCCTTCTTCTTGGGTCGTTGCTCTGCCAGCCCGACGGACAGTCATTTGTCTGCCCTTGGCCGGCGTTTCGCCCATATAGAAGAGCACAAACCATGCCTTTAATAAAAAACACATATAAATCAATGACTTAATTTATTATTTTTGCAAACAAAGGACGCCTGTCCTGTTATCTGGACAGATTGTTAGCAGATACTCCATAAACCGTCCTGCATGGCGGACAGTTGTCTGGAAATCAGGACAGTCTGGCAAGCTTTTCATAGAGCGCAGAACGGGAAATTCCCAGCAACCGGGCCGCTTTCGAACGATTGCTGTTACAGCTTTTTAAAGCCGCACCTATGGCGATAGCTTCGGCCTCGGCCAACACCTCCGCCAGCGGTCGGGCGGCAGTTGTTTCTGGGGTAGTATTCGAACCACAGACCACTTTGGGAAGTACCCGGCACACGGCGTCGGCATCCAGCGTCCCGCAGCCCTCACCCATGGTAAAGGCGCGTTCCAGCACGTTGCGCAACTCCCTGATATTACCGGGCCAGTCATAACACTCCAGCACATTGATAGCCGCATCGGTGACCTCAGCTCGCAATTCCTGGCCGGCGCAGATAGCTTCCAGCAGCGTCTCGCACAGCACACCTATATCCGACAGCCTCGCCCTTAACGGCGGGATCGAAATTTCCAGTACGTTGAGGCGATAGTACAGATCGGAGCGAAAACTGCCCTCTGCCACCATGGCATCCAGATCACGGCTGGTAGCGGCAATCAGCCGCACATCCACCGGGATCACCTGATTTGAACCCAGGGGTTCGATTTCACGTTCCTGCAGAACGCGCAGCAGTTTGGCCTGCAGGGCCAGCGGCATATCGCCCACTTCATCCAGAAACAGGGTACCCCCGTGGGCCAGCTGGAACTTGCCCTTGCGCATGCGCCTGTCGGCGCCGGTAAAAGCACCGGGGGCCACCCCGAAAAACTCGGCTTCCAGCAAATTTTCAGGCACCGCCGCCACATTAACGCCGACAAAGGGCGCTGCGGTCCGGGGCGACAGGGAATGGATAGCCTGAGCCAGTATCTCCTTGCCGGTACCGGTTTCGCCCAGCAACAGCACCGGCATATCACGCCCGGCGGCCAGTCTGGCCCGGCGTTTAACCTCCAGCGCTGCCGGACTGGCGCCAGCAAAGTCATTCAGGCTGTAGCGGGTGCTGCGGGCCTTATTTGCCAGTGCTTTTTTGGCGGCCAGCAGATCCTGGTGTAACTGACGGTATTTGCTGACCAGGGGCGTAAGTGGCTGCAAATCGTCATAAAGCACAAAGGCCACGGCGCCGCTGACCTGGCCTGCGTCATCAAAAAATGGCAACCGGCTGACCACCAATTGCTGGGTGTGATGCTCCATGATGTCCAGCAGCAGGGGCTGACCGGTTCGTAATACCTCCGGTAGCCGGCTGTGGGGAATAACGGCACGCACCGGACGGCCAATCAGGGTATGGGGATCCTTGATGCCCAACAGGCTGGCATAGCGGGTATTAATCCAGGTGATGTGCCCTTCCCTGTCCACGGCTATAGCACCGGCGCTGGCCTGCTCAAAAATGGGGAATAGCACTTCGATCAGCTCCCGGGTGAGGCCGATGCTCTGCTTACTGTCAAATGGAGCGGACATAAGATTGATCCCAGACCGGATAATGCGCCCATGCTAACAAAGCATTTCCGGCATAAACATTGAAGCTCGCTAAAAATGAAGGACTCCTCGATAAATCTCGCCACCCGGCAGGGCCTTGATGTCAAAGTCACAACCTCTGGCAGGGCTACTGGCTGCCCCGCGAGCGGCTAACTTGTCGAACTCAATACCTAGGATGCTGTCCGAGAATGCTGGCCGTAGCGAGGGAAAGTCCGTTTTGTTCAGCACATCCATGTGCTTCACCCCTTCGGGGTTTGCACGTTCAATCGCTCCCGGCGATGGAATGAGGCAGTTTTGGAGCTCTTTTGAGACGACAAATCGGCAGGATAGCCGATGTGCACAGCGTTAGCTGCCCGAAGGGCAAGTTACAGGGGTGTAGCTTGTGCATAGTGGTTCTATAAAGAGTAAGCAAAAATGACCCCTCTTTATCGAAGAGGCGGCTTTCCCGCAGTAGATCAGAGTTAAGTCCGACAGGCTGCTAGGAGGCTGTCCGAGAATACTCAACCTACTGCGAGCCACCTGAGTTTGGCTGTTTTTTGTGCTGTTTTGCGTTAAATAGAACCACTATTCGCCTTAAAACACCGCAAAAACCCGCTCAAATCAGTCGGCTCTCGCTACGGCCAGCATTCTCGGACAGCCTCCTAGCGCTTGCGCTCTTTCTTCTGTTCGTACAGCAGCTCATCCGCCTGTGCCATCAGGGCTTCGATATCGCTGCTGTCGTCACTTTTGTGAATGGCGTAGCCTGCGCTGAACTTCAAGTCATAACCCCGCGAAGCTTCAGTATTGTACTGATCTACCGCCTGTTGAAAGCGCTGAAGAACCAGCTGCACAAAAGCCTCACCTGTACCGGTCAGCAGTGCCACAAACTCGTCCCCTCCCACGCGGGCAAACACATCGGAGTCGCGAAAGTTTTCCCGCAGCAGATTGGAAAATGCCACCAGTGCAAGGTCGCCCTCGGCATGGCCAAAGGTGTCGTTGATGGGTTTAAAGTCGTCCAGATCAAAGAAAACCAGCGTAGCCGACTGTCCATTGCGCTTGCACATTGCCAGCGCATGTTTGGCCAGCGAGATAAAACCGCGGCGATTGGAAATGGCGGTCAGCTCATCCAGAGTCGCCAGCTGCAGCGCGGCAATCTCCTGTTCGGCCATAACGGCCAGATCCCGCAGCAGTTCCTTGTCTTCCTCATCCATCACCCGAGGCTTGTCATCAATCAAACACAAAGTGCCCATCTTGTGGCCGTTGGCTACTCTCAGCGGGCAGCCGGCATAAAAACGAATATTCGGCGCATTGATGACAAACGGATTATCATGGAAACGCTCATCTTCAATGGCGTTGGGAATCAGAAACAAGTCATCCCCCAAAATGGCGTGGCCGCAGAAAGACGTTTCCCGCGGGGCTTCAGTGGCGTCGAGCCCCTGAGCCGACTTGAACCATTGCCGGTTGCTGTCGACGATGCTGACCAGTGATATAGGTACCCCAAACATGCGCTTGGCCATGCGGGTCAGGCGATCAAAACGTTCTTCCGGGGCGGAATCAAGAATTTTTAGCGCACGCAGGGTTTCAATACGTTGCGCTTCGTCGGGTGGGATCTGGGGCGATATCATCTAGTGAATTCCATTTATCTAGTGAGTGATGCAATTCAAAATAGCACAAGCGGGCTCATATTTTCAGGCCTAAAAAATACCTTTAAAAACAATTAATTATGAAAACAAAAACAGTCTAAAAGCACCTCAAGTAAAAAAGCCACCAAGACTTCGACAAAAATTTTATTCCGAGCACTGGCTCGAGGAATTTGTATAAAACGGAATCACACCCTTGCGTCTATATTATCGAGCGAAAAAATCGCAAATGTACCCAGATAAAAAACCATAACAGCTGGAGTCCAAGTTCAGCCGGCCATCAAGCGGTGGCCGAACTGAGTCAGGGTGTATCACCCTGCTCCAGTTGATGTACCAGCTCCATGATCTGTTCAACAGTCGAGCCCGACGAGTTCAGCATTTCCTGCGGGGTCATGCCTTCCAACCCCATATGGGGGCTATTGATCCATTCTTCCGCCCCTTCCCTGCTACCGAAGTAGCCCGTAGCTGCGTCCAGCAGTCGTTGTCGCGCATTATTCTGCACCATTGTTATCCCCCGCCGCCAAGTTCGCTCCAAGAGCATGGCCTGCAGTATAGAAGAACAGCGCGGATTTCCCCCGTGAGCGAGCACACGCCTTAGCGGGCAATAAGCTCGCGCCACTGAGTCATCACCACACCGCCTGAGCCGGTACCACTGCCTGGGCTGCTGCAATCGCCGGCGTCCATATCCCACAGGCCTTTCCCGGTAGCGTTCATCAAATCTCGAGCGTCGGATAGCTTGTCGCAATCGTAGGTATAATCCGCTGTACCGCCGCCATTGGTATCAAATGCCAAATTGGAACCGGTGAAGGCCCAGGTGGCCAGACTGGTATCCACATCGGCAATAAACATGGAGCCTTCCACGCCCCCGTTACCGCCACCACCCACAGCGAAGGTGCCACCCAGCACAATAATCAGCCCGTCCCAGCTCGGCGTCCCCTGATATGACAGGTCGCCATACACCACCATTAAACCGGCCCCGGTATCATTACCCTTGAGCGACAGATCACCCTTGACCACCGTAATTTTCATATTGCTGCTTGAACCCAGATCATTGGCATCCACATCGCCGCCAACGTTGTAAATACGAGCATCGGGGCTGGTTGCGATAGCGCCCACCAGGGTCTGCAGACCGGAAGCAGTACTCCAGGTTTCAGGAAAATCTGCAGTGACTACCCCGCCTATGTAATTGTCGATTCTGTCGGATGGGATCGCCGCCAAAATTCCGTCGCGATAACCGTCGGTAGCGGCCGTAATGGCCGGCCCACCGATACCATCCACTTTGAAGGCATTCGAATTAGGGGTGTCAAAGGTAACCACGTTACCGACGAAGTTGATCGCACCACCAAGCCCGCCACCGCGCAAAGACTCACTCTGCAATACAAATTGTATATCGCGGGAAGCGCCTGTTTCCTGCTGAATACCGCTGCTTTTGAGGGTGATTTCATCGGGTCCACAGGCAACGGCCGTGACGGTATAACTGGCACTGCCGTAGGCCACACCAGACATGCCCGGCAAGGCACCATTAACGGTACAACTGTAGCTGGCCCAATTCAGAATCAGGTAATCCTGCGCCTTGCTGGTACCAGCCTCAGCCGCCAGAAACGCCTGCAGCTGCGCCCGTGCATTGCTGCTTTTACGCTCTCCAAGCAAGGTTGTATTCATCATCGAAAGGCCGGAAATTGCCATCACAATCATGATGATCATACCGACAATCAACGCAGAACCCCGCTCTCTCGAACCCGGCAGGCTGGAACTACTGTTCATTCACCACATCCTGTATTGGCGGGTAGCGGGCTACTTCCAGCAGGCGTTGCCTGTGCTGGAGCCCCGGATACCTGTGTGTGCAAGAGTCAGATCACCGCACTGGGTGTCCTGGAAATTGGGCTCGGCTGTGAGTGTATAACTGGTCGACGCCGCCGAAACACTCAAGCTGTAATAGCCGCTCTGGCTATCCAGCGGCCCTGTCGGGCACGAACTGCTGATATAGGAAAAACCTTCGGTAAAACAGCGTTCCAGCCGTGTCGACAAACTAATCAACGCTACCTGACCCTCACTGCGTTTGCCGTCGCGCACATAGCGTACGTAGGACGGCACCGCGAAGGAGGCAATAATGCCGACGATAACCACCACAATCATGACTTCAATCAGGGTAAAACCCCTGTTGCTTGAATTGTTGCTATTTAGCTGCATACCGATGCCTTACAGGTTTTTATTTTCAACCGTCACTGATGAGGAACCAGCGCAATCAAGTGTTAAGGATGTTGTTTTACTCTGGCCCTGAGTGGCGGTCAGCACTATATAAACTCCCTCACTATAGGGACCTCCGCTGCACGTATAGGTTGGATTGCTACCCCCACTGTTACTGCAGCTCCCCGAAGTCAAACCATCAATAGTCATTTTGATGGATGCATTCTTGTGAAAAACAGACCCGTTGGCCGTCACAGAACAGCTAGCCACCGTGCCGGTATCTCCTGAACCACTACCGCTGTCACCACTGCCGTCGCTACCACCCGGAGCCTCCCCGCCACTTGAATCACCACCGCTATCTCCACCCAGGTCACCGCCGCTATCACCGCTGTCACTACCACCAGTAACTCCGTCGTCATCTCCAGTGCCTGAACCACCGCCACCGGCAGCGGGCGCTGTGGTGATACCCGCCACGGCATTCAACAGAGGATTTCGCAACGCCACCGTGGAGCTAATGCTGCGCTGGCCAAAATGCAGTTCTGAGCCATTGTCCTGGGGGTCATTCAGCGCAAGCTCGATACGCAGCGCCCAGATATTGTCCTGGGCCACACTGGCAATATCGCTCTGACCGACGTACTGCACACTGCCATCAGCCGGATCACCCACGCCAAAGGTCACATCCAGGCCAGTGATACCATCCACCAGCGCCTGGGGAATGTCGCTGTCGCGGCGATAAACCAGTTCGTTGTCTGCATTGACCCAATACTCAACGGTTGAGCCGCCTCCTTCAGCGCTCAGCACCCAGGCGTTGCCATGGTCCGTGTCGTCCACCTGAGCAAAGCTGAGCCAGCTGGTGGAGGTCGCATTTAGCCCCGCGAGCCGCAGCTCACGCTTCATCAGCTCAAAGGAGACCCGGGCATTCTCGGAAATGGCGGACATGCTGGCCTGGCTGACGATGGCGGTACGGCTCATCATCAGCGCCTGCACCACACCCATAATCAGCACCAGGCCAATCAGCATTGAAATCATCAGCTCTATCAGTGACATGCCGCGTTGTCTGGCTCGCATCTTCAGGTGCTCCGTGCCGATCATGGGGTTAGGCGGTAACTGAATCCGCGGGTCTCAATACTGCGCTGATTATTCTGCCCGGAGACTCGCTCCTGCCAGTTGAGATCGACCTGATAGTCCCCGGACGTGCTACTGATCGCAGCCGAAGCAAAGAGCCCGCCAAACAGCTCTATACTGGCGCTGCACCATTGCTCCAGATCCCACTCCACCGTCTGGGACACGGCGCAGCTCGCGGTAGCGCAATCCACCGAAGCTGCAGGTACCGCTACCGAGGTAGCACCGGACCCAAGCCCGAGGCACTGAGTGCCATCCATGACATAGGCGTTGGCCGCCGCCCAGGGGTTGGCACGGATGCGCTCATCCATATCGGCGGCCTGGATGGAGGCGAGTGAACGCAGATAGGTGTTATGGCTGATCGACAGACTCTGGGCATACATGGCCCCCATGCCCAACAACCCGATGGAAAAGACCAGCAGGGTGATCAGTACCTCGATCATCGAGAAGCCCTGCTCGGGAGTTGATGCAGCAGAGTTTGGGCCTGCGCTACGCACTGCAGCCGCTCCAGCTGCCGGATTTGACCTTGCCGGTGGCGTAGAGCGTCATCTGGCGTCCACTGCCACCGTTGCTGCACAGGTGAAAAGTCTGCGCCGTGGTGGTACCTGCACCTGAAAAACTCAGGCCCGCACAGTCGCCAACGCAACTGAGAGTAACGCCGGACAGGCTGCCCAAACTGCGCAACTGCTCGGCCCCCACAGTCACAGACAGGCCAGTAGTCCAGTCGGTGCCAGCAGAAGGCGCAATGACGACGACCGCATTGCGTTTGACCGCCTCGCTCTGGGCAAACTGTATGGCATCAACCAGGCTCGACTGCCCCTTGTCCATGCGCGAGTCCTCCATCACATATCTGAAAGACGGCACACCCAGGGTCAGCAAAATGGCTGCGATCGCCAGGGTGACAAGCAACTCAATAAGGGTGAATCCCCCAATGACAGGTGCTCGCCTGCTGGCGCGACAAGATCGCTGGAACTGATACATGGTGAAGCTTCCCATCCCTGGTGAAATAATCGCGCTGCGGATAAAAGCTGACTATTACGACAATAACGTGCCACATCCTACCAAACTATGCAGACAATCGGTGAAATCGAACCGCCTATTTTGTAGCAATTTGGCGACATTTATATTGAACTACTCAGGCAGGCAAGAATTCGCAACATTTTAAGCAAAGCGAAACTAGAAACAGCCGAAATTAACAAACCAAACCTGCCCCGCTTTATCGACTCTCAGGCTGGTTTCGAACGATCACATCCATGCGACTATTCTACCTTCACCTCAGTGTATCCAGGCTACGTTGTAGCACGTCATTTATACCAATCGACTACCCCGTCCGATACGATATATTCTGCCAGCCGGCAACGACTCCCTCTCGACGCTGCCGGACACTGACAGTGCGTGACTAAGCACGCCCAATCAACAGACCACCACAGATCATCTGCACTAACCACTGTCCAGCGGTATTAACCCATGCCTGGCCACAGACTTATTCCTGCCCCTCTGTGGACAACCTTTTTTTACACAACGCTTTTATTTTCTCGCTGCACTTGACTTCAGTGCCGGACGACGAAGTTTAAGTTTTCCCTTAACCGCCCCCAAAGCACCGTAAACACGGCCTTTATGCCGATCAATTAATACCCTTAAGCCGCCAGAAGGCATGACCACCGGGCCGGGGACAAGTACCCATATGTTATCCACAGCATTACACACAGCTTTCGGGGATAAGGAGATATGATGCCAAGTCATGCACACCAAAATACAGCGCCAGGGAACTTTGTCAGACTCGATAGTACAGCCTCTGAGCGGGAACTTTGTTACGATGCAGCCGTGTCAAACGCCCTTGTAACAGGCACCTGTAACCCAGTGTCAGCCATGATCCCCAGAGGGTCTGTTCATGCCAACTCGCTCTGTCACGGCACTCGTACTCGGCACCCTTCTCTGGGCCCTGCCACTACGCCTGTTCGCCACCGAGCTGGACCTTCCGATTACCCTGGACTATCGCATTCTGGGCAGGGCGCTGGACGAACAGCTGCTATCGGGCCCGGGCAAGACAGTGGAGCTCCTTGCAGACCGCAGTGGCTGCAACAGCCTGCGACTGTCCAATCCTCGCATCGAGGGCACCGACGGTGGGCAGATTCGAATACTCACCGATATAAGCACCCGCTCCGGTATCCCGACCGGCAATCACTGCATGCTGCCACTGGAGTGGAAAGGTGTCGTTGAAACCCTGCATCAGGCCTATATCGACCAGAGCCGGCCTGCAATTCATATACAGACCATAAACTCCAACATCCTCAAGTCCGACGAGCAGGTTCGCGCGGTGCCGGGTGTTATCTGGGACTGGATCAAGAACTTTATTCAGCCCAGATTCGATGCCGTCAATATTGACCTTGCCCCCGCGACCACAGGCCTTGAGGACCTGCTGCGCCTCACACTCAAGGACCCGCAATCATCAGCGAGCCCACCTCTGGGCCTCGCCTTCAGGGCGGTCACCCCAACTGTCGCAGGGCTGGAAGTGCTGCTTCGACTTCAGGTTCCGGATGCCCCTCCTGGGTGGCAGCCCGCCAGCGACAGGGTATTGAGTACAGAGGAACTGGCCCACTGGGATAGCGCCTGGCAGTCCTGGGACAGCTTTGCCACCTGGCTGATCAAGACGCTCGCCATCACGGCAGAGCCTGAGCTTGCGAAAGTACTGGCCGATATTTTGCTGGAGTCCCGTTTCGACCTGCGGGACGCCCTGGCGGATGATGATCGCGCACGCGACCCGGTCCGCGACCTCTTTCTCAATACCTGGGAACGACTGGCACCGCTGCTGCACGACACCCGCCTGGATATTCCCGGAATTCAGGCTTTGCATTACGCGACCTTTATCAGCGCCGCAGACGCGCTCAGCGCCCTGGACAGGGTTGCCCCGCACCTGGGCATGCAGCTGGATCGCCACAGTCTGCGCAGTCTGGCCCGCCTGCTGGTGCCCGCGGTCAGCGACGAAACTCTCGAATACGACACCGACGTGGACCCTGCGCTGCGCAGGCTGCTTGGGCTGGACCCCGAACTGAACATGGATGAGCCCGAGGAATCGTCCGTCCCTTTTGCCTGGCTGATTCCAGCCGCCCATGCCAGCCAGATAACCCCGACCCTGGTGGCACGATTAACCAACTGGGTGCCGGCGACGACGGAAATTGACGACTATCTCGGCACCATGGCGCAATTGCTTGATCAGGTGGTGATGGCTGAAAGACGCAAGGGCAAGGTGCCGGGAGATAGCTTCGACATCTACGCGACCTTGCTGCGGACCACAGCCTGGCAGGAAAGCTGCTGGCGACAGTTCATCCGCAAGGATGGAGAGGTACGCACCATAGTGTCACCGGGCGGAGCCATCGGCCTGATGCAAATCAACCGCCATGTCTGGCGCGGCCTGTACAACATCGACTCACTCAGCCGCGATATAGGCTACAACGCCCGGGCCGGCAACGAAATCCTGGTGCATTACCTGGTCGACTTCGCCATCAAGCGCAAGGAGGATGAAATTGGCGGCGATACTCGCGCCCTAGCCCGGGCTGCCTACGGCGTTTACAACGGCGGCCCGCGCCACCTGAGCCGCTACCGCAAGGCTGATACCAGCAGGCATCTCCAGCTGGTCGATACGGAATTCTGGCGCAAATATCAGGACATGGAAGAGCGCGGAACCGACGCCGTCAAGGCCTGCTACGGCCTCTAGACACACCAAAATCAGCTCCGCAGGGCCTGCTCCAGCAACAATTCCGCCTGACCACTGTCCAGCATGGCGGCGACCTCTGCCGTCGAAAACGGCGGCACGCTGACCAGAGTGCGGGGAGACAGCATCAGCATATCGCCAAAGACTTCGGCGGGCTGATCACTCAGCAGGAAGAACGGGCATGGCAGACTCTGCAACAGGTCACAGTTCACCCGCTGTCTTGGCTCGGCCTGCACCAGCAGGGAACGACCATCGTGACAAAGACCGCGCAGACAGCCGGTGGTTGCATCAAAGTCATACAGCTCGGTAACGATCAGCAAGGACTGCATCCGTTTGCCCCGTTAAGTCCTAAAACGACAAGACTGCCACGGCCCGCCAGGCGGAACAAGCGCGGCCTGCCAACTTGCAGCGCGGCCGCTTGTTCGCGACAATGCACAAATCCAACCTCATTTTGTATACATAAAAGCAATCAAGGAGCCCCCCATGATCTGGACCGTCTACCTTTCCGGTGAGATTCACAGCGACTGGCGCGAACGCATTGAAGCCGGCTGCCAGGCGCTGAACCTGCCCGTCGCCTTCGTCGGCCCTGTCACCGACCACGATGCCTCCGATGCCGCCGGCGATCACCTTGGCGCTGAAGACAAGCCCTTCTGGCGCGACAACAAGTCCTCCAAAGTTAACGCCATTCGCACCAAAACCCTGATCGAGAGCGCCGACGTGGCTGTGGTGCGTTTTGGCAACCAGTACAAGCAGTGGAACGCCGCCTTTGATGCCGGCTATCTGGCAGCACTGGGTACGCCGTACATTACCCTGCACGATGCCGACATCATTCACCCATTGAAGGAAGTCGACGCCGCCGCCATGGCCTGGGCTCAGCAGCCTGAGCAGGTGGTAGAGATCCTGCGGTACGTAACCCAGGGTAAGTAAGCTTCCCGGTTAAAAGGCTCAAAGCGCCGCCGCAGGTTTATCCAGTGGCGCTACGCAGCTTCGCTGCGGATGTCGGAATTCGCTACGCTCATTACCAACCTACGGGCTGCCTGCCGCTGTAGCCTGATAAGATGCGAATTCCGGGAAATGAGCCCTGGGCGAATTTCGAGGATATGCCAGCAAATTCCGGGAAACAGAGCGAAGCCTGAGGCGTTCGAGCAGTCGACTTAAGTGCGTGTCCACTTTTGTGAGGTCACATCACTTCTAGCCTCTAGCTTCTAGCCTCTTGCCCCTCGCTCCTCGCCCCTCGCCCCTTGCCCCTTGCCCCTTGCCACTGCAATTTTCGCAAAATAACCCCGTAAAACTCCGCCGCCGCGCTACAGGCGTGCCTAGGAGTGGCGTTATACTCTGGCGCATCACTGACAGGGAGTACGCCGCCCCATGCTGGCCGCATATCAACTCGAACACAATCACCTGCGCAAGACCCTCCTGAGCGTCAACGATGAGATCCCCGATGACACCATCTGGATCGATGCGCTGGAGCCGGATGAGGAGGAGCGCAACTGGCTGTCGGGCCACTTTGTCGGTGGTCTGCCGGGGCAGGAAAAGGTCGATGAAATCGAGGCGTCCTCGCGTTTTTTTACTGACCAGGACGGCCTGCATATCAACTCGCTGTTTCCCCACAAGGTGGGGCAGGAACTGCGCAGCTTTAACGTATCCCTCAATCTGCGTGTCGACCGCCTGATCAGTGTGCGTGGCGAAGATCTCAGCCTGTTCCGCCTGCTGCGCCAGTATCTGCGCCAGGACCGTATTCACGCTGCGGGCCCGATGGAGCTACTGCTGCATCTGTTCGCCCTCAAGGTGGATTACCTGTCGGACTCCATCGAAGACGTCTACAAAACCCTGGAGCCGGCCTCCGAGCAGGTCTTCGAAACCGAAAACCTGGATGAAGTGCTGCGCATGATCACCCGCCAGGAAGACAGCAACGGCAAAATCCGCCTGAGCCTGCTGGATACCCAGCGCACCCTGCGCTTTCTGCAGCGCTATCAGATTGACCAGCTAAGCAAAGACAACAAGCGTCAGATCCGGGAAATGCTGTCGGACATCGAGTCCCTGCTGCCCCACACCCAGTTTCTGTTCGACAAGATCAACTTTATGCTCGACGCCACCATGAGCTTCACCAACCTGCAGCAAAGCAAGATCATCAAGATCTTCTCGGTGGCCGCCGTGGTCTTCCTGCCACCCACCCTGATCGCCAGCATCTACGGCATGAACTTCAATATCATGCCCGAACTGCAGCAAAGCTGGGGTTATCCCATGGCGCTGGGCATGATGGTCGCCAGTGCCTTCGGCACCTATTACTTCTTTAAGCGCAAGGACTGGCTGTAGAGCAGGAGCAAGGGGCAAGGGGCAAGGCATGATGTAGCCTGGAATGAGTTTACGAATTCCGGGAAAGGAGCTAAAGCTCAGACAGCGCCGTAGTGACCGTGATTAATATCGGTCAGTGCCGTATTGATATTGAAGATTTTCGCCCGAATATCGCGCGCGCCCATGCTGGCGACCCGCGCGCTGTGCATCAAGCTATATCCCTCGGCCGACGCCCTGTCGGCAAAGATGTAGATACCGCCGGCTTCTCCGGTGTCGGCATTTTCGGTCCATATTTTCGATATAAACCCTGCTTCGGCGTTGATCAACTGCGCCAGCTCGCGGGCGCCTTCGGTCAGGGCATCGCCCATCATCTTGCGCGGAAACTTGAAGTCGATCTGCAAGAGTACCGGCATGGGAAATAACTCCTGTTGGCATGGATGTAAAATGTTGAAGAGCCCGCCTGGGCTCTTCACAAGCGACTCGCGAAAACCCGCTGAGCCCAAGTTCTTCCCGATCCACCTTTATTCGTAGATATCGAGATCGTTAGCAAGTACAAATTTGCCTTCATAGGCTTGTGCGAGCTCGGCGATCACGTCTCCGTCGGTCTTGCCGAAGAGCAGCGGGTTCCCCTGAATAGTGAACAGCAAGGCTCATTCGCCCACATAGCGGGCTCCCATACAAAAAAGGCAGGGCGCCAACACGCCCCGCCTTTTCACTTTCTACTTTTCACTTGCGCCTTGCAGCTTACCGCTGCCCTTACACCAGGTTATAGATAAACACTATGGCCACCGCGATCGGGGTAACGTAGCGCAGTACGCCGTACCAGAGCGCGAAGCTGCGTTTACCCATCGACAACTCATTTTCCAGCGCCTGGCGCGCCATAAACCAGCCCACGAAGACCGCCACCAGCAGGCCTCCCAGCGGCAGCAGTATATTGGCGGTGAGGTAGTCCAGCAGATCGAAGATGGTCTTGCCTTCGAACATGGCGAACATACCCAGGGGGGCAAAGCCCGACCACTCGTTCAGCGACAGAATGGAGCCGATGCCCAGCAACCAGGCGGCAATGCCGGCACCCAGGGTGCTGATCATGCGGTTCATGCCACGGCGCTCTTCGAGCCATTCCACCAGCGGCTCCAGCAGCGAGATGGCGGAAGTCCAGGCGGCAAACACCAGCAGCACGAAGAACAGAGTGCCGAACAGGCTGCCAAAGGGCATCTGGGCAAAGGCCAGCGGCAGGGTCTGGAAGATCAGACCGGGGCCGGCGCCGGGCTCAAGACCGTTGGCAAAGACCAGCGGGAAGATTGCCAGCCCCGCCAGCAGGGCCACACCGGTATCCATCACTGAAACCAGCATGGAGGTACGGGCGATGGACACGCCCTTGGGCAGGTAGGAGCCGTAGGCCATCATTACGCCCATGCCCAGGCTGAGGGTAAAGAAGGCATGACCGAGCGCCACCAGAATGCCCTCGGTGGTCAGCTTGGAAAAGTCAGGCTGGAACAGAAAGGTCACCGCCTGACCAAAGTACCCAGTGGTCATGGCATAACCCACCAGCAGCAACAGCAGCACGAAAAGTGCAGGCATCAGTATGGTCACAGCGCGTTCAAGGCCACCGCGCAGCCCGCGAGCCACCACCAGTATGGTCAGCGCCATAAAGAGCGTATGCCAGATTAGCAGTGTGCCAGGGTCCGCCAGCAGTCCTGAGAATATGGCGCCAATGCTCTCGCTGCTCTGGCCGCTCAGCTCACCGCTGCCCGCCGTGCCCACATAGGACAGCGCCCAGCCACCGATCACCGAGTAGAAAGACAAAATAAGAAAGGACGCCAGCACACCGATGCCGGCCAGCCAGCGCCAGCTGCTGTTTAGCTTGTCGCGCTGACACAGGATTCCCATGCTGCTGATGGGGCTGCGCCCGCCGCGCCGGCCTATGAGCACCTCGGCCATCATGATGGGGATACCAACAATGGCGATGCACAGCAGGTACACCAGCACAAAGGCGCCGCCGCCATTTTCACCGGTGATGTAGGGGAATTTCCAGACGTTACCCAGCCCCACGGCGGAGCCGGTGGCGGCCAGAATAAAGGCCATGCGTGACGACCAGAAAGCACGCTTGGGCGAAGTTGTACTCTTTGCACTGGACGCCGCGCCCGGCGCGGCAGCTGAGGTGACAGATTGAGTCATGTGAATCTCCGTGTTGCTGTTTTTATAAGGAGGAGTTTTTTAAATTCGTAGGTTGGGTGGAGGCCGAAGGCCACAACCCAACATCTCTGCACGGTGTTGGGTTAAGTTGGGTTGCGCTTCGCTACACCCAACCTACGTCGTATCAAATCAGGCATCAGGCCACCTGCCGCGCGCCTTTGTCCTTGCTCGGCTTGAAGCGCTCTTCCGCCAGGCGGTTGGCAATAACGCCTGTAGGCTGCTGGCTCAATGCAGCCCGGGCAAAAATTTCGCTCAGCGTATCGCCAATGGTTTCGACATGGCGGCGCACAGCCTGCGCATCATGGCCATTACGCTCGTAGCAAACATCAATAATACCGCCGGCGTTAATAACAAAATCCGGCGCGTACAGAATGCCGCGTTTGCTCAGGGCCTCATCGTGACGGGCCAGTTCCAGCTGGTTGTTGGCAGCACCCGCCACCACCTTCGCCTGCAGCCTGGCGATGCTCTGGTCGTTCAGCACAGCACCGAGTGCACAGGGCGCAACCACATCGACATTCAGGCTCAGGATTTCATCTCCTGTCACTGCGGTGGCACCCAGTTCATCGACGGCACGGGCCACCGCATCGCTGTGAATATCATGCACCCAGAGTTTGGCGCCGGCATCGCTG
Organism: Marinobacterium profundum; assembly: GCF_001528745.1. Classification (GTDB taxonomy): domain Bacteria; phylum Pseudomonadota; class Gammaproteobacteria; order Pseudomonadales; family Balneatricaceae; genus Marinobacterium_A; species Marinobacterium_A profundum. Next base: position 5,077 of record NZ_BCNS01000153.1, on the reverse strand, counting down.
AGCAACTGTGCCAGGCGATAGCCGACATTGCCGATACCCTGTACCGCGACTGTAAGTCCTTCCAGATCACTACGACCCAGTTGATGCGCCACCGCTGCCTTTAGACCCACGAAAGTGCCATAGGCCGTGGCCGGTGACGGGTCACCATTACTGTGGCGGCCATCAAAGCCAGGGCGCGCCGCCACGCCCGCTACATGACGGGTATGGCGCCCCATCACCTGCAGGTCAGCCACACTGGTGCCGGAGTCCTCGGCGGCGATATAAAGGCCGCCGAGCTGCTCCAGAAAGCGCCCCATGGCTTCGAGCAGGGCTTCACTCTTGTGGGCACGGGGGTCGCCGATAATCACCGACTTGCCGCCGCCCAGATCCAGATTGGCCAGTGCCGACTTGTAGGTCATGCCCCTAGACAGGCGCAGTACGTCACGCAATGCGGCTTCGTCGCTGGCGTAGGGAAACATGCGACAGCCGCCCAGCGCCGGCCCGCGATTAGTGTTATGTACCGCGACTATGGCCCGCAGGCCGGTTTCTTCGTCGCTGACAAAGGACAGATGCTGATGGTTATCAAATTCCGGATGACTAAATACAGACATGATTCTTTTTCCTGTGGGCAACATCACAAAGGATTAAACGGCGGCGCCGGAGACGGCATCGATAATCTGGGGTTCGAAAGAGCGTACCGGGGCGCACAGCAGGCCACGCAGACGCTCCCGCTCAGGCTGCACCTTCTCCCAGGCCGCTTCCTTCACCGGGCCATAACCGCGCACCTGCTGTGGCAGGCTGGCCAGCGCTCTGGCGGCGCTCAGGTTGTCAACGCTCAGATGTTCGATAATCCAGCTGATATCGGCTTCGTATTCCCGGATCAGCGCCCGCTCCAGGCGCCGGTCAGCGCTGTAGCCAAAGGGGTCCAGCGGTGTGCCGCGCAGCACCCGGGCCTTGGCCAGAAGCCCAAAAGCTGACTCCATCCAGGGGCCGAAGGTGCGCTTGCGCGGACGCCCGGTCGGCTGTTGCTTACCGAACAGGGCGCCCAGAAAGCGACCGTCCAGCAACGGCGGTGCCAGATTGAACTCCAGCTCCACCTCGCCTTCGAACTGCTCGGCTAGCAGCTTGCGAAAACTGCCATCGCTGTAGAGCCGCGCCACTTCGTATTCGTCCTTGTAGGCCAGCAGTTTGGAATAGCTCTCGGCCAGGGCACGCAGCAGCGAGCTGTCGTTGCTGCCCAGCGCCACAACACGCGCCTCAACCCTGCGCAGCTGTGTCTCGTAACGCCGTGCCAGAGACTCATTCTGATAGTCAGTCAGATGAGCCATTTCCCGCGTGATCAGCTGCTGCGGTGTTTCGATAATCTTCAGCGGCACCGCCGTGGGGTGGGCCAGCTCCTGCACACGCGCCAGGTCATGGGCGGCACGCCGGCCCCACAGGAACGCCTGCTTGTTCTTGTTCACCGCGGCGCCATTAAGCTCGATGGCTTTTTCGATGGACTCAGCCTTGAGCGGCAACAGGCCCTGCTGCCAGGCAAAGCCCAGGGTGAACAGGTTAACCGCCATGGCATCCCCCATCAGCGCCAGCGCCAGCTCCGAGGCATCGAGGAAAAAGCTGCCATCCGGGCGGCAGGACTCGCGAATGCTGCGCTCCATGGCCGCACCCGGGAACTGCAGATCCGGCTCCCGGGTAAAGGCGGCCGGCATGGCTTTCTGGGTGTTGACCACGGCGCGGGAAAAGCGGCTGTCGAGCTTGGCCAGGGCATCCAGACTCGCCCCCACCATCAGGTCGAAGGCGATCATCAGATCCGCCTCCCCCGCCGGAATACGCACCGCCTGAATGTCCTGCTGAGAGTGCGCGATACGCACATGACTCACCACGGCACCGAATTTCTGCGCCAGGCCCGCCTGATCCAGCACCGCCACGCCCTTGCCTTCGATATGGGCTGCCATGCCCAGCAGCGCACTGACGGTCACCACGCCGGTGCCGCCAACGCCTGTCAGCAGAATGCCGTAGGGATTGTTCTGGCCGGCAAAAACCGGCTCCGGCAGCTCGGCAAAAGCCACTTCAGAGCCGATGCCGGCGGGTTTGCGCAAGGTACCACCCTTGACGGTGACAAAGCTGGGACAGAAACCGCGCACGCAGCTGAAGTCCTTGTTGCAGGCCGACTGATCAATGGTGCGCTTGCGGCCTCGTTCGGTTTCCAGCGGCAGCACCGACAGGCAGTTGGACTGCACGCCGCAGTCACCACAGCCTTCACAGACCGCAGGGTTGATCAGCACGCGCTTGGCAGGGTCGGTCAGTGTGCCGCGCTTGCGCCGCCTGCGTTTTTCGGCGGCACAGGTCTGGTCGTAGATCATCACCGAGCAGCCTTCGATCTCGCGCATCTCGCGCTGCACCGCATCCAGATCCTCCCGTGGGTGGAAGGTGGTGCGATCGGCGAAGTCGGCCCGCGACGGGTACTTGCCTATATCATCACTGACCACGGCGATGCGGCGCACGCCCTCGCCGTAAAGCTGATGGCTGATCTGCTGCACCGTGAGCATGCCGTCCACCGGCTGGCCGCCGGTCATGGCTACGGCATCGTTGTACAGCACCTTGTAGGTAATGTTGGCGCCGGAAGCGATAGCAGCCCGTATGGCCAGCAGACCCGAATGGAAATAGGTGCCGTCGCCCAGGTTCTGGAAGACGTGCTTCTCGTGGGTGAAGGGTGCCTGACCTATCCAGGTGGCACCCTCACCGCCCATCTGGGTAAAGGTATCGGTTTCGCGATCCATCCAGGTGGCCATGTAATGACAGCCGATACCGCCCAGCGCGCGGCTGCCTTCGGGCACCACCGTGGAGGTATTGTGCGGACAGCCGGAACAGAAATGCGGCGTGCGTTCCAGCAACTCCCGCGGTTCGGCCAGGCTCGTTTCCTTGGCGGTCAGAAAGCTCAGCCGTTCGTTCAGGCGGGCGCTGCTGTAGCGACTCTGAATGCGCGCGGCTATAACCCGGGCCACCATGGCCGGCGTCAGCTCAGCGATGGAGGGCAGCAGTTCGACGCCCCGCTCATCCCGCTTGCCGACGATGCGCGGAGCCTTGTCGGTACCGTAAAGCTGCTCCTTGAGCTGCTCCTCGATCAGGCCACGCTTTTCCTCCACCACCAGCACTTCATCAAGACCTGCAGCAAACTCCCGCACGCCTTCAGGCTCCAGCGGCCAGGGCATCGCCACCTTGTAGAGCCGCAGGCCGATGGCTGCACATTCAGCTTCACCCAGGCCCAGATCCGTCAGCGCCTGCACCACATCCAGGTAGGACTTGCCGGTGGTAATAATGCCAAAGCGCGCATCGCTGGTGGAAAAGATCACCCTATCCAGACGGTTGGCGCGACAAAAGGCTCTGGCGGCATCAAGTTTGTAGCGGTGGAGGCGCTCCTCCTGCTGCAGCGGCTTGTCGGGCCAGCGGGCGTTCAGGCCCTCGTCCGGCATGGGGAAGTCCTGCGGCAGGGTAATCTGCACGCGGTGTGGGTCCAGATCCGCAGAGATGGAAGAATCCAGCACCTCAGCGAGCGCCTTGAAACCCACCCAGCAACCGCTGAAGCGGGACATGGCCCAGCCATAGAGGCCGTAATCCAGCATTTCCTGAATCCCGCTGGGATGAAGTACCGGGATCATGGCATCGCTGAAGGCGTAGTCGCTCTGGTGTGGCAGAGTTGAAGACTTGCAGGCATGGTCATCGCCCGCCACCGCCAGTACGCCACCGAAGCGGGAGCTGCCCGCCGCATTGGCGTGCTTGAGCACATCGCCGGTGCGATCGACGCCCGGACCCTTGCCGTACCAAAGCCCGAAGACGCCGTCATACTTGGCGCCCTGGAACAGATTGACCTGCTGCGAGCCCCACACAGCAGTGGCGCCGAGGTCTTCGTTAATACCGGGCTGGAAATGAATGCGGTGCCGGGCCAGATACGCCTTGGCCTCCCACAGCGTCTTGTCAAAATTACCCAGCGGAGAGCCGCGATAACCGGAAATAAAACCCGCGGTATTCAGGCCTGCGGCCTGATCTCGCTGTGCCTGCAACATGGGCAGACGCGCCAGCGCCTGACTGCCGGAGAGGTAGACGCGACCTGCGTCCAGCTCCCATTTGTCACTGAGACTGATGTCATGACTCATACAGATTCACCCTGCGCCTGCAGCAACCTGCACCCGTGACGGGGCCGGTGTTACAGACGATCAACTGCCAAAAATGGAAATGCGCGCTGCAACGGAATCAGAAACCTAGCGCTGCGCCTGAAGTCAGTGAAGGTGAAGCAGATATGCGGGCTGGGCCGCCAGTAGAGAGATGCGCACAACGGCGCGCCTTGAGCAGGTGTTGCCAGATAATCATGTAAATTCCTCATCCCTGGCCGGATCACGGCAAGGCAGCAAATCTTGTTGTTATTGTCCGGTGGGCTTGTCCCCAACCGGCTTTTTTTGATTTCCAGCATCGCATCCTTGTGGGAAGCGAAGTCGAGACATACTAGTAAGCCTTTACGCGAACGTCAACCTGAAGTCGCTAGCCGCGTCTCTCTGCACTGGGATGCGACTCAAGTGCCTGAACTAAATTCATTCACCTTGATAAAAATTGGCGACGAAGCAGACCGTTAGAACCCGAATCAAACCACGGCCAACAAATCTGCTCCGTAGAAAATGAAATCACCTCACTCTGGGCAACAACAGCGCTACAAAAGCCCCCAGCTAACCGGGCAATGTAGCCTGGCACCGGACAAGACGAGTTCCAAGGTACTTGGTCGACACGCCAACACGAATTATTGCACCTCAATGACCAGTTTAACCGCCAGATTGGTGCGATTACTGCTTGTCCACAGAATCACACTGCGGCTGACGCGACTAGGAGGCTGTCCGAGAATGCTGGCCGTAGCGAGAGCCGACTGATTTGAGCGGGTTTTTGCGGTGTTTTAAGGCGATAAATCGGCAGGATTGCCGATTTACACAGCGTTAGCTGCCCACAGGACAAGCTACAGGGATGTAGCTTGTGAATAGTGGTTCTATTTAACGCAAAACAGCACAAAAAACAGCCAAACTCAGGTGGCCTGTCCCTTATACACAACCGACACTAA
>NZ_BCNS01000152.1 GCF_001528745.1 Marinobacterium profundum | reverse complement strand
CGGCTCGCCGCTGGAACTCTACCACCACCCGGTGAACCAGTTCGTGGCAGGCTTTATCGGCACGCCGAAAATGGCCTTCCTCAAAGGCAAAGTCAGCGCGGTCAGCAGCAGCGACGTGACAGTAGCCCTGGAATGCGGCCCGGAATATCAGCTGCCGCACCAGAGCACCAACCTCAAGGTCGGTGATGACATCACCATGGGCATCCGCCCCGAGCATATCGAAGTGGTCGCCAGCGATGCCAGCCCGTTCAAGGTCCGCCTGGACGTAACCGAGCACCTGGGTGCCGATACCTACTGCTACATCAAGCTGGGCAATGGCGAAATGATGACCGTGCGTGCGCCGGGAGATTTCAGCGCAGACTACGGCCAGAATGCAGCCCTGATCCCGGACCTGACCCAGGCACACCTGTTCGATGCCGATGGCAAGACCATCCCGCGCCCGCGCACCCAGGCCAAGGTTGCCTGAGCAGAGGCACAGCGAAAAATCCGTCCGGGCGCTGGGAGTGATTCCTGCCGCCCGCACAAGCCGAATTATGCTTAGCCGAGCTCTGCTGGCCTGAACAGGGCCACCCTTGGCCCGAGGTTACTACGACCATGAAACTGAATGCTGAAAATCTCCCATCGTTGCCGGCCCGGGTACTGCGGCCTGGCTATGACCGCAGCCTTGTGCGCCAGGGGATAGTGCACATAGGCGTGGGCGGCTTTCACCGTGCCCACGAGGCGGTATACACAGAAATGCTGCTAAACCAGGGGCAGGCAAATGACTGGGGAATCTGCGGCGTGGGCCTGCGCGCAGAAGACAGAGCCATGCAGACGGCGTTGGCGTCCCAGGATTATCTTTATACCCTGGTCGAGCTCGGGGATGGTGCCGATACCGCGGTGCAGGTCATCGGTGCCATTGGCGACTTTATGTTGGCCGATGATGGCTGCGATGCCCTGATTGCAAAGCTGGCGTCCCCCGACACCCGTATCGTCTCCCTGACCATTACCGAGGGCGGCTACTGCACCGATGACAGCACCGGCCAGTTCAATGCCAACTTGCCACAAATTCAGCACGACCTTGAACATCCCCAGGCGCCAAAGACCGTGTTTGGTTTTCTGGCCGAGGCGCTGATACGTCGCCGCGATGCCGGTATCGCACCTTTTACCCTGATGTCCTGCGACAACCTGCCCCATAACGGCGATGTTGCCCGCAAGGCGCTGCTGGGCTTCTGTACCCTGCGCGACAGCGCGCTGCATGATTGGGTGGCCGCCAATGTCAGCTTCCCCAATGCCATGGTGGATCGCATTACCCCCATGACCAGTGCCAGCCACCGCGCTCAGTTGCAGGCGAATACCGGTATTGAGGACAGCTGGCCGGTGGTGGCAGAACCTTTTCTGCAATGGGTGCTGGAAGACAAGTTCTGCAATGGTCGCCCCGAGTGGGAGCGGGTCGGTGTTCAGTTTACCGATGATGTAACGCCCTACGAGGAAATGAAGATTGGCCTGTTGAATGGCGCTCACCTGGCCATGGCGTATCTGGGGGCGTTGCTGGGGCATGAGTTTGCCCACGAAACCATGCAGGATACTCAACTGCGTGACTATGTACGCCGCTATATGGATCAGGATGTAACGCCGCTGCTGGCCGAAGTGCCGGGCATTGATCTGAACGACTACAAGGACACCCTGATAGAGCGCTTCTCCAATACGGCCATCTGCGATCAGGTCAGCCGGCTCTGTTCCGACGGCTCGTCCAAGTTTCCCAAGTTTGTTTTGCCGACCCTGCTGGGGCAGATCGAACAGGGCAGGGCGCTGGATCGAACTGCGCTGATCATCGCCGCCTGGTGCCATTACCTGGGCGGTGTGGATGAAAAGGGCAAGCGTTATCCTATTCCTGATCCGCGCGCGGCCTGGCTGGCCGAGGCCATCAGTGATACGGATAAACTCACCGACAACTTTCTTGCACTGGAAGACGTGTTCGGCCAGAAAATCCCGCAATCAACGGCCTTTAAAGAGGCCTTCCAGCGCCAGCTGGAACGGCTGCAAACTCTGGGTGTACGTGCCACCCTCGCAAAAGTGATGGCGGACTGAGCATGCAACAGCAACCCCTGGCTTGCGCGATCTTTGATATGGATGGCTTGCTGATCGACTCAGAGCCACTCTGGCTAGATACCCAGCAGACCCAGCTGCGCGAGCTCTATGATCTGGTGGTACCCGATGCTGAGCTACGGGCGTTTCAGGGCACCAGCACGGTGGAATTTTGCAGCCTTATGGCAGAGCGCCACCGTGCCCGGGGCGTCGATGCAGACAGGCTGCTGGCAGCGATGCTGCAACAGATGCAGAGCGCCATTGTTCGCGCGCCTCTGATGCCGGGGGCGCTGGCGCTGCTGCAGCGCCTGGCACAGCTGGATATTCCCATGGCCATTGCCTCTTCATCGCCGCTGGCGTTTATCGAGGCGGTGGTACAGACCCATAGGCTGCCCGTAACGGTGTTTGCCTCCGGGCTTGAGGTGGCGCGCTCAAAGCCCCACCCGGCGGTGTTCGAACTGGCTGCGACACGCCTCGGTGCCCAGGCGCTTGGGCACTGCCGCGTATGGGAGGACTCGGTCAATGGCGTTATTGCCGGCCGTGCCGCCGGCATGCGAGTGATCGCCGTGCCGGATCAGGCCCATCCGCAGCCGCAGCAGTTCGCCATTGCCCACCACATTCATGCATCGCTGCACGACAGTCTCGACGCCGATGGTCGCGTGCCTGTGCTGCACGACACACCTTAGCGAACAGTTTCCTAGCGATTTAACCCAATTCATGAGGGCCCCGATGGCCAATTTGCTGCAACAACTCAAACAACAGAGCACAGTGGTAGCCGATACCGGTGACCTGGACGCCATCCGTCGTTTTTCCCCCCAGGATGCCACTACTAACCCCTCGCTGATTCTGCAGGCCGTACAGTCCGGCAACTATGATGCGCAGGTGCAGACCATTTTGCACCAGGTGCGTGATCATGCCGGCAGTCTGGATGCGGCGGTGGACGAAGCCTGTGACCGCCTGGTAGTGGCGCTGGGGGCCATGATCTTGGCCCAGGTGCCGGGGCGGGTCTCTACCGAAGTGAATGCACGGCTGTCGTTCGATACGCAGGCGAGCCTTGCCAAGGCGCGCCGGCTGGTTGAGCTGTATGGCGATGTCGGCATCCCGCGTGAGCGCATCCTGATCAAGCTGGCGTCCACCTGGGAGGGTATCCGTGCCGCCGAAGTGTTGGAGAAAGAGGGCATTCAGTGCAACCTAACCCTGATTTTCAGCTTTGCCCAGGCCCGCGCCTGTGCCGAAGCTGGCGTCTATCTGATTTCGCCCTTTGTTGGCCGCATCCTCGACTGGTACCGCAAGGACGATCCGGCTCGCACCTATGCCCCGGCGGACGAGCCCGGTGTGCAGTCGGTACAGCGCATCTATCGTTACTTCCGCGCGCTTGAATACCCCACCGTGGTGATGGGGGCAAGCTTTCGCAACAGCGGTGAGATTCTGGCGTTGGCAGGCTGCGATCGGCTGACCATCAGCCCCAAACTGCTGGATGAACTGGCCAGCACTGAGGGTGATCTGGACGTGGTGCTGGCCGACAGTGGCGCGCGCGCCGAGCGTCCGGCACTGCTCACAGAAGCAAATTTTCGCTGGGACATGAATGAAGATGCCATGGCCACCGAAAAGCTGGCCGAGGGCATTCGCGGTTTCGAGGCCGACCAGCGCAAGTTAGAGCTCCTGCTGCGTGATCAGCTGGCGGCCATTCATACCTCCGGCAGCGCGGGACAGCAGGCATGAATGTGGCGGCTACAGAGCTGAATTGCCGCACACTCGCTGATGATCTGCTGCTTCTGGTCCATAACGGCAAAACAGCAGCAAAAGGGGCATAGGCCATGTATCTGGGCATTGATTGCGGTACCCAGGGCACCAAGGTGGTGATTCTTGATGCCGAGCAGGGGCATATTCGCGGCGAGGGCTATGCGCCCCACGCCCTGATCAGCGATGCCAATGGCCGGCGTGAACAGGCGCCGCAGTGGTGGATTGATGCTTTTGAGCAGGCCTACCGCCAGGCGCTGGGCCAGGCCGGGATCGACAGTCAGGCGATTCGTGGCATAGGTGTATCCGGGCAGCAGCATGGTCTGGTCGTGCTGGACGCCAGCGGTGCCGTGATCCGCCCGGCGAAGCTCTGGTGCGATACCGAAACCGCACCGCAGAATGCCGAATTGCTGACGCTGCTCGGGGGCGACGAGGGCTCCCGGGCACGCCTTGGGTTGACGTTGGCCACCGGTTATACGCTGTCCAAGCTGCTGTGGCTCAAACAGCGCGAACCTGAGTCCTTCGGACGTATCGCCCATATTCTGCTGCCCCACGATTACATCAATTACTGGCTGACGGGCGAAGTCGCCGCCGAATACGGTGACGCTTCCGGCACCGGTTATTTTGATATCCGGACCCGGCGCTGGGTGCCCGAAGTACTGGCGCTGATCGCCCCTGATGGCCAGCTGGAACGGGCGCTGCCGCCACTGCGTGAAGCGCACCAGGCGGTGGGGTTTGTACGGTCAGAGTTGGCCGCACGACTGGGGCTGAATGCGCAGGTACGGGTCTCCAGCGGCGGCGGCGACAACATGATGGGGGCCATAGGCACCGGCAATATAAGTGCAGGCATAGTGACTCTGAGTCTTGGAACCTCTGGCACGGTGTACGCCTATAGCGAACAGGTGCCGGGGCAGGAGGGCCCGGGGTTACTGGCGCCTTTCTGTTCATCGAGCAATGGCTGGCTGCCGCTGATCTGCACTATGAATCTTACCTCGGCCGCCAATGCGGTGCGTGAGTTGTTTGACCTGAATCTGGAAGATTTTAATCGGGCGGCGGCCAAGGCACCCATCGGCTGCGAGGGTGTCATCCTGCTGCCATTTTTCAATGGCGAACGGGTGCCTGCGCTGCCGGATGCCACTGGCAGCCTGCTGGGGCTCAATATGCAAAACATGACACCGGCGAATCTCTGCCGTGGGGTACTGGAGGGCACCAGCTTTGGTCTGCGCTACGGGCTCGATCTGATGCGGGACGCCGGTATCGAGGTACGGCAGATCCGCCTGATCGGCGGTGGTGCCAAGAGTGCGCTCTGGCGGCAGATGATCGCGGATATTATGCAGGCGCCGGTGATATGTCCGCGCATTGGCGAGGCTGCAGCGCTAGGCGCAGCCATTCAGGCGATTTGGTGTGATTGTCATGCGGGCGGGTTCGATGTTTCGCTGGGATCCCTGTGCCAGCGCTATGTAGTGCTGGATTCAGACAGCGTCCTGAATCCCAACCCTGAGTCGGTGCTTGCCTATGAGGCGGCCTATGCCCGATATCGGCAGACTTTGTCTGGGCTGCACGGGCTTTAAGTATCCAGCTCTCAGCTCTCAGCTCACGGCTTAGAGTGCACGGCTTAGAGCTTACGGGGCTGCTTTGCCCTGGAGTCCGGCTTTGAATAGCAGGTCGTTTACGTCGCGCAGGCGCCGGCTCAGTTCTCGGCCCAGGTTCATGTAAATCATGGTGAACTGGGCCGGATCCTTGCCGTAGAGTTCCTGCAGGTCGGTGGCGGAGAGTTCGATGGCGCTGCAGTCCTCCAGCGCCCTTACGCTGGCACTGCGTGGGCAAAAATCAATCAGAGCCATTTCGCCAAAGCAGTCGCCCTGGCCCAGTGTGCTGATGCAGTATTCACGGCCTTGCCAGTGGCGCAGAATCTCCACCTTGCCACGCTCCAGCACGAAGAGCTCTTCGGCCTTGTCGCCCTCGCGAAAAAAGAAATCGCCGGCCGCACACTGCTCGGTGCGGGTGCGCTGTAGCAGGAACTCCAGTACGTCGTCGGTAATGCCACCGAAGATTGGCATCTGCTGTAACAGGGATAGCTGGGAGTGGGTCATGGTGCTTGTCTCTTGCCTCTATCAGGGGCTTGTTGTGCGGGTTCCCTTGGCTGATTGTTCACAACTGCAGTACCAGGCCTTCACGTGCGACAAGCGAGCCGGGTCTGCGTGTTTGCAATTCGGTGTCCAGTTTTTGCAGTTCGGCGTCGGTGCGCTCGGGGGCGTGGTGGAATACCACCAGACGGCGCGCATCGGCGGCCTCGCACAGTGCCAGACCCGCTTCCCAGGTGGAATGCCCCCAGCCTCGGTGGGCCGGATAGTCGCTGTTGTTGTAGGTTGCATCGTAGATCACGGTATCGGCGTCGCGGATCAGGCGCACAATGGCCTCGTCCTGCCCCTCGGCCGGATGCTCGGTATCAGTTACATAACAGAGCGCGCGTCCGGCGTATTCGATGCGATAGGCGGTTGCACCGCCGGGGTGGTTCAGATTGCAGGTCAGCACCCGTACCGAGGCAGACGGCGACAAAGTATCGCCTGGGCTAAAGTCCTTAAAGCGGATGCTGGCCGCCATCTGGTGCAGCGGCACCGGAAAAAATGGCGCCTGCAGATATTGCTGCAGCGCGGATTCGATACCGCCGCTGCAGTTGCCGGCCCAAATCCGCAACCGGCTGTTGGCATCGTAGGCCGGTGCAAAGAAGGGCAGCCCCAGAATATGGTCGTAGTGCAGGTGGCTCAGCAACAGGTCGGCATCAATGCTGCCTTTAAGATGCAGGCCCAAGTGCTGCAGGCCGCTGCCGGCATCAAGAATAAGCAGGCGCTCGCCCGTGCGTACCTCCACGCAGGAGGTGTTGCCGCCATAGAGCAGGGTGTCCTGCCCAGGGCAGGGTATGGAGCCCCGCACGCCCCAGAATCGCACATGGAAATCGCCAGCCATTATTGCCTCAGCCTGTTCGTCGTCTGCTATGCAGTGTAGGAGCTGTAGCGCTGATGGGTGGCTGTATTTTATAGCGGGCTAATTTTCAGGTGCGGGCAGGGGAGCCTGCCGTTCAGGCCGCATAGGCGCGCAGGAACATGCTTACGCAGTTTTCCAGATAACGCTGGTGTTCGCTGTCCGCAATGGGCTCGCCGGTATTGAGTTCGAGTTGCATCTGCAGCTCACCCTGCACCATTTTAAGGAATTGCACCGCGGCAAAGCGCGTATCGGGCACTCGCAGCCGCCCCAGGGAATCGAGTTGCGCCAGCAGCTGGCTCATCATGGAGGTTAAGCGCTTGGGGCCTGCGTCGTAAAAAAGTCTGGACAACTGGGGGTAGGTTTTCGCCTCGCTCATGCAGGTACGCAGCACCTGAATGGCCTCGCGGGATTGCAGCAGGGCGGTAAACTGGCGAGCAATATCCAGCAGCTGCAGATGCAAGTCCAGGTGTGGCTCAAATAGCTCCGGCGTCATGGCGTGGGCGGCACACTTGCAGCCCACGGCACCCACGAAGAGGTCTTCCTTGTTGCCAAAGTGGCTATAGACCGTTTGCTTGGAGACACCGGCCTGGCGCGCAATTTGATCCATACTGGTATTCGAGAATCCCCGCTCGGTGAACAGTTCCACCGCGGCATCGAGTATCTGGATGCGTTTTTCTTCACTTTTACTTCTGGCTTTGCTCATCGGGCACCATAAATCATACTGGACAGTCTAGTTTAACGAGCCTAGACTTCCGTTCATTACTAGACTAGACAGTCCAGTCTTGCAAATTCATCAGCGGGCGAATGTAACATGAATACCCGGCAAGTTGTTTCTTTTAAGGCGGTTGCACGCCTGCGATCGCAGGCCCTGCGCGGGTTGCTGCTGCTTATGGGCACAGGTCTGGTTGCGACTCTGACCGGGTGCGCGGATTCTGATGCCACCCAGGCAACGCCCGCCAATTATCATGTCGCCCGCAGTTTGGTACTACAACAGCAGCCAGGATACGCCCTGACGCGTACCTTTATTGGCAAGGTCCAGGCGCGGCAGAGCGCCAGCATTGGCTTTGAGCAAAGCGGCAAGGTGGCAAAACTGCTGGCCGATGAAGGCGAAAGTGTGATTAAGGGCGCTGTGCTGGCGCAACAGGACACTGAACTGTTGCACATTGAACGCCAGGAATTGCAGGCCCAACTGCAGCAGACGCAGGCGGATATGGCACTGGTGCAGGCCAACCTCAAACGGCTGAATTCCCTTAACAAGCGTGGTTATACCTCGGAGCAAAGTCTGGATGAACTGCAGGCGCGGCAAAAGGGTCTGCAGGCTACTCGGGCACGGGTGCTTGCTTCCCTGGCTGCGAGTCAGCTGCGGATCGACAAATCCAGCCTGCGGGCACCCTACAGTGCCCAGATAAGCCGCCGCTTGATTGATGAAGGCGAGGTGGTTGGGGCTGGTACCCCTGCCTTTACCCTGTTGCAGGGCGGCCCGGCCGAGGTGCATGTGGGTGTGCCGGTGGACATGCTGGGGCAACTGCACATAGAGCAGCAGCTGGATGTGCGTGTAGGTACACAACAACTGAGTGCGCGGCTATTGACCAAGGGCGCGGATGTGGATGCCATTACCCGTACCGTCTCGCTGCGGCTGGAGCTGCCCGGCGATGCCGCATCGGTGAATGGCGAGCTGGCCTATCTGGCGCTGGAGCAAAGCTTCCAGCAGCCTGGCTACTGGGTGCCCCTGAGCGCATTAACCGACGGTCTGCGCGGACTCTGGAATATTTACAGCCTGCAACCAAAGGACGAGACCGGACTCTATGAGTTGCAGAGTCGTGACGTACAGGTGCTGCATGCCACCGCCACCGATGCCTTTGTCACAGGTGCACTGGCCGATGGCGAACGGGTGCTGAGCACGGGCCTGCAGCGTCTGGTACCGGGTCAGATCGTCAAGCTTGCGGCGGATACTGTAGCAACGGCACCTGTGGCGGACCCTGAACCATGAGGCGTCTGTTACAGAACGGCCGATTGCTGACACTGCTGGTGGCGGTGCTGATTGTGGCGGGTATAGGTGCACTCACCACCTTGCCGCGCACCGAAGATCCGCGCATTCTCAACCGCCAGGCCGTCGTCATCACCCATTTGCCGGGCGCCAGTGCCGAGCGGATTGAGGCCCAGGTGAGTGAGAAAATTGAAAACGAACTGCGCACCCTGGCCGAAATCAAGCACCTGACCTCGACCTCGCGCCCTGGCATATCGATGGTCAAAATCGAACTGAAAGACAGCGTAACCGCCACCAGGCCCATCTGGTCCCGTACGCGGGATCTGCTGGGGGATGTGACATCTCTGCTGCCGCCAGGTGCCAGCAAGCCGGAACTGGACGATGATCGCGGTTACGCCTTCACCAGCCTGATCGCACTCAAGTGGCACGCCACAACCGAAGCTGATCTTGCCATCCTAGGGCGCTATGGCAAGGCGCTGCGCGATCGCATGCGTGGGTTGCCGGGCACTGACTTTGTGGATCTGTTTGGCGAGCAGGACGAAGAAATTCTGGTGCAGATCAATCCGCACCTGGCAAGCAACCTGCACCTGACACCTGCACAGATTGCGCAGCGTATTGAAGGCGGGGACGCCAAGGTATCCGCAGGTCAGCTCAATAATGACCATAACCAGCTGCAGGTGGAGCTCGCAGGCGCGCTGGACTCACTCGATCGCATCCGCCAGATTCCCCTGGCCAGCGACGACAACGGTTATTTGCTGCGCCTGGGAGATCTGGCCGAGGTGCGCCGCAGCCTCAAATGGCCCGAACAGGAACTGGCGATCATCGATGGCGACGCCGCTGTCGTAGTGGCGGTCCGCATGCTGCCGGATTTGCGCATCGATCGCTGGAGTACTGCACTGCGGGCGCATCTGGCGCAGTTCGAACAGCAGCTGCCGGCCAATATAGAGGCCGAAATTCTGTTTGATCAGAACCAGTATACCGAGCGTCGCCTGGGGGAATTGGTGAACAATATCCTGCTGGGTTTCAGCTTGATTGCGTTGGTGCTGCTGGTGACTCTGGGTTGGCGTTCAGCGCTGATTGTCACGCTTTCCCTGCCGCTTACGGTGCTTTTCACCCTGACGGTGATGAAATACTACGGCCTGCCAATCCATCAAATGTCCGTTACCGGGCTGGTGGTGGCGCTGGGCATCATGGTGGACAACGCCATCGTCATGGCCGACACCATCGCTCAGCGCCGGCGCCAGGGGCTCAATGCCATTGATGCGGTCGTGCGTTCCCTGCGCCACCTCTGGCTACCGCTGCTGGGCTCGACCCTCACCACTATTCTGGCCTTCATGCCCATAGTGCTGATGCCGGGGCCGGCGGGGGAGTTTGTCGGCGGTATTGCCCTTAGTGTGATCTTTGCGCTTATTGGCTCCTACCTGATTTCCCACAGCGTGGTGGCCGTGCTGGCCGGGCGCTTTCTGCGCGCAGGTGATGCCAGCCAGACGCATTGGTATCAGCAGGGCGTGCAGCTGGAGTGGCTGGCACGCCTGTTTCGACGTTCGCTGGAGATCGTGCTGCGTTTCCCCAAGATGGCTATCTTGCTGCTGTTTCTGATGCCCCTGACCGGCTTTATTAGCGCAGGCCAGCTTAAGGAGCAGTTTTTCCCGCCCTCAGACCGGGACATGTTTCAGATCGAAATGTATCTTCCGGCTCAGACCAGCATTGTTGAAACCCGCCGTGTCAGTGCCGAAGTTAGCGCGCTGCTGCAGAATACGGCAGGAGTCGATTCCGTACAGTGGTTTCTGGGTAACAGTGCGCCGGCCTTCTACTACAACATGATCGGGGGGCAGCAGGGCTCGCCGAACTTTGGTCAGGCGATGGTCAGTACCCACGATTTTCGCATCGCCAACCGTCTGATTCCACAGCTGCAGCGCGAGCTCGATGATCTGTTGCCTGAAGCACAGATTCTGGTGCGCACGCTGGAGCAGGGACCGCCGTTCAATGCGCCCATTGAGCTGCGCCTCTACGGTCCCAATCTTGATCAGTTGCAGGCCCTGGGCCAGCAGGCGCGTGAGGTGCTTTCCAGAACCCAGGATGTGATTCACAGCCGCGCGACCCTGCAACCCGGCACGCCCAAGGTGCGGGTAAGGGTCGATGAAGCAGCGGGCCAGATCAGTGGCTTTACGTTGCAGGGCATCGCTGGCGCGCTCCAGGGGACGCTCAGTGGCGTTACCGGCGGCAGCATTCTGGAAAGTACCGAGTCGGTACCGGTGCGGGTGCGGGTGGGCAATGAAGATCGCCGCGAATTGCAGGATCTGGCCAACCTGAGCCTCACCTCGCCCAGCGCAGGTGGCAATATACCGCTGTCGGCATTGGCAAGGCTGGAACTGGAGCCCAGCCGTGGTGCCATACCCCGGCGTGATGGCCAGCGCGTTAACGTCGTTGAAGGTTATCTGCGCGCAGGGATACTGGCCTCGGTGGCACTGGCGGAGTTTCGGCAGAACCTTGAAGACGCCGAGTTTCATCTGCCGGTGGGCTATCGCATGGAGTTTGGTGGTGAGTCGGCTGGGCGTAACGACGCCGTAGGTAACCTGATGGCGAGCCTGGGCGTGATCCTGACCCTGCTGATTACGGTGGTGGTGCTGTCATTCAACTCGTTCCGTATCAGCACACTGATTTTTCTGTCGGCGCTGCAATCGGCGGGGCTCGGTCTGCTCAGCGTTTACCTGTTCTCGTATCCCTTTGGCTTTACCGTGATTATCGGTCTGCTGGGCCTGATGGGACTGGCGATCAATGCGGCCATCGTTATTCTGGCCGAGCTCAAGGCCGATGCCCTGGCGGTAAGGGGAGATCCGGCCGCAATTGTGCACGCGGTGCAAAGCTGCAGTCGTCATATAGGCTCCACCACTATCACGACAGTGGGGGGATTTTTGCCGCTGATCCTGGCAGGGGGTGGTTTTTGGCCGCCGTTCGCCATTGCCATTGCCGGTGGCACTGTGCTGACGACCCTGCTGTCGTTTTACTTTGTACCGGCAGCTTTCATGCTGATGGGGCGTTACAAGGCGTTTGATGTTGCAGGCGGTGAGCCGCAGCAAAGCCCGGTGGACGGGCGCACGCTGCAAACGCTCAATTAACAGTAGAGCCTGTTCAGGCGGACTTTCTGAAGACGTAAAAGTGATATAGCAGCGCCAGTGCGAAGCAGATCAGTGCGGGTACGGCCAGGGCATAAAACTGCAGCTGGCCGTAGAGCAAGGCACCCGTAACGCCGCCGGCGACGAAGCCCGCAATAATCAAAATCAGAAGCAGCGCCTTGCGCCGGTCAAAGCGCTCGCCGCGAAGCGAGGCGCCCAGCATGATGCCCAGATCGGTGAAAATACCGGTTACGTGGGTGGTGCGGATAATGGCACCGCTGTAGGTGGTCGCCAGAGCATTCTGCATGCCGCAGGCGGCGGAGGCGAAGTAGTGCCCCAGTACCGAACCCTGGTTGAGAAAATAGATCGCGATCAGCAAGCAGGCACCTTCAATAAAGAGCAGTGAGTCATAGTGCCGGCCCAGCTTCAGGGATGGACTGGATATCAGAAAGCCCGACAGTGCCGCACCGAGCAGAAAGCTCAGCAGTATTGCCGCCAGGTGCAGGCTGGCACTGGATGCGCTCGCCAGCTGGGCCCCTAGCAGGGTGGCGGTGCCCGACAGATGCGAGATGGACTGGTGCGCAAACCCCAGCAGCCCGACGGCATTTACCGTGCCCGCGAGCAGTGCCAGCATAAAGGCGCCCAGTTCAATCCAGCGCGGCAGTTTTGAGATCATGGATCCATCCTTATGTAAGCGCTAACCGCGAGTGGTTATACATTGCCTCTTGTGTGCTGGCACAGACCGCGGCTATTTTAACAGCCCAGCTGCAACAGTGTCGCATGGGCGGATGTAGTAAACGGCCGCCCCTTGCGCTTAGCTATCGCGATAAAGTGGCATCAGTACTGGATGCCTTGGCAGAAAGGGAACAGCATGATCAATCTCGAGCTCAAAATTCCGCCCGTTGCCCTGGTGCTCATCTGTGCTGTGCTGATGTGGCTAGTCTCGGTGTTTTTGCCGCAGCATGGTCTGCCGGATACTATTGCCCGCGTGGTCGCCCTTGTTTTTGTGGCGGCCAGCACGATGATCGGTGTTTTGGGCGTAGGGGCATTTATTAAGGCAAAGACCACGGTCGATCCATTGTTGCGGCACAAGACATCCTCGCTGGTGACGTCTGGCGTTTATGGATTCAGCCGTAACCCCATGTATCTGGGAATGCTGGGACTGCTTGTTGGCTTCGGATTATTCCTCGGCAGCCTCTATTCACTGAGCCTGTGTGTTGGCTTTGTGTTGTACCTTAATCGCTTTCAGATTGAGCCTGAAGAGCGGATGCTGGCAGCACAGTTCCCGGCAGAGTTCGCCCGTTACCAAGCCGAGGTACGGCGCTGGATTTGATACGCCTTGACCCAACACAAAGCAGCATTATGCTCTGAGTGGCCAAAGGAGTCTGTATGTCGAAGTCACTTGAATCAATGTCGCTGGATGCAGTTCATATCGATGAGCTTAAGAACGCCAAGCACTTGCTGGAAAATCCGGGTATAGCCGCGCGTCTGTCAAATTCACTGGCCACGCCTATTGATCGGGCGATAAAGCTGCTGCCATCAACAGCCCACAAAACCATTATGGCGGCAGTCACCAAATCGCTGGAGACGGCGTTGCGCACGGCACTATTTACCTTGGGAGACGGCCCGCAGCCGGCTTCCAATCTGACGCACCGGGCAACGGCCGCGCTCAGTGGCGCCGCGGGGGGCGCCTTTGGTCTGGCTGCCCTGGCGATTGAGCTGCCCGTTTCCACCACCATTATGCTGCGCTCGATCGCCGATATTGCCCGGGGCGAGGGCGAAGACCTGAAGCGGGAAGAGTCCCGGCTTGCCTGTCTTGAGGTGTTCGCTTTGGGAGGGGGCAGTGACAAGGATGATGCCGCAGAGTCCGGCTACTTCGGTATTCGGGCCGCGCTGGCGTCTGCCGTTACCGAGGCGGTGAGCCATGTCGCCTCCAAGGGGGTGGTAAAAGATGGCGCGCCGGCACTGGTGCGGCTTATTACTCAAATTGCCGCGAGATTCAGCATTCCCGTGACGCAAAAGGCTGCAGCACAGGCCGTACCGATTATAGGGGCGGCGGGCGGCGCCTTGATCAACACATTGTTCATCGGCCATTTCCAGGATATTGCCCGCGGGCACTTTACCGTCCGCCGGCTGGAGCGGATTTATGGGGCTGAGCGGGTACAGGCGCTATACGACAGTTTGTAGTCTTTCGCAGTCCCCAAATTTGTTAATAACTTTTGGCGGCGGGCGTTCGCTTCAGCACAAAGCCTGCAGCTATAGCCGGAATATGGCCATGTAGGGGCATGAATAACGACTATCCTTGATCAGATGGATCTGAGTCGTTAGTCGCTGGATTCCAGCGCTCCAGTTCGGATTCAGGGCGACCCGGCAGTGCTAATTCTGCACGGGTGCCGGTTGCAAAGCAGGCTGAGCGAAACAGCAACGGCTGTGAGCGCATTGATATCCCCGTTCAGCAATCACCCTAATCCTTTGCCAAGGAGACTGATTGTGAATATGAAAGATGCTTACGAGAAAAAGATGCAGGCCCAGCTCAATGAATGGGATGCCGACATTAAAAAACTCAAGGCCCATGCGGACAAGGCCAGGGCCGATGCGCAGATTGAGTACTTCAAACAGATTGAGGAGTTGCGTGAGCGCCAGCAGCGGGCGCAGCAGAAACTGACCGAAATTCAGCAGGCCAGCGATACGGCCTGGGAAGACCTCAGAGTCGGCGCTGAAAGCGCCTGGGACTCGTTCGCTGATGCCATGCGCGCAGCCAGATCCCGTTTCAAGTAAGTACGAACCCTTTTATGGAAAGCGTCGGAAGGCCAATCGCCTATGTGCCAGCTCCGGAATAAGGACTCCCTTGGGCTGGAAGGATGTAAATTTATGTCTATCCGATTGGGGCCAGAAGGCGTGCGGTAATGTTTTAACATCACGATAGAGCAGCAGAAACTGGCGGCACCATTCGCATCCCGATGGGCGCGAAAAATGGCACCTGTACCTGTCCTGGTTTTGTTCTGGGCCGTTGATGAGGGGATAGCATGTTGTATTTTGCCTATGGATCGAACCTTTCGGAACGGCGGCTGCGGGCCCGAATATCCTCGGTTATAAAAGTCGCCAATGGCGTGCTCGACGGGCATCAGCTGAGGTTTCATAAAGTCAGCCAAAGGGACGGCTCTGCCAAATGCGATGTTTTCGCCACAGGTGTTGCCCGGCACTTTGTGCTCGGTGTGGTGTTTGAAGTATCGGAATCCGACAGGGATAGCCTCGACCGCTATGAAGGCCTGAATTGTGGCTATGAGGCCAGGGACATTTTGGTCCGGCTGGAGGATGGATCAAGTGTGTCAGCCTTCACCTACTGCGCTACCCGTATTGATTCGGCGTTACTCCCTTTTGACTGGTATCGGGAGCATGTACTCAGAGGGGCCCAGGAGCACGGCTTTGCGCACAGCTATATTCAACAGATTGAGGTAATTGAGTGCGTCACCGATCCCGATGAAGCACGCTGTTCTCGAGAACTGGCCATTTACCGCTAAGCAGAAAGCGCTGTTTGTCGGGGGGTAATTCTGCGTCGTGGCTGCGTGGCCTGCAGCGATATGGCCGGGCCTGGTCAATTCTCAGTTGTGGTGATTGCCGGAGTATTCCCCTGTTCCTGGGTACCGGATTTCACTAGCTCGGCGATTTTTCGATACTGCTCCTCGCGCTCGCAGGATAAGCCGGCAATTACGCCAAGTCTGTTGCGTTCCGGCTGATTTTGACTGAGCTTCCATTGGCCTGTTATTGCAGTGATTTCAATTTCCAGCCCGACAATGGCGGGCAACATTTTTTGGATGAACTCCTCGGGTGCGTCAGCGGTTGACCAGGGCGTTTCCTGTTCCGCCTCATGTTGCTCTGTCAGGCGGTTGATCATTCCCAGCAGCCAGTCTTTGTCCTGAATATAGGACATCACCCCTTTGACATGGACCACGACATAGTTCCATGTCGGCACTGCTTTGCCGGTTTCCTGTTTGGTTGGATAGTGGTTGGGCGAGATATAGCAGTTCGGACCATTGAACACGACCAGTACGTCGGACCCGTCTGCGACCGTTTTCCATAGGGGGTTCACTTTGGCGATATGGGCCTGAAGCACCTTCCTGCCATCCTTTTCGCAGATTAACGTGGGCAGGTGATTTGCTTCCAAACCGGATTCAGAATGGGTAATCAAAGTGGCGAAGGGGTAATCTCGGATCAAGCCTTCCAGCTGTGCCCTATTATGTTGTTGGAAATTCTTGGGGTTATGCATGATGAATCCCGCTGGCGCCAATGCCTGGTATTAACTCGGCGGACATGCAGCTTTCCTGTGTGTCCGCCGGGCCACAAGCTGCGCATAGTCGCGCACTTGCGCCCGTTTTTCCAGCCAGCTTAATAATCCCGCTGCTTGACGCCGGTATAGAGCTGGCGAGGTCGGCCGATGCGGTTCGGGCTGCTGTGGAACTCGCTCCAGTGGGAAATCCAGCCGATGGTACGGGCGACGGCGAAAATCACGGTGAACATATTAGTCGGGATGCCGATGGCATTCAGGATAATGCCGGAATAGAAATCAACGTTTGGGTAGAGTTTGCGCTTTATAAAGTAGTCGTCCTGCAGCGCTATCTGTTCGAGCTGCCGTGCGATCTTCAACAGTGGGTCATCGGATTTGCCGAGTTCTTTTAGTACCTCATCGCAGCTGGCCTTCATCACCGTGGCCCGTGGGTCGAAGTTGTGATAAACGCGATGGCCAAAGCCCATCAGGCGGAAGCTGTCGTCCGGATCCTTGGCGCGCTTGATGAACTCGGGAATACGGGACTCGTCGCCGATCTCCTGCAGCATGCTCAATACCGCTTCGTTGGCGCCGCCGTGTGCCGGGCCCCAGAGCGCAGCTATGCCGGATGCAATGCAGGCGAAAGGATTGGCGCCGGAGGAACCCGCCAGGCGCACGGTGGAGGTGGAGGCATTCTGTTCGTGGTCGGCGTGCAGCATGAAGATACGATCCATCGCCTTGGCCAGCACAGGGCTGGGTTTGGAATCCGAGCAGGGTGTGCCAAACATCATGTGCAGGAAATTCTCGGCATAGGCCAGATTGTTGCGCGGATACATGAAGGGCTGGCCAATGGAATACTTGTAGCACATCGCCGCCAGGGTCGGCATCTTGGCAATCAGGCGAAAGGCGCAGACTTCGCGGTGATGCGGATCGCTGATATCCAGCGAGTCGTGGTAGAAGGCCGACAGGGCGCCGACACAGGCTACCATGATGGCCATCGGGTGTGCATCACGGCGGAATCCGCGAAAAAAGTAGGTGATCTGTTCGTGCACCATGGTGTGGTTCATGACGAGATGAACGAATTCTGCCTTCTGTTTCGGGGTCGGCAGCTCGCCGTTAAGCAGCAGGTAACAGACCTCCAGATAGTCGGACTTCTCGGCCAATTGCTCGATGGGGTAGCCTCGGTGCAGCAGTATGCCCTTGTCGCCGTCTATGTAAGTGATGCCGGATTCGCAGGCCGCGGTGGAAACGAAACCGGGATCATAAGTAAAGAGCCCCATGCCACTGAGCGAGCGTACGTCTATGACGTCCGGACCCAGAGTGCCGGAATACATCGGCAATTCGATAGGTGCGTCGATACCGTCGACGATCAATTGTGCTTTTCTGTCAGTCATGGGGTGCGCCTCGAAGGGTCGTTCGGGTGACCCTGTGGTTACAGATACCGCTATGGTTATAGATCATTTTAGTCGGGAATTGGCGGGTTCCAGCGTCAGAATTTGTGTTGCAGCCAAGTCAGGACACTGTGGCTGGAACCGGCGCCTGGCGCGGCCCATTAATTCAGGCGTGCGGACTCATCTGCCACCCCTGCAGGATCAGCTTCTATACTGCATCAGACCTTCTGACTGATCGGCGATACTAGATGGACGATTGGCTCGATGTCAGATGCCTGCTCATCTCCAATCAGGTGTCTGGGATCCATACGGAATTAATACAATTGAACAAGGAAGTGACACATGGCTGAGATCGCGTACGCCAAGATCCATCCGGCTATTGGTATCGCCCGGGTTGGCAACTCGTCCAGGGCTGATGGCTATTTCATTGGCCCTCAGGTTACGGAGCCTGAAGCCAGAGAACCCGGCGCCTACCGAGATAATACAGGTGCGCTGAAACGGGAAGTGGCCGAATTTCGTATCTATGGCTACGATGCCGCAGGCCAGGTAGTGCGAGAGCTGACCATGGATGCCCAGACCCGGATTGAGTGGCAGGTGGAGCTCGCCAACCACAAGGCGGCCTGGTACAACTTCGAACTGGCCCTCGATATTCCGGAAGCGGCCACGGCAAAACCTTCCACCCGGCGCAATGCCACTATCACCGGTGATGACAGGCACAAGCTATCCATCACCCCCGGCCCTCGCAGCATTTGTACGCCAGCCTGCCAGGGCCTGCAATACCAGTTCGGCGGCGGCACCTTTATGGATATAGAGGTGCCGCTGGGGGAATTGCGTACCGACAGCGTGGGCCGCCTGCATGTGTTTGGTGGTTACGGCAAATCGGCCTCCTATCTGAATGAAGCACCCAAAACCTTTGCCAATAATGATTCCTGGTACGACGACACCGGCGACGGCCCGGTAACGGCCACCGTGCTGCTGGATGGTCGCGCCATTGCGGTATCGCCGGCCTGGGTGCTGGTGGCTCCGCCCAACTACGGCCCGCAGCAGAAAGCGGTGCGCACGCTCTATGCCCTGATGACGGATCTCGCCATTCGGGCCGGCCAGTTGCCGGCGCCTTGCAAGCCGTCTTTTAGTACCGACATTCTGCCTATCCTCAAGGCCATGTGTGATCTGCAGTGGATGAACGCAGGCTTTGCCGCCGGTTTCGGCTATGGCATGTCGCAGCACTTTCTGGAGCCCCGTTACCTCGCTCAGCTGGCATCGCCAGGCGATGACTATGCGCAGCTCAGGCGTACTGTGGCCCATGGTTTTCGTAATCCTGAAGACGGCGATATTTCCATGAAGCTCTGGCCCTGGGTCTATGGCGACACCATGGGCGTGCCCATGCCGCAGCTGGCGAACGCCATGAATGCTTTGACGCAGACTCAGCTGGCGCTATTGGAAAAGTGGGCTGAGGGTGATTTCGAGGCAGACTATGACCCTAACTATCAGCAGCCACGCTGCATTAGCGAGGTGCCATTGGCAGAGCAACCGGCCATGCTCGACAAGGCCGCGCTGGAATTCTGTATCGCCGATGCCTTCCACCCGGGTTGCGAGGTGACCTGGCCGGTGCGCCACAGCACTATGTATATGGAAGCCTACCGCTGGCGGCACCGCGCCGCCAATAATCCTGAATCCGATTACGGCACCACCCTGACGCCGGCCATGGCACTGTCGTATGACGGCCCGCTCTATGGTCAGTCACCGGGCTCCATCACCCGCTGGATGGCGATTCCCTGGCAGACAGACACTGCCAGCTGCCGCTCCGGTTACGATCGGGATTACGATCCCTATCTGCCCACGTTCTGGCCCGCCAGGGTACCCAACCAGGTACTCAGCGAGGAAAACTACCTTAAGGTGGTCGACACCGCTCTGCCGCGCGAGGAACGCCTGGCAGCTTATAACCGCCGCTCGGATTGGGATCGCACCCTGGGAGTGGGCAGCTCCACCCAGCTGGCGAACATGGTGACCCAGTTTGATCACCAGGGCATCGTTGAGGTTCGACCCGGTGTGCCTGATGATCCTGATTTTGCGCCAGTGATGCAGGTGGAGGATCGAGGCGGCCAGGATCTGACGCCTGAAGAGCGCCATGACACTGACCGTGCCATGCGCCAGGTGCTGATATGCCGGCACAGTAAAAGCTGATGGTCCGGCAAACCTTTGATGTGATCGTCTGTGGGGCAGGACCGGCGGGCCTTGCGCTGGCAACCCTGCTGGCGCCGAACCGCCGGGTACTGCTACTGGAACGCAGGGCCAGCCAGGGCATTGGCCCCCGTATTGGTGAATCTCTGCCCGGTGCCGCAGCACCGCTGTTGCACAAGCTGGGCGTGCTGGAGCAGTTTCATCGCGGCGGCCATCGTGAACGCGGGCCTGCCATTGCCGTCTGGGATAGGGAAACGCCGGTTTGGAAGGATGCCATTCTGGACCCTAACGGTCCTGGCTGGCACCTTGACCGGCGAGGCTTTGAGGCAATGTTGCGCCAGCGAACGCTGGAGTCCGGTGCTTCGCTGGTGGATGGATGCCGCCATATTCGTATCGAGCGTCAGCAGGGCAGCTGGCAGCTGGGTACCGGCGACGTTCAGTACGGCGCGCCCGTGGTGGTGGATGCCACCGGTCGCGCCAGCGGTATTGCCCGCCAGCTGGGGCTGCACCAATCTACCGAGGATCCGCTGCTGTGCCTGTACAGCTTTCTTGACAGTCACCCCGATGATCCGGACTGCAGCATGCGCATTCAGGCGGACGAGCAGGGCTGGTGGTACACGGTGCCGCTGCCAGGGGATAAAAGAGTGCTGGCCTACCATCTGGATAGCGATAACCCGCTGTGGCGCCAGCTTAAACGCGGAGCTGATTTCCTTGCTCTTGCCCGACAGCACCCGCTGCTGGCCGAGGCATTGCAGGGCCTGGCACCCGCACGGATGCAATGTCGCCCAGCCGGTACCGCCATGTTAAATGTCACAGCGCTGGAGTCTGTCGGCGATGGCTTTTTGGCGGTCGGCGATGCGCTCTTTAGTTTCGATCCCATTTCCTCCCAGGGTCTATTTCACTCCCTGGCGTCGGCCGCCAGCGCGGCCAATGCCATAATCGCGGGGTCAACCGATGCCCTGGATCGCCACCGGCGGGAAATGCAGACGGTGGCGGCTCAGTACCTTTTTCACTGGCGGGGCACCTATCAGGGGCCTGCACGCTTTGGCCGTTATCCGTTCTGGCAGCGCCGACAGGGCTTTCAGGCCGCGGCAACCCAGGCTCTTGTGAGCTGAAGGTTAGACACTCCGGAAATCTGTGGCCACTGCTACAGAAGGTGCAGGTGCATCAACAGATCAAATTAAACAAACCACGATGAGAAAATCACAACTCCCAGACCACTACAGGGAAGGTATCGTTATGAACTGGTCGATCTCGGCAAAACGCCCGTCCAGAGGGCTGCCTCTATCATTGCTTGTCAGCGTCTTGCTGGTGTCTTCGCCCTCGCAGGCCGCCGATATCCGGGAACTGCCACAGTTACCCCATGCCATGCTGCAGGTTCAGAGCGGGGTGGTAACGCCGCCTGAGACGGCGCCGGCCGTGGCCCTGCTTGCGAGTGCGCAAAAGCGGGGACCCGGCACTGAAGTCTTCTATGATCTGACCCTGGAATACGTCAACGGCAGTCTGTACAACCCCTCCACCCAGCAAATGGACGCAACCCGGCTCAGGGCCCTGACCGGCAGCGTGACCAGCAAGGTGGTGCCTTATATAGGGCCGGTGGTGGAGCTCTACCCGGGGGAAACCTTCCGCCTGACCTTGAACAACAAGCTGCCCGCCGAGGATCCCTCCTGTCCCGACGGTAGCGAGCACAGTAACGGCGGCAACTGTTTCAATACCACCAACATGCACACCCATGGCTTGTGGATCAGCCCTTCAGGCAACAGCGACAATGTGCTGCTGAGAATCAAGCCGGATGTGAGCTTCCAGTACGAATACAACATCCCGATAGACCATCCGGCCGGCACCTTCTGGTATCACCCGCACTTGCACGGTTCCACCGCGTTGCAGGTGTCGAGCGGCATGGCGGGGCCCCTGGTTATTCGCGGCACCCGTCACCCGCAGCAGGTCGGCGACCAGCTTCGCTCAGGGGATCTGGATACCCTGTTGCAACAGGTGACGCCGGACAACCCTCAGCCGATTAAGGAACGTATTCTGGTTTTCCAGCAGATCGGCTACGCCTGCCGGCAACCGGGTGCAGCGCCCGGCCAGCTGGGCCCGATTCTTACAGACAGTAATGGCAACTGGATCTGCAATGAGAAAAGCCCTGAAGAAAGCGAAAGAGTTGGCCAGATCGAGTCTTACGATCAGTTCGGTGTCAGCAACGGCATTAGCGCCTGGAACACCTCCGGTCGCTATACCAGTATCAATGGGGTCGTAATGCCGACCTTTACCCAGGTACGAGCCGGCGATCTTGAGCGCTGGCGGCTGGTGCATGCCGGTGTGCGGGATACCATCAACCTGCAGTTTCGCAAAGCCCGTGTTTCTGGCATCGAAGCCGGTTATAAGCCGGCCTCCCTTGAGGCCCGCACCGAGCAGGTAGACCTGCAATGCGAAGGCGCTCCCATCCCGCAGTTTTCGGTGGCCTCGGATGGCCTGACCCGGGCGCAGATCGCCAGCCAGGAACAGACCATACTGCAGCCCGGTTATCGGGAAGATCTGCTGATGACCTTTCCTTCCGCCGGCACCTACTGCGTGATAGACAGCAGCCTGGATGCGAACCAGACCGTTAACAGCCAGGCTCACGGTCGTGAACTGCTGGGCTATGTCGAGGTATTGCCGCCGCTGGCAGAGGCTCAAAGCAGGGTGCAGCAGTTGGCAGGCCTGATGGACCCCAACCTGAGTGACGCCTTGCGCAACTGGGTACAAGACTGGCTTGTGGCGTCGGCCCTGAAGTTCATGCCGGCAGATGTACGCGGCAGTATCGTAAAGGATCTTGAAAATCAGCTGAAACTCAGTGCCTTCGTTGATCACCCGACGATTACGCCATCCGAGGTCACCGGTGCCCAAACCCTGGGCTTTAACATCGATATACAACAGGCTCCGACTCCGAATAGCTACGAGATTGGCAGCCTCGATTACAGCGTCTCGACCGGAAAATACAGCTTGAAGGATGCCAGCGCCTATTCGCCCTCCAAGGTAAATCGGGTGCTCAAGCTCGGTGGCATTGATGAATGGACCCTCAGCTCCTTTCTGGCGGGCCATCCCTTTCATATACACGTTAACCCCTTCCAGGTGGTGTCGGTGCAAAAGTGTCTCAGCGAAAATTGCACGGACCCGGCCAGCTGGCAGGATTTGACCGCCGATCCAACGAGTCAGTACTACGGCATGACAGGCCGCTGGCGAGATACGCTCTTTGTCGAGCAGGGAGTGGTGATCAAGACCCGCACCCGTTATGAGCGTTATATCGGCGAGTTCGTGCTGCATTGTCATATTCTGGATCACGAAGATGAAGGCATGATGCAGAATGTGATTGTAGCGCTGCCCGACGGCAAGGGTGGGGTGTCTGAGATGGGACATCATTAAAAGGAAGCTTTGTCTGGGAGTTATATCTGGGCCAGCGGCTGGACGGTGAACGGGGCTATTAACCCGGTGGACAAATAGGTTCCGTCCCTATTTGTCCACCGGGTTAATAAGTACAGACGTCGCCTTCTATGGCTCGGTTTTGGATTGTTATTGGCTGGATCTGTATGGCAGATTTTTTGTTCACTATGTAATTTATTAGTCCTGATTTTTTAATTTAGGTAAGGAGACTTAGAACGATTATATTTCGCAGGGTCATTTGAGATTGACTTAGAAAGACGGATAATCCGCAGAAATAACAAGACAAATATGGTAAGACCTCCATGAAGAAATTGAATTTAATTATATTTTTGAACATATTTATAGTGTCCTGTGCAAATCCGGTAAACCTGCATACTGCTCAAAACTATGCCCAGGGGTGTTCGAGCTTCCAGCATCAGGGTGAGTGGTGGAAAGCTCGAAAGGCCTGCGGCAGAGCCGCGATTAACGCTGAGCTGGGCGGCGCTGCTCCACGAGCAATAGCAAGTTTATGGTACGAATATGGCCGTACCTCTGGAGCTATATGTGATTATACAGAAGCAAAGAAAGGTTTAGAGTTATCCCTGAAATTAGATAAGGTAAATAATGGCCCAATCCTTATGGATTACTTTGAACTAGCTCGTTTGCATTTTCATCAAAAACTATTTGAAGACGCCGTGGGTTATTATCAGTCAGGTATCTTGGCAACATCGAAAGAAATAGTGTCCAAAGATCCAATTGGATATGCAGATATTCTGGATGAATATGGGGATGCATTGAAACAGATTGGCGACATCAAAAAAAGCGAAGCAGCGGTAGCACAATCTACACAATTGCGCTCATTTAGCCCCAGCGCCGAAGCCATTACCAAAAGTACACCCTATGGGGGATTTTGTGACCAGAAATCCTAGCAGATCTACCAAGTGAAACGCGCTAAAGAATGTACCTTTCGTCGTATGCGCTCGGGCTTTCCAGCGCCGTATGAGTGATAGGATACCTTTATATTTACAACTTTAGATGAGAGTTAGCTCAACATTGAGAGTAGAGTGTTTCCTAATAAACTTGTCAGTTATTTTTACAGTTTTTTAACTATATAGCCGTTGTCAAAAAAATGTCATTTAAATACAATGGGTTGCATTTTGGCATATATTTTGCTTAATAAAAGGTTTGGCTTGGTTTTTTCTTTTTTGGTGGTGATATGATCAAACTATTTATTTCTTGTTTTGTTTTTGTTCTTTCGATAAGTAGTCATGTGCAAGCTATTCCAATCTATGCCGATACTGTAAATAGCTTCACTGGGGGAGCAGACTTCGCTGTTGTTGATGGATCTGGTGGTAATTATACAGGTGCGTCAGGCTATGGTGTTTTCGATGCTTTAGCTGTTTCAGAACTAGATGGGGCTGTATTGGCGCTAGGGTATGATACATCATCAATTGGCGAAATTGTTATGTCCTTTAGCACAGGTTCAATAATCGATGGAGCAGGCGCAGATCTTAGGTTTTACGACTCTTTTGGTCTATCCGAAGGTTTTATGCTAGATATTAGCCTTGATGGATTAACGTTCTTTAGCGTTGGAACCTTTACCGGAGATCTAATTACTACGTGCTCTCCCGGATTGCCTTGTATAACAGATGTGGATATCTCGGGCGCTGGAATTAGTAGTGCAAGTTTTTTTAGGATTACTGCGGATCCATTGTCAAGTGTACTATTTCATCCTGCAGGGTATGACCTGGATGCAGTTGAAGCATTAAATTTTTCAGCTGCATTTATCCCACCGGTGCAGTCTATTCCAGAACCTGGAAGTATCGCTTTATTTGGATTGGGGCTTGCCGGAATTTGGTTTTCAATAAAAAGAGGAAAGCTTTCTTAGGTTTTTAGCCTTAGTTTCGTCGCTCTTTTAGCTCCTTTCCTTGTAAGGTGACAACGGCTGTCTACAAGAGGATGGAGCCGAGCCTCTTTACTTTGAGGCTACGCCATCCATCAGTCGGCATCTACCTCCATTGCACGCGGGAATGATACTACGGACGCGTTTCATTCAGCTGAAGGTCTAGGAGGCTGTCCGACAATACTCAACCGACTGCGAGCCACCTGAGTTTGGCTGTTTTTTGTGCTGTTTTGCGTTAAATAGAACCACTATTCGCCTTAAAACACCGCAAAAACCCGCTCAAATCAGTCGGCTCTCGCTACGGCCAGCATTCTCGGAAAGCCTCCTAGGAGGTTTTCCGACAATACTCAACCTACTGCGGGATTTCTTCACTGCAATAGTGGTAGGTGGATTATGGCCATTTTTATATCATGGGGGCGGATGAATAGCGCTACAGGCCAGTATCCTGGCACAGGGCTAAAAATGTGCTAATACTTCATTAGGGTCAAAATGGTATTTCCTATGTTTACCGGAACACTGGCCGCAGGGAAAGTGGCTTCTGAGGCTGCTACTCATATATTCTGAGGGTTCACATGGATAGAATTGTAAATATTCATATATTAACGAAGCGTTTAATAGTGATGACACTTATCTGCGTAATGGTGTTTGGCGCAATTTTTGGTTTAAGCTATTTTTTCAGCCAAAGATTTATGATGACATGGGCTGGATTTTTGTGCGGCATTGTTGGCGGTTTTGTCAGTATTCAACAAAGAATTAAAACTGTTTCCGACGAGGAATTAGAATTACTCACAAAATCGTGGTTTCAAATTCTGTTAGTTCCCGTTTTTGGTGGTGTCTTTTCACTGGTTTTATACTGTTTGTTCCTGTCAGGCATAGTGTCAGGGACTTTATTTCCAGCTTTTTATATTCCTGAGCCATCCAACTCTATTCCCGATTCTGGTTTCATGATTGACTTGTTCACCAAGACATATCCATTGACGGGTCAGGATTTTGCGAAATTTCTTTTCTGGTCGTTTGTCGCGGGGTTTTCGGAAAGATTTGTTCCTCAAATAATTAGTAATGTTGTTAATAAAGCATCAGAAAAAGACAGTGAGGTTGACCGCTAAAGCGACAGGATATGACAGGTTTAATCAAAATAAATAGTTCATTTTCAGCGTGCGGTACTGATAAATTTAGTATGCAGTTATTATGATTCATACACTATTAACCCGGTGGACAAATAGGTTCCCTCCCTATTTGTCCGTCACGCCAGAACTCTTTAGCCTAAAAGAATGGGCGCAAGTGCATGGACTTGCTGGCCTTCTTGGGGGCGAAGAGATGGCGTTCGCATTGGCCTGCGGCCAATGATGAAGCATCCCTGCTTCATGTATTAACCCGGGTTAATACCATCAAGGTGCCGATCAGTTCGCCCACATATCGCACTAATACAAGCAAACTACGAACCAGTAGTACCAAAGAGATTCGACAAGAATAATGAATACAATGGGTTCTATTTAATTTCGGGGAAGCGCGTTCGACACAGCCTTACACGCAGGGAGTATTGGCCTGTCCCTGTGGGGGGAAGGACATCTGGTCACTGATCGACAGTGTTGCTTTTCCGGACGAAGATCGCGTCGTTGGATGCCTTTATCGAAGTGCTTGATGCCGTCGTTAGAACCAACTTCTTCATTGACAGCGTCTGATCAGAGCCTGGCTTGGCATTCAAGCTTGAGCCTGCACGTATCAGAGCCATGCCCAAGCCGGTTCCAGCCTATGAGATTTTTGTCTTCAGTTCCACGATTGAAGGGATTCACCTGCGTGGTGGAAAGGTGGCACGTGGCGGGCTGCGCTGGTCCGAGCGAATGGAGGACTACCGCACTGAGGTGCTGGGACTGGTTAAGGCTCAGGTGGTCAAGACCGCGGTGATCGTTCCCACCGGGGCCAAAGGTGGCATTATCTGTAAAGATCTCGATCTGGACGCTGATCATGCTGCGTTTGCTCTAACCCTAATGTTCACCGCCGGGCACAAAATAATGGAAAGATGAACGTTCACAATGACAGGTCAATACATATCAGCAGCCTGTCCATCGCTGTCGGTCTGAATCAATCATTTACATTACAAATACATCCATTTTAATTATTGATTTCTATTATATACATATCAGGGATAGGATCCTGTTAAGCCAACGAAACGCCCGGGCACCGCGCCCGTTCAGCCGAAGTGGATATCGTCTGGCCTTAAAGTTTCGACAAGAATAACCAGGAGCAAAAACAATGCTAGCCATGCCCCAGACTCTGCAGCTGCCCAACGGCGAAAAAGTACGCCCAACCTTCAGCAAGGCTGAACTCCAGTCTCGCCTCGACAAGCTGCGCCGCTACATGGCGGAAAACGATGTTCAGGCCGTGCTCTTTACGTCCTACCACAACATCAACTACTACAGCGATTTCGTCTATTGCCGCTTTGGCCGCGACTACGGCCTGGTCGTTACTCAGGACAACTACACCACCATCAGCGCCAATATCGACGGTGGCCAGCCGTATCGTCGCAACCAGCTGGGCGACAACGTCATCTACACCGACTGGCAGAAGGACAACTTCTTCTACGCCGTGAAACAGCTGATCAAGGACGGCGGCAAGGTCGGTGTCGAGCACGATCACATGCCGCTGCAGAACCTGCACAAAATGCAGGCAGCACTGCCCGCTGCGACCTTCGTGGACATAGGCGTGCCGACCATGAAGATGCGCATGATCAAGTCGACGGAAGAAATCGCGCTGATCAAGCAGGGTGCCCGCGTAGCGGACGTCGGTGGCGCGGCCATCCGTGATGCCATCGCTGTTGGCGTGCCTGAGTTCGAAATAGCCCTGGCCGGTACCCAGGCCATGGTGCGCGAAATTGCAGGTACCTTCCCCCACGGCGAACTGATGGACACCTGGGTCTGGTTCCAGTCGGGTATCAATACCGATGGCGCCCATAACCCCGTCACCACCCGCAAGGTCGAGGCCGGCGATATTCTGAGCCTGAATACCTTCCCGATGATCGCGGGCTACTACACCGCCCTGGAACGTACCCTGTTCGCGGAACATGCCTCCGATCGTCACCTGGAGCTGTGGGAAATCAACTGCAAGGTACACCGTCGCGGCCTCGAGCTGATCAAGCCCGGCGCACGCTGCAGCGATATCGCCGCCGAGCTGAACGAGATCTTCGCCCAGCACGATGTGCTGCAGTACCGCACCTTCGGCTACGGCCACTCCTTCGGCACCCTGAGCCACTACTACGGCCGTGAAGCAGGCCTGGAGCTGCGTGAAGACGTCCATACCGTGCTGGAGCCCGGCATGGTGGTCTCCATTGAGCCCATGCTGATGATCCCCGAAGGCCGTGCCGGTGCCGGTGGCTACCGCGAGCACGACATCCTGGTGGTGGGTGACAACAGCGCCGAAAACATCACCCGTTTCCCGTTCGGCCCCGAACACAACATCATCAAGGGCTAACAGATGTAATGCGGCAGCTTTGCAGATAAGCTGCCGCTCTTGTCTGGGCGAAAACGGTTTACGACAGCCGAAGACCCGCGCACCGGGTCTTCGGTATACAAGAATAATATTTAGGGGGCCCCCCCCCCCCCCGCATGAGGTAGCCATCATGGTGCTTACCAAAGGCCTTTGTAAGGGAATTAATCCGTATATCGTGATTATCTCCCTGGCCGTTATATTCACGTTTATCCTCTACACCCTTCTACTGCCTGAGCAATCAGCAACTATCATAGACGCAGCACGTACCCTCATCACCCTCACCGCAAGCAGCTGGTATGTAACACTCGCCGGCGGCTTTCTGGTGTTTTGCATCTGGATAACATTCAGCCGTTACGGCAACATACGACTGGGCGACGATAACGAAAAGCCCGAATTCAGCTTCTTTGCCTGGTTTGCCATGGTCTATGCGGCCGGTCAGGGCATCGGCATTATCTTCTGGTCCATCGCAGAACCCATGTTCCACTTTTCGAGCGGCACCCCCTTCTCCGCCGCAGTCGGCGACGCTGAGGCCGCCGAGGTTGCGATGAAGGTCACCTTCTTTCACTGGGGCTTTAATGCCTGGGCGATTTACTGCGTAGTGGGTTTGGCCCTTGCCTTTGTGTCCTACCGCCTGAAAAAGCCACTCAGTATCCGCTATACCCTGTACCCTCTGCTCGGTGACCGCGTCGACGGCTGGATAGGCGTGCTTGTCGATATCATCGCCGTATTTGCAACCCTGTTTGGAATCGCAACCTCGCTGGGCCTCGGTGTTCAGCAGATCAATGCCGGACTGAACGCCATCTGGGATGTACCCCAGAACACCAGCATCCAGCTCCTGCTGGTTGTGGTCATTACCCTCTGCGCCCTTATTTCGGTACTTACCGGCCTCAAACGCGGCATAAAATACCTCTCAATCAGCAATATGTGGCTCACATTGTTGCTGTTGGGATTTTTCATTATATTCGGGCCGACCCTGTACATTCTCAATCTGCTCTATGGCGTTTCTATCGACTATATCGTTGACCTGGTATCAATGAATATTTTCCTTGAAGAACCCACTCAGTCAATTGGCGATGCGGATGCCAGCTGGAAAAGCATGTGGCAGGGTTGGTGGACAGTGTTCTACTGGGGATGGTGGATGTCCTGGGCACCTTTCGTCGGTGTCTTCGTTGCCCGCGTATCCCGTGGCCGTACCATTCGTGAATTCGTGCTCGGCGTTGTCGGTGCCTCCAGCCTGCTGTCCTTTGTATGGCTGGCAGCCTATGGCGGTACTGCATTGAACATCGACCTTTTCGGCAATGGCACTATCGCTGAAGCTGTCAGTAACAATGTCGCCACCGCACTCTATGCCACCTTTGACGGCATGAATCTGGGCACCCTGGGTGATATGGCTGCGATTGCAGGCACGCTGCTGGTGGCGTCATACTTCATTACGTCGTCTGACTCAGGCACCCTGGTACTGACCACTATCATGAGTGAAGGCAATCAGCACCCACTCAAGCGCCACCGCACCTTCTGGGGCGTCATGCAGGGCGTCGTCGCTGCAGTGTTACTCGTAGCCGGTGGCAGCGCAGCATTGAGCACCTTGCAAACGGCGTCCATTATCGCAGCTCTGCCGTTCTCTGTTTTGATGGTGCTCATGTGCGTGGCACTGATCAAGGGCGTCCGACAGGAGTACAAGCGCATGGAATCTGCAACCTTAGCCGGGAAAGTACCCGCTGGAGAGTTACCGCGATGACCAGAATGGCAAACCTTGACTGGAAGACCTACGAGCAGCGAGTCGCAGAAGGAAATGCGACCATACTCCTGCCCATTGGCGCCATCGAGCAGCATGGCCCGCATATGTCGATGAATCCCGACGTGTTGATTCCCGAAGGTATCTCGGACGCTGTTGCCAAGGAACTGGCCAACGTCCTGATAGCCCCGCCGATTTCGTACGGATACAAATCCCAGGTAAAATCGGGCGGAGGCAACTTTTTCCCGGGCACGACCTGCGTTAATGGCAAGACGCTAATCGATACCGTAAAAGACGTTCTGGTCGCGTTCGCACGCCACGGCAACCGCCGCTTCGTGCTGATCAATGGCCATTACGAAAATTCAATGTTTATCATTGAGGGTATCGACCTGGCGCTCGAGCACCTGCGCCATGAAAACATTGATGCCAAGGTAATGTTGCTGTCGTACTGGGATTACGTCGACAAGGAAACCATCGCGACCGTCTTTCCGGATGGTTTCACCGGATGGGATGTCGAGCATGGCGGCGTTCTGGAGACATCGCTGATGCTGCACCTGCACCCTCAGCTGGTCGATATGGAGAAGGTGATCGATCATCCAGCGGCCAGCTTCCCGCCGTACGACGTATTCCCGTCCGACCCTTCCTGGGTACCGTCCAGCGGCACCCTGTCATCGGCCAGCAAGGCGACGGCGCAGCACGGCAAACTGCTGTTCGATGTCTGCGTTGATGGCATTGCCAAAAGCATAGGCTCGCACTTCAAAGACTGAGGTCAACAACAGCGGCCCGTGCATCAAAGATGCGCGGGTACAGCTGTACCACGACAGCCTACATACCCCACCCGAGTCAAACCTTGCTTTGACTCAGGTCCCCTTCTCGCACGTCAACACGCGCTATTCTCCCCACCCTCTGATGCCAGCTTCAGTGCCACACCGCCGTTCCCTGAATGTGATTTTCGCCATGGCAGACACCTTGCTAGCTCTCAGCCACTGGCCCATCAGGGCACTGACTGATTAGTACCCGAAGCTGCTGTATGGCGATGAGTTCCAGTGATCTGCCTGAGTCCCCCGCGCACCTGCCCTGCTTCACACCGCCACCCGCGCTGACCGCGTTAAACGCTCACCATTCCGGACATCGCTGTGCCCTGTATTAACCCAGATAAACCCGCAGCTGCGTTCAGAACAGCTTAGGCAAAACAAGGCATTTACATTACAAATACATCCATTTTAATTATTGATTTCTATTATATCTATATCAGAGATAGGATCCTTTTAAGCCAACGAAACGCCCGTTCAGCCGAAGTGGATATCGTCTGGCCTTAAAGTTTCGACAAGAATAACCAGGAGCAAAAACAATGCTAGCCATGCCCCAGACCCTGCAGCTGCCTAACGGCGAAAAAGTACGCCCAACCTTCAGCAAGGCTGAACTCCAGTCCCGCCTCGACAAGCTGCGCCGCTACATGGCGGAAAACGATGTTCAGGCCGTGCTCTTTACGTCCTACCACAACATCAACTACTACAGCGATTTCGTCTATTGCCGCTTTGGCCGTGACTACGGCCTGGTCGTTACTCAGGACAACTACACCACCATTAGCGCCAATATCGACGGTGGCCAGCCGTATCGTCGCAACCAGCTGGGTGACAACGTCATCTACACCGACTGGCAGAAGGACAACTTCTTCTACGCCGTTAAACAGCTGATCAAGGACGGCGGCAAGGTCGGTGTCGAGCACGATCACATGCCGCTGCAGAACCTGCACAAAATGCAGGCAGCACTGCCCGCTGCGACCTTTGTGGACATAGGCGTGCCCACCATGAAGATGCGCATGATCAAGTCGACGGAAGAAATCGCGGTGATCAAGCAGGGCGCCCGGGTGGCAGACGTCGGTGGCGCAGCCATCCGTGATGCCATCGCCGTTGGCGTGCCTGAGTTCGAAATCGCCCTGGCCGGTACTCAGGCCATGGTGCGGGAAATTGCCGGTACTTTCCCCCACGGCGAGCTGATGGACACCTGGGTCTGGTTCCAGTCCGGTATCAATACCGATGGCGCCCATAACCCCGTCACCACCCGCAAGGTCGAGGCCGGCGATATTCTGAGCCTGAACACCTTCCCGATGATCGCGGGCTACTACACCGCCCTGGAGCGTACCCTGTTCGCAGAACATGCCTCCGATCGTCACCTGGAGCTGTGGGAAATCAATTGCAAGGTGCACCGTCGTGGCCTTGAGCTGATCAAGCCCGGCGCACGTTGCAGCGAGATTGCCGCCGAGCTGAACGACATCTTCGCCCAGCACGATGTACTGCAATACCGCACCTTCGGCTACGGCCACTCCTTCGGTACCCTGAGCCATTACTACGGCCGTGAAGCGGGTCTGGAGCTGCGTGAAGACGTTCATACCGTTTTGGAGCCTGGCATGGTGGTCTCCATGGAGCCGATGCTGATGATTCCGGAAGGCCGTGCCGGAGCCGGCGGCTACCGCGAGCACGACATCCTGGTGGTGGGCGACAACAGCGCCGAAAACATCACCCGCTTCCCGTTTGGCCCCGAGCACAACATCATCAAGGGCTAAAAACCTTTTACAGGCCTTTTACAGGCCGACCGCGCAACGGGAGCGCTCCACCCCACAGGGCGTTCTCGCCGGGGCTTTCCAGCCCCGGTGCACTTTCGGACCTTGGCCTGCGAGCACCTGGTGCCTCGCAGGCCGAGCGCCCGAATCTTCACCTTAAGATCCCGCGCTTGAGCAAGCGCAGCTCAGCAAGAGCACCAATACAGACCCGATAGATCCTCAAGGCAGTACCTACCAACAGCTCGACTATAAAAATAATCTGCGGCGAGCACGGCTCCCGCACGCACAGGTAACTCATCATGCTCATCAACGCCTGGACCCTGGACTGGTTCCTTATCCTCAATGCCGCATTGCTCACCCTGACTGCGGTGTCCTATGGCTGGCGCGAACTTCGGGCCAATTCATCCACCTCGGTAAACTGATCGCAGGGAGAGCGATATGGACACTTATGACTGGCTTAACTGGGGCCTGCTGCTCGGCTCCTTCGCAGTATTGATCTATATAGGCTATGCCTCCAGCCGCACCGTAAAATCAGACGATGCGGCCGGCTTTCTGGTCGCAGGCCGTTCACTCGGGCCCTTCGTTGGCGCCGGTACCATCGTTGCCACCGGCTTTAGTGGCTGGGGCTTTATGGGCTCACCGGGCGTCGCATTCGAGTTTGGCGCCATCGAAATCCTCGGCAACTTCTTTTTCGCACCGGCCATGGTGATCGCCGTGCTGTATTTTGCCAGTTTTCTGCGCAAACAGGCCGACAGTCTTGGCAGCTGCACCATCCCGCAATACATTGCACAGCTGCACGGCAGCGGGCCTTTGTCCCGCCTCGTTCAGGGTGTGGCGGCACTGATATCCATCGTCCTGCTGCTGGTCTTTCTCACCAGCCAGATCAAGGCGGTCGGCCTGCTGGGAGCCTCCTGGCTTGGCATCGATCTTGGCAGCAGCGCCACCATGATGATTGGCGTCATTATTCTCTACACCATGCTGGGCGGACTTGCCGCCGTAGCCTGGACCGACACCCTGATGGTCTGCGGCATGGCCGTAGGTGCCGTTGTCATGATGGTGCAGATGTTTACCGATCTTAGCCCGGCCGAGCTTGTCGCGCGTCTGGATGCCATTGATCCTGCTCTGCTTAACCCCAGCAGCGCCCAGCCCTACGGCGAGAACAAGAGCTCCGTCTTCTTGGTGCTGCCCTATGCGTTCCTGTTCACCGCGGTACTGCCGTACATGGCGGTGCGCTTTCTCGCGCTCAAGCCCGGCGTCAAGTTCCATCAAGTCGCAATCTGGGTTGCCCCACTGGGCTGCCTGCTGAGCCTGGTCCCTATCGTCGGCCTCTATGTACGCGCCAAGCATCCGGAACTGGCCCAGGCCGATCAGGCCATGCCCTACTACCTGAGCCACTACCTGCACCCGATACTGGGGGGCATCATCACCCTCTTTATCCTGTTTGCGATGAAATCCACCGCCAATTCCCTGCTGCACACCATCTCGTCGGCCGCCTCCCACGATCTGCGCCTGGCGCTCTTTCCCAACAGCGGCGCCTCCAACGAAAGAGTCCTTTGGATCAACCGCAGCGCCGTGGCACTGCTGGGCATCACCGGCCTGGTCATGATGTTGTTCGCGCCGCCATTCATGCTGTCGTGGCTCGGTATTCTGGGCACCGGCACCCTGCTGGCAGTGCTGATAGGACCGGTATTTATTTCGTCCATCTGGCGCGGCAACAGCTACGGCGCACTGGCCGCCATGTTCTCTGGACTTATCACCAGTGGCGGCTGCCTGCTGTTTACGGATCTGGGCTGGGTCGAAGGGCCGCTGATCGGCTGCGCGGTATCGAGCTTCATGTACGTTGCCGTCAGCCAGTTGACGTTCTCAAGATCACCCAGAACCCAGTCAGCCGGGCTCTCCCGGCAAAAGCCTCAGGGACAACCCCAGAGCCGGGTAAGCCATGGCTGAAACAATTGCGAACTCAACCCTCTGAGACCCCGGGGCTCGCTCGCAAGAGCCGGGCCCTTACTGACTTTTACCACCCAAGACAAACGGAAAACGCCCAATGAATACCACCTGGTTGATTACCCTGGCAGGCCCCGACTGTCCCGATCTGCTGCAGCAGTTCAGTGAAACCATTGCCCTGAGTGAAGGCCTGTTACTGGACCGCCAGTTGGCAGTGATGGATGGCCGGATTAGCGGCCTGATGAAATTACAGCTGCCGGATACACACGCCGACTGGGCCTGGAAACGCCTCGAAAGCTTCAGCGCCCAGGGACTGCATATCGTTACCCGCCAGACTTTGGAGAACCCGTCGCCCGGCGGTAAGCAGCTGTCACTGGCGGTAAAAGGTAACTTTCGCCTTGGGCTGGATCACGAGATCCGCCAGATTCTGGAAAGCCACGGCGCCAGGATTGAGCAGTACAATCAGCATTTCGTCGGCGCGCCGCTGCTCGGCGAACAGGGTTTTCATGCCCGCATCCACGCCAGACTCACCCGTAATCTGTCGCCGGCACGCCTTACCTCTGCACTGAATCGACTGGCCCGCGGACTCGAGTTTGATCTCAATACCGAAGACCTGCAGCAGGCCTAAGCGAGAGCCCGTCAGACCCGGTGGGGCGGCTGATACAGTTGACTCTGTTGCAGCCCCTGGCCCAGATACTCCAGCAAGCGGGCGCTGGCGGCCGACAGGCTTGCCACGTCGTAATTGAAACCGATAGTCACATCCCCCAGGGACGGCAGGTGCCCGAGCGTCTTGTCGGCTCGCAGCACACCCGGCACCGTATTGCTGGCCAGGGCACTGATGCCAAGCCCGGCTTCAATCGCCGACTGTATCCCCAGCAGGCTCGAGGTGCAGTACAGAATGCGCCAGGCAATACCTGCCTTGTTCAGCGCCTCGGTAACGTGATGGCGATAGACGCAGCCCTTGGGATAAAGCACCAGAGGCACAGGCTCTGCCGGGTCAAGCTGAAACCCAAGGCCACTGACCCAGGTCAGCGGTTCAACAATGGCATCCCCCGGCGGAATCTCGGACGAGGGATGTTCATCCATACTCATCACCATATCGTATGCGCCACGCAGGTAATCCCGCCGCAGGTTAACACTCAGATCACTGCTGACATCCAGCATCACATTGGGATAGGCGCGGGAGAATTTTGACAGCATCATGGGCAGGAAAGACACTTCGAAATCATTGGGGATGCCCAGGCGCACCGAGCCGCTCACCGCCGGGGTCATCAGCTGCGACACGGCGGTATCGTTTAAATCCAGTATCTTGCGGGCATAGCCGTATAGCATCTGACCCTCTTCAGTCAGACGCAGCCCCTGGCTGCGATTAAACAGCTGCAGCGCCACCAGCTCCTCGAGCCGCTTCACTTGCAGGCTGACCGCAGGCTGCGAACGCCCGAGTACCTCGCCCGCCTGGGTAAAACCGCCCAGATCATTGATGGTGACGAAGGTGCGCAGCAAATCCATCGGCAGGTTTTTCATGCAATATTCTCACGCCAGTTGCACAGCCATGCGGAAGCTTCCGCTCAGACAACCACATTAACAAACCAAATGTGTTCGACGCCAGTATTTACAATCAATATAAACCAATGCAGATCCGCGCACCCTGCACCCGTGCCTTGCCCAGGCTAGTTTTTATGTACCTGCAAGCCATGCTTGCGCAGCCGCCGGAACACCGTCGGTTGGCTGATACCCAGGTAGTCGGCCAGCTCATAGGTGGTGCTGCAGCGTTTAAGGGCCTGCTGCAACAACTGCTTTTCAAAGGCCTCTAGCGCCTCGGGCAATGAGCTGAAATCCCCGGATTCCAAGACTGATGCGGGCTGCCCGGACGCCAACGAAGGCGCAGCAGCGGTGCCGCTGACACTGGGCACAGGGTCGGGCCCCTCGTAGTGAATTACCGTGCCTGGGCTTGCGACATAGGAGCGCTCCAGCACATTCTCCAGCTCCCGCACATTGCCAGGCCAGGCATAATGAATCAGCTGATGCCGGGCACGGCTGTCCAATACCTTGTGCTGCTGGTAGCGGGCGTTGAGGCGTTCGAGTACGCGCTCCAGCAGCAGCGGAATATCCTCGGGCCTATCCCGCAGCGGCGCAATGGTGACAGGCACCACATTGAGCCGGTAGTACAGATCCAGCCGGAAATGCCCCGCCTCCACCTGTTGCTGCAAGGGCTGATTGGTGGCACTGATCAGACGGAAGTCCAGTATCCTGGGCT
Source organism: Marinobacterium profundum (assembly GCF_001528745.1). Lineage (GTDB taxonomy): Bacteria > Pseudomonadota > Gammaproteobacteria > Pseudomonadales > Balneatricaceae > Marinobacterium_A > Marinobacterium_A profundum. Next base: position 6,766 of record NZ_BCNS01000152.1, on the reverse strand, counting down.
CGGTACTGCCAATGCGCGTGACCTTGCCATCCTGCAGCACCTTGAGCAACTTGACCTGCATCGACAGTGGCAGATCACCCACTTCATCAAGAAACAGCGTGCCCTGGTGCGCCTGCTCAATCAGCCCGGGCTTGCCCTGCCGCGACGCGCCGGTAAAGGAGCCAGGCGCATAGCCAAACATTTCCGACTCGAACAGATTTTCCGGGATGGCACTGCAGTTAACCTCGATAAAAGGCCCCTCCCTGCGCGGACTCAAGTGGTGCGCCAGCTGCGCAAAGGCCGTCTTGCCGACACCGGATTCTCCCAGCATCAGCAGGTTTGCATCCGAGGGCGCCACACGTTGCAGCAGGGTGTACAGCTCCTTCAGCTGCGCGCTTTTAAACGTCAGCTCCTGCGCCTGTATGACCTCGGCATCGTGGGCAACGCTGCGTTGCTGCAGCTTTTGCTGCAACAGCTCGTACTCCTGCTGCAGCAGCTGCAGATCGGTAAGATCCTGGGAAAAACTGATTACGCGATAGAGCGTGCCCTGAGCATCAAACAGCGGAAAACCCTCCGCCATCACTGTGCGGCCGGTTTCCGTCGTCTGCATCAACTGCACCGCCCGGTGACTTTTTAGTACCTGCGCCGAGACCGACGGTTTGAGTACACCCTCGCGTTCCAGATCGTAGACTGAGCCCCCGAGCATCTGGTTGATTTCTCGCCCATAGATGATGGCGCACTTGCTGCCAGCCTTGAGAATACGGCCCTCGCCATCGGTGATCATGATGTTGTCGCGGGATTTCTCCAGCACCAGCTCCAGCTCTGCGTCAGCCACAGATGTGGTTTTCTGCGTCATCAAACTCCCTCCGTTTCCGTGTGTTGGCGACAGCAACCGCTTTGTGGGAAACACGTCGATTCATTTCTGAATTTTAATTCATTAATGAATCATAAGGCAACGCATAATAATTCATACATGAATTAAAACATCCTAATATGTTGAAATATATGGATATTATTTATTGGCACGGTTTTCGCTTAGTACAACGACATTACGACACCTATCTGAACACAGAGAATAAAAGGTAACCCCATGACGAACTCCCGTTTCAACCAACCCCTGGGCGGTAACGAAATGCCCCGCTTCGGCGGTCCCGCCACCATGATGCGCCTGCCGGCCCAGGAAACCGCCGCAGGTCTGGATGTCGCCTTTATTGGTGTGCCCTTCGATATTGGTACTTCCAACCGTCCGGGCGCCCGTCTGGCACCGCGCCAGATTCGCGACGAATCCCGCATGCTGCGGCCCTACAATGTCGCCACCTTTGCTGCCCCGTTTGAAAGCCTGCAAGTGGCCGATATCGGCGACGTGCCGATCAACACCTTCAACCTGCTCAAAAGCATGGACATCATCGAAGAGTTCTATGACGAGGTGCTGGAACACAACTGCAAGCCCCTGACCCTCGGCGGTGACCACACCATCGCACTGCCGATACTGCGTGCGCTGCGCAAGAAGTATGGCCCCATCGGCATGGTACATGTCGATGCCCATGCCGACATTAACGACCAGATGTTCGGAGAGAAGATCGCACACGGCACGCCCTTTCGCCGTGCCGCCGAAGAGGGCCTGCTGGACTGCAACCGCGTAGTACAGATTGGCCTGCGCGGCACCGGCTATAGCGCCGATGAATTCGACTGGTCCCGTGACCAGGGTTTTCGTGTGGTCCCGGCCGAGGATTGCTGGCACAAGTCCCTCACACCCCTGATGGAAGAAGTCCGCGCCAAGGTCGGCGGCGGCCCGGTTTACATCAGTTTTGACGTCGACGGTCTGGACCCGGCTTATGCCCCCGGTACCGGCACTGCCGAGATCGCAGGACTGACTGTGCCCCAGGGACTGGAAATTATCCGCGGCTGCCGCGGGCTCGATATCGTCGGCGGCGACATGGTGGAAATCTCCCCGCCCTACGACACCACTGGCAATACAGCGCTGCTGGGCGCCAACCTGCTGTTTGAAATGCTCTGCGTAATGCCAGGCGTACGCTACGACAAGTAGCACTCACTCCCGACAGGCGCAACCCTGACGGCGTCTGTCGGAATTTGAGACAATAACTACAATATTCGAGGAATCTCCTGATGAATCAACATTTGGACCAACAGGAAGCCGCCAGTGTTCTGATGAGCGATCACAACGGCGCCCGTCCCAAACACAGCCTCTACGCTTACCTGAAATTCATTATCCCATCCCTGATTGGCATACTGTTTTTCCTCACGCCGGTCGTCGTCGACGACAAGGTCACCATCGGTCTGGGGGTCGTGGCTGACATGCTCAAGGCCTCAACCAAGGATTACCTGCCCGCCTTTGCCACCGTATTGCTCGTGCTCTCCGCTGGCATCGCACTCTTCGCTGCGGCATTCAAACCCCGCTGGGCGCAGCGAGACAGTGCCCTGGCCGAAGTCTTCACGCCCAAGGGAGTCTGGCTCGCACTGCGCGTGCTCGGCGCAGCCTTCGCCGCCATGACAATGCTTGAGGTCGGCCCCGAATGGATCTGGAACCGCAATACCGGCGGCGTGATGCTGATAGACCTGACGCCGATGCTGATCACCTTCTTTTTCTTCGCCGCCATTCTGTTGCCGTTTCTGGTCGACTTCGGCTTTATGGAATTTATCGGCACCCTGGCAAGCAATATATTTCGCTGGCTCTTCAAACTGCCGGGGCGCTCATCCATTGACGCCGTCGCCTCCTGGCTGGGTTCTGGCACCGTGGGCGTACTGATCACAACCCAGCAGTACGAACAGGGATTCTATTCCAAGCGCGAAGCGGCGGTCATCGCCACCAACTTTTCCATTACCTCGATCGCCTTCAGCCTGCTGATCGCCAATGTTATCGGGCTGGAGCATCTCTTCGTTCCCTTCTACCTGACCGTTGTGGCCACAGGCCTGATCGCCGCGGTGATCACCCCGCGCCTGCCACCGCTGAGCTGGAAAAAAGACGAATACCACGAAGCCACCGGCAAACAGATCAAGGAAGAACTTCCCCAGGGACATTCACTGTTTTCCTGGGGGCTGGAACAGGCCGTACGCCGTGCCGCCACAGCACCAGGGCCAGCAGCTCTGGGCAAAAACTGCCTGATGAATGTCAGCGATATCTGGTTTGGTCTGCTGCCGCTGGTGATGGCCATTGGTACCATCTCGCTGGCACTGGCTGAATACACGCCGGTTTTCACCTGGCTGTCCTACCCCTTTATTCCGCTGCTGGAGCTGCTGCGCATACCCGAAGCCGCCGCCGCCGCACCGACCATGCTGGTTGGTTTTGCCGACATGTTCCTGCCGGCGGTACTGGGCAAGGGCATTGAAAGCGAACTGACGCGCTTCGTCATCGCCAGCGTCTCCCTGACACAGCTGATTTACATGTCCGAAATTGGCGTGCTGTTGTTAAAGTCGAAAATTCCGCTGAACCTGCTGGAACTGTTCGTGATCTTTATTATACGCACCCTGATTACCCTGCCGATCATCGCCCTGATCGCCCATACCCTGGTGTTCTGATCCAGACACAAGGCGCAGGCCCGCAGTCATGGGGCCCGCGCCCGACAAACGGGGCCTGCGGGCCCCGGCTCTGTCTTCACCTGCCAAACCTATGTTGGAGAGACCAATGAGTACCTGTGGAGAAATCCTGGTTGAACTGCTGGAAGCCTACGGCATAGACACCGTCTTTGGCATTCCCGGTGTCCACACCGTTGAGCTGTACCGTGGCCTGCCGAATACCGACATCCGCCATGTCACCCCGCGCCACGAACAGGGGGCAGGCTTTATGGCCGATGGCCACGCCCGTGTCACCGGCAAACCCGGTGTCTGTTTTATTATCACGGGCCCCGGCATGACCAATATCGCCACCGCCTTGGGCCAGGCCTATGCCGATTCAATCCCGATGCTGGTGATTTCCAGCGTCAACCACAGCCATGAGCTCGGGCTCGCCGGTGGCCGGCTGCACGAACTGCCCAATCAGCGCCAGCTGATATCCGGTCTTACCGCCTTCAGCCATACCTTAATGCGCCCGGACGAGTTGCCGGACATACTGGCCCGCGCCTTCTCGATTTTCACAAGCGCCCGCCCTCGCCCGGTGCATATCGAGATTCCGCTGGATGTCATTACGGCCAAGGCGGATCATATCCGTCGTACTGTCGCTGCGCTGCCAAGCCGACCGGCGCCGGCACCCGCGGCAATCGAACAGGCCGCCGCACTGTTACAAAAGGCACACAACCCCGTGGTATTGCTCGGCGGTGGCTGCAGCGATGCCGCCAGTGATGCCAGAGCACTGGTGGAGACGCTGAATGCGCCCACACTGCTGACCATCAATGCCAAGGGCGTCCTCATGCCCGGACACCCTCTGTCACTGGGATCCAACCAGTCACTGGAGCCGGTGCGGGCAATGGTACGCGACGCTGACGTTGTGTTGGCCATCGGCACGGAGCTTGGCGAGACCGATTACGATGTGGTATTTGATGGCGGTTTTAGTATCCCCAATCAACTGATCCGCATCGATATCGACGCCGAACAGCTGAGCCGCAACTACCCCGCCGATATCGCCATCCTCAGCGATGCGGGCCTGGCCATGGCGGCTCTGCGACTGCAACTTGAACGCAACGGCTTTCGTGCCGCTGTTCAGGGGGCTCAGCGCGTGCAAGACGTACGGGCTCAATTCGAGCAGGACTGGCCACAGCCCTTTCGCGCCCAGCAGCAGGTACTGGAAACCATCCAGCAGACCCTGCCAGGCGTGATCATTGCCGGCGATTCAACTCAGCCGGTGTACTCAGGCAACCATCTGTACGAAGCCGAGTCACCGCGCAGCTGGTTCAACTCATCCACCGGCTACGGCACCCTGGGCTACGGTCTTCCGGCGGCTATCGGCGCCAAGCTGGCCCTGCCCGAACGCCCCGTGGTGGCCTTGATCGGCGATGGCGGCATCCAGTTCACTCTGCCCGAACTCGCCTCGGCGGTTGAAGCCGGCGCACCCGTCATAGTGCTGCTGTGGAACAACAGCGGCTATGGCGAGATCAAGCGCTATATGGAAAACCGCGATATCCCCACCATCGGGGTCGATATCTATACGCCGGATTTCCTCACCATCGCCCGCGGGTTTGGCTGCTATGGCGTGGCACCCACCAGCTTCGCCGAGCTGCGCGAACAGTTGCTGATCGCCGCCGACGCCAAACGTCCGACCATTATCGAAGTGCGTGAAGACGCCGACTTCATCACCGCGTTTACCCACGGCTGACGCCAGGAGCATACCCATGTACGACAAGCTCTTTATTAACGGTGATTGGGTCGCCCCAAGCTGCGGCAAAACCCTGGCGGTGATTAATCCCGCCACTGAAGTCGTCATCGCCAAGGTTGCCGCGGGCGGCGCGGCCGATGTCGACCGCGCCGTCGCCGCGGCCAAACAGGCATTCGCGGGCTGGAGCAAAACGAGCGGTGCTCAGCGCGGGACCTATCTGCGAGCCATAGCCCGGGCCATCGAGGCCCGCGCGCAAGAGCTGGCGGCACTGTCGTCCAGCAACAACGGCAAACCCCTGTTTGAAGCCCAGATTGATATCGAGGATGCCATCGCCACCTGGGATTACTACGCAGGCCTGGCCGAACAGCTCGATGCGCGCCAGAACGCCGAGGTAGCACTGGCCATGCCGGGCTACAAATCTTGCAGTCGACTGGAGCCTGCGGGGGTTGTGGGCCTGATCGTGCCCTGGAACTTCCCCTTCGTCACCACAGCCTGGAAGGTGGCGCCAGCACTGGCCGCCGGCTGCACCCTGGTGCTGAAGCCATCCGAAATCACGCCTTTGGTCGAGCTCCAACTGGGCACCATTGCACAGAGCGTCGGCCTGCCTGCAGGCGTGATCAATATCGTCTGCGGCAGTGGTAGCGACGTCGGCAACGCCCTGACCGCACACCCGGATATTGCCAAAATTTCCTTTACCGGCAGCAACCGGGTCGGCGAGATCGTCATGCAAAGCGCGGCCAAGCAGGTCAAGGGGCTGAGTCTCGAGCTGGGCGGAAAATCACCGATGCTGGTGATGGATGATGCCGACCTTGATCAGGCCACGGACTGGATTCTCGGCGGCATTTTCTACAATGCCGGCCAGATGTGTTCCGCCACTTCACGCCTGCTGCTGCACGACAGCATAGCGCCAAGGCTGCTCGAACGCCTCAAAACCGCGACCCAAGCGCTGATACTCGGCGATGCCTTCAAAGAGGGCGTACAGATGGGGCCGCTGACGAGCAAGGCCCAGTTCGACACCGTAATGGGCTATATCGAACGCGGCCGCGCCGAGGGTCTGACACTGCTGACCGGCGGCAAGCGTGCAGAAGGTTTCGAGCGGGGTTACTTTATCGAGCCGACCATCTTTGTGGATGTGCCGACAGATTCAGCCCTCTGGCGGGAAGAAATTTTCGGCCCCGTGCTCTGTGTGCGTACCTTTGGCAGCGAGGCAGAGGTCATCGAGCTTGCCAATGACTCCGACTTCGGCCTGGCCGCCGGCATCATCAGCCAGGACAGCGCCCGCGCCCAGCGGATCGCCGAACAGTTGCAGGCCGGACATATCTGGATCAACAGCTTACAGGTCGTCTGCCCCGAAACCTCCTGGGGCGGTTTCAAGCGCAGCGGTATTGGTCGTGAACTGGGGCCCTGGGGCCTGGGTGCCTACCAGGAAGTGAAACATATCACCCAGCCGCTGAGCGAGAGTGAACGCAACTATTAACCCGGCGGACAAATAGGTTCCCTCCCTATTTGTCCGTCACGCCA
>NZ_BCNS01000151.1 GCF_001528745.1 Marinobacterium profundum | reverse complement strand
ATTGGCCTGCGGCCAATGATGAAGCATCCCTGCTTCATGTATTAACCCGGGTTAATACAAACGCCTGTGGAAACGACTCAGCCCTGTCGCGGAACCCGAAAGTTCCGACACAGGGCTGAAATTAAGTAGCGTCTCCCTCGCCTCGCCCCGCCGCCCAATACACTATGACGACAGCTTAGGCATTACTCTTTCTCGGTCAGAGCTACGCCAGGTGAAAGATCCTCCTTGCCTGATTTCTTGTACCAGCGCCACAGACCCGGCACTAGCAAAGCCGCGGCCGTAGCCGCCGCCAGGCTATAGGCCATAGGGCCATTGAAAAGAATTCCCCAATCACCACCGCTAATCGACAGTGCGCGGCGCAGGTTTTCCTCCAGCACTTCGCCCAGTACCAGCCCCAGAATAACCGGGGCCAGGGAAAAATGCAGTTTGCGCAGCAGGAAACCCACTACCCCGAGCAACACCATAAAGAAGAGGTCGAAACTGTCACCGTGAATTGAGTAGATGCCCACAAAGGTCAGCATCACTATTACCGGCACCAGATATGCCTGGCGAATCGACAGCAACCGCACGAAGAGTCCGATCATCGGCAGATTCATAACCAAAAGCGCAATATTGCCGATAAACATCGATGCAATCAGACCCCAGGCAATCTCTGGCTGCTGTTCAAACAGCAGCGGTCCCGGCGTGATATTGAACATCATCAAGGCACCCAGCAATATTGCTGTTGTCCCACTGCCAGGAATACCCAGAGTCAACATCGGCACCATGGAGCCGGCCGCTGATGCATTGTTTGCCGCTTCAGGCGCCGCAAGGCCACGAATATCGCCCTTGCCGAACTGTTCATCGTCACCCTCGGCAATACGCTTTTCAGTGCCATAGGCCACTGCACTGGCAATAGAGGCACCCGTGCCCGGCAAAACACCAATCAGAAAGCCAATGATCGTGGAGCGCAGCACCACCCACTTCACCGCCAGAAGATCGGCAACACTGACAAAGCTCTTGCCCACCGGGGTAATAACAAAATCATTGCGCGCCCACTGTTCCAGCAGGGCCAGCACTTCACTGATAGCGAAGAGCCCTATAACCACCACCAGAAAGTCCACGCCATCGAAGAAATTGGGAATACCCAGGGTAAAACGCAGTACACCGGTACCCGAGTCAACGCCGACAGTGGCCAGCAGCAGACCGATCATGACCCCCACCAGGGTTTTTACCGGACGACTGCCGACCATGGTCGCCAGACAGGTAAAGGCAAACACCATCAGCCAGACATATTCAGTCGGGCCGAACTGAATGGCGAACTGACTGAGCAAAGGTGCCGACACCACCATCATCAGCAGGGCTCCCATGCTCCCGGCAAAGGATGAAACCGCCGACAGCGCCAGTGCCCGGCCGCCCTCGCCCCGTTTGGACATCGGATAGCCATCAAGGGTGGTCATAATGGCGCCAGCATCGCCGGGTACATTCAGCAGAATACTGGAAATCCTGCCACCATATTCAGCCCCGTAGTAAACCCCAGCCAGCAGTATGAGGGCAGACTCAGGAGGAAAGCCCATTGCGTAGGCCAGTGGCAGCAGAATAGCGACACCATTGATGGGACCAATACCCGGCAACGAGCCGATCAAAGTACCGACAAAACAGCCCACCAGCACAAGCATCAGATTCAGGGGTGCCAGGGCGACCGAAAAGCCGGTCGCCAGAAAATTCAGTGTTTCCATCGGTTAAACTCCAATCAAAACGCCGGCCGGCACGTTAAGTTGCAACAATTCCTTAAGCAGAAAATAGCTGCTCAGACTCATCACCAGGGCGTAGCCCGCAGCCCGTAACGGCGTTTCGCCAAACAGCCAACTGAACAGGGCGCCCACCACAAAGGTGGCGATAATAAATCCGGCCGGCTCAAACAACAGGGCATAGGTCACCATCAGACAAAGCCCTGCCGCTAACTTTACCAACACCGCAGCGTTGGGATGCCAGTCATTCTTGGCAGGGCGATACATCAACCAGCTGGCAGCAAGCGCCAGTAACGCCGCGAGTATCACAGGAAAGGCTTTGGGCCCAAGAGGCTCGTACTGAAAGGGTACGTCCAGGCTGAGCGCCGCCCAGGCGACAAGCCCGGACAGCAACAGCAAGACGCCCGCTAATATGCGGTCATACATGCTTCAACCTCACTTAATCAGGCCAGCTTCGCGGGCGAGACTGCGCATATAGCCAACCCGTTCGCGAACATAACTATCAAGTTCAACCCCCTGCATTTTGAACGGCATCAGTCCCTTGTCGGCCACGGCCGCCATAAAGGCTTCACTTTCATATGCCTTGCCGAACTGATCCGCCCAGTACTGATAGGCTTCATCGGAAACCTTGGGCCCAAGATAGAAACCACGCAAAATGGCCCACTGCGCATCGATACCCTGCTCCAGAGCCGTCGGAATATCGGCAAACTCGCCTGCCAGGCGCTCGGGCGACATAACCGCCAACACCCTCACCTTGCCGGCTTCAAGCTGTCCTTGCATCTCGCCGGCATCTCCCGGATACACCTGAATATGCCCACCCATCAGTGCGGCCAGCGCCTCACCGCCGCCTTCATAAGCCACATAACGCATTGATTTTGGATCCACGGCCGACGACTTCATCAAAATGGCCGCTTTCATCCAGTCCTGGCTACCCACGCCACCGCCTGCACCTACAACAAATTGGGTGGGATCCTTTTTAATATCCGCCACCAGCTCTGCCAGCGTATTCCAGGGAGCATCAGCTTTCACCATGATGGCGCCGTAATCAACACCTGCGGCACCGACCCAGCGCGCATCGTTTTCATCAAGCTCTTTGCCAAATTTTCCCTGGGCAATGTTCAGCAGCGAACCGGAACTGAAGGCCACCAGGGCGTTACCATCATCTGGACGCACGCCATTGATATGGTTATAGGCCACAGCCCCGACGCCACCCGGCATAAAGGTGACCGCCATCGGTGTCTTCAGCAGACCCGCTTCGGCAAAGCCGTTGGATACAATACGACAGGTCAGGTCAAAGCCACCGCCGGGCTTGGCCGGGGCTATACACTCCGGCTTGGATGGTTCGAACGCCATGGCGTTCATGGCCAATGTCAGACCACCGGTCAGCATCAAGGCACCCATGTTTAACTTCATCATTCAGTCTCCGCTTATACTTTTTGTTAGCTCAGGCTATACCTCAGAGCAGCAGGGCCATCCTAGGCTTCCAAACTGACAGCAGCCTGACAGAGGTGAAGAATTTTTGGCTTTGCCACGCCCCGCCGTTTCAGAGACAATCGCCGGCCTATGCGCATGTTACTTATTGAAGACAACAACACTCTCGCCGATGCCTGCCGGGAATATTTCTGCAACCTTGGCCATCCGCTGGACCGTGCCGGCTCCGTCGAGGAGGCGGAAAGCACTCTGTCGTTTGGTGATTTCGATTTGCTGATTCTGGATATCAACTTGCCGGGGCGTAGTGGTTACCAGCTACTGCAAAGTCTGAGGTCTCAGGGCAGCAAGATCCCGGTGCTCGTATTGACCGCCCGTGCCGAAGTAGACGATCGCGTCAGTGCGCTGGATCTCGGCGCCGATGACTATCTGGTCAAGCCGTTCGATTTTCGCGAACTGGCTGCCCGCTGCAGGGCGTTGTTGCGGCGCGAACGTGGCGACGCCAGCAACCTCATGCAGTACGGCAACCTCACTTACGACCTGGCCGCACAATCGATGCGCATCAATGACCAGCCCATCGACCTGCGCCCGCGTGAAATTCAGCTGCTCGAATTGTTTTTGAAAAACCTGGACAGGGTTTTGACCAAGGACGATATCGCCAACCGGCTTTACACCTTTAACGAAGCCTATACACCCAATGCGATAGAGCAGGCACTGACCCGCCTGCGCAAACAGCTGGCCGCCTCTACCCTGATCATCAAGACGATTCGCGGCCTGGGGTATCTCGCCCATGTCAACGACTGAGCCGGACTATTCGCTGCGCCGGCGCCTGGTATCGCGCACCACCATCCTGCTTATGGTGGTATTACTGATGCTCAGTTTCGGCGTCTGGCATTACGCCCGACAGGCTGCGGACTATTCGTACGACCGCCTGCTGAACAGTGCCAGCCTGTCGATCATGGAAGGAGTCTTAGTACGCAACGGCGAGCCCGATCTCGATCTGCCCTATGCCGCAATGGAAATGATGCAGCTGGCCCCGAGTGACAAGGTTTTTTACCAAGTGACCCATCAGGCCGGCGTGCTCATTACGGGCTACCCGGATCTGCCCCGGCCGCCCGGCTTTACCCCCTCTGAAAAACCTCATTTTTACAACGCCCGTTACAAGGGTGAAGCCCTTCGCCTTGTAATGCAGAGTAAACGCCTCACCGAAGCTGGTGCCTCCGGCTGGGTTCATGTCACCTTGGCCCACACTCGGAACGCCCGCCAGGAACTGCTGGCCGACATCCTGTACAAGGCCCTGCTGACCCTGATTGGGGTCATGCTGCTTGCCCTGGTGATTGTCTGGTTGGGCATTAATCGCGCCTTGCAGCCATTGAGCCTGATCTCACGCACCCTGCAATTGCGCACCCCTGCTGATACAAGCCAGCTCAGCGCGACTCCTATTCAGGAAGTCGCCCCGCTGGTCGAGGCCATAAACAGCTACCAGCAGCAGCTGCTGCATAACCTCGACACCATGAAAATTTTTATTGCCGACGCCAGTCACCAGATCCGTACCGCCCTGAGTGCCACCCAGGCACAGCTCGATATCGCCGCCCAGGTCGCTGATCCGGTTACATTGCCACACAGACTTGGAAAAATTCGGCAGGAGCACCTGCGCCTTTCCCGCCTGACCAACCAGTTACTGGCCCACGCCATGGTGGTGCACCGTGGCGACACACAGCAGCTGGACTCAATAGATATTGATGTCCTGCTCAAGCAAATTCTCACCGAATGTGTGCGCGACCATGCCCATTCGGATATCGAGTTCGGCTACCACTGCCGGTGCAAAAATAGTGTAGCGCCGGCGGATGGCGTCAGCCTGAGGGAGGCTATTCGCAACCTGCTCGACAATGCCGTGCGCTATGGCCCCAGCAACAACCAGATCACGCTGGGGCTGGAGCCCGCACCCACGGCAGGACTCGATATTATCGTCGATGACAGCGGGCCCGGTATTCCTCCCCATCTGCGTCGCCAGGCCTTGCAGCGGTTCAGCCGACTATCTTCGACCAACGAAGGGTCCGGCTTGGGCTTGGCCATCGTCGAAGCTGTCACCCAGGCTCACAGAGGCGAGCTGTTCATCGAAAGCAGCCCTTCGGGTGGCCTCAGAATCAGGCTGCGCCTGCCAGGGCAGTTCACATGAGAACGGCATTGCTTGGCCTTGCGTCCCTGGTGCTGTTGGCTACAGCCCTGCTGGGTGCCCGGCAGTTCAATAACACCGGCCTTGAAAGTGCTCGGGCACAAAGTGAAGAACAGTCGCTATTGATCTACAGCGCCACTGATCGCACCGCCATAGCCCCGCTACTGGATGCATTTCAGCGGCTCTATCCCGCTGTCACCCTGCACTACCGGGAATTCAACACGATGGAACTTGACCAAAAAATGCGTCAGCTTTCCAACTATGAAACGCCTGATCTGGTGATCAGCTCCGCCATGGATCTGCAGGTACGGCTGGTAAACGACGGCTTTGCCCAGGCCTTTGAAGACCCCGTACTGAATGAACTGCCCGACTGGGCGAACTGGCGCAACGAAGCCTTCGGCTTTAGTTATGAGCCCATAGTGTTTGTTTACAACAAGGCGGCATTCAACGGCAGAGATCTACCACGCACTCATGAGGCGCTAGCCACTGCGCTACGAAGTGACGGGCTCTTTTTCCAGCACAGGGTCGGCTCCTACGATGTCCGTACATCCGGAGTTGGCTACCTGGTTGCATCCCAGGATGAGGTCACCTCGAGCATCAGCGGCCGACTACAGGAGAGCCTTGGGCGGGCCTTCACCCAGGTTTACTGCTGCACTGCCCAGATTCTGGATGCCATTAGCAGCGGTGAGCTGGTGCTGGGCTACAACATGCTGGGCTCCTATGCCCTGGCCCGCGCCTACGCCGACCCCCGCCTTGGCGTGATTGTGCCGCACGACTATGCACTCGTCGTCAGCCGCGTCGCCTTTATACCCAAACAAGCCCCGAATCCCGCAGGCGCCAAGACACTGTTGCGTTATATGCTCTCCCTTGAAGGGCAGCAGGTGATCGGCCAGCAGGGTGAATTGGTGGCTATTCATCCCCAGGCCACCGGCCCCTATTCGGTTAGCGCCCTGCAACAGCAGCAAACGATTCATCAGCAGTCACTCAACTTTCACCCCATTGCCCTGGGGCCTGCGCTGATGGTGTATCTCGATCAGTCGAAACGACGCCGTTTTGTGAATGAGTGGCAAAATGCGCTTTTATACGACCCCATCATTCCCTGACCGGGATTTGGGCCTGCACCACACACATTAATAAGGGCAACCCGAAGATCCGCAGCATCCGAGCCCGCAGACAACTGGCAGCAAACCAGCCCCTGACTAAGGCCCTTATTACCCCAGGGCTTCGCCTATAAAGTCCAGCAGCATGCGCACTTTCGGCGATAGGTGGCGGTTATGAGGATAGATGGCCCAGATGCCCTCATCGGCCTCCTGATAGTGCTGTAGCAGAGGCAGCAACTGCCCTGAATCCAGCGCGGGTCGAACATAATAATCCGGCAGCTGTACAATACCGATGCCTTTCAGGGCGGCATCCAGCAGGACCCAGCCACTGTCACAGCTGATACTGCCTTTGATCCGTATATTGCGCGCCTTGCCCTGCTCCTGAAAACGCCAGTAATCCAGATTGCCCTGCAGGCAGTTATGCTGCTCCAGCTCCGACAGCGAGTGAGGCACGCCATAGGTCGACAGATAATCCGGCGATGCGCACACATACTGAGTCCTTGAAGACAGACGTCGTGCCATCATGCTGGAGTCCTCCAGCTTGCCCAGCCTTACGGCCAGATCATAGCCTTCGGCCACCAGATCCAGCGTCTGATTGGTCAGGCGCAGCTGCACCTCAAGCTCCGGGTAACGCAGCACGAAATCATTCACCAGCGGGGCTATGGTTTTCTCCCCGTAGGTTACCGGCGCTGTAATCCGCAACTTGCCCCTGGGCGCCTGCTGCAGGTTGGTGATGGTACGCTCCGCCTCCTCCAGCCCATCAAGCACCTGCCGACAGTGCTGATAATAAATCTGTCCGGCTTCAGTCACCGAGACCTTGCGGGTCGTGCGGTAAAACAGCTTGGTCGATAAGCGGGTTTCAAGCGCACTGACCTGACGGCTGACCTGGGCCGTCGAAATGCCCAGCCGCTTGGCTGCCGCAGTAAAACTTTCCGCTTCAGCCACCGCGACAAACTCACTCACCCCTTCCCACATAAACATAGCGACACCTTTGCGCCTGATGCTGGAACTGACTGACGCCAGCACAGATTTAACCCTGCCGATCAAACTGCAACAGTCCCAATTGTTACCCTGTGGTAAAAGTAATTTACAAAAAGGCAGATTATCACCATTAACAAACTAAATATAATGGCGCCATCGACACAGCGGGCATCTCCGCCGTGATATCAACACCACCAGGGAGCACCCGATGACTCAGATAATCAAATCCAAAGCCGCCATTGCCTGGGGCCCGAAACAGCCTTTGTCCATCGAAGAAGTGGATGTGATGCCGCCCCAGGCCGGTGAAGTTCGAGTGCGCATTATCGCCAGTGGCGTCTGCCATACCGATGCTTTTACCCTGTCCGGCGAAGATCCAGAAGGCATATTCCCGGCGATCCTGGGCCACGAAGGTGGCGGTATCGTGGAATCAGTCGGCGAAGGCGTGACCAGCCTGCAGGTGGGCGACCACGTGATACCGCTCTATACCCCTGAGTGCGGCGAGTGCAAGTTCTGCACATCCGGCAAGACCAACCTGTGCCAGAAAATCCGCGAAACCCAGGGCAAGGGTCTGATGCCGGACGGCACCACCCGCTTCTTTAAAGACGGTCAACCGATCTTCCATTACATGGGGTGCTCCACCTTCTCCGAGTACACGGTGCTGCCGGAAATATCCCTGGCCAAAATCAGCAAGGAAGCGCCACTGGAAGAAGTCTGCCTGCTCGGCTGCGGCGTTACTACCGGCATGGGCGCGGTCATGAACACTGCCAAGGTAGAAGAAGGCGCCACCGTCGCCATCTTCGGCATGGGCGGTATCGGCCTGTCCGCTGTAATAGGCGCGACCATGGCCAAGGCCGGCCGCATCATCGCCATCGATATCAATGAAAGCAAGTTTGAACTGGCGCGTCAGCTGGGCGCCACCGATTGCATCAACCCGAAAGATTACGACAAGCCCATTCAGGATGTGATCGTCGAACTGACTGACGGCGGCGTGGACTACTCCTTCGAGTGTATCGGCAACGTCAACGTGATGCGCTCTGCGCTGGAATGCTGCCACAAGGGCTGGGGCGAGTCGGTCGTTATCGGTGTGGCCGGTGCCGGTCAGGAAATCTCTACCCGCCCCTTCCAGCTGGTCACCGGCCGGGTCTGGAGAGGCTCCGCCTTCGGCGGCGTCAAGGGTCGCTCCGAGCTGCCCGGCATCGTCGAGCGTTATATGCAGGGTGAGTTTCAGCTCAACGACTTCATCACCCATACCATGGGTCTGGAAGGGATCAACGAGGCCTTCGACCTGATGCACGAAGGCAAGAGCATTCGCTCCGTTATTCACTTCGACAAGTAATGGAAGCGGTCGCCTGCCATTGCGCAGGCGACCTGCTTTTGCTGGAGACTCCAATGAGTATTGAAAACCTCAGCTGTAATAAAAGCTTCGGGGGCTGGCACAAGCAGTACAGCCATTATTCGAATACGCTGAATTGCGCCATGCGCTTTGCGATTTACCTGCCGCCCCAAGCCTTGGGCGGCGCCAGGGTGCCGGCACTCTACTGGCTGTCTGGCCTGACCTGCAGCGATGAAAACTTTATGCAAAAAGCCGGTGCCCAGCGCATCGCCGCAGAGCTCGGCATGGCCATTATTGCGCCGGACACCAGCCCCCGCGGCGATGAGGTGGCGGATCATGTCGGCTACGATCTGGGCAAAGGGGCCGGCTTTTATGTGAACGCCACCCAGGCGCCCTGGAACCGTCACTACCAGATGTACGACTATGTGCTGAACGAACTGCCGGCACTGGTCGAGTCCATGTTCCCGGTCAGCGATCAAAGATCCATTGCCGGGCATTCCATGGGCGGCCACGGTGCCCTGGTGCTGGCACTGCGCAACCCTGAGCGCTATCGATCAGTCTCCGCCTTCAGCCCGATCAGCAATCCGGTTAATTGCCCCTGGGGCAAGAAAGCCTTCACGGCTTACCTGGGCAAGGATAGCGCCGGCTGGGCCGACTACGACGCCAGCCTGCTGATGCGCCAGGCCAGCCAGTGTGTGCCGGCGCGGGTGGACCAGGGCGAAGCCGATGACTTCCTCAGCGAGCAGCTCAAGCCCGAAACCCTGGAAGCCGCCGCCACTGCCAGCGGTTACCCGCTGGAGCTGAACCGCCACGAAGGCTACGACCACAGCTATTACTTTATCGCCAGCTTCATAGAGCAGCACCTGCGCTTTCATGCCAGGCACCTAGTGTAGTGTTTCACGCTATATGAAGCTTATAACGGCCCCTTTTTCCGCCATCCTGCGTTGTTCGTTGTCGCCGTAGCCCCACTATGACTCTGCCTCACGCCTTGGCTGGCGAAAAAATGAGCGCGTTCTAAAGCACCACCAAGAGTGCAACACTACACTAGAGGCTGTTCGACAATACTCAACCTACTGCGAGCCACCTGAGTTTGGCTGTTCTTTGTGCTGTTTTGCGTTAAATAGAACCACTATTCGCCTTAAAACACCGCAAAAACCCGCTCAAATCAGTCGGCTCTCGCTACGGCCAGCATTCCCGGACAGCCTCCCGGGCCAGTAATAGCTGCAAGGGAATACTCTTCCCACTAAACGCCTGCTGCTATGGCGCTGAAAGCGGGAGTATTGCAAACACACTCTACGGATTAACCCAGAGCATGCAGCAGCGCCCTGGCAGCCTGCAGATCTTCGGTATCAAAACCCTCGGTGAAACA
>NZ_BCNS01000150.1 GCF_001528745.1 Marinobacterium profundum | reverse complement strand
CGGGGTGGAGCCGGTAAAGGTCACTTTCTTGACGATGGGGTTGGAGGTCATCTCGCCACCGATGGCGGGCGCATCAGCACCCGGCAGCACGCTGAACAGACCCGCCGGGACACCGGCACGCTCCGCCAGCACGGCCAAGGCCAGCGCAGACAGCGGCGTTTCTGCCGCAGGTTTGACGACGATGGCGCAGCCCACTGCCAGCGCCGGCGCAACCTTGCGCGAAATCATGGCGTTGGGGAAGTTCCAGGGCGTAATGGCCGCAACCACACCCACCGGCTGCTTGATAACGATGGAGCGACGGTCACTCTGTGACGGAATTACATCGCCGTAAACGCGCTTGGCTTCCTCACCGAACCACTCCACAAAGGAAGCGCCGTAGGCGATTTCGCCACGGGATTCCGCCAGCACCTTGCCCTGCTCCAGCGTCATGATCAGCGCCAAATCTTCCTGGTTCGCCATGATCAGCTCAAACCAGCGACGCAGCACAGCCGAACGCGTCTTGGCCGGCTGGGCTTTCCAGTCCTGCATCGCCAGATCCGCGGCCTCAATGGCGCGGCGGGTTTCAGCCGCCCCCACCGATGCGACATCCGCCAGGTGCTCACCATTGGCCGGATTGGTCACAGCAAAGGTAGCGCCATCGTCGGCGTCGACCCACTGACCATTGATGTAGGCCTGGGACTGCAGCAGGCTGGGATCTTGCAATGTGATACTCATAGCGTGTCGCCTCGATGGGGTTGGCTGGCCGGCGCCCCGTATCGGCGCCGGCTCAAAATCAGGCTGCTAGTTATAAGACAGGCTAGCCTTGCTTAATATGATGATTTAAAGAATCATACCTTTACATTTGCAATTGTATAACGCTATCCGGAGCACTATGGGCAAGCGCAAAACAGCAATCAGCGGCCAGCTGGCCGATATGGACCTGCGGCTGCTGCGGGTGTTTAAAACTGTAGCTGACTGTGGCGGCTTTACTGCCGCCGAGGTTGAACTCAATCTGGCCAACTCCACCATCTGCAACTATATGGCGGATCTGGAAAAACGCCTGGACATGCGCCTGTGTGAACGTGGCCGGGCGGGCTTTGGCCTCACCGAGCAGGGCAAGGTGGTGTACGAGGCCACCCAGGAGCTGCTGTCCGCACTGGATCAGTTTCGCAACCGGGTGAACCAGTCCCACGACCGCATCATGGGTCAGCTGGATCTGGGCTGCGCCGAGCACATGCTGGGGCTGCCACGCAGTTTTCTGGTGGATGCGCTGGGCCGTTTTGCCGACAAGGCCCCGGATGTGCGCATGCATATCGCCACCATGGCCTCGGATGATGTGGTGCCGGCGGTGATGGATGGCCGGGTGCAGATCGGTATCACTGTGCTGCATGGCGACATGCCGGGGCTTAAAAGTCTGAAGCTGTACGATGA
>NZ_BCNS01000149.1 GCF_001528745.1 Marinobacterium profundum | reverse complement strand
CGGCCGCAGTGAAGCGGATATCCGGCTGGAAGACCTGCAGGCCTACCGCTTTGTCGAGTCCCCTCGCCTGCTGCCGGGTCGCGAGCTGCACCCGGCCATGAGCGGCTGGAACAAGCAGGTTAGCGCCCACCACCAGGAGGCCCGCGCCACCCTGATCCTGACCGGCCACTATCTGGGTTTTCTGCCACGCCACCTGGTAAAAAACTGGGGCTGGGGCTCGGAAATGCAACCGCTGCTGGAAAGTGAACTGAGCTACAGCAACAGCTTCTACGCCATCACCAAACCCCGCGCCGAACGCAACCTTGTGGTGGATGCATTTTTCGGCTGCCTGAAGGATGCCCTGATGAAAGTCGCCGGATAAACGACGTCCAGCGCCTGCAGTCAATCAAGAACATTACAGCGGTGGAACCGCGCCCGACCGCCCGGTTCTAATTGATGGGTACTTGCTGGCTCTAAACAGGGCATTGGCAAGGCATAGCGAGGTACTTGCTGTAACCAGTGAACAGGGGCCCGCCGGACAGGCGGTCTCTGTTTAATCAAGCTGGAGCTGGATTAAAATGGAAGACAATGTCGCGAATTTCACTGAACGCACTGAGGCGCAAACCGAGCGTCTCAGCACCGGGGTGCCAGGGCTGGGGGAAATACTGGGCGGAGGCTTTATTTCGCAGCGCGCCTACCTGGTACGGGGCGCCCCAGGCACGGGTAAAACCATTCTGGGCCTGCACTTTTTAACCGCCGGAGCCCTGCAAGGCGAGCCCTGTCTGTTTGTCACACTGGGCGAGACCGAGGAGCAAATTCGCAACAATGCCGCCTCACTCGGCTACAGCCTTAACGGCATCTCGTTTCTGGATCTGAGCCCGGCGCCCGAGTTTTTTACCGAAGACCAGAGCTACGACATTTTCCATCCCGCCGAGGTGGAACGCGAGCCTATCACCCGCAAAATCATAGAAAAAGTCGAGGAAATCCGGCCCACCCGTGTCTTTCTCGATGCCTTGACCCAGTTCCGATACCTGTCAACCGACAGCCTGGAATTCCACAAACAGGCATTTTCCTTCCTGCGCTACCTGAGTGAATCGGGCGCGACTGTGGTATTCACTTCCGACAGCAGTCAACAGGCACCCGATGACGACTTGCAGTTCATGTGCGATGGCATTATTCAGCTGGAATGCAATGACATGGAGCGCAGCCTTTGCGTCACCAAGATGCGCGGTTCCAGTTTCCGTATGGGTCACCATAGCTTTCGTCTGACCACCCGGGGCATGGAGGTTTCACCGGTACTGGTGCCTGATCTCCAGCGCGAGGGACTGGCCCCGATCTTTACCGGCGAACTAACGGCCTCAGGTATTGCGGAGCTGGATGCCTTGCTGCATGGAGGCCTCGACCGGGGTACGACCACAGTCCTGACCGGCCCCAGCGGCGTGGGCAAAACCACCGTTGGCATGCAGTTCATGAAGGCCTCGGCCAGCCGGCAGGAAAAAGCCGTGGTCTATATCTTCGAGGAAGGCCTGGAGTCTCTGCTCAGACGCTGTGAGGCCATCAACCTGGCGGTCCGCCCGCTAATAGAAAGCCAGAACTTGTCGGTGGTACCGATCGAACCACTGAGTTTTACCGCAGATGAGTTCTCCAGCCTGGTATGTCGGGATGTGGAGCAAAGCAATGCCCGCATCGTGATGATAGACAGTGTGGCCGGCTATCGCATGAGCCTGCGGGGAAAAGACCTCATTAGCCACTTGCATGCCCTGACCCGCTTCCTGAAGAGCAAGGGTGTCAGCACCATATTGATCAACGAACTGAAGAGCCTCAGTGGAGACTTCCATATTTCCGAAATCGGTATCAGTTACCTGGCCGACGACATCATCTTCCTGCGCTATCTGGAGCTCAACGGCGAACTGCGCAAAGCCATTGGCGTTATCAAAAAGCGCGTGGGAGACTTCGAAAAAACCCTGCGCGAAGTCCAGATAACTCCCGATGGCCTCAAACTCAGCGAACCCTTGACCCGACTGCGCGGCCTGCTGAGCAGCCAGATACAGCTGACCTGGCCGGAGGGCGGTTTTAATGAATTCTGAAGACGCGCCCCTGATCCTGGCTGTCAATCACAACCGACGCAACCTGGATCTGCTGGTACAGTTTCTGAGCCAGGATGGCTATCGAATCCTGGCCGTCACCAGCCTGGAAGAGTTCGATCAAGCGCTAAGCGCTGAACAGCGCATTGAAATGGCGGTGGTGGACATCACTGGTTTTGACCAATCGATATGGCGTCATTGCGACCACATGCGGCGCAAGCAGCTCCCCTACCTCGTCCTCGCCTCCCGCTGGGAGGCCGCCGGCATCCAGCACCGGGGATACAATCATGGCGCCCGTTATGTGCTGGCCAAACCGACGACAAAAAAGACACTGCGCCTGATCCTGAACGGCTTTTGCAGGCATAGCGATGAAGCAGATTCTTTTGATCCTGGACCATGAGGAAAACCGGCGCCTGCTGGCCCAATGGCTAGAACCCCACTACAGGGTGCTGGCGGGTGATGCCCAGGCGCTGCTGGACGATACCTTTGACCTCTGTATTCTCGACGCCACCGCCCTGAACAGGCTGTGGCAGCAGGTAGAATGCCGCAAGGCACGGGAGCGCCCCCTGTTCCTGCCCTTTCTCGTGGTCATCTCGCAACACCACGGTCACCTGATCACAGGTCTGCGCCGGCAATGCGTCGACGAACTCATCACCAGCCCGGTCGAGAAATTGGAACTGGTGGTACGACTGGATAACCTTTTGCACATTCGCCAGCTGTCACTCGAACTCGAGGCTGCCAATACGCGGCTGCAAAAGAGCCTGCAACGCATGAAGGACGACGAATCAGGCGGCCGTCACCTCCAGTTCCAGCTGTTGCCCGAAAACCACAAGCAAATAGGTTCTTACGAATTCAGCCACCGGCTGATTACCTCGGCCTATCTCAGTGGCGACTTCGTCGACTATTTTGCCATCGACAACCGCCACCTCGGTTTCTACATGGCGGACGTATCGGGGCATGGGGTCTCGTCGGCTTTTGTCACCGTGCTGCTCAAGAGCTACATGGTCCGCTATCTGGAGGACCACCGCGAGGGACGTGACAGTGCCATACTGCGTCCTGGCGAAATCCTCGACCACCTGAACCACAAGCTTCTGGGCGGGCACCTGGATAAATACATGACCATGTTCTACGGCGTACTCGACCTGGACGAAAACCGGCTGCAATACAGTCAGGCCGGCCAATTTCCTTTCCCCGTCCTATTCGACGGATCCAGGTCCGACTTTGTAGGTATCAAGAGCCTGCCAGTGGGCCTGTTCGCGTTTGCCAGCTACGAAACCGGCGAGCTGCAACTGCCACCAGACTTCATCATGGCCCTGATTTCGGACGGCATTCTGGAGGTGTTGCCCCAGCCTCGGCTCAGGGCAAAGCTGGGGTTCCTGCTATCCTTAATCAACAATGATTCGACGACTATCGCCGCCCTGGTCCGGGAGCTGGCACTGACCCAGGAGAGTACCCTGCCGGACGATATAACCTTCCTGATGATCCGAAAGCGGAGTTGAGATGGCTACAGGCACTATTTTTTATGCCAGACACGAGCGTACCTACGTCCTGAAACTGATTGGCGAGCTGCGCTATACCCTGAGTGAAAGCTTCAACGCCTTTCTCGAACGCCTGTTCAAGCAACTGGACTTTGATAACATTCTGATTGACCTGACCGAGGCAGAATCCATCGACAGCACCATGCTGGGGCTGCTGGCCAAAGTCGCCAATTTCATGCACAGGCGTTTCGACCGCCAGGCGGTGCTGGTCTGCAACAATCCGGATATCAACGAGCTGCTGGACAGCCTGGGCTTCTACGGCATCTTTACCATTTTCGAACAAGGCCCCGGGGACAGCCCCTCCCTGCAGCAACTATCGTCTGATACCACCTCCACAGACGCCATGGCAGCCACCATACTGGAAGCCCATCGCACTCTGAGCGAAGTGAACGACGGCAACAAAGCGCTGTTCAGAGAACTGATTGATGCGCTGCAGGACGCGCCCCGTTGACGTCTCTCAGCCTGAACAGACTGCTACAGGGAAAATAGAAATAACAATCAGATGACGCGCTATAAAAGGCACATTCAGGTTGCGGAACCTGCAGGGGCGTCCCTTGCCGCCCTGCAGGTTCCGCGATGGCCGGCCATAAGCCGATCTTGCACCCAGGCTGGATAATCAGGCTGTCTTGTGACCACTGCGACCCAGCATGACCACCAGGGACCATACCGAGTCTGCGCCTACCAGTAGGCCGACAATGATGCTATTCCACATCGCAGCCGGCATGGTGGCGTATCCCAGCAGGAAGGGGGCGGCCATAAGCCAGGCACCCAGTGCCAGCAGTACCCACTCTTCCCACACCTGTGTTTTTCTGAGGACTGCAATGGCGAAGACGACGACTGCGACGCCCACGATCACGGGATTCCACAGCACCATCATGGCATCCGTTGCGCCATAGCCCAGGGCGAAAGGTGATATCACCAGCCAGACCCCAAACAGCAACATCAGCCAGTCACGCCAATGTGCCTTGAACTGCTCGATATTCATGGAACACCTCCTCATTAATGGGTTCCATTGGATCCTGACATTAACCGTCCCTATTCAACGATCATTACGACATCCCATTAACCTCCTGTTCTTAACTGACAGGGGACATTTTTTGGATATTCACTGCCTTCTCACTACTGATGACATCGGATCACATGGAGGTGTTCCCTGTGGCAAAACGCCCGGCCTTCAGCCCTGCAGCCGAACCTATTTTCCTGCCCCACGAACCGTTTTGGGGCAGGCATCGATTAGGGCGCGGATTTCGTCAAATGTAAGGGTTTCCTTCTCCAGCAGGGCCTCGGCCACCGCTTCAAGCAGAGCTCGGTTATTTTTCAGCAACTGCCCAATCTCGACCTCGCAATGCTTCAGCAAGGTGCTGACTTCGTCGTCGATCAATTCGGCGGTATGCTCGCTGAAATCCCGCTGCTGCGCCATTTCACGCCCCAAAAACACGTGTTCTTCACCGCGATGGAAGGCAACGGGGCCGATTTTTTCGCTCATGCCCCAATGCGTCACCATATGGCGCGCCAGCAGTGTTGCCTGTTTCAGGTCCTCCTCGGCACCGGAACTCACTTCACCGAACACCAGTTTCTCGGCACTGCGGCCGCCCAGCATCACGCCAATACGGTCATAGAGGTAGCTCTGCTTGAAATTGTGTCGCTCAGCTTCGGGAATTTGCTCAGTCACCCCCAGCGCTTGCCCCCTCGGAATGATAGTGACCTTGTCGAGCGGATCGGCATGGGGTAGCAGGCAGGCAGTTACCGCATGACCGGCTTCATGGAAGGCCACCAGCTGCTTCTCGTCGTCGCTAAGCAGCATCTCGCGCAGACCACCCAGCACCACTTTGTCGCGCGCTTCAAGCATAAGCGCCATATCAACCTCAACGTACCCCTTGCGCCCGGCTAGCAGTGCCGCTTCGTTAATCAGATTTTCGAGATCGGCCCCGGAAAAACCCACTGTCAGTGCCGCCAGACGCGCAAGCTCAACATCAGCCGCCAGCGGTACTGCGTGGGAGTGAATTGTCAGAATGGCCTGACGCGCCGTTCTGTCCGGCAGATCCAGCGTCACCTTGCGGTCGAAACGCCCCGGTCGCATCAGTGCAGCATCCAGCACATCGGGCCTGTTGGTCGCGGCCAGCACCACGACCGCTTCATGGGGTTCGAATCCATCCATCTCATTGAGGATCTGGTTCAGTGTCTGCTCCCGCTCGTCATGGCCGCCGCCAAGCCCCGTGCCCCGGGCACGCCCGATAGAATCGACCTCATCAATAAAGATAATGGCAGGCGCCTCTTTCTTGGCGCTCTGGAACATGTCCCGCACCCGCGACGCCCCGACCCCCACGAACATCTCGATAAACTCGGACGCGCTTATGCTGAAAAAGGGAACATTAGCTTCGCCGGCCACGGCCCTGGCCAGCAGGGTCTTGCCTGTGCCGGGTGGCCCCATCAGCAGAACACCCCGCGGAATCTTGGCCCCCAGCCGGCGGTAGGGGCTGGGGTCGCGCAGGTAGTCGCTGATTTCACGCAGATCCCGTTTGGCGTTTTCCAAGCCAGCCACGTCATCGAAGGTCACGCTGGACTGCCCCTTGTCGAAGCGCTTGGCTCTGGACTTGGCAAAGCCAAAAATCCCGCCGGCACCACCGCCACCCAACATGCGCTCCTGCATCTTGATGCTGGCATACCAGAACAGACCGATAATCAACAGCCAGGGCACTAATCCTATTAACAATCGCACCCACCAGCTGCCACCCTCCGACCTTACTCGCACCTCGACGCCATATTGCTCCAGCAGTGGCATCAGTTCCGGATCATCAATCGGTGGCAGGATAGTAATGAAGTGCCTCACCGTCCGGTTTCCCGTCGCCTGCGAGCCAGGCTCGGGCTTGCGAAAGGTGCCGCTGACCTGCAGTCCCTGCAGCGTAATGCTGGCCACCTGCTCAGCCCGCACCCGATCCTTGAAGGCGGTATAGGACAGATCGGCCTGATGCTGGCGTTTTGCCGTATCAAGCCAGAAAAAGGACAGCAGCAAGGCCGTCAGGAACCAGATGACCAGGCGCGCACCAGACCCCGGCCCCTGCATTGGGCTCATTCCTGACGGTGTATTACCAGGCTGTTTGTCGGCCATTTGAATGTACTTTTTTGTGATAACACTGGTCTTGTCAGTGTAGTTGACAGCGAATCCGCCTATTGCGCTGCAACGGTCACAATCAACTTACAAACCTTATAACCAAGGAATAATTCGATATTGAATCTAAACGATAACGATTTGCATTATGCTTTGATTGTTGTATATTTTCCCGCCTCCGTTCGCTACTGCCTTCATGGACGAGCCGCACTCGCAACGCTGAGCCCATTTTATAAAACAATAGCAAGTGCAAAAGTACAGAAGGCAGATATGTTTGATATCCATTTCGAGCTGAAAACCCTGATCAAGATTACCCATCTGTTTGGCCTGGCCCTGGGCATTGGCGGCGCCTTGCTGCTGGATTTGATCATTTTCAACTTCTTCCACAGGCGCAGCATAAGCCGGGAAAAATTCGATATATTGCGCCAGTCAACCCGCGTTGTAAGCCTGGGGCTCGCCCTGCTCTGGGTGTCTGGCATAGGCTATTTGCTGCACTACCTGGCCTATTTCGAGCAAGGGCTGCAGAATCCAAAGGTCTGGGCGAAAATTATTATTGTCGCCATTCTGACCCTTAACGGCATGCTGATTCACCACTTCATCCTGCCCCATATAGAAGCCCGGATCGGCAAGACCCTGTTCCATGGCTGCAGCCGGCGCCGACAGATGGCCATGCTCAGCGCCTCGGCAGTCTCTGTGGTGTCCTGGCTCACACCTCTGGCGCTGGGTGCCTGCAAGGAGCTGAATTTCAGCGCCCACTGGGGCCAGATATTGCTGGCCTACGCAGGCCTGCTATTGCTAGGGGTAATCGTGATTCAGCTGATCAATCATTACTGGCTGAACCGTGCGCAAAGCAACGGCTGAAGCGCGGGGCACGAAGCCAGCTGTCACAGGAACTGCGCCTTAATTCCGGTTTGCGCTGGAAGCCAGAGACTCATTGGAACTTATTCAAAGACCCCCACAGGGCAGCTATAGGGATGTAGCTTGTGCATAG
>NZ_BCNS01000148.1 GCF_001528745.1 Marinobacterium profundum | reverse complement strand
GCGCCTGCTCATCGGCCACAGTCTGGGCGGGCGCGCCGTGCTCTCGGCCGCCCACCGTATCCTGGAAACCGCCGCCGTGGTGACCATAGGTGCGCCAGCCGATGCCCAGCATGTGATCAGGCAGTTCGGTGCCCATGTGGATGCGATAGAGAACAGCGGTGAGGCAGAAGTAAGCCTTGGTGGGCGTACCTTCACCATTCGAAAGCAGTTTCTTGATGACCTGAACCAGGACAATGATGACATTGAGCGCCTGCGCACGCCCTTGCTGGTGATGCACTCGCCGCTGGATAATACCGTTTCAATCAGCCAGGCCGAACAGATCTACCGCCGCGCCAAGCATCCCAAGAGTTTTGTCAGCCTCGACAAGGCCGACCATCTGCTTAGCAGCAAGGAAGACACCGCCTATGCCGCCAGCGTCATAGGTGCCTGGAGTGAAAAGTACCTGACACCGGTACCTTTGATTGCAACGGTCGACGCCGGCACGCGCAA
The DNA here is from genome assembly GCF_001528745.1 of Marinobacterium profundum. Taxonomy (GTDB): domain Bacteria; phylum Pseudomonadota; class Gammaproteobacteria; order Pseudomonadales; family Balneatricaceae; genus Marinobacterium_A; species Marinobacterium_A profundum. The sequence continues at coordinate 1,226 of NZ_BCNS01000148.1, read as the reverse complement.
CGGCGAGGTGGATGTCCGCGAGCATAACCACCGCTTTACCCGCCTGGTCAACAGCGACCATCATGAGTGGCTCGCCGATGAACCGCTCAAGTCCGGAGGCGACAATCTGGGCCCCGACCCCTACGAGCATCTGCTCGCGGCACTCGGCACCTGCACCTCCATGACGCTGCGCATGTATGCCAACCTCAAGCAGATACCGCTGGATGATGTCAGTGTGACGCTCAGCCACAGCCGCCAGCACGGCGCCGACTGCGAGGGCTGCAGCGAGACTGAAAAACGTATCGATATACTGGAACGGCGCATTAGCCTAAAAGGCAAACTCACCGAAGCGCAGCGACAGCGTCTGCTGGAAATCGCCGACCGCTGCCCGGTGCACAAAACCCTCGAAGGCCCGCTAAAGGTGAGCACCCAGCTGATTGACTAAGGACCTGTCTAACCGCGGGCGCCTGGCCCCTGTGCGCTGTCCCGGTCCAGCGCACGCATGGCAATAATGCCGGCCACAGGGCCCAGTGCCAGCAGACCAAAGGCAACGCCCCAGCCTGCGCCCTGCTGAATAACCGGTATCAGCCAGATGGTAGGCACAGTGAGGATAAAGCCGATCGCCAGCTGCAGCGTCAGCGCCGTGCCGACATAGCTCTGGTCCGCCACCTCCGTCACCAGGGTGGAAAACTGCGCCGAATCCGCCACCACCCAGAAGCCCCACACCAGGCCCACCAGCAGCACCAGCAATACCGGCGCCTGCTGCATGAAGCCAATCGTGAGCGCACAGCCGCCGGAAATTGCCATGGCGAGCACCGTCGCTTTGGCACGCCCCCAGCGATCCCCCAGCAGACCACCGACCAGGCAACCCGCTGCGCCGGCACCGATAACGGCAAAAGTGCCGAAGGCCGCCCATTTGCCGGCCTGCTCCACCCCGTGCAGCGCCAGGGTGCTGGCGAAGAACACCGAAAACCAGGCCCACATGGCGTACAGCTCCCACATATGCCCGAAGTACCCCAGGGAGGCCAGCAAGACCTTGCGATCGGTAAATACCTGCCAGGCCTTGCGGGGATCAAAGGGCGCACGGGGAAACGGGAAGGGACCGTCACTTCCTAAAAACTCGGCAATAAGCCCGCCCGCCAGGGTCAGCAGGGAGGTGGCGATAATCACCCGCTGCCAGTCCAGCCCGCCCAGGCCATTCACCAGATGGGGTGCGGCAGAACCCAGGGTCAGCGCCCCCACCATAA
>NZ_BCNS01000147.1 GCF_001528745.1 Marinobacterium profundum | reverse complement strand
ATTGTTGATGAATATCTCTCATTGATGGATCCGGCCCAGCATACCGGCGCAGCTCGGAGCTGCCCAGCTTGCCCGCCACTTCTTTGGTATTGATCCAGCACGCCAATGGTGCCGCCCTAACTCACAGGACTCGCGTATCCGCAGAACACCCGCGACTTGACGCCACCCTGAACGCCGACGTACAAACGGGCATGGCGAATGGCGCCAGGGCGTGATGGATAAAGAAGGTATCGATGTTAAGTCACCTGTTTCAGCTGTCTCCGCACAGCGATTCAAGCCTGCAGCAGCAGATTCGCGAACAGATCAGCAAGGCCATTATCGACGGTCATATTCCCGTCGATGTGCCGCTACCCTCGACCCGCAAGTTGTCGGAAACCCTGGGGGTCTCGCGCAATACGGTGATCATCGCCTACGAACACCTGATCGATGACGGTTACCTGATCTCCCGGGAAAGGGCGGGATTTTACGTCAATGCAGACATTCTCCAGAGCCTCGCCCGGGACGAGAGCATCAGTGATAAAGACGCCGAGCCTGACGTCATACAGGGCACCCGACCCGACTGGCAGCAGAGTCTGAAATTTACCCCCTCCCGCGACAAGCTCAACAAGCTGCACCGCTGGCAGGACTATCCCTACCCCTTTATCTACGGCCAGCTCGATCCAACCCTGTTCCCGACCAATCACTGGCGCGAGTGCTGCCGCGAATCCGTGTCCGTACAGTCCATCCGCGACTGGTCCGGGGATCGCTACGATGACGACGACGCCCTGCTGATCGAACAGATCCATACCCGCGTGCTGCCCCGGCGCGGGGTATGGGCAGACCCCGAGGAAATTCTTATTACCGTAGGGGCACAGCATGCGCTCTACATGACGCTGCGCCTGTTGCTGGACAGCAATTCCACCTTCGGCCTCGAGGAGCCCGGTTATCCGGATCTCACCCGCATAGCCAGCTGCACCGGCGCCCAGGTGCGCCCGCTGCAGATAGATGGCGAAGGCCTGATAACCGGCGACCAGCTGCGGGGCTGCGATCTTGTTTTCACCACCCCCAGTCATCAGTTCCCGACCACAGTGACCATGCCGATGGCGCGCAGACGTACCCTGCTGGAGCAGGCCTCAAAACACAATTTCCTGATCATCGAAGATGATTACGAGTGTGAAACCACCTTTGCCCGCCACCCCTCCCCGGCACTCAAGAGCCTGGACAGGCATGATCGGGTGATCTATCTGGGCAGCCTGTCCAAAACCCTGTCACCGGGGCTGCGCATTGGCTATATGGTGGGCCCCCGTGAGCTGATACGGGAGGTGCGGGAATATCGCCGCATGATGATGCGTCACCCGCCCATGAACAATCAGCGCTCGGTGGGCCTGTTCCTGGCCCGTGGCTACCACGACTCCCTTATCCGCCGGCTGGTGCAGGTGTATGAAGAACGCTGGAAGGAGGTCGGTGATGCGCTGCAGGAATTTTTGCCCGACTCAACCCAACCGCCGGTGTTTGGCGGCTCCTCCTACTGGGTGAAAGGTCCTGACACTCTGGATGCGCGGGAACTCAAGCGCCTGGCCCTGGAAAAAGGTGTGGTGCTCGAATCCGGCGACATTTACTTTTATCAGTCCGAGGCGAAAAATTTTTTCCGCCTGGGTTACTCCTCCATCGCCACCGAACGCATACGCCCGGGACTGGAGCGCGTGGCCAAACTGATAAAACTGATTAGCTAGACCTTCCATGGCCGCGCTATTTCAATGAAGAAACTGCAGCGCGGCTCTGAACCTGTCCGCACAAACGCTCAAAGCCCAGCTCCGCGGCTGGATCCAGAACGCTATATCTGTTGGGTCTATAGTGCCTGTTCAGCACTGTCCTATAGTCCGTTTCAAGGTTTTGACTGAACCCGCCAGGCCTTTCGCATTCAAGCCCGTTTCGTCCAGTTAGAGCGGTCGCTTTAAATCCGCATCCCATTAATGCGAGAGTACCGTTTGCAGGTGGCCGGATTAACGCGGCTGAAAACACACCGATTAATAAACGGGTCAATTCCCGGCAGCCGCAGCCATCTAACGGTTGCGACAACGAATTATCTCCCCATACAGACCGTGGCAATCAATTTTACTTAACCGAACAGGAGTTCAACGATGAGCACCGAATATATCAAAATCAAAAACCATATTAACGGTGCCTGGCTGGACGAATCCAACGGACAGTACGAGCCCCTGCGTAACCCCTCCACCGGACACGTGATCGGTGAAGTACCGCTGTCATCCCCCGCCACCTCCCGTGAGGCCACAGCGGCCGCAGCCGCCGCCTACCCGGCCTGGAGCGCACTGCCATTACCCAAACGCATGGACTTCATCTTCAAGATGCACCGCGCCATGGAAGATAATCTGGAAATGCTGGCCCATTCCATCGCCATTGACCAGGCCAAGCATATCGCCGAAGCCCGCGGCGAAGTCGGCCGCGTTATAGAGATATTGCAGATGGCCTGCACCATTCCCGCGCTGATTCAGGGCGACACCGTGCAGGGCATTGCCAACAACATCAACGGCCGCCTGATCAAGGCACCGCTGGGCGTATTCTGCGGTGTGGCGCCGTTCAACTTTCCCGCCCTGGTATTTGGCTGGTTCATCCCCTTTGCCATAGGCACAGGCAACACCTTCGTTTACAAGCCCTCCACAGAATCACCACTGTTTATGCAGAAAATGATGCAGCTGCTGTGTGATATTGGCCTGCCTGACGGCGTCGTCAATATAGTGCACGGTGACCGCGAAGTGGTTGAGGCCTGGTATGAAGACGACAATGTCGCCGGTGTCTGCCTGGTGGGCTCGACTCCCACCGCCAAGGCCATCGGCGAGGGTTGCGGGCGCGGCGGCAAGAAAACCATGCTGCTGGGCGGGGCCAAGAACTTCCTCGCCGCCATGGAAGATGCCCCCATGGATCTGCTGATCGACAACATCCTGATGTCGGGCTACGGCTCGGCTGGTCAGCGCTGCCTGGCGGTCTCCAATATTGCCGTGGTGCCGGAAATCTACGACGACTTCCTCGCCCGTCTGCTGGAAGCCTCACGCAAGGTCACTCTGGGCGATGCCATGGACCCCGATATTTTCATGGGCCCGGTGATCTCAGCCAGCGCCAGGAAACGCATTCACGATTACATCGACATTGGCCTTGCAGAAGGCGCCACCCTGGCGCTGGATGGGCGTAACCCGCAACTGCCCGAAGCCAATCAGGATGGTTATTTTGTCGGCCCCACTGTCTTTACCGATGTAACCCCCTGCATGCGTATCGCCAAGGAAGAAATTTTTGGCCCCGTGCTCAACATTATCAAGGTGGGCTGCATAGACGGCGCCCTGCGCATGATCCGCAACCACCCGCTGGGCAATGGCGCCTGCATCTTTACCCAGAACAGTTTCTACACCGAGAAATTCATCAACGAGGCCGACGTCGGCATGGTTGGTGTCAACGTCGGCATCTGCGCCCCCCATCCCTACCTGCCCTTTGGCGGCATCAAGGGTTCTCTGGTGGGCAACAACAAGGTACAGGGCAAGGATGCCATCGACTTCTTCACCCAGAGCAAGGTCGCTACCATTCGTGTCGTTGATCCCAGGGGCGTCACGGCAACGGCAACGACGGCAGCTACAGCCGACAACAATGTGCGCAGCTGCGTCGCCAGCTGAGTTGCTCTGAAATAGCCATCACAAGAGCCTCGGGCTCTGGGCTATCGCCCGGGGCTTGGGGCTTGGGAACTAGCAGCCT
>NZ_BCNS01000146.1 GCF_001528745.1 Marinobacterium profundum | reverse complement strand
CGGACAGCCTCCTAGGCATAAGTCTATATTCGACTCACTGAACAGGACCTTATAAAAAGCTCTAACAAAAATGTGCTTATAACTTAAAAGGTTGGAACTAGTGCGGCCATGATGCTGGACCTATAGCCCATGCGAACCGCTGACCTATATTAAGACCCAAGGTCGTATCAAAGGACACGACTTACCGATAAGATCGACAGTACCCATACAATAATAAAAGCGGGAAAGCGAACATGAACTCATTATTAGACCCACCCCCTCATCCTTCGTCTGCTTTAAGTTACCACTGCCGAACTCCGCTCACAGACCGGTATCTGCGGTAGCATTTTTAGTGTTGTAAACATTTATTTTCATTGCGGCATATTCCGCCATTAGCATCTACACTCATTGCAGCATAAATCAGATTCAGTAATTTGAACTGGCATGACATCAGGCAGCATTGCGACATAATCAGGCTTGGAGTAACGCATTCAATGACAGATACCACGACCACCGGCCAGGCCCCTTCCCCCGATGATCAGTATGTTCGCTTTATCAACGTCAAGAAAAGCTACGACCAGCGCAACCTGGTAGTCAAAGACTTTAACCTGGATGCCCGCAAAGGCGAGTTCGTCACCCTTTTGGGTCCGTCCGGGTCCGGCAAAACCACCTGTTTAATGATGCTGGCAGGGTTCGAAGATGTGACCAGCGGCAACATTCTGATTAACGGTGAGCCAGTCAATAACATTGCACCCTATCACCGCAATATAGGCATGGTCTTCCAGCACTATGCCCTCTTCCCTCACATGACCATCAGTGAAAACCTCGCCTACCCGCTAAAGGTCCGTAAAAAATCCGCTGATGAGGTCAAGCGTCGCGTCAAGGAATCTCTGGCGCTGGTCGAACTGGCGGATTTTGGCAAGCGCTACCCCGGCCAGCTATCGGGCGGCCAGAAACAGCGCGTCGCCCTGGCCCGCTCGCTGATCTTCGAACCCAGTATTGTGCTAATGGATGAGCCTCTGGGTGCGCTGGATAAAAATCTGCGTGAACAGATGCAGTTCGAGATCAAGCGCCTGCACGAAGATCTGGGTTTTACTGCCATCTATGTCACCCATGATCAGACCGAAGCCCTCACCATGTCCGACCGCATCGCCGTATTCAACGACGGTATCGTCGAGCAGTGCGCCGCCCCTGAAGAATTGTATGAGCGCCCCGCCAACTCCTTTGTGGCCGACTTTATCGGCGAGAACAACCGCATTCCCGGCACCGTGGCCCGCATTGAAGGCGGGCGAGCCCAGATAAGCCTGGCCGATGGCAGCAGCGCCACCACCCTAAACCCCAACTGCCCGCAGCCAGGCGAGCCCTGCATGCTGACCATTCGCCCTGAAAACCTGTTTATCGCCGGGGATAGCCTGCGCGATAACTGTATTGAAGCCAGCTTTACCACCCGGCTTTATGTCGGCGATTCCATCCGTTACTTCTTCAAAATGAGCAGCGGCGCAGAACTCATGGTCAAGGCACTCAACGACAGTCAGGCCCCGGTCCTCACGCCCGGCGCCCTGACTCGCCTGACCTGGGATCTGGCCGGCGGCCTGGCGCTGGATCGCGCCATTTGATTCGAGCATTCACAGCAGCACACACCACAACGCGTAGAAGGAAGAATAGCAATGCATACTCTCAAACGACTAGGCGTGGCACTCGCACTCTGCACGGCAGCGAGCCCGCTGCTGGCAGACCAGTTCACCGCCGTCTCGTTCGGCGGCGCCTACGGTGCCGCCCAGCAAAAACACATGCTCGATCCCTATATGGCGCAATCAGGCCACAAGATCCTGTTTGAAAACTACTCCGGCGGCATCGCCGAGCTCAAGGCACAGGTAGAAAGCGGCAATATTCTCTGGGATGTGGTGGACATCGAGGTTATCGACCTGGAACGCGCCTGCTCTGAAGGTCTGCTCGAAGTCTTCCCCCATGACACCCTGCCCCCAGGCGATGACGGTACCCCCGCCAGCGAAGACTTTTCAGCCCAGGCGCTCGCCAATGAGTGCGGTGTCGGCAACATTGTCTGGACGGTGCTCTACGCCTACAACAACGACACCATTCAGGGCGGCAAGCCGAGCACCATAGGCGACCTGTTCGATACCAGTACCTATCCTGGCAAGCGCGCATTGCGCAAACGCCCCCAGGTGAACATGGAGTGGGCCCTGATCGCAGACGGCGTACCCGCGGCTGAAGTCTATGAACTGCTGTCCACAGACGAAGGTCAGGCCCGTGCCTTTGCCAAGCTGGATACCATCAAGGACGATCTGGTCTGGTTCGATAGCTGGTCCCAGGCACCACAACTGCTGAATGATGGCGGCGCCGTAATGGTGCAGTCGGCCAACGGCCGTATCTTTGATGCCATTCAGAGCGACAAGAAACCGTTCGAAATGGTCTGGGATGCCCATATCTTCGACCTGGATGTCTGGGCTATCGTCAAGGGCAGCAAGAACAAGGCACTGGCCGAAGACTTCATTCGCTTCGCCACCAGCTCCAAGCCTGAAAGCGGCATGCAGGAAGTCGCCTACGGCCCAACGCGCCAGTCGTCTTACGCCTATGTAGACGAAGCCATTCTGCCCAAACTGCCTTCAGCTCACCTGGACGAAGGTCTGCAGGCATCCGGTGTATTCTGGGCCGACTACGGCGAATCCCTCGGTGAGAAGTTCAATGAATGGCTGCTGAAGTAAGCCGCACCCGCTGACCTGAGCCTCTGCGGCGACACTCTCTCGCCACCGAGGCTCAGCCCAACCGATGTCCGGGATCTGCTGATCCCGGCGCTGTCTGAAGAAGGGGTTTTATCCATGCATCAAGCCGAGCTTTCTGCCGCCTCAGCCGGGGCACCCGGCGGTGGTTCAACCTCAGGGTTGCCATCCCACGCAGGGCTGAGTGCGGCGGAAAAATCTCAAAGTCGCAAAGTTTTGCGCCGGCGCAAGCTGCTGACCCTGGCCTTCGTTGCCCCACTCATTATTTTCGTGCTAATTGCCTTTGTGGCCCCTATCGGCACCATGCTGTATCGCAGTGTCTACCATCCGACCGTGGCGCAGCTTATTCCCGAGACCCTCGTTGCGCTGGCCGCCTGGGACGAAACCGGCGAGGCCCGGCCCAGTGACAGCGTACTGAATATCTTTACCGTTGAGCTGCAACAGCTCGCGAACGATCGTGATTCAGGCAAGCTCGCCGAGGAGATCAACCGCTCCCTGCCCGGCAGTTCCAGCCTAATCAAGTCCAGCGCCCGAAAAATAAAAAATCTCGACCCCGAGATGCTGTCCCGTGACGGTGCCAGCAAGCTGCTCGCCATGCAGGCGAAGTGGAAGAACGTCGAAATCTGGCGGGAAATGAAACTGGCGGGTGCCGTCTTTACCAATGATTTCTATCTCACCGCGCTTGACCTGATGCACAACGCCCAGGGCGAGATAGTGGCGCGGGATACCCAGATCTACGTCAAGCTGTACATGAAAAGCCTGTGGATCGCGCTGCTGATCACGGTGCTCACCGGCATTATCAGCTATCCGCTGGCCTATTACCTGGCCACTGCTCCGGCCCGCACCGCCAACACCCTGATGGTGTTCGTGCTCTTGCCCTTCTGGACGTCACTGCTGGTACGCACCACCTCCTGGATTGCCCTGCTGCAAACCAACGGCGTCATAAACAGTTTTCTGCAGTCCATCAATGTGATTAGCGAACCACTGGAGCTGCTCTATACCCAGTTTTCCACCGTCATTGCCATGACCCATATCCTGCTGCCCTTCATGATCTTGCCGCTGTACAGCGTCATGAAAGGCATTGACCCCAGCTATCTGCGCGCCGCCCTGTCACTGGGGGCCAAGCCGATACCGGCCTTTATTCGCATCTACATGCCCATGACGGTCCCGGGATTAAGTGCCGGCGCCCTGCTGGTGTTCATCATCTCCATTGGCTACTACATCACCCCGGCACTGGTGGGCGGCACCGATGGTCAGATGATCAGCAATATCATTGCCTTCCACATGCAGTCATCGAACAACTGGGAACTGGCCGCGGCCCTGGGATCATTGCTGCTGGGGCTGATATTGCTGCTGTACTGGATATACGACCGTCTGGTCGGTGTCAGCAACATCAAGCTGGGATAACACCATGAAGCCATCCGAGATTCTTTCAGCCAGGCAGTACGGGGAATAACAGCATGCAGTTTCCAAAGTATTTTACCTTCTGGCAGAAGGTCGGCATGCACAGCCTGCGTCTCACCGCCTGGGCGGTGCTGGCCTTCCTGATGATTCCGATCCTGGTCATAGTGCCGCTGTCATTTAACGCCGAGCCCTATTTCACCTTTACCGCCGGCATGCTGTCACTGGATAGCGATGCCTACTCGCTGAAGTGGTATGCCGAGATTCTGAACGACGACAAATGGATGCTGGCCATCAAGAACAGCTTCATTATCGGACTCTGCGCAACCGCCATCGCCACGGTGCTCGGCACTCTCGCGGCCATAGGACTGTCGAATCCGGTAATGCCCTTTCAGCGTCTGATCATGGCAATGCTGTTGTCACCCATGATAGTGCCGCTGATCATCACCGCCGCAGGCATGTACTTCTTCTACACCCAGCTGGGGCTGTCGGGCAGTTACCTGGGCGTTATCATCGCCCATGCCGCCCTGGGCACTCCCTTTGTCATCATCACCGTCAATGCTGCGCTGTCGGGATTTGACTATTCTCTTATGCGTGCGTCCCTGGGCCTGGGGGCTACACCGCGCTACACTTTTTTCAACGTTATCATGCCGCTGATTCGTCCAGGCGTCATCTCCGGCGCCCTGTTCGCCTTTGTAACCTCCTTCGACGAGGTGGTGGTTATCCTGTTCCTGGCAGGCCCGGAGCAGCGGACTATTCCGCGCCAGATGTTCTCCGGACTGCGAGAGCAGATCAACCCCACCATTCTCGCCGTTGCGGTGCTGCTGGTCGTGCTGTCGGCATTAATGCTGCTGACCATTGAGTACCTGCGCGCCCGGGCCGAGAAGATCCGCACCGGGGATATTTGAGGCCAAGCACAGGCCAAGCAATAGCCAAAACGCAGCTTAGCCATGGAAAGCAACTATCCTCGCCGTCGCACTTCTCATGGCAGTGCCGATACGGCTACGGCCAGTCGTGCTGTCGGCAATAATGCTGCTGACTATTGAGTACCTGCGCCCCGGGCCGGGAAGATCCGCACCGGGAATATTTGAACTGAGCTTCACAAGCGCTGGGCATTGAGCCTGGCTTTTTGACCCCCGGCGGCAATATCGGCACAGCGTCTATACTGCAAGTCACAGTGCCGCCGTGGAAAAGGACTTGCCCATGTCACGCCACTATATCCGCCACCCTTCCGAGATCCCTATCCAGATTGTGCTGGGGGGCCAACCCCATGCGCACCGAATGTCGAATGTCAGCCTCGGCGGGCTTTGCATCCACACCCATCACTGCTTGCCCAACAATACCGAAATCATTATTCGCATTCCGTTGCTGATGCCTGAGTTCAGTGCCACCGGGCGGGTGTGCTGGTGCCATTACCAGGCGCAGGAGGATGCGTTGCTGGGCATTTGCTTTAGTGATGAAGAAACTGCCTTTGCCGTGCGCATGGTGGAGCAGGTTTGCCATATAGAAAGCTATCGGCAACAGACCGCTCGCAAGAAAGGCATCAATTACAGCAGCGAGGAAGCCGCCGCCGAGTGGATTGCACGCTACGCACACCACTTCGCCTCAGCCCCGGGTTCAGACCAGAGCTGAAGCCTGGGGCAAGAGGTTCGAGGTTCGAGGTTCGAGGTTCGAGGTTCGAGAATACTCAGGCGGAATGTTTGAGGCGCTGCAACTCGTCGCGGTAGTGTCCGGCCAGTTCGAACTCCAGGTTTTTCGAGGCTTCGTACATCTTGTCTTCCAGCTGGCTCATGGCCTTGGCGAGCTGCTTGGCCGTCATGCGGGATGGATCGAACTGGATATCCTCAGCTTTGGCTGCCACCTTCTTGGCGCCACGTGTGGCCTTGCGGCCCGGAATCGTACTGGCACCTTCCATGATATCGGCCACGGACTTGTAGATACCCCGCGGCACTATGCCATGCTCCAGGTTGTAGGCAACCTGCTTTTCCCGGCGACGATCTGTTTCTGTCATGGCGCGCTGCATTGAGCCGGTAATGCGATCCCCATAGAGAATGGCACGACCGTTAACGTTGCGGGCCGCCCGGCCTATGGTCTGGATCATCGAGGTTTCGGAGCGCAGAAAACCCTCCTTGTCGGCATCCAGTATGGCCACCAGCGCCACCTCCGGCATATCGATACCTTCGCGCAACAGGTTGATACCCACCAGCACATCGAACTGACCAATACGCAGATCGCGGATGATTTCGACCCGTTCCACCGTATCAATGTCCGAGTGCAGATAACGCACCCGTACACCATGCTCGGCCAGATAGTCGGTCAGATCCTCCGCCATGCGCTTGGTCAGCACAGTGACGATAACGCGCTCCTCGTTGGCCGTAACCTTGGCAATCTCGGACAGCAGATCGTCCACCTGGGTCCGGGCCGGACGCACCTCCACCTGGGGATCAATCAGGCCGGTGGGGCGCACCAGCTGCTCAGCAATCTGGCCGGCATTGGCGGCTTCATACTTGCTCGGCGTGGCGGAGACAAAGATCATCTGTGGCGCCAGCGCTTCCCATTCTTCAAACTTGAGCGGCCGGTTGTCCAGCGCCGACGGCAACCGGAAACCATACTCCACCAGGGTTTCCTTGCGCGAACGGTCCCCCTTGTACATGGCGCCAAGCTGGGGCACGGTCACATGGGATTCATCGATCACCACCAGGGCGTTGTCTGGCAGATAATCAAACAGCGTAGGCGGTGCTCCTCCCACCTCGCGTCCGGATAGATAGCGTGAGTAGTTCTCGATACCGGAGCAATAACCCAGCTCCATGATCATTTCCATGTCGTATACGGTGCGCTGTTCCAGGCGTTGTGCTTCCACCAGCTTGCCATGATCACGCAGCTGCTTGAGACGACCGTGCAGCTCGTCCTTGATCTTGTCGACAGCCCCCAGCAGTACCTCACGGGGTGTCACGTAGTGTGTCTTGGGGTAAATAGTCACACGGGGCACGCGGCGCAGCACGGCGCCGGTCAGCGGGTCGAAGTAGCTGATCTGCTCCACTTCACTGTCGAACAGCTCGATGCGCACCGCCTCGGTTTCGGATTCCGCCGGGAACACATCGATAACATCGCCGCGCACCCGGTAGTTGCCACGGTGCAGTTCGACATCGTTGCGTTTGTACTGCAGCTCCGCCAGGCGGCGCAGTATGTCACGCTGGTCGATTTCTTCGCCCCGATCCAGGTGCAGCATCATCGACAGGTAGGATTTCGGATCGCCCAGACCGTAAATGGCCGATACCGTCGCCACTATAATGGCATCGTCCCGCTCCAGCAGCGCCTTGGTCGCCGACAGACGCATCTGCTCTATATGGTCGTTTATAGAGGCGTCCTTCTCGATAAAGGTATCGGAGGACGGCACATAGGCTTCGGGCTGATAGTAGTCGTAATAGGAAACGAAGTATTCGACGGCGTTATCGGGGAAGAACTCGCGAAACTCGCCATACAGCTGCGCCGCCAGTGTCTTGTTGTGGGCCATAATAATGGTGGGCCGCTGAATCTGCGCAATCACATTGGCAATGGTAAAAGTCTTGCCGGACCCGGTAACACCCAACAGAGTCTGGGCCACCAGGCCCGATTCAATGCCATCCACCAGGGTCGCAATGGCCGTTGGCTGATCTCCCGAGGGCTTAAAGCTCGACTGAATTTTAAATCGCTGTTTCATTAACCCACCTGCCTGACAACGCGACCGCATATACTAACCTACCTGACCGCCAAGCCATACAGTCCTGCACCAAAGGGTCAATCCGCCGCGCGGCCGCCCTCAAAGTTCAGCTGCAACGCGGGCCTCGCGCTCAAAAGACGTGACGCTACAGAATTTATACGTCAAAAACGGCATTTTTTCGGCACAAGGATTCAGACTGGCAAGGGATTCCGCTATCATTGATCGGCTTGAGAAAGCAGCAAATCCAGCACCGACTAATAGAGGATTGTGGCTTGGACGTTCAACTTTCGGACCGTGTAAACAGTATCAAACCGTCCCCGACGCTTGCGGTAACCAACCGTGCAGCCGAATTGCGTGCGGCCGGCAAGAACATTATTGGTCTGGGCGCAGGCGAACCCGATTTCGACACCCCGGATCACATCAAGCAGGCCGCCATCCGCGCCCTGAACGAAGGTTTCACCAAGTACACCGCCGTTGACGGCACCCCGGGTCTGAAAAAAGCCATTATTAACAAGTTCAAGCAGGATAACGGCCTGGAGTACGCGCCTAACCAGATTCTGGTGTCCTGTGGCGGCAAGCAGAGCTTCTTCAACCTGTCCCTGGCGCTGCTGAATGCCGGCGACGAGGTGGTGATTCCCGCGCCCTACTGGGTCTCTTACCCGGACATGGTACTGGTCGCCGATGGCAAGCCGGTGATTGTGTCCACCACCCAGGAACAGCGCTTCAAGATGACGGCCGCCCAGTTGGACGCCGCCATCACCGAGCGTACCCGCCTGGTGGTGCTGAACAGCCCGTCCAACCCGACCGGCGTGGCGTACAGCCTGGAAGAACTCAAGGCACTGGGCGAGGTGCTGAACAAGTACCCCAATGTACTGATTGCCACGGATGACATGTACGAGCACATCCTGCTCGGCGACCAGTCGTTCTGCAATATTCTCAACGCCTGCCCGGAACTCTACGACCGTACCATAGTGCTGAACGGCGTATCCAAGGCCTACTCCATGACGGGCTGGCGCATAGGCTATGCCGCAGGCCCCGCCAAGCTGATTGGCGCCATGAAAAAGATACAGTCTCAGAGCACCTCTAACCCGACCTCCATCGCCCAGGTAGCAGCCCAGGCCGCGCTTGAAGGTGATCAGGGTTGCGTCGCCGAGATGGTGAAGGCCTTCCGTCTGCGCCACGACTATGTACTCGAGGCGCTCAACGCCATCGACGGCGTGGAATGCATTGCAGCGGATGGCACCTTCTACGCCTTCCCGAGCTTCCAGGGCGTCATCGACGCCGATTCGCGCTTTGAGAACGATCTGGATCTGGCCGAGTTCCTGCTGAACGAAGCCGGCGTCGCCCTGGTTCCGGGTTCCGCCTTTGGCGCGCCGGGCAACATGCGCCTGTCGTTCGCGACCAGCCTTGAAACCCTGCAGGATGCCATCGGCCGCATCAGCAAGGCTCTGGCAAGCTGATCGCAGAATAACTATTGCACGACATACGGGCCCTGCGGGGCCCGTTTTAGTATCGCTCCTGTATACCCCAGCATTCCCCACCCTGCCTTTTTTCTTTCGCTCGCCCTTTTTTCCTTTTTCTTGCCCCTCGCATCTTTCACCTAGCCCCTCGCCCCTCGCCCCTCGCAATCAATTACGGTTTTAATACGGATCGCAGCGCGCTAGAATGCCAGCTTATTTTTAGCCTGACCGGTCTAGTTAAAATGAACCGCGGACGCAAACCCGAACACTGCCGCGACAGCATTCTGGAAATGGGCATGGAACTGTTTGATCGCAATGGCTATCACGGTACCGGCCTGAAAGAAATTCTCGATGCCTGTCAGGTTTCCAAAGGATCCTTCTATAATTTTTTTGGCAGCAAGGAAGACTTTGCTATCGAAATCATCCGTCATTTTCAGGCCAGAGCCTTTGACTGCTGGAATCTGCAGGCCGACCAGCCACCGGGCTGTCATGCGGCCCGACTAAGACACAAGATTGAAACCGAGATTCAGACCAATCAGGCGCACTGCTTTCGCATGGGCAGTCTTCTGGCTAACCTGTCCGGTGAAATAGGCGCAGCTTCGGATGCCTTTCGCAACGCCATTCTCGGTGCCACGCAGCGTATCCTGGATGCCCTGGAGCAGGATATGCTGCAATGTCAGCAGGAAGGGTCGGTACGCACGGACCTTGATGCCCGAGCGCTGGCCGAACTGATCTGGAACTGCTGGCAGGGCGCATTGCTGCGCGTACAGGTAGAGGAATCCACCGCGCCCCTCAGCAGCATGGTACAACTGCTATGGGAGCGGGTACTGCCACCCCAGTCCAGCCTCGACAAGGATGCGAACCCAACACCATGAAAACACGCGATCTGATACTGCCGCTCCTGCTGGCACTGCCCACATCCACCTGGGCCAGCGAAGAAGAACAGCAGCAGCCCCGCGGCCTTCCCGCCGAAGTGGTGCTGCTGAAGACCCAGCCACTGACACCGGTGCTTCAGGCCGTGGGTAATCTGCAGGCCAACGAAAGCGTGATCATACGCCCGGAGCAAAGCGGTCAGATTCGTAAAATACTCTTTCTCGAGGGGCAGGCAGTCAAGGCCGGCGAGCTGATGTTTCAGCTGGACACCGCGCTCTATGACGCCGCCCTGACCCAGTCGAAGGCGCGGGTCAACCTGAGCCAGCAGGAGTACCAGCGTGCGCAGAGCCTGTTGCAGCGCAAGGTCGGTTCACAAAATGATCGCGACGCAGCTCTGGCTCAGCTGCGCGTCGACGAAGCCGAAGCCTCACTGGCGCAGACCCGCATCGACAAGATGAATTTGCGGGCACCCTTCGCCGGCATCACCGGTCTGCGTCAGGTCAGCCCGGGGGATTATGTCAGCACCGGCCAGGATCTGGTGGAGCTGATCGATACCAGCAGCCTGAAACTGGACTTTCGCATTCCCGAAATCTACCTGCCCGCTGTTGCACCCGGCCAGAAAGTTAGCGTTGCCGTCGATGCCTTTCCCGGACGCATCTTCAGTGGCGAAATATACGCGCTGGCCCCCAGCAGCGATGCCAGGGCCCATAATCTGGAGCTGCGCGCCCGCATCGATAACAGTGATGACATGCTGCGCCCCGGCCTCTTTGCCCGTATTGAACTGCATGGCAACGCCGATGATCAGGCGCTGCTGGTACCCGAGCAGGCCGTCATGTTGCAGGAAGGCGCTTTCAGCTTAATGCGGGTCAACAGTGAAAACATGGTTGAAATCGTGCCCGTTACCCTGGGCCAGCGACGCCCGGGCAAGGTACAGATTCTCTCCGGCGCCGCGGCCGGCGATACCATTGTGACCGCCGGGCATCTCAAGCTCTTTCCCGGCATGCCGGTCACACCCGTGTTCGTCGATGGTTCCAGTGATGCCGCCCGTCCAGAGGATGCCGCACAGTGATCCTGCCCGACCTCAGTATCCGGCGCCCGGTACTGGCGACGGTCATGAGTCTGCTGATTCTGCTGATCGGCTTTATCAGCTACGACCGCCTGACGGTGCGCGAATACCCCAAGATCGATCTTCCTGTGGTCACCGTTGAAACCAGCTACCCCGGCGCCAGCGCCTCCATCATCGAGTCCCAGGTGACCCAGATCATCGAGGATTCGCTGTCCGGCATTGAGGGCGTCGACTTCATGAATTCGATCAGCCGCACCGAAAAGAGCCAGATCACCATTACCTTCAAGATTGAACGCGACCCTGACCAGGCCGCCAATGACGTGCGCGATCGCGTTGGCCGTGTCCGGGCCCAGCTGCCGGAGGATATCGACGAGCCCGTGGTATCCAAAACCGAGGCCGATGCCCAACCCATCATCTATCTGTCCTTCGCCTCAGACCACCACAATCCGATGGAAATTACCCGCATCGCCGATCAGCAGGTGAAAGACCGGCTGCAAACAGTGGCCGGGGTGGCCAATGTGCTCATCTTCGGTGAACGGCGCTACTCCATGCGCATCTGGCTGGATCCATACCGCATGGCGGCCTACAGCCTGATTCCGGCGGATATTGAAGCGGCACTGCGCAAACAGAATGTTGAAATTCCGGCCGGCCGTATCGAAAGCCAGGACCGTGAGTTCACCATCCTGACCCGCACAGATACCAACGAGGTGGATGAGTTCGAGCGCATTATCATCCGCAATATAGACAACTACCCGGTGCGCATTCGTGATGTGGCGCGGGTGGAGATCGCGCCGCAGAACGAGCGCATCATCACCCGCTTTCGCGGTGAAAGCGCCGTGGCGCTGGGCGTCGTGAAGCAGGCCACCGCCAATCCGCTGGATGTTTCCCAGGGCATCCGCGACGAACTCGAACAACTGGCAAGCAGCCTGCCCGACGGCATGCGGGTCGAGGTCGCCTACGACTCCTCGGTGTTTATCGCCGAATCCATCAAGTCGGTGTACCAGACCCTGATGCAGGCCGGCGCTCTGGTGGTGCTGGTGATCTTCTTCTTTCTGCGCAACCTGCGCGCCACCCTGATTCCGGTTGTCACCATTCCGCTGTCCCTGGTGGGCGCCTTTGCAATGATGTATCTGATGGGCTTTAGCATTAACACCCTGACCCTGTTGGCCCTGGTGCTGGCCATCGGCCTGGTGGTGGATGACGCCATCGTTATGCTGGAAAACATCTACCGCCATGTGGAAGATGGCCTGGATCCGATCCAGGCGGCATTCAAGGGCAGCAAGGAGATCGCCTTCGCGGTTATCGCCACCACCCTGACGCTGGTGGCAGTATTTGCTCCCGTGGCCTTTACCGAAGGGCGCACCGGACGGCTGTTCACCGAGTTCGCCCTGACGCTGGCGGGCGCCGTGGTGGTATCCACCTTTGTAGCCCTCACCCTGTCGCCCATGATGGCTTCGCGCATGCTGCACCATGAGACCCGCCACTCGGCGCTGTTCAACCTGATAGAGGGCTGGCTGCTGACACTGACGCGGGGCTATCAGGCACTGCTGCAGCGCGTGCTGCACTCCCGCCTGCTGACACTGATCATCATGCTGGCGAGCATTGGCACCGGCATTTTCTTTTATCAGCAGCTGCCGCAAGAACTGGCACCCTACGAGGATCGCGGCACCATAATGTCGTTCTCCATCGCCCCCGAGGGCTCGACACCGGACTATG
The DNA here is from genome assembly GCF_001528745.1 of Marinobacterium profundum. GTDB lineage: Bacteria > Pseudomonadota > Gammaproteobacteria > Pseudomonadales > Balneatricaceae > Marinobacterium_A > Marinobacterium_A profundum. The sequence continues at coordinate 22,229 of NZ_BCNS01000146.1, read as the reverse complement.
TCGACCGTTTCGCACGCCAAATCGAGGGCATTATCAGCGGCGTGCCGGAACAGAACCGCTACTTCACGGTGGTGGGCTTCCCCACCGAAACCAACACCCTGACCTTTATCGGCCTGAGCCGCTGGGAAGAACGCACGCGCACACAGCAGACGATCGTCGAATCCCTGACACCGCAGCTCTACGGCGGCGTGCCGGGTACCATGTCCTTTGCCATGAACCTGCCCTCCCTGGGGCAGAGCATTATTTCCCGCCCGGTGGAGTTCGTGATCAAGTCCCAGGCCGACTACCGCGAACTCAAGCGCATCAGCGACGAACTGCTTAACCGGGTACGACAAAACCCGGGCTTTGTTCAGGCCGACAGTGACCTCAAGCTCAACAAGCCCGAACTGCAACTGGTGGTCAATCGTGACAAGGTGTCTGATATAGGCCTGGAGGTCGACAGCATCGGCCGTACGCTGGAAACCTACATGGCAGGACGCAATGTCACCCGCTTCAAGCGCGACGGCGAACAGTACGACGTTATTGTCCAGATCGAAGACGCCAACAGGCGTACCCCGGACGACCTGACCAATATTTATGTTCGCAGCCCCGCAGGCGACATGATTCAGCTGGCCAACCTGGTGGAACTGAGCGAAACCGTCGCACCCAAGGAGCTGAATCACTTCGACAAGGTACGCGCAGTCAAGCTGCAATCCCTGCTGGCACCGGGCTACAGCCTGGGGGAAGCGCTGCAATTCCTGCAACAGAACCTGGCCGAAATAGCCCCCGAAGCGGGCTTCGATTACACAGGCCCGTCGCGGGAATTCAAGGAATCCAGCAGCAGTCTGCAGGTCACCTTTGCGCTGGCGCTGTGCTTTATCTTCCTGGTGCTGGCCGCCCAGTTTGAAAGTTTCAAGAACCCGCTGATCATACTGCTGTCGGTGCCACCCGCCCTCGGTGGCGCCCTGCTGGCGCTCTACTACAGTGGTGGCTCCCTCAGCGTGTACAGCCAGATCGGCCTTATTACCCTGGTCGGACTCGTCACCAAGCACGGCATTCTAATCGTCGAGTTTGCCAACCAGCTACAGGATCAGGGCATGAGTGTGCGCGACGCTATCCTCAAGGCCGCCAGCCTGCGTCTGCGCCCCATTCTGATGACCACCGGCGCCACCGTGCTGGGGGCGCTGCCGCTGGCCATCGCCTTTGGTGCCGGCGCCGAGTCGCGCCAGCAGATCGGCTGGGTTATCGTCGGCGGCATGACCTTCGGCACTCTGCTAACGCTGTTCGTAATTCCCACTGTCTACAGTTTTCTCGGCAAGCGCACCTTCAGGGACCTTGCCCCGTTGTCTCATTTGTAACAAAGGATGCTACCTGTGAAATCCCTCACCCATTCAAGCCGCCCGCTCCTCCTAAGTCTGGCTCTGGGCCTGATCAGCGCCCAGACACAGGCCGGCAGCCTTGCCGATCTGTACCAGCGGGCACTGGAAAATGACCCGCAACTGAAATCGGCCGCCGCTTCTCTGCAAGCCGGCCAGGAAGCCCTGCCCCAGGCCCGCGCCGCCCTGCTGCCCGAAGTCATTGCCGGGGCAGACGCCAACTGGGTTCACACCGGCAAGGCTGGCAGCAACGACAGCACAGGCGTCACCCTGACGCTCAGCCAGTCGGTGTTCTCGGCGGCACGCTGGTATAACCTGCGCCGCGGCGAAGTGCTGTCCGAACAGGCAGGGCTGGTCTTCGACCAGGCCCAGCAGACCCTGGTGCTGCGCAGCGTAAGCGCCTATCTTGCCGTGCTGCGCGCCATCAACAATCTCGACAGCGCCCAGGCCGAAGTGCGCGCCATTCAGCGCCAGCTCGATCAGGTGAATGCCCAGTTCGAAGTTGGCCTCATTGCCATCACGGACGTACAGGAAGCCCAGGCCACCTACGACAATTCCGTAGTACGCCGCATTGAAGCCGAAGGTGAACTGGATAACAGCTATGAAGCCCTCGATCGCCTGGCAGGCTCACCGTTTCGCAGCGTCGATGCCCTCAAGCCCGACTACCCGGTAGAAAACCCACAACCCGCAGAACCCGAACAGTGGCTGGAAAAAGCCTGGCAGAACAACCTGGGCCTGCTAATCGCCGACAACAGCATTGAAGTGGCGCGGCGCTCGGCGCAATCTGCCCGCGCCGGCCATTACCCAACACTGGATCTCAACGCCAGCTACGACAGCGACACCAGCAGCGTGTCGGGCTTTGATACCGGCGATAGCCGCACCGTCGGACTGGCACTGCGGGTACCCATTTTCCAGGGCGGTCTGACCAGCTCCCAGTCCCGCGAAGCCGAGGCACTGCTCGACAAGTCCATGCAGGACCGCCAGGACAGCCTGCTGGCAGTCACTCAGCAAACCCGCAGCTTGCTGCGCAACCTGCGCACCAACGTCCAGAGCGTGAAGGCCCGGGCACAGAGCATCCGCTCCAGCGAAACTGCACTCCAGGCCACCCAGGAAGGTTTTAATGTCGGCACCCGCAACGTGGTCGATGTACTGAACGCCGAGCGCACCCTCTATGGCGCCCAGCGTGACCATGCCAATGCCCGCCTGGACTTCATCTCCAACCTGTTCAGCCTCAAGCAGCAACTCGGCACCCTGAGCCCGGAAGACCTGAACACCCTGGATACCTGGCTCGAAACCCCCAAGGGCTGAGCCAGAGACTAAACGTCGCCGCTTGCGCTTACGGCTTACGGCTTACGGCTTACGGCTCGCCCTGAGTTTGCCGCCCATGCGCCCGCGGCATACGACCGCCAGGGATGGCGGAAATGCAGAAAACGCAGGAGCAGTTTTCTGCGGTTCGTCCTGAACGTAAAACCGGCGCCTGGGCGCCGGTTTTTCAGTATCATGCAATTAGTCAGTTTTCAGACAGTACATAGACACTGCCGTCTTCATCATCATCGGGCGCTGGACCCTCTATTGTTTTCATGTTGAACCCCTTCCTGCTATATATCGCACTCTGCACAGGCGAAGTGCATACTGAAGGCAATCGATCACGCGTACTAAAACATTAGCGCAACCGCTGCATTACGCAATGCCAGCCACCGGAGAAGTGACATGAGTAACCTGCTAACCCGAATCCTGGAAAAAGTACGGGTAGCCTATGTGCAGGAAATGCAGGATAACGGCTGCCAGCAGCCCTACCTCACTGCCGAGCGCCTGTGTAACGAGAAGCTGCATATCGATGGCGATGCCCTGGCGCGCATTATCGATGAAGACCCCACCTTGCTGGCCGCCCGTGCCAGTGACCTGGTACAAAACCCCAACGAGCGTGACAACCCAGCCGTGGGCGTGATTATCTGCTGCAATATCATGGCCGCAGCCCTTGATGGGCTACTCACGGTAGCAGTGGAAAATGACTGGCTGGATGTCGACGAAAGCGGCAACATCCTGGTGGATGATGATGAACTCGGTCAGCATAGCGCCCAGACACAAGTCGTCGATTACAGCCGCTCACCAAGAGCACTGGAAAATGCCGGCAAACCGGGTGTCAGCAGCCTGACGCAGCTATTTCAGGCGGCGGAGTCCGAATACAGCCGCCTGCTTGAAAACGAAGTCCAGGACGCCTATCAGCTGGCTCTGAAAACCTCATCGGAGTTTTCGGTATTTTCACCCGACGACATAGCGCCACTGGTCGCTGAAAACCCACTGCTGCTGGGCCTCAGGCCCGACGATATGGTGGATGAAGACCTGTTCGACGGCGACCCGCCGGCGGGCATTATTATCAGCAGCCACCTGACCCATATGCTGCTGCAGCAATTACTGGAGCTGGCGTCTGAGCGCGGCGCCCTGGCCCGGGACAGCAGCGGCCACCTCATACTCCCGGACGAGAGCCAGACACAGCCGCAGCTGCATTGAGGCGCGCTCTAGGGGCTAGAAGCTAGAAGCTAGAAGCTAGAAGCTAGAAGCTAGAAGCTAGAAGCTAGGATGCCCAAAGCCAGGACAAGGGGCACTTCAGAGCACGCTGATGACCGGGATTTAGCGCCAACGAGAAACAAGATAACGGTATAAAGATCCAGGTGTAGAAATACCCGCATCTTCACAATAGAGCAGACACAATAAAGGCGCTGCCCGAAAGGTACAGCGCCTTTGTGTTATACGCAGAACCCGACACCCCATGGCACCGGGTAAAACTCATTTAATGCATCGTCATGCCAATAGGCGCCACAGCACTCTTGTCACGATCAAAGACTTCGCGCAGTTCGCTTAGCGGACGCAGGCCATAATCGCGCGGATCCACCGGACGTTCGAGCCAGTCGAGACTCCAGATACGGGTCATCAGCTCATACTCACCGATCAGCGCATCCAGGAAGATCATTACCGCTTCAACCCGCGGATCCAGATCCAGCTCCTTGGGCACATCGTCCATGTAAACCTCAAGGCGCAGCTTGGCATCCACCAGACGCAGGGCAAACCAGTAATCGGTCAGTTCGCAGTACTCATCACCGACATTGATAAACCCGGGTACCGGATCATAACGGTGATTGAAGGCCTTGAACTGTATGCCACTAAGCTTGGGAGCCGCACCAACCAGACTCAGCACCATACCGATGGATTCGGGATAACCATCGCAACCGAAAATCATTTCTACCGGGCCTTCATCTTCGTCACGCTCGAAGTGAAAGGTCAGGTTCGAATCAATCTCGCGCAGGATATCGCTGTACTGATTCAGCAGCATATCAGCTTCGAAATGACTTTCCTGCTGACTGTGCAGCAACAGGTCGATCGTCTGTTCAACCTGCTGCCAGAAGTCGTTAATCTGTTCGCGATTGTGCTTCATGATTTGAGTCGCATCGACCGCACTGCCGGTATTCATGTTCGAGGTACCACGACCCCGGTCTGCCCCTGGTACTTGCCGTTGCGATCCTTGTAAGAGGTCTCGCACACTTCGTCGGCACCCAGAAACAGCATCTGCGCCACGCCTTCATTAGCGTAGATTTTGGCGGGCAGCGGTGTGGTATTGGAAAATTCCAATGTCACATGCCCTTCCCATTCGGGCTCCAGCGGCGTGACATTGACGATGATGCCACAGCGGGCATAGGTGCTCTTGCCCAGGCAAATCGTCAGCACGTCGCGGGGAATGCGGAAATACTCAACCGTGCGCGCCAGCGCAAAGGAGTTGGGCGGAATAATGCAAACATCAGATTTTACATCAACAAAACTGCCGGCATCGAAGTCCTTGGGGTCAACGATGGTGGAGTTAATGTTGGTAAAGATCTTGAATTCATCGGCGCAGCGCACGTCGTAGCCATAGCTCGAGGTGCCATAGGAGACGATCGGTCCGCGGTCGGTATGACGCACCTGACCTGGCTCGAACGGTGTAATCATCTCGCACTCTTGCGCCTGACGGCGAATCCAGCGATCGGATTTGATTCCCATAGGTTGTCCGTATGTCGTGAAATCTGAATGGCGCGGTATTCTACCGGTTTGCGGACCGGCTGAACAGACCAGTAGGAGCAGCACGGCGGGTTCGCTGTCGCTGTAACCCGCCGCTTCCCCGGCTTATCGACTGCGAATCAGTCGTTCTGCACGGATATATTCGGGAAGGCGCTGCCCTGGGTTGCATTGCGCTGCGCTATCTTGCCGGCCAGGCGCCGCGCGATCTTCAGGTAAGTCAGGGCAGCCTGCCCCTGCGGATCAGCCATCACTGTCGGCTTGCCGGCATCGGTCTGCTCGCGAATCTGCAGCGACAGCGGCAGAGCGCCGAGCAGCTCGGTATCGTACTGGCTGGCGATACGGGCGCCACCGCCGGCACCGAAGATATGCTCTTCATGGCCGCAGTTGCTGCACACATGGGTGCTCATGTTTTCCACCACGCCAAGTACCGCAATATCGACCTTGCGGAACATCTCGATACCTTTCTTGGCATCCAGCAGCGCTATGTCCTGCGGCGTGGTGACCACCACTGAACCGGTAACCGGAACCTTCTGCGACAGGGTCAGCTGAATGTCACCGGTGCCGGGGGGCATGTCGATAAACAGGTAATCCAAATCATCCCACAAGGTCTGCGTCAGCAGCTGTTGCAGGGCCCCGCTGACCATGGGGCCACGCCATACCATGGGGGTGTTTTCATCGATCAGATAGGCCATGGACATGGTCTGCATACCCAGCGCCTGAATCGGCTTGAAGTATTTTTCATCATCGGAGTCAGGGTGCACGCCAGGCGCCACGCCCACCATCAGCCCCAGACTCGGACCATAGATGTCGGCGTCAAGAATACCCACCCGAGCACCGGCCTTGGCCATCGCCAGCGCCAGATTGACCGTAGTAGTGGATTTGCCAACGCCGCCTTTGCCAGACGCCACAGCGATAATATTGCGCACGCCATCCAGGTTACGCAGATTGCGCTGCGCCTGGTGCGGCTTAATATCCTGCTGAATGTCAACCTTGGCATCGAGGCCGGTTTCCGTCTTGATCCGCAGTTCAAGCTCGGTGCTCAGAGCCCCGCGGATATCGATGCACGGGTAGCCCAGCGTGAGGCTAACAACGATACCGTCGCCCTCTTCACGTACGCCGCCAAGGGCGCCGGCGCTGATCAGATCGGTGCCAAGATAGGGATCCTGATGCTGACTCAGGACTGCTTCAATGCGCGCGCGGGCTTGCTGCATGGGGGACTCCGCTCCTGTCGCCTGACGGCGACCAAATAATTTATCAAACACAATGCTATACCCTACTCTTTTGCTCGGGAATTATTCACGTTTTAAACGCCGCCGTCCAGTACAGCCATGGCCGCAGGAACCAGTGCTCTGTAACTACAGAGCCACAATCACAGCTAACCGACTGTTGTAGACGTATTGCCGGCCGCCTCACTCAGCTGCTGCGCCTGCGCCCGCGCAGCACCAAAGTCACGTTTGCCACTGCCCAGCAGCGGGATCTCATCCACCGCATAAATCTCGGATGGCTGCATCAGCGGCGCTACCGCCTGCATCAACTGAGCCCGCACCTGCTCCGGTTCCAACCCCGTTGCGGCCATCAGCAGTACCAGGCGCTCGCCCTTGCGTGCATCGGGTAACGCCACGGCCAGCAGGGCACAGTCCTGAGTATCAAGACTTGCGGCTACGGCATCTTCCACGGCCTGCAGACTGACCATCTCGCCACCAATTTTGGCGAAGCGTGCATAGCGATCCAGAATACTCAGGAAGCCCTCTTCATCCAGCCGCCCCTTGTCGCCGGTGTTGTACCAGCGCAATCCATCCAGCTCTATAATCGCGCGCGCCGTGCGCTCGGGATCATTGAGGTAACCCAGCATGATCTGGGTGCCTCCAATCAGCACCAGACCCGCTTCCCCGGTGGGCAGCTCCACGAAGGTATCCGGATCCACGATGCGCACGGTGGAACCCGGCAACGCCAGCCCTACCGTGCCCTCACGACTACCTGTCTGCACGCTCCACCAGCGCGTATCCAGGTGATCCGGCAGATTAACCGTGGCCACAGGTGTGGTTTCGGTGCAGCCATAACCTTCCAGCACAGGTACATGGAAGCGTGCCTCGAAAGCGTCACGCACTGCGGGATCCAGCCGTTCGGCACCAGCCACCATCAGGCGCAGAGACTGGAACATCAGCGGATGCAGCTTGCGATTACTGGCATAGAGGCGCATGAAGGTCGAAGTGCCACACATCAGGGTCGCCCTGAAGCGCGCCACACCTTTACCAATATTCACCGCATCGGTAGGATCCGGATGACACACCACCGGTATTCCCTCGATCAGCGGCAGCAGGCAGGTAACGGTCAGGCCAAAGGCATGAAACAGCGGCAGCGTCGCCATCCAGCAGTCGTCGTCACGCACATTGAGCACGTCCCCGATCTGTTTGATGTTGGACAGAATATTGCGATGACTCAGCATCACCCCCTTGGGTGTCCCCTCACTGCCGGAGGAAAACAGAATCGCCGCGGTATCATCGACCCTGGCGCGACGGCACAGCCAGGCCTGCAACAGCGCCACGGGCAGCACCTGCACCGCAAGCAACATGGCCAGCGACTCACACTTGCCGAAGGATTCTTTCAGGTCCTCCATATAAAGCACGCTGCGCCCGGCAAACAACTCCTGGGTATCGATGCCCCGTGCTTCAAGCCGCACCAGAAACTGCCGCGCCGTGACAATGGTCTCTAGCCCGGCCTGATCGGCGGCCGCCAGCAACGCCTGGGGCGAGGCGGTAAAGTTCAGATTCACCAGCGCCTTGCCGGCCATCAGCGCCGCCATATTGGCAATGGCACCAGCGCTGGACGTCGGCAGCAACAAGCCGATATTGGTTCCCGCTGTGCGCTTGAAGCGCCGACTAAAGAGCGCACAGGCACAGAGCAGACGCGCATAGCCCATGGGCGTGCCGCGAACATCACTGATAGCCCACTCCGCCGGCGCCTGGCGCGCGGTACGGATAAACGCCTTGGGCAGGGTTTCAAGGGTATCGGTGTAGCAGTTCCAGGCATGGATCGACAGTTCGAACACGCGCTTTTTCACCTGTTCGGCCGTGCTGTGCAGGGGTGCCGGCGCACCGAAGGCGACGATCAGATCCCGTTTCAGGCCATTGCGGCGGCTCGCCTGCAAACGGCTGCTTGAGCGCGAGAAACGGCTGCCCCAAAGACCGCGCAGGTAGAAGGGCACTATCACAGCCCCGGCACCCTCGGCCATGCTTTCGCAGGCGCGTTCAAAACCCCTTTTGAAGGTCCCCAGCTGACCGGTATGACTGATGGAGCCTTCCGGGAACAGGCAGACCACCTTGCCTGCCTGCAGCAGCTCGCTGACCCGCGCCAGAGCCGCACGGCTGTTGCCACCGGAGATGGGGATGACGCCAAACAGATCGAGGAAGCCGCGCAGGTACCAGCGCTCGTAAATGCTGCGTTCCATTACAAAGTGCACATGGCGCGGACAGGCCATCTGCACCATGGCCCAGTCGAGCCAGCTGATATGGTTGCCCAGCAGCAGGGTACCGCGCCCATCCTCGGGGATATGTTCGAACCCCAGCACCTGCAGGCGATACTTGCGCTTGAGAACCGCCGCCACTATCAGGCGAATCAGCGCTTCGGGCAGGGTGATGATGGCAAACACGGCACCGGCCACGGCCAGCAGCGCCAGACCATAGAGCAGCCAGAGGCCGGAAATGCCGGCATAGGCACAGAGTACCGTCAGACCGAGGAAGCTCAGCATGGCCACATTCTGGATAAAGTTGTTGCCCGCCAGAATGCGTCCGCTGTCGTGGCGATCGGCATTGAACTGGATCAGCGCGTTGAGCGGAATAATCATCAGGGCGCCGAACAGTCCAATCATCAGGAACAGGAGCGCGGAGAAGCCGAGCGACGCCGCATGGGGTAACAGCACCAGCCCGAGCGCCACACCACCGGCACCCAGCGGAATCAGGCCGGTATTGATATGGTGGCGTGACAGGCGCCCGGCCAGCATGGAACCGATCATGATGCCGATACCCGCCAGCGCCATGGTGCCCTGAATCACAAAGGTGTTCTGCTCTCCCAAAGTTTCCTTGGCAAAGGCCGGAAACACCGCCAGCATCACCTGGCTGATGGACCAGAAAGTCGCCAGGCCAATAATCGACAGCCAGATGGGCCTGATACCGGCGATATGGGACAGGTTGTTCGCCAGAGTGCGACCACGCCTGTAGGCCGGCCAGTCAAACTGCAGGTTTTTATCGGTCTGCGTCAGCGCCGGCAAGCGATGCGCCAGCACGGTTTCCAGCACAGCGCCTGCCACCAGAAACCAGCCCAGCGGCGCTATCATCTGCACCACCTCGGCGGGGTCCTGCGGCAACTGCAGTAGCCCCTCCAGGCGCGCCTCAAACAGTAGCGAGAACACAACTATGCCCGACAGTATCGCCACCATAGTGGCTGCCTGTACCCAGCCGTTACCCTCACTAAGACGGCTGGTGCCTACCAGTTCGCGGATATAGCCGTATTTGGACGGCGAGTAAAAGGCACTCTGCAGCGCCAGCACAAAGGTCAAACCAAAGGCCGCGACAAACCAGCCCTGGTAATAGCACAGGGTAATCAGCAACGTTACCAAAATCCCGGCCCAGGCTGAATAACGCATTACCCGGTGCTTGGGGTACTTGTCTGAGATAAAGCCCGCGGGCGTAAACAGCATGATAAAGGGCAGCAGGATCAGGCCGTTTACGACGGCTGTCAGCAGTATCTGCTGCTGACCGTCAAAGGTCTTGAACAGGGTATTCTGGATAATGATCTTGTGACCAAGATCCACAAAGGCATTGATAAAGGCCACTGACACAAAGGCCAGAAACCCGCGCAGCTTGAAAAGTTCACTCATGTCCTGCTCTCCCGGTTCAATCTCCAGCCATCCAGATGGTAATCCACCAGGGTTACCAGCATCTGCTCCTGCTTGCCCTGGGGTGGCAGGAACAGCTTGTTGCGCAACTGCAGAACCGCCACTCCGTGGACGCCGCTCCAGAGCGTACGGGCGGTCAGCGCCAGCTCCGTTGCACCAGCCTCTGGCGCCAGTTCGGCCAGGCAAAGCTCTAACTGCGAAAACAGCCGCCCAATAGATTCGTTCAGCCACACCGGCACCTGTAGCGTTTCCGGTGTGCGGTGCTCAAACAGCAAACTCCAACGCTCGGGCCAGCGGGCCGCAAAGGCCACATAACAAAGTGCATAGGCCTTGAGCGCTGCGCGCGGCTCCAGCTCACCCAGTGCATCCAGCTCATCGAGCAACTGCGCCAGGGTGCGGGCATTTAGCTGCCAGCACAGATCATCAAGGCTGCTGAAGACCGAATAGAGGGTCGCGGCCGAATAGCCAATCTCCGCCGCGATGCGACGGGTGCTCAATTCCGCCATGCCCTGCTCGTCCAGCAGGCGCTCGGCAGCACACAATGCCAGCTCGGTGAGGGCTTCACGGGAATGCTCTCGGCGTCGGGCCATGATTGCCTCCGCATATACGTTATTTAATAAACAGCGTTTAGGAATTCACAAGAGATTACTAAACACTGTTTAGAATGTAAATGCAGACTTGCTAAAAACCTGGAACCCCGGGAAATCATCCGCTACGGCCCAGAGCGGCCCGACGCTGCGCTCTTAAATAATCCGCGCTTGATTTTAGGCGTTAAAACCCTGTATTTTTTGCCTAACCCTTCCATAATAGGCGACAGGCATTTTCGCCCCCTTCGCTGCTACCCAAAAAACCGGACATTGATGAGCAATGACAATATCACCGAGTGGCTAATGTCACTCAGCATGGACGAACTTCTCGACCTTGATTACAAACTCAAGGCGAAAATAAAAGTTATGGCGCAGGAAAAGGCCGCAGAAGAAGAACGCCTTGAGCAGGCACGCCTGGAACAAATGCGTCTGGACAAGGAGCGCCAGGAACGTCTGGAGCAGGAAGCGCAAGAGCGGGCCAGGGCAAAACCAGGTCCCCGGCCGCTGCCCACCAACCTTTACGCCAGCGTCGATCAGCTGGCAGCCAGCCAGGGCCTGGATATTAGCGGTCTGATGAACGAGATCGCCCGCAAGGCCGCCCAGAAGCCCAAACCCAAGCCCAAAACCGGCTCGGGGCACAACTCGGGCAATGGCCGGCGCTAAGCAACATACTCAGCGCCAGAACGAAAAAACCGCCGCTCCCCCAGGGGAGCGGCGGTACGCAAAAATGATCACAATATCGCCAACCATTTAACGCTACTGATCAGACGCTCGGGACGGCCGCATAGGCCACCACTTCGACCAGCATTTCCTCACGGGCAAGACCCGCAATTACCATGGCTGCCCGGTTGGGATAAGGTGCGTCGAAATACTGCGCGTAGACCTGATTGAATACCGGCAGAAAAGCGCGATCCGTAACGTAGATCAGCACCTGGGTCACATCCTGCATGCCTAGGCCTGCAGCCTCGATGGTGTGTTTCAGGTTATCCATCGTCTGACGGCTCTGGGCTTCAATACCACCCTCGACAACCTGACCGGCCGTGTCGATGGGAATCTGTGCTGTGTAAAGGGTTCCGTTACCGATTACCGCCCATTCCAGCGGCGCCTTGGAGGCATACAGGTCGGTTTTGACAATCTGTTTCATAAGCCCAGGGGCTCCCGAGTCGTATTTTAGAAGTGCATACAGAGAGATGCGGCGGCCTGTGACAGCCACCCGCACTCCCCTGCCTTTAATCAATCAGCTTTTGTTCACGCGCCATCTGCAGGGCAATCCTGGGTGCCGTCCACAGGGAAGGCAGCAGCACCAGAGATACAGGTACGGCGGTTACCACGATAAAGGACTGCAGCGCCGAGATACCGCCGGAGCCGATGGAGATCAGCAGCGCCGCCACTACACCCATCATGATGCCCCAGAAGACCCGCACCGCACTTTGCGGATGGTCGGTGCCGGTCATGACCATGGATACCGCATAGGTCATGGAGTCACCGGTGGTGGCCACAAAGATGGTGGTCAGGATCAGGAAGAGCACCGAGATCACAAAGCCCATGGGCAGCTGTTCAGTGATCGCCAGCAAGGCCGCCGGCAGGTTGAAACCAGTGAAGGGCTCGGAGATGACCCCGGGGTTGGCCAGTTCAAATGCCAGACCGCTGCCACCGACAATGGTGAACCAGAAGCAGGTAATCACCGGCGCCACAACAGAGATCAGCAGCACCAGCTCGCGGATAGTGCGACCACGGGAGATGCGTGCCACGAACATCGCCATCAGCGGGCCGTATCCCAGGAACCAGCCCCAGAAGAACACCGTCCACCAGTCGAGCCAGCCCGGGCTTGCACGGAAGGTAGCCATCGGAATGAACTTGTCCAGATAGAGACCAAAGCCCTGCAGGAAGCCATCGATGATAAAGGCCGTAGGCCCAAAGACCAGGATAAAGGCCATCAGAATGACCGCCAGAATAACGTTGGCGCGACTGAGTAACTGGATACCTTTGGTCACACCGCTGACGGCGGACAGGGTATAGATCGCCATCAGACCCACCAGGATAGCGACCTGGGTGCTGTAGGTATCCGGAATGCCAAAGAGCTTTTCCAGTCCGAAGCTGACCTGCAGACCGAGAAAGCCTATGGGTCCCACTGTGCCGGCTACCACCGCCAGCACGCAGCAGGAATCGACTAGGGTACCGAAAGGCCCGGTCATCACACGATTACCAAACACCGGGTACAGCAGGGTACGCGGCTTGAGCGGCAGTCCCTTCTCATAGTGCAGGTACATGTAGACGATGCCGGTCAGACTGCCGAGGATAGCCCAGGCCAGAAAGCCCCAGTGCATAAAGCTCTGCGCCAGCGCATTGTAGGCCGCCTGCGCGCTACCCGCTTCATTGCCGGCACCGGCAAACAGCGGGGGTGGCGAGGTAAAGTGAGCCATGGGTTCAGCCGCGGCCCAGAAGACACCGCCGCCCGCCAGCAGGGTGCACATGATGATGCAGATCCACTTGAAGGTGGAGATCTCCGGTGCTTTGAGGCCACCAAGCACCACGGCACCGGTGCGACCAATCGCCAGGCACAGGCCAACGACAAAAGTCAGCAACAGCAGCACCTGCCAGTAGGCGCCAAACATCTTGGTCGAGGCCGCAAAGGCGCTGTTGACCCAGGCCGACATCAGCTCGATATCGTACAAGGCGAAGATGACGAACAGTAGCAAAGCGCCGCCGCTGAGGAAGAACACTGGCAGATCGACATCTGCCAGCAGTTTTTGCTTGGGGAGCGACGCATTGGCGTGCGCTGCCGGGGCCGGATTGTTGTTATTCATGCTAGCCTCCTGAGAGATTCCCACGTGGGAAGAGTCACCTTTTCAGTGGATTTCAGCCCTGGGGCTGCAACCCCTGATCGAGAAAGTTGAGCCAGTTAAGCCCCATAATCCGCGCCACATCCTCGGCGCTGAAACCGCGTTTGAGCAGCCCTGCGGTGATATTGGGGAAGTCGCGGCTGTCACGGAACCAGGACAGCGGTTGCGGCCACTGTGAATTGGCAGCAGAGCCTTCGCCGTAGTCCATGACCTTGGACCAGCGGCCATTGCGCATCCATTCCAGCACCGACAGCGGCTGGTCCTGACACAGGTCGGTACCTATGCCTATCTGCTCGATACCCATGATGTCGGCGGTGCGTGCCACCATGTCGCAGAAATCATCCAGACTGCAGTCCGAGCCGTTCTTCAGATGGAACGGATACAGGCTGAAGCCCAGCAGTCCGCCGGATTCGCCCAGCGCTTGCAGCACCTTGTCGGACTTGTTGCGCTTGGCTTCGTGGAAGAAATCCGGGTTGGCGTGGGAAATCACGATCGGGCGCTGCGAATACTCGATAGCCTCCAGTGTGCTGCGCTCGGCGCTGTGGGACATATCCACAATCATGCCGACGCGGTTCATCTCGCCGACCACCTGCTTGCCGAAGCGGGTCAAACCGCTGTCGTCGGACTCATAACAACCGGTCGCCAGCAGGCTCTGGTTGTTATAGGTCAGCTGCATGATCATGAGATTCAGTTCGCGAAACACTTCGATCAGGGCGATTTCGTCCTCGATCGGGGAGCAATTCTGGGCGCCGAATATAATGCCGACCTTGCCCAGTTCCTTGGCGCGCCTGATATCACCGGCATTGCGCACCGGCATGATCAGATCGCCGTGCTGCTCGAAACGCAGGTTCCACTCTCCCAGACGGGTCAGAGTTTCACGGGCGTTTTCGTGGTAGACGATGGTTACGTGTACTGCAGTCACACCGCCTTCACGCAGTTGTTCGAAAATGCCGCGATCCCAATGGGAATACTGCAGACCGTCGATCACTATCAGTTCGTTATGCATCGGATGGCCCCCGCAAAACAGGTAAGAGACAGATAATTAAGGGCGAGTAAAAGCCCGGCGCCGGGCTGCAAAACAGCACCGACACCGGATCAGGTGCTCGATCAGGCGCGGATATAGGTGGTCTTGACGACGGTGTAGAACTCGCGGGCATAGCTGCCCTGCTCCCGCGGGCCAAAGCTGGAATTCTTGCGACCGCCGAAGGGCACGTGGTAATCGGTGCCGGCTGTTGGCAGGTTCACCATCACGCAACCGGTCTTGGCGCGGCGCTTGAATTCGCTGGCGTACTTCAGCGACTGGGTCATGATGCCGCCGGTCAGGCCGAACTCAGTGTCATTCAGAGTCGCCAGGGCTTCCTCGAAATCCTTCACCTTGATCACGCAGGCCAGGGGCGCGAAGGCTTCTTCGCGGTTAACGGTCATGGCGTTGGTGCTGTCGACGAAGAGCGCCGGCTGCATGTAGTAGCCTTCGGTAGACGCCTGGATACGCTCGCCACCAAACACCAGGCGGGCACCTTCCTGCTTGGCCAGTTCAACGTAACGCAGGTTCTGCTCCAGCTGACGGGCATCGGCTACGGCACCTATATGCACGCCTTCTTCCAGCGGGTTGCCGACGCGAATCAGCTTCAGACGCTCGATCACGGCGTCCACGAAACGGTCATGAATACCTTCGGTCACAATCAGGCGCGAAGACGCGGTGCACTTCTGCCCGGTACCGAAGAAGGCGCCGCTGACGGCACATTCGACGGCCTGCTCAAGATCCGCATCATCCAGAACGACCAGAGCGTTCTTGGAGCCCATTTCCAGCTGGCACTTGACCAGATTAACCGCGGTGGCTGCGGCGACCTTGCGGCCGGTTTCCAGCGAACCTGTGAAGGTCAGTGCGTTGATACGCTTGGAGTGAATCAGCGTATCGCCCACCGCGGACCCCGGACCCATGACCAGGTTGAAGGTGCCTGCGGGCAGTCCCTGGCGGGAGATAATTTCGGTCAGCGCCCAGGCGCTGGCCGGAACCTGGTTTGCCGGCTTGAAGACAACGGCATTACCAAAGGCCAGCGCCGGCGCAATTTTCCAGGCACCGGTTGCCATCGGGAAGTTCCAGGGTGTAATGATGCCGATCACGCCAACAGGTTCGCGGCGGGTTTCGATTTCCACACCTGGGCGCACAGAATCAGCGGTTTCGCCCATCTGGCGCAGCACTTCAGCGGCGTAATAGTGGAAGAACTGACCAGAGCGGTAAACTTCACCGGCGCCTTCGGCCAGGGTCTTTCCTTCTTCGCGGGCCAGCAGACGACCCAGCTCATCCTTGCGTGCAATCAGCTCGTCACCAACGGCCATCAGCACCGAATAACGCTGTTCCAGACCGCTCTGCTCCCAGGCTTCCTGGCCACGTACGGCGGCTTCAATCGCCAGCTCAGTCTGAGCGGCATCGGCCTGTGCATAGTGCCCAACCAGATCACTGATATCGGACGGGCTGATATTGGCAACGCTTGAGCTACCCTCAACCCAGTTGCCATCAATGTAGTTACCGTAAATTGCGTCAGACATATGCACCTCCTATTCGTTGCTTGCATACTAGACCGGGCAGATTAATAATAAAAATTAATAGTAAATATCATTCGATAAGGAAAACTTACTATGCTGGCCGAACTGAAGATTGCGCAGCTACGCCATTTTGTCTGGGTGGCCGAACTCAAGGGCTTCCACGCCGCCGCCGAAAAGGCCCATCGCACCCAGCCGGCCATTTCGCTGTCGATACGGGATCTGGAGAACAAGCTGGGGGAAGGTCTGTTCGAGAAACGCAACGCCAAGACCGCCAAGGCAGAACTCACGCCCTTCGGGCAGCACTTTCTGCCCCAGGCCAAGGAACTGATTGCCCACCATGACCGTATCGCCCAGGACATGGCGCTGCTGGTGCAACACAAGACAGGGCACCTGCGCCTCGCTGCAGTGCCCTCAATCGCCAGCCGCATGTTGCCCGACATTTTGCAGCGCTTTATGTCCAATACGCCGGAGCTGCACCTGAGCATCTTTGACGCCAACTCCGATACGGTGCTGGAAATGGTGGACAACAGGCAGGTGGATTTTGGCATTGCCAGCCTGTGGGAAGCCCAGAGCGACAAGACCTTTATACCTGTGTGGGAAGACCGCGTCGGCGTTGTCTGTCACCGTGACCATCCGCTGGCCAATGAAACGCGCCTGAACTGGAAGCAGTTGCGCGGACACCGCCAGATCAGCAACGGCACCACTCGGCTACTGGCCAACAGCGCCGCCGAAGAGCTGATCCACAGCGCCCAATTCTACATCTCCAACATGATCTCGCTGATTGCCATGCTGGATGCCGGTATGGGTATCACTACCCTGCCCTGGTTCGCCTTCCCCCAGGACAACCCGAATCTGAAATTCATCCCGCTCGCCGATCCAGAGGTGATACGCCAGATCGGCATCCTCAGCCAGGCCGACCGTTCCCTGACGCCGCCGGCCCAGGCCCTGGTGGATTTCATTCTCGAAAGCGAGGGGCGGCTTGCGCAGTAGGGACGAGGGGCGAGGGGCGAGGTACGAGGGACGAGATGCGAGGGACGAGATGCGAGGGACGAGGGACGAGATGCGAGGGACGAGATGCGAGGGACGAGGGACGAGATGCGAGGGACGAGGGACGAGAAGCTAGGGGCTAGTGGCTAGTGGCTAGCGGAAGCGGAAGCGGAAGATTGGAATAAGTGTTATTCGTTATTTAAGCGGACGTTATTTGAAAATCTTATCAAATGATTGAACGAACTGATTTGTACGCATAGCTGAAACGGATGAGTATTCACTCACCATCAAACGGATATTGCCGCCACCCAGCTTGGCGGGCACCCGTTTCTGCGCACAGGCCCACAACCGCAAAATAGCGGGATCGCCGGGGCATTATTTTCAGCTGTACGAGGATAACAACAATGATCAATCCTGCTGTCATCCAGGCCGAACTCAAGGGCCCCGGCGCACTCGCCCTCAGACCCGCCAGCCAGGTCATGGACCTGGAACGCCTGGGCAGCCTGCACCAGAGCCGGTTGAGCTTTATGCGCACTCTGGTGCGACGCATCATGCGCGAGCGCTGGAAGATCGAGGCCGTGCGGCTGGAGCTGGACAACGACGGCTACGGCACCGTGGTCTACCGCATTCAGACACCCACCTGCCTCTACAGCTTTGTACTGTTTTCCAGCTACCTGGCGCCTGAAGACCGCAACGACCGCGTAATCGCCACCCAGTGGGATTTGACCATGGCGCTATGTGAAGGCGAAGTCGATGAGGCCTACGTCGAGCAGCTGCGCCAGAACGTACCCAAACAGGAAGCCGGCCGCGTTGATGCCCGCGTCTTTGTTCTCTCGCGCGCCAACCGCAGCGCCCGCAACTTCGACTATGTGGTCGATCAGCTCGCCAGCGGCGCACAGCCGGACCTAAAGCGCATTAGCCAGGTCGGTTATCTGTATCGCACCACCGCGGTCTATGGCAGTGGCAAGCTGGGCATGGCCGACTGGCAAAAGGTCGCCGCCAGGCACAGCGACTTTGCCCGCCCCTTTGCGGCGGAAATGTTTACCTGCTTCATGCTGCGCAACTTCAGCCTGACCCAGGTCGAGCATATCGCCAAAGCCCGTGCGCCTGAGCAGGCCGTGGCCATGCAGCCACAGATCAAGCGCTATTTCGGCATAGGCAACTCCACGGGCCTTGGCATGGCACCCTACCTTATCAATCATCCGCTGCTGATCAGCCGCTGGATCGAGATGCGCGAACTGGCCCTGGCCCGCATCCGCGCCTTTGGCGTACCCGGCACCGAGCGCCTGGCGCGCTTCAGGACCCTGGCCGCCCGGGCACATCAGCACACCGTGGAAATCGTCACCGAAGATGCCTGGCAGACCGGCAAGAACCAGCAGGTTATCGAAGATCTGGCGGCGCTAAAAAGCCATCTGGCCGGGCAGCCGCTGCGCGACTGGAACAGCCTGATCGCCTGGGCCGAACAGCACTGCAGCCTGCAGGGTCAGGAGATGGTCAACTCCATCCTGCTAGAGGTCTACCCGGACCTGGTGGACGAACTGGAAGACTATACCTGCGTCGGCGAACACCAGGATCTGGCACCCGGCATGTCGGTGTCGGAGCTGAAAGCACTGATAGAAGAGCGCTATCGCTGGGCGCTGGATATCGACTTCAGCGCTCCCCGGGCCACCGAAACCTTCTGGTACCGTTCACAGGAGAAACAGGAACCGCGCCTGGGTGGCAGCGAACTCGATTGCGGCCGTGCCAAACAAATGCCCCTGGGCATTGGTTTGCGCGTTGTGCAGTGTTACCAGGGCCTGTGCGACTATGCCGCGCAGCACCCCGAACACAGCTGCGCCTACTTCCTGTTTCTGAAACCGGAATACCGCGGCATAGTGCGTCGCATCCAGAGCCTGCGCCACAGCCTCTATGGCGATATTCAGGCCAACCTGCTGGATCAGGATGTGCTGCCCATGCACCTGCTGCGCTGCAAGCTGGCGTTCTTCGGGGTCAGCAAGTTCGATCCCCGCTCCCGCCTGTGGGTGCGCAACACCATGTTCCAGGGCGCACCGCTGCTGGATGATATAGGCCAGCCATTTGACGACGACTGGTTCCTGCCCCTGACTCCGGCCATCGACACCGAGGACGCCCGCTGATGCGTATTTCACTGAACGAACTGAATGCGACCCTCAAGCGTTCCTTCGAGGGCATGAACTACTTCGTCGGCACCTATGAAGATGCCGCCCAGATGGTCAGCTGGCTTGAAATGCACGGTGAACAGGGTTTCGGTGAACTCGAACGCGCCCTGGCCTACGTCAACGATGAGGACAAGGCTCCGGTAGAACTGCTGTTCGAAGACGCCAGTTCCGCCATCGTCGACTGTCACGGACGCAGCGCACTGAACAGCCTGGCGCTGGTGCTCGATCTGGCCCACGCCAAGGCGCTCAAGGCCGGCATAGCCACGCTCAAGGTGCAGCATTGCCACAACCGCAAGTTCATTCTCAAGCTGCTGGCCGACTGTGGCCGACGCGGCATCAGCATGATGGCCTACTGGCAGAACGGCACTCAGCCGGCCACCGAACACGTTGCCAGCATCAGCGCCGGCGAGCAGTATCCGCGCTACAGCGAAGCCGTGCTCAAAGCCGACTGCAGTCCGCTGGAAAAACAGACCATGACGCTGATCTGCAGCGACCGGGTCAATATAGCGGCGCAGCTGATGTCCAGCCCGAATGACCGGGTGAGCTGTCGCAGCGTGGAGCCCGCCACCTTCGCCGCTACTGGTCTGGCCACTCTGGAGAGCGGCATCGAGATCAGCGAAGCCCTGTGGCAGACCTTTAACCAGCTCGGCGAAAAGGTGCTGGTCGAAAATACCGAAGCGTCGCGCCAGGGCGCAGGCGGACGCTAAGCAAAGTCGCGATCTGGACCATGCAGAACCTAGAACTGGCTGGCGCGCCTACCCCGCTGCTGGTCTATAATGCCGCCTCTCGCTGCAGGGCGCTCTGATCTGCAGCTCGCGACTTCGGCGGATGTGCAATGATCTACAGTCTCTGGGACCTGCTGGCCCTGCTTATCGTGACCGTCGGCATTGCACTGCAGGGCGTCGTCGGCATTGGCTTTGGCCTGGTCGCAGCGCCGCTGCTGTTTCTGATAGACCCGCTCTATATCCCGGTATCACTGATTATTCTGGGCGCACTGCTGTCCGGTTACATGGTCGCCAAGGGGCGGCATCACCTGTCATGGCGGCGCCTGATGCCGGCGCTGATCGGACGTATTCCGGGCTCCTGGCTGGGGGCGCTGCTGCTGGCATCGGTATCGCCTGCGGTGCTAAGTCTGATTCTGGGCAGCACTCTGCTGCTGTCCGTCGCACTTAGCTGGCGCAATACCTTCAAAATCACCATGTCGACGCGCTCGCTGTCTATTGCCGGCTTTTTCTCCGGCCTTATCGGCACCGCAACCTCGGTGGGCGGGCCCCCCATGGCACTGGTGTATCAGGAGTCGAATGTGCTGACGGCCCGCAGCGAGCTGGCAGCCTTTTTTCTGGCAGGTCTGCCCATCACGCTAATCATGCTGGCACTCACCGGCAATCTGCCGCTGGAGTCCCTGCTGCTAACGCTGAAAATGGCGCCGGGCCTGGTGGCCGGGGTTTTTGTCGCACGACGCGTCGATCGCTACGTCGACAAGCAGAGCGCCAAGCCGCTGCTATTGTCGATTTCGCTGCTCGGAGCTGTGCTGGTACTTATACAGGGGCTGCGGCTGCTCTGATGCAGCCCCCACAGCGTGCGCTTAGCGGGCTGATTATTTACGGGTGAGATAGACGCCGCATTCCAGGTGATGGGTGTAGGGGAACTGATCGAAAATGGCGAAGCGCTCTATCTTGTGAGTCTGGGTCAGGTCTGCCAGGTTGGCCTGCAGCGTTTCAGGATTGCACGAGATGTAAACGATATTCTGATACTCGCTGACCTGCGCTACGGTATCGGCATCCAGCCCCGAGCGCGGTGGATCCACCAGCACAGTGGTGAAGTTGCAGCTGGCCAGATCCAGATGCGCGGTACGTCGCGCCTTACGCTCACCCTTGAGCACCTGGGAAAAATCCTCCGATGCCATGCGCACCACATCTACATTGTCGATACCATTCTCGGCGATATTGAACTCGGCGGCCCGCACCGACACCTTGGCAATCTCGGTGGCCACAACACGGCCAAAATTCTGTGCCAGCGGCAGCGTGAAATTGCCATTACCGCAATACAGCTCGACCAGATCGCCACCGGCACCTTTGGTCACATCCAGCGCCCAGCCAATCATGGAGCGACAGACTTCGGCGTTGGGCTGGGTAAAGCAGTTTTCCACCTGCTTGTAGCGATACTCGCGGCCATTGATATCCAGCCGCTCTATCACATGATCACGTCCCAGTTCTTTCTTGCTCTTGCGCGAACGGCCAATAATCTCGATATCAAACTGCTCAGCCAGCGCCCGGGCCGCCGTTTCCCACTCATCCTCAATGGGACGGTGATACAGCAGCGTTACCAGCAACTCACCCGACAGGGTGCTGAGAAAGTCGATCTGGAACAAACGAAAGCGCAGCGCGGGATCGGCCTTGATCACGTCCAGCATGGCGAACATGACATCATGGATGCGACGCGACACCATGGGGCAGGTATCCAGGCGCACCGGAATTTTCTTGTCACCGGGCTCAAACATCACGTAATACAGATCATCGCCGTCGTGCCAGACCCGGAATTCCGCCCGCATGCGGTAGTGCTCCGGCGGCGATGCAAAGACTTCAACCTCAGGCAACGCAAAAGCAGCGAAGTCGTCGCGCACGGATTCACACTTTTCGCGCAGCAGCGCCTCGTAGCGGGTCGGGTCAACGTTGGGTAGGGCCATGAAAGTGCTATCCGGGATCTGTCGGGAAAGCGCGGCATTCTAACAGCCCCACCGCCGCCATCAAAGTGCCACCGACACGGGGCTACTATTAACCCGGTGGACA
>NZ_BCNS01000145.1 GCF_001528745.1 Marinobacterium profundum | reverse complement strand
ATGATGAAGCATCCCTGCTTCATGTATTAACCGCCGGGTAAATAACGCCATGAGGATTAACGCGAGACATTTCCGGACTCAAGCTTGAGGCGATACTCATTGGCCATCATCTTCCAGCGCGGCAGGTTTTTCAGCACCCCCAGGCGCTCCAGATAAGATTCAGACAGTTTGCAGGACAGGTCAGCGCCGGGGCCATTGGACAGCGCAGGCAAGAGCGCGTCGGCCAGGTGAAGCGCGCTCAGGGGCTCAAAGCGGGTGCTGGGGGATGCAGTGGGAAAATGATGCAGCAACACGGCCTCGACCACGCTGAAGGGCAGGTTCCACAACCCCAGCAAATAAGCCGCGGCCTCGGCGTGGGTCAGGCCCAGGCGCATTTTCTCCATGGCATACATGGGCTGACCCATGCGCACAGCTTCATCCATCAGTGTCTGATAGGCTTCAGGGCTCTTGTTCGCCAGTACCGAAATGCCAAAATCATGCAGCAGGCCAGCCAGAAAGGCCTGCCCCTGCTGGTTGCGGTCCAGGCCGGCATCGGCACCAATTTGCTGTGCCAGACGCGCCACCAGCATGGAGCGCTGATGCAGCTTGGAGAACGAAAATGCCGTCCAGCTATCGCGCTGGCGATAGCGGCTGAACAGGTGCGTCGCCAGCATCAGGTCGCGAATCATGCGCACGCCTATAATGGTCACCGCCTCATCAATACGACTGATCTGGCGCCTCAGGCCAAAGAGCGCCGAGTTGACCAGTTGCATGATCTTGGCGGCTATCGCCGGATCCTGCTCGATAATGCCCGCAATACTCTTGGCGTCGGACACATCGGAGCTAAGAGCTTCATTCAGCTCACGGTAGACGGTCGGCAGAGTGGGCAGACGCCCAAGGCCACTGATGTAGTCCCGAATGGACGACTTGTTAACCAGGCCTTCAATTTTCAGCGCATACTCAATCGCCGCGGTAATCTCGGCGCCGGTGCTGTTGTCGGGAAGTGTCTGGTGGGCTACTTCCAGGGCTCTGGCGGAACTCGCCGGGGTCAGGTGGCCGCTAATCAGAATACGTACTATGCCAGGGCGTGCCTCAGCAATTTTTTTCAGCAACCCCAGTGCCTTGTAGGGCTGATGGTAGGCCACCACGACCAGCACCTGGGAGTCGTAGTATCTCAGCCGCGACTCTACCTCACCCTCATCATCCAGACACATAACATCCCAACCCGGGTGCCTGCCGACTTCGTGGGCTGCTCCGCGATGACTGAGCTTGGCGTCGCAGAACAGAATTCTGCAAACTTGACCGCTGCCTGTTGCCGCGCTCATTCAATATCCCCGGATGTATAGTGACTCACCCTTTTTAGTCCTAAAAACGCGCTTTGTCGACAGCGCATCGGTTCATATGCAACGTTAAAAAGCGTAGAATCCGACAACTTCGTTTCAGTCCACCAGGTTCCATTAGCCGACTTATGACCCAGAATCCGCGCAAGATCCTCGTTACCAGTGCCCTGCCCTACGCCAACGGCCCCATTCACCTGGGCCACCTGGTGGAATACATCCAGACCGATATCTGGGTGCGTTTCCAGAAGCAGCGCGGTCATCAATGCACCTATGTCTGTGCCGACGATGCCCACGGCACGCCTATCATGCTCAAGGCGGATCAGCTGGGCATCAGCCCTGAAGAACTGATCGCCAAGGTCAGCACCGAGCATCAGCGTGATTTCGCGGGTTTCATGGTGGATTTTGACAACTACTATTCCACCCATTCGGACGAGAACCGTGACTTCGCCGCACTCATCTACAAGCGCCTGAATGACGGCGGCCATATCGCCCGTCGCACCATTACCCAGGCTTACGACCCTGAAAAGCAGATGTTCCTGCCGGATCGTTTCGTCAAGGGTGAGTGTCCCAAATGCGGTGCTGCCGATCAGTATGGCGACTCCTGCGAAGCCTGTGGCGCGACCTACAGCCCGGTCGAACTGAAGAACGCCTACTCCGCCGTCTCCGGTGCCAAGCCCATCGAGAAGGATTCTGAGCATTTTTTCTTCAAGCTCGGCGATTTCGAACAGTTTCTGCGCACCTGGGTTAATACGGACGATCATGTACAGGAGCACATGATCCACAAACTCAACGAATGGTTTGAGTCGGGCCTGCAGCAGTGGGATATCTCCCGCGATGCACCCTACTGGGGCTTCGAGATTCCCGATGCACCGGGCAAGTACTTTTACGTCTGGCTGGATGCGCCCATTGGCTACATGGCTAGCTTCAAAAACTGGTGCGACAGCAACGACGTCGAATTTGACGACTACTGGGGTGAGTCCTCCGAGGCCGAGCTGTATCACTTTATCGGCAAGGATATCGCTTATTTCCATACGCTGTTCTGGCCGGCAATGCTCAAGGGTGCAGATTTCCGCACGCCGACAAAGGTATTCTGCCATGGTTTTCTGACCGTCAACGGCCAGAAGATGTCCAAGTCCCGCGGCACCTTTATTATGGCCGAGAGCTACCTCAAGCACCTGCGCCCTGAATACCTGCGCTACTACTTTGCCGCCAAGCTGGGTTCCGGCATCGACGATATCGATCTGAGCCTGGATGATTTTCGCATGCGCGTAAACGCCGACCTGGTCAACAAGGTGGTGAATATAGCATCGCGTTGCGCAGGCTTTATCGCCAAGAAATTTGACGGCCAGCTCGGTGCCAGCCTGGTTCAGCCTGAACTCTACAACGACGCCGTCAAGATGGGCGAGACCATCGCCCTGGCCTACGAGCAGCGTGAATATGCCCGCGCCATGCGCGAGATCATGCATATAGCCGACAAGGCCAACCAGTATATTGATGCCGCCGAACCCTGGGTGCTGGCCAAGCAGCCGGAACGAGCGCAGGACGTACAGGACAGCTGCACACTGGGCATTAACCTGTTCCGCGTGATTCTCAGTTATCTGGCTCCAATACTGCCCCAGGTAGCCGATGAGGCCGCACAGTTCCTCAACATTGAGGGATTCGCCTGGGATGACATCCAGACTCCGCTGCTGAACCATCGCATCAACAAGTTCAAGCCGCTGATGCAGCGCGTTGAACCCGAGGCTATCGACAAGATGGTGGAAGACTCGAAACAGTCCATGCCGGCACCCGCTCCGACAGCACCGGCCGTAAAAAGCCCGCTGGCGGCAGAGCCTGTTGCCGACACCATCGAGTTTCCGGACTTTGCCAAGGTTGACCTGCGCATTGTCAAGATCGCCAAAGCCGAGCATGTGGAGGGCGCCGACAAGCTGCTGCGTCTGACCCTGGATCTGGGCGGTGAAACCCGCAATGTCTTCGCCGGAATCAAGTCTGCCTATACGCCCGAACAGCTCGAAGGCAAACTGACCGTCATGGTGGCCAACCTGGCGCCGCGCAAGATGAAGTTCGGCGTCTCCGAGGGCATGGTACTGGCCGCAGGCCCAGGCGGGCAGGATCTGTGGATCCTGGAGCCCCACGAGGGTGCTCAGCCAGGCATGCGGATTAAGTAAATCGTGCCCACAGGCCCCGCAGTTTTAATCATTGCGGGGCCTGTCTTCCATCACCTTCTGTTTGCTCCACCCTCCACCCTCCGGCCTTGGCCACCATCTCAATTCCTATCCTGCAGCACCACGACTATCCCATTTGATAATGGCTTTTAGCCAATTGATCCCGCGCAGTCACGCAAAATTCGCGATGCGTTCTGCAAATCATTGCAAAGTGCAACCTGGCTGCCGCACCAAACACAACTCAACTACAGACCAGATAAAGCCTTTTACTTAATAGCCTGATCCAGCATGGACTTCACGTACATTGTCGTAACCACGCCGCCGCCAGCCTGCCAGGACCGGGATCTGACTGATCCACAAGCCTCGCAGCTCATGCCCGTAAACTCGATATTCATAACTGGCCTGATCTATGCAAGTGCAATAAATTGGTGCGCGTTTGGACTCATTCTGGTGTAAATGCCCGGAAACGATATGAGCGCGCTGAGGCAGGAGTCTGAATTGACACTCCCCGCGCTCAAAATCAGCGCGGTTATATCCGTAAGCTGTATCTCGCTTTAACTCGATGCAGCTGCACTCCCAGCCCTGATCAGCTGGCTAAATACTGGGAAACATTAGAGTTTTATCAAACAGATAACGGGCTACTGGTACGCCACTGGCACCCGCGTTTTTATTGACGAGGTGATCAACAAACAATTGTGCCGACGCGCTTAATTCTTTACTGTAAGTGCATATACAGGTCAAATCACATGGTCTATCGTTAGAACGATTCAGTCTATAAAGCAAGCGACAGCGGGAGGCTCGCAGCGCACATTCAGGGTGGTACAGGCAGATTGTGGCACGCCTGTTGCAACACTTCGAAAGACACAGCGCTATCAACTGATAGCGTCCAGAAATCCACAGAACACAATAAGAATTACATGCCTGATCTCAGGAGGATCATTCCATGATGAAGAAAGCTCTCGCAACAGCCATAGTCATGTCTACCGCTATCTCAGGACTGGCTGCAGCGGAAGGTACGCTCGAAGCCGTAAAGGCGCGCGGCGTATTGCAGTGTGGTGTTACCAGCGGAGTACCCGGCTTTTCCGTACCGGATGAGCAGGGCAACTGGAAAGGCCTGGATGTTGATGTGTGCCGCAGTATCGCAGCCGCGACTCTGGGCGATGCCAGCAAAGTTAAATACATCCCTCTGACTGCCAAGGAGCGTTTCACAGCGCTGCAATCCGGCGAAATCGATGTTCTCTCCCGCGTAACCACCTGGACCCAGACCCGCGATACCCAACTGGGCCTGAACTTCACCGGCGTGACCTACTACGACGGCCAGGGCTTCCTGGTCAAGAAAGAACTGGGGCTGACCAGCGTCAAGGAACTGGATGGCGCCACCGTCTGTGTTCAGTCCGGTACTACTACCGAACTCAACCTGTCTGACTACTTCCGCGCCAACGGCCTGACCTTCACACCGGTGGTATTCGATACCAACGAACAGGCGGCTACCAGTTTTGATACCGGCCGTTGCGACTCCTTTACCACAGACCTTTCCCAGGCCTACGGTCTGCGTACCCGCATGAGTGATCCGGATGCTGTTGTGGCACTGCCGGATGTCATTTCCAAGGAGCCCCTGGGCCCCGTGGTTCGCCAGGGTGATGATCAGTGGTTCAACGTCGTCAAGTGGTCGCTCTACGCCATGCTGAACGCCGAAGAACTGGGTGTAAACTCAACCAACGTCGACGAAATGAAGTCCAGCGAAAACCCCAATATCAAACGCCTGCTGGGTGTTGATGGTCCCAAGGGCAAGGGCCTGGATATCGCCGATGACTGGTCTTACCAGATCATCAAACAGGTGGGTAACTACGCTGAATCCTTTGATCGCAACGTCGGCAAGGACTCTCCGCTGAAAATCGACCGCGGCATCAACGCACTCTGGAACCAGGGAGGCTTCCAGTACGCACCACCGATGCGTTAATCAAGCCACAGACACGCCGGGCCTTCGGGCCCCGTACTGACGGTCACCGGCGCCTGTAGCGCCGGCGATTAACAAACATCGGTCCCTGAACCCGTCGGTATTGGGTCACAACATAATACCGGCCGGGCTCCCACGGAGGACAATATGTCCGAAGACACACCCAAGGCCGACAAGCCGGGCCACAAACGCGTACCTGCCAGCGGGACCAGTCTCTGGAATGACCCCGCCAAGCGGGCGCTGATCTTCCAGGCCCTTCTGCTCGGCATTATTGGATTTTTGCTCTATTCCGTTGTCAGCAACACCCTCAACAATCTTGAAACCCGCGGCATCACCACCGGTTTTGGCTTCCTGAGCGAAGAAGCCGGCTTCAGCATTCCCCTCTCCCTGATCGAATACACCGCAGCCGACAGCTACGGCCGCACCTTTTTTGTCGGCCTGTTCAATACAGTGCTGGTGTCAGTCATGGGCATCATCGCAGCCACACTGCTGGGATTCGTACTCGGGGTCGCGCGGCTATCCGACAACTGGATGATCGCCAAGCTCTCGTCCATTTATATCGAGATTTTTCGCAACATACCGCTGCTGCTGCAGATGTTCTTCTGGTACTTCGCAGTACTGCGCGCACTGCCCTCGCCACGACAGAGCATAGAGTTTTTTGGCAGTTTTCTGAATGTGCGGGGCCTGTCCGTGCCTCGCCCCGTCGGCGAAGATGGCATCGCAATGGTGCTGTGGGCCTTTGTGGCAGCCATTGCTCTGAGCTTTGTGCTGGTACGCTGGGCTCATCGTCGCCAGGACGCGACCGGGCAGATTTTCCCCAGTGGCTGGGCCAGCACCGGGCTTATTATCGGCTTGCCATTGCTGGCGTTCCTGATCATGGGCGCACCTGTGTCTTTTGACGCGCCGGAACTCAAGGGCTTTAACTTTGTCGGCGGCATGACACTGATGCCTGAACTGGTTGCGCTCTGGCTCGCACTGACCATCTACACCTCGGCCTTTATCGCCGAAACAGTTCGCGGCGGCATTCTGGCCATACCCAAGGGGCAGCTCGAAGCAGCCTCGGCACTGGGCTTGCCCAAGACTCGCACCCTGCGTCTGATCGTGATCCCCCAGGCCATGCGCGTCATCATTCCACCGCTGACCAGCCAGTATCTGAACCTGACCAAGAACTCGTCACTGGCGACCGCCATCGGCTACCCCGATCTGGTATCCGTTTTTGCCGGCACCACGCTGAACCAGACTGGCCAGGCTATCGAGGTTATATCCATGACCATGGCTGTCTACCTGACGCTGAGCCTGCTCACCTCGCTGTTCATGAACTGGTACAACAAGCGCATGGCGCTGGTTGAACGCTAGCCAATTGCCGGAGAGCACCCCGTTATGAAATATGCTATCGAAGCTGCCCTGCCGCCACCGCCCAATATGGTCGGAGCCATTGGCTGGATGCGGCGCAATCTGTTCAACGGCCCGATTAACTCAGTGGCCACCCTGGTCATCGGATTTCTGGCCATCTACTGGCTGTCGCCAGTGCTGCAGTGGATGTTCATTGATGCCGACTGGATCGGTGAAAGCCGTGAAGCCTGCACCAGCGGCGGCGCCTGCTGGGTATTCATTTCCACCCGCATGGATCAGTTTCTGTATGGATTCTATCCATCGGGTGAATACTGGCGGTTAAATCTCGCCTTTGGGATGATGGCGATCCTGATCGCCTGGCTGATGATTCCCAACCTGCCCTTCAAGGGCTGGGCGTCCTTCATCACCCTGGTAATCTATCCGATCATTGCCTTTTACCTGCTGACCGGCGGTGCCTTTGGCATGCCCTCGGTGGACACCCATCTGTGGGGCGGCTTCAGCCTGAACCTGGTACTGGCCGTTGTCGGCATAGTTGCCGCCATGCCGTTTGGCATACTGCTGGCGCTGGGCCGACGCTCCGAAATGCCAATTGTGCGTTCGCTGTCGGTGGTCTATATCGAGATCTGGCGCGGTGTGCCGCTGATAACAGTGCTGTTCATGGCATCGGTCATGCTGCCGCTGTTCTTCCCCGAAGACATCAACTTCGACAAGCTGCTGCGGGCCATGATCGGCATCATCCTGTTCCAGTCGGCCTATATGGCCGAAGTGGTGCGTGGCGGGCTCCAGGCCATCCCCAAAGGTCAGTATGAAGCCGCCGATGCACTGGGGCTGAGCTACTGGAAAAAGATGATCCTGATCATTCTGCCCCAGGCACTGAAACTGATGATCCCGGGCATCGTTAACACCTTTATCGCCCTGTTCAAGGACACCAGTCTGGTGGTGATTATCGGCCTGTTCGACCTGCTGGCCATTGTGCAGGCGGCGAGCAACGACCCGGACTGGATAGGCTACGCCACCGAAGGCTATATCTTTATCGCCCTGATGTTCTGGATTTTCTGCTTTGGCATGTCCCGTTACAGCCAGCACCTCGAAAATCTGCTGCATACCGGTCACGGCGGCCGCAACTAATGCGTTTGGAGACTAATACCCATGACTGAGCCACAGATCAAGCAGGCAAACCTGGCCGTCGAGCTGCGTAACCTGAATAAATGGTACGGCGATTTCCATGTACTGAAAAACATCAACCTTGAGGTGCAAAAGGGCGAGCGCATCGTTATTTGTGGCCCGTCCGGCTCCGGCAAGTCCACCATGATTCGCTGCATTAACCGGCTCGAGGAACACCAGCAGGGTGACATCATCGTCAATGGCATACAGCTGACCGAGGATCTGAAAAAAATCGAGAATATCCGCCGCAATGTCGGCATGGTGTTTCAGCACTTCAATCTGTTCCCGCACCTGACGGTGCTGGAAAACTGCGCCCTGGCCCCCATCTGGGTCAACAAGGAGTCGCGCAAGGAAGCCGAAGCGAACGCCATGAAATACCTGGAGCGCGTGCGCATCCCGGAACAGGCGAAGAAATTTCCCGGGCAGCTTTCAGGTGGGCAACAGCAGCGCGTGGCCATTGCCCGCAGCCTGTGCATGAATCCCGATGTAATGCTGTTCGATGAACCCACTTCGGCGCTGGACCCGGAGATGATCAAGGAAGTGCTCGACGTCATGATTGAGCTGGCGCAGGAAGGCATGACCATGCTGTGCGTAACGCACGAAATGGGCTTTGCCAAAACCGTGGCCAACCGCGTTATCTTCATGGATGCCGGGCAGATTATCGAGGAGAACAATCCCCATGAGTTCTTCGACAATCCGCAGCATGAACGCACCCAGTTGTTCCTGAGTCAGATCCTGCAGCATTGAGTCCAAAATTTAACTCATGGGTGCGTTGAGTCGACAATCTCCAACAGGACGAACGCTCCCAGCTGTTCCTGAGTGAGCAAGATACACAACACTAAGCCTCAGCTACATTACCCGCCCGTTAAATGCCTGAATCAGAGCGCATTTAACGGGCACCCAGCGAGCCGCCCCCTACACCACGCCTTGCTCCACCCCAGTACACAGGCCTGCCCCACACCCTTTTTCGTCAAACTCGCACCCTGCCCTTGCTCCCTCAGCCTTTACCCCCGGCATCACAGATGTTAGAAAGCCTGTTTGCCTACCTATGGAGTTTCGACTATGGATCTGGATTCTTTTCTCGCCGCTATCGGACAGGACGACAGCCTGGATTTCAAACACAGCATGGAGGTCATCCAGGCTCACTATGATTACCAGCCCAGTGGCTTCACCAATGGCAAGGTACGCAATGAAGCTGGCCAGAATGAAGGCAGCTGCAAAATCTTCGCCTTCGCCAAACTGAACGGGCTGAGCGAAGCCCAGGCACTGGCCTGCTTTGGCGGCTTTTACCGTGATGTGCTGAATGCGCCCCAGGGCACCGACCACGGCAACATTCGTGCCTTTATGGCGACCGGCTGGGACGGCGTGGTATTCGATACAGACGCCTTGACGCCCAAGGGCTGACTTGCCGACCGGGTCAACTAACAGGACTCAGAACAGTGCCAACTGATCGGGTTGGCCACCGTCACTATGTTCGCTCAAACGATAACCGACTCCCATCAGCCGCACCGGCCGAGCGCCACGCTCGAAGGCTTCGCGCACCAGGCGCTCGTACAGCTGGATATCCGGCGCCATCGCGGCCTGAACCCGGGTCGCCTGTTCCGCCGTTGTCTGAGTGAAATCGTGGAACTTCAGTTTCACCACCGCCCCCGCGATATCCGCCGGACGCGACAGCCTGCCATAGCGCCCCGCCAGCGACTCCAGCAGTGACGGCAGTTGCTCAAGGCAAGCATCGAGATCAGGCAAATCCCGTGTATAAGTATGTTCGACGCTCACCGACTTGCGCTCCCGGCTAATGCGTACCGGGCGATCATCCTGCCCCCAGGCCAGCTCCCACAGACGCTGACCGAAGCGCCCGAAGCGACTGATCAGCACCTCAGCCCCCTGATCCCGCAGATCCGCACAGTTGTGCACCCCCATGTGCTCCAGTTTCTCGGCCGTTTTAGCCCCGACACCATGCAGCTTTTTCACCGCCAGCACCTGTACAAAGGCTTCCACCTGCTCCGGACGCAGCACAAAAAGACCATCCGGCTTGTTCCAGTCACTGGCGATCTTGGCCAGAAACTTGTTGGGCGCAACACCGGCCGACACTCGGATGCCCACCTCCTCGAACACTCGCAGGCGTATTTCCTCCGCTATGCGCGTGGCACTGCCCTGACAGCGCTGTGTGCCAGTCACATCCAGATAGGCCTCATCAAGTGACAGCGGCTCAATCAGCTCGGTGTAATCGGCATAGATGGCCATGATGCGGGCCGACACCTCACGGTATTTATCCATGCTGCCAGACACCACCACAAGGCCCGGACAGAGCGCCAGGGCTCTGGCCGTAGACATGGCCGAGTGCACGCCGAAAGCACGCGCCTCGTAGTTACAGGTAGCCACCACACCGCGCTGGTCGGCACGGCCACCCACGGCCAGCGGAATATCCCGCAAGGCCGGGTTATCACGCATTTCAACCGCGGCGTAAAAACAGTCGCAATCGCAATGAATTATTTTTCGATCCACGTTGAACTATCTGCTCCTGGCGCTGTGCGAATAGTTCGCGGCTAAGACCTGGCGCCATTGCCCTGGTGGATATTCGCGAAGGAATGTTCCAGGGAAGCACCTTGAGACAAAGCCCAAGGCAATATCGCGGCCAACTGCTAATCTTAACCCCAATGCCCATAAAGCATCCCGGTCATGGAGCCGTAGAATAATGGATGAAGATAAAGAAAGCTGGAATGATAGTGAAAGGCGCTCAGGTTCGGATCAACGCAAGAACCAGGACCGACGTGATGAGGTAAGGTTCGAGCCCGGCAAACCCGACCGGCGCAAAAACCGCGGCCGACGCGAGCCGGATCAGGATCCCTGGAGTAAAGGCAGCGTATAAACCCACTCCACACAAAGTCACTGCCAAGCACTGCCATCCAACCAAGAGGCGACCCGCAACCGGAATTGCACCAGCGCCCATTACAGTCGTGGCTCCCGGCGGCCACGACTGTCATCTTGTTGTCACCCCAGATTCAAGCCCCAGTCACATCAGAGCCATAGAGTGTGAGTCCTCCGACAAAGGACACCTCTGATGCAGCTGAATGTCGAACAGGTCGTTACCCAGAAATTCCCCGCCTTTATCGCCAGGCCCGCACCGGTTAAACGCTCAACCCTGTTTTGCCTGCGTCATCTGGTGCGGGAGCGGGAAATCAATCATTTCCTGACCGAGCACAGCGCCAGCACTGGCTTTGAGTTTATTGATCGCGTACTGGACTACTTCAATTTCAGCTACGCCCTGAGCCATCAGCACCGCATGAACATTCCTGCCACCGGTCGCGTGCTGATCGTCGCCAATCATCCGCTG
The DNA here is from genome assembly GCF_001528745.1 of Marinobacterium profundum. Classification (GTDB taxonomy): domain Bacteria; phylum Pseudomonadota; class Gammaproteobacteria; order Pseudomonadales; family Balneatricaceae; genus Marinobacterium_A; species Marinobacterium_A profundum. Next base: position 101,907 of record NZ_BCNS01000145.1, on the reverse strand, counting down.
GGAGCCCTGGATGGCCTTGCCCTGCTGAAACTGGTCGGGGAGATAAGACGGGATGTACGTATCGTCGCCAATGACGTGCTCTCCAGCATTGATCCGCTACAACCCCTGCTCCTGCCCGTGGACAACCTCGGCAAGGCCACCCGCAAAAAGGATATCGCCCGCATTACCCAGGCTCTGCAGGATGATCAGGCAGTTATTGTGTTCCCCGCCGGCGAAGTATCCCGCGCAGGCCTCACCGGCATCCGTGACGGCAAGTGGAACAGCGGCTTTCTGCACTTTGCCCGCAAGGCCAACGCCCCCATTCTGCCGGTTTTTGTGGGCGGCAAGAATTCTTCGCTGTTTTACAGCATCTCCGCGCTGAACCGTTCGTTTTCAACCCTGCTGCTGGCACGGGAGATGTTCAACAAGCGCTCGGTCACCATTGAGGTACGGGTAGGCGAGCCCATCGCTTTTAGCCAGATCGATGCGCTGCCACTGTCGACCCGCGAGAAAGCCCGCATTCTGAAAAAGCACCTGTACCGCATAGCCCGCAACAAGTCGCCACTGTTCATTACCGAGAAGACCATCGATCACCCCCAGGACCGCGGCAGCCTTAAAAAGGAACTCAAGGCCTGCGAACTGCTGGGCGAAACCGGCGATGGCAAGAAAATCTATCTGTTCGACTACCGCCCTGACTCCGCCGTCATGCGCGAAGTCGGGCGTCTGCGCGAGATTGCCTTTCGCAGTGTTGGCGAGGGTACCGGGGAAAAACGCGACCTGGATCGCTATGACCGCCACTACCGCCATCTGATCCTGTGGGACGAGGAGGATCTGGAAATTGCCGGCGCCTACCGGCTGGCCGAAACCGCGGGCCTTGCGATGGGTAGCGCTGACGACAGCACCCTCTACAGCGCCAGCCTGTTTCGCTACACCGACGCCATGGCACCGGTGTTTGCCCGCGGTATCGAGCTTGGCCGCAGCTTTGTGCAGCCACGCTACTGGGGGCGACGCAGCCTGGACTACCTCTGGTACGGCATAGGTGCCTACCTGCGCCGCCATCCCGAGATCCGCTACCTGTTCGGCCCGGTCAGCCTGAGCAACAGCTACCCCAAGGCTGCCAGAGACCTGGTGGTCTGGTTCTACAGCCACTATTTCCCGGATCATGACAATCTGGGTCACTCCCTGAGTCCTTTCACCATAGACGTCGCCAGCCGTGAACACCTGAGCCAATTATTCAGTGGCAGCGACTATAGCAGCGACTTTCGCATTCTGAAGGAGCAGCTTGAATGCATCGGCGTATCCGTCCCCACGCTATATAAACAGTACAGCGACGTCTGTGAAGAAGGCGGTGTACGTTTTCTCGATTTTGGCGTCGATGCCGCCTTCAATTACTGTGTCGACGGCCTGGTACTGGTAGACCTGGAGTACCTCAAGCCACGCAAGCGCGAACGTTATCTGGCAGCCCCACCCCTGCTTCAATCCGGAACCGCCTGAACCAATCAGGCTCTTGTACGTCAACTTTTTCTGGCCCCAGCACTCCAACGCTGTATTCTCCTATACTGATCGGAAAAGGAGTGCGCCATGGGTGACGTTCAAAAATCCCTCAGCCAACGCTCTAGCCATCGGGAAATTGACCAGTTCCTGCATCAGCTGGCCAAAGCTTCCACCAGTGGCGGCGGTCGGCTGGTATTCGCGCTGGATGCCACAGCCAGCCGGGAACCCACCTGGGATCATGCCTGTCAGCTGCAGAGCGAAATGTTCGAGCAGACCCGCAACCTTGGCGGACTCTCGGTACAGCTGTGCTACTACCGCGGCTACCGCGAGTTCCACGCCACCGACTGGCTGTGCAATACCGATCGTCTGATGCAACAGATGAACGCCGTGCGCTGCCTCGGCGGCCACACCCAGATTGCCAGGCTGCTAACCCATATTCGCCAGGAAACCCGCCTTAAGAAGGTTCAGGCCGTCATCTTTATTGGTGACTGCGTCGAAGAACCCGTGGATGATCTCTGTGCACTGGCCGGTGAACTTGGCCTGCTGCAGGTCCCAGTGTTCATCTTCCACGAAGGCCATGAAAGTTCAGCTGCACGGGCCTTCAAGCAAATCAGCCAGCTGTCGGGCGGCGCCTGTTGCCAGTTCGATCAGCACAGTCCACAGTTAATGCGCGAACTGCTGGGCGCCGTCGCGGTCTATGCCTCCGGCGGCCACAAGGCACTGGAACACTTCAGCCAGGGCAAGAGTGCCGTACTTTTACGCCTCACCCAGCAGCTACGAAGCTGAAACCAAACCAGACATGGACGAGGTAAACGTTGAATCCTTTCGGCCTGATCATTCTAAGCGCGGTCGCACTGGCGGGTATAATGTGGATCCAGTCACGGCCACCGCAGTTGCGCGAGCGTGCCAAGTGGCAGCTCATCATCATTATGTGCGCCCTGTTCCTGCTTTACCTGAGCGTTACTGGGCGCCTGCACTGGCTCGGAGCTCTGGCGGCGGTTCTGCTGCCCTTCAGCCGCAGGCTGATTCCGCTGCTGCGCTACCTTCCCTTCCTGCATCAACTGTATAAACGCCGCCAACAGACACCCAGCAGCAATAATCGCTCGCGCGTGCAGAGTATTATTCTGGAGATGAGTCTGGATCACGATACCGGCGCCATGCATGGCACTATCCTGCAGGGGCCGCTAACCGGCCAAACGCTGGATGGCCTGAGTGAACAACAGTTTATTGAATTGTTGCAGTACTGCCGCGATCATGACCAGGAGTCGACCCAGTTGCTGGAAGCCTATCTCGACAAGCGTTTTGGGGATAGCTGGCGCGAAGATGATCCCGGCGCCGGCAAAGACAGCCACACGAATCAGGCGGGGCCACTGAGTGAAAATGAAGCCTACGATATTCTCGGCCTCGAACCCGGCGCCAGCGAAAGTGACATTATCAGCGCCCACCGCCGCCTGATTCAAAAGCTGCACCCTGACCGGGGCGGCAGCAATTATCTGGCCGCCCGTATCAACGAAGCCAAGGACCGCCTGCTTAACTGAGGCTCGCCTCAGGCAGCGGTCCCATAGCGCGGATTTTCTGCTATGATCGCCGACTCAATTTCTGCGCTTCGGGCAATGATTACCCGCTATGACAAGGCTTTCGTTTCTATTGCTCCAGGGACCGGCAACTCCCTTCTTTGCCCGCCTGGCCGATACCCTGCTAGAACAGGGTCATAAGGTATGCAAAGTCAATTTTTGCGCCGGTGACACCCTGTTTCGCACAAAAGCCACCTCAGTTGCGTTTAACCGCCCGCTTGATGAGTGGGACAGTTTTCTCGGTGAACTGCTGGAGTTGCATGACATAGACCGCGTTCTGCTGTTTGGCGACTGCCGGCCACTGCATATGCAGGCTATTGCTCAATTAAAACAGCGTTCAATACCGTTTTTCGTCTATGAAGAAGGCTATTTTCGGCCGAACTGGATTACCCTTGAAGCAGGTGGAACCAATGCGTTCTCCGATTTGCCTCGGGACCCCGCCTGGTATATTAAACAGGCAAAAGGAGTTCCCGTTTATGCCGATGGCAACACCGTAGGCGGATCTCTGAAAATACGAGCAGGACAGGATATGGCCTATCATCTGGCCAATATCACCAATGCTCTGCGATTCCCGCATTACCGGACCCACCGCCCCCATGGCAGTCACATCGAATACCTGGGCTGGGCCCGACGATTTCCGCTGCTGCCCTGGCATGAACGCCAGGCACAACACAACTTTGAACAGATACAGGCGCACCGCCGCTCATTTTACCTGTTTCCCCTGCAGCTGGACGCCGACTATCAGATCAAGGTGCACTCTCGCTTTGATGGAATAAGCCAAGCCATTACCGAGGTTATGCAATCCTTTGCCAGCCACGCGGCGCATAATTCTGTTCTGATAATAAAGAACCACCCTCTGGATACCGGTCTGATTAACTATCGGTCGCACATTCGTCAGCTCGCCACACAGCTTGGCCTGGGCATGCGAGTCGTCTTTATCGATGGGGGCCACCTGCCAACGCTGCTGCACCATTGCACCGGCGTGATTACCATCAATAGTACCGTCGGCCTTTCAGCGCTCTACCATGGCCGGCCGACTATTGCACTGGGGCGGTCAATCTATGACCTGCCGGGCCTCTGTTTCCAGGGACCACTGAATGACTTTTGGGAAAAAGGACAACCACCTGCAAAGAAATTGTTTCGGGCATTTCGTAATACGGTGATTCACCGCACTCAGCTCAACGGTGGTTATTACAATGCCCGCGGCATAGAGCTGGCAATAGCCGGTTCCGTGCAACGCCTGACCCAACAGGAACCGCTGACAGAAACCGGAGCAAGCTACACAGGAGTGCCTTCGTGGGAAGGCTAATCAATCCCCGACATGTTCTGATTACAGGTGCCAGTGGCGGCATCGGTGCGGCACTGGCCCAGGCATACGCCCGTGACGGCGTGCTTCTGAGCCTGTGTGCACGCAACCTTGTGAACCTGCAACAAGTTGCAAATGCCTGCGAGAGAAAAGGCGCCAGGGTTAATATCAACAGCATTGATGTAACCGATATTGATGCCTTGCAAAGCTGGGTACTGGACCGCGACGCCGCTGAGCCCATCGACCTGGTTATCGCCAATGCCGGCAAGACGCTGAATGTGGGCCCTAACGGCGAAGAAGAAAGCTGGGCCGATACCAAAGCCCTGCTGTCGATCAATGTCGACAGCGCCCTGGCCACAATCATCCCGCTGATCGCCCCGATGCGCCAACGGCGCCGGGGCCAGATTGCCCTGGTCAGTTCGCTGGCGGCCTACCGCGGCATGGCTATAACTCCGGCCTATTGCGCCAGCAAAGCGGCGGTCAAGGCCTATGGCGAAGCGCTACGCGGCCTGGTGGCGGCGGAAGGCGTCGCCGTTTCGGTCATCTGCCCAGGATTCGTCGACTCCGACATGAGCCGGGAATTTCCCGGTCGCAAGCCCTTTATGATCAACGCCGATCAGGCCGCCATGATCATTCTCAAGGGGCTGGCCCGAAACAGGCCCAGGATAGCCTTCCCGTTTCCGCTTAATCTGGGCACCTGGCTACTGGCCATGCTTCCGGCCTCTTTGGCGGACTTTATTCTGCAACATATCAGCTATGGCCGCAGCCGCTGATACGCCAAGAGCCCGCACTGATCATGACGTTTACCCAACTTGTTTTGCTGATGATAACGGCGCTTGGAACAGTCCAGCTTGAGCGACTGCGCAAACCTGCCAGCTCGGGCCTTGGCGCAATAGCACTGCACCTGCTGATCATGTTTACGTTATTTCTTACGGCCTACGGCCTGACACGACGTTTCTATTTCTCCCTGCTGTGCGCACTCTGTGTCCAGCTAATTTTCATCATCGTCAACAATGCCAAGTACCGATTTTTACGTGAAGCTCTGGTATTCGCAGATTTGGCGCTCTATTCCCAGGCCATTCGCTTTCCACGCCTTTATCTTCCGTTCATTGGCGCAGCTCCCGCCATTGGGGGCGCCGTAGCCATCATTGGCAGCATCACTATTGCGACCCTGTATGAGCCACCCAGCGCCCTGTTTGCCCAGTCAGCCTGGCTTGATGGCCTTGCCGCCTTACTGCTGGCTGCGCTGCTCATTCCATTGCTACTGAAGCTCGCAGCCCACCGACCTGTGACCCTGGACGCGAATCACGACACAGCCCGCTACGGCCTGCTGCCGACCCTTGCTATCTACGCCAGCCAGGCCAGCCAAATGCCAGAACTCGAGCCGCGTACCTTTGTAGCACCGTCTTCACGACCGAACCTGATCGCTATCCAGAGCGAATCCTTTTTCGATGCCAGACGCCTGGATAACAATATCCGCCCAAATGTATTGCAGCACTTTGATCGCCTGTGCGCCCAGTCACAGGCATTCGGCCGCCTGCAAGTACCGGCATGGGGCGCCTACACGATGCGCAGCGAGTTCGCCTTTCTCACGGGGCAGGCCAACTCTGCGCTCGGTTTCGGTCGATTTGACCCCTTGCGTTACTTTCAGGGCAAAGTGCAAATTTCCGGAGCGGGATCCCTGGCGGCAAACCTGAAACAGCAAGGATATCGCTGCATCTGCATCCATCCCTACCCGGCGGAGTTTTTCGCACGTCATCGTATTTACCCTGAGCTGGGGTTCGATGAGTTTATTGATATTCGCAGCTTTGCTAGCACCGATCGCACGGGCCCCTACACCTCAGATGCCGCTGTCTGCGAGCGTATTATCAGTGAGCTGTCGAGCTCGACTCAGCCCCTGTTTATATTTGCCATCACCATGGAGAACCATGGTCCGCTGCATCTGGAGAGCATCACAGCAGACGAGCGTAATGCCTTTTTCAGCCAGCCGACTACGGCAGCAGACGACAACTTGGCGGTCTACCTGCGTCATCTCAACAATGCTGATCAGATGCTGGATCAGCTCAGCCGCTACCTTACAGACGAAGATCCAGCCGCAGTACTCGCCTGGTACGGTGATCATGTGCCGGGCATGCCGGATATCTACCAGACACGCAACTATGAAGACCCCTCTACCGACTACCTGATCTGGTCGGCAAACAGTGCTACCGCCTCACCCACTACAGCGAAAGATATCTGTGTCGAAGTACTGCCGGACCACTTGCTCGGCACCACAGAGAGTCCGAAAACTTAGTGCCACTCAAATGCTGAACAGCCGCCAACCAGGTTAACCCGCTACATTTAGCCAGAATGGCAATGGGCAAAGCGAAACAGCCTGACGCTATCTTGACCGCCCTCGCACAAGTTTCAGATAGTCCCCCAGACCCAGCACGCCGGTGACCCTTGCCACATCCGCCGCCAGGGGCCAGCCGTCATAATTGCCCCCCTCCGGCTGCCGCTTGCCGCTCTGGTTATCATCCAGCGTCGCAAGAACCCTGATCGCCAGCGCCACACCGCAGGAAAACAAACTGACATAACCTGCCATCAGACTATCGTTTGGGTTTAGTACGACGCACTGCTGTGCCAATACGCGGCCGGTATCGAGCTGAGCATCCAGCCGATGCACCGTAACACCCATTGTCGCCTCAGCTCGCAGTCGGGCATGAAACAGAGGATCAACACCCCGGTTATGCGGCAAAATCGACGGATGGATATTGATGCACCCCAGCCGGGGCAAGTCCAACAGAGGCTCTGCCACAATCTGATTGAAATAGGCAGAAAGACAGACATCGGGATCAAGGCTACGAATAAAGCTCACCGCACCGGCAGCATTAATATCCCTTGTATCAAGCAGAGGTATGCCCAGGGCTTGGGCCCTGGCATGCAGGCGACGCCTGGGCGCCAGTAGTTCAAAGCCCGAGGTCGCCAGAAGCAGATGCAGTGCATAACGCAGACCCGAGCGCTGCAGCAGACGTTGGACATCAGTTAGCGCAGCGCCATTGCGGGACAGCATCCGGGTGGAATTGACGATACCCACCACCTCAAGTCCAGGTGCCTGCAGTAGCGCCTCCAGTACCAGACTGGAGTAAAGGCTCGAGTGGGTACACAGGATCAGCCGGTGTTTCATCCGCTCAGATCACCCAGCGCAAAGCCGCTGCGGGATTGCACCCGGCTGGAATTGACAGTACAGGTACCACCGGCACTTCCATACGCATCGCGTCAGCATCACAGCTGACTCAGGGCATCGCTGATGGCGGCAAGAGTAGTGTCGATCTGGGCTTCGGTGTGAGCGCAGCTGATGAAAAAGCGCAGCCGAGCGAGTTTTTCTTCAACCGCGGGATAAACAATGGGCTGCACATTTATGCCCCGATCCAGCAGCAGATTGGACAGGCGCACCGCCTTGATCGAGCTGCCGCAGAGCAGAGGCACCACCGAGTAGCCGCAGCTAAGGCCCGTATCCAGCCCCCGCTCCCGGGCGCGGGCCAGGAAATACCGACTGCGATCACGCAGCTGTCGCACACGTTGCGGTTCTTCCTCCATCACGCGGATGGCCTCAAGCGAGGCCGCCGCCATGGGAGCCGGCATACCGACACTATAGAGAAAACCTGGCGCGGAAAACTTGAGATGATCGACTAGCGCCTGCTCACCGGCAATGTAACCGCCACAGCCAGCCATGGACTTGCTCAGGGTTCCCATCCAGATATCAACGTCCGAACCGGCAACGTCATAGTGCTCGGCAATGCCCCGCCCCCGCTCACCCATAACGCCAATGGAATGTGCCTCATCCACCATCAAAAATGCCCGGTGACGCTTCTTCAATTCAATGAACCTGGGCAAGTCCGGATGATCGCCATCCATGCTATAGATGCCTTCCACCACGATCAGCACGCGCTCAAACTCATGGCGTCGCTGTTCCAGAATGCGCCCGAGCGCCTGCCAGTCGTTGTGCGGAAAAGACAACCGGAAAGCCCCGGACAGCTGGATACCCTGCAGTACGCTGTTGTGAATCAGCGCATCGTGCAGAACCAGATCCTTGGCACCAAACAAATAACCTATGCTGGTGACGTTGGTGGCGTGACCACTGACGAATACAACCGCGTCCTCGGTGCCGTGCAGGGTTGCCAGCGCACTTTCCAGTGCCTGCTGTACCGGCCGCTCACCGGACACCGGACGACTGGCTGAAACCGAGGTGCCGTACTGGTCTATAGCGTCCTTGGCTGCCTGCGACACGCGCGGATGACCACTGAGATCAAGGTAGTTGTAACTCGAAAAGTTGATGCACTGCTGACCGTCAATGACTGATGTTGCCGTCGCGGTACCTTCGTGCAGGCGAAAAAACGGATTACTGATATTGAGCTGTTCCGCCGCCAGTCGCTGTACCATCAGCTCTCTGTAGCCCGGCAGCTTGTCAAATCGGCACAGATCATCGGACACTGGCCGACGCGAACCGGGCGACGCCCGGTGCGACGCCCGGTGCGACGCTTGGGCTTCAGGCTCACGTGCGCTGCGCTTGTCGAGCGCTTTCTGGATCAGGCTTTCCTTGGCCTTGCCGGTAAGGCCGAAGAGACCCTTGTTGAGTTTGTTCATTCAACCAGCCTCAGGGTGCCAGGCGCACTTTCCAGTGCACTGGCGATGCGCTGCGTCTCTTCCGCCGAGAAAGACTCGGCGTGACGGGCCGCCACCTGTGCGACCTGCTGGGTCGCATTCTGGCCGGTATCGTCTTGCTCTCTGTCCTCATGACACAGCTGCGTGACGATACGTTCCGTCAGGCGCTGTACCGTTGGCCCCTGGGACAGAACCATCGCCGGCAGGCTCACACCAAAGCGGCCCTCGATGGCCAGCGCCAGCTCAACCCCCATCAGTGAATCCATACCCAGATCCAGCACCGATTGGGTAATATCGATTTTCTCCGCTGGCAGACGCAGGATCTGGGCGATCTCATCGCACAGCAAACCGCTGACCAGCGCTGCAACTTCCTCGGGTGCCATACCGATAATCAGGCTGCGGATATCATCGCTGTCTTCATCATCATCGCCGTGGCGGGCATCAAGCCGACGCAGTACATCAAATTTGGGGGACTGGGCCGACGGCATCAGCCGCTGCATGTCACGCCAGCTGAAGTCCATTACTGCGGCGCCAGCGCAACCGCGGGCCAGCAATAACTGCAACATCGCCAGCGCCTGAGTCGACGTTAGTGCCTCACTGCCCATGCGTGACTGCAGCGCCTGCTTGATGGCTTCGTTGCGCGCCAGGAAGCCAACATCGTCAATCGCCCCCCAGGCCACATAGAGACCGCTCAGACCCTCGGCACGGCGTTTGCGCACCAGCGCCTCAAGATAGGCATTGGCAGCCACGTAGTTGGCCTGCCCTGGATTGCCGAAGAAGGTTGTCACAGACGAGTAGAGCACGAAGAAATCCAGCTCCAGCGTCTTGGTCAGCTCATGCAGATTAAGCGCCCCCAGCAGCTTGGGAGCCAGCACTCGCTCCAGGCGCTGCTGATTGAGGTTGCGCAGCAGACCGTCGTCGAACACCACTGCCGCATGAATGACCCCTTTAAGCGCCGGCAGACGGGTGCCGAAATCGGCGAACAGGCCTTGCAGCGCCGCTCGATCGGTCACATCAACAGCCTCAACGGACACCCGCACACCCTGGGCTTCAAGTTTGGCAATCGCCGTAGCGGCCTCTTCGGTCTGAACACCGCTGCGACCCATCAGCACCAAATGACGGGCGCCCTGTTCCGCCAGCCAGCAGGCAGAGCGCAGACCAAAGCCGCTAAGGCCGCCGGTCACCAAGAAGCAGCCATCGGCGTCCAGTGTCAATGCGGGTATCACCCGCTCAGGCTGCTCCGCAACACGCGGTGGCTGCTCAAATCCAATAACAATCTTGCCAATCTGCTTGGACTGCTGCATGTAGCGAAAGGCATCACTGGCCCGCGCGGCCGGGAATACCCGGTGTGGCAGAGTGCGCAGCACGCCTTCGTCGAAGCGTTCCATCACCTCGCGGAACAGCCGAGCGCTCAGTTCTGGGCGCTCTACCATCAACTGATCGGCATCGATTCCGTAATAGGTAATGTTGTTACGGAAGGGCCTCAGCCCCATCTTGCTGTTCTCGTAAAAGTCGCGTTTGCCCAGCTCCATAAAGCGCCCAAACGGACGCAGAATGGCCAGGTTTTTAGTGATCGCCTCACCGGCCAGTGAGTTAAGCACCACATCGATGCCCTCACCGGCGGTCAGCTGCATGATCTGATCAGCGTAGGCCAGACTGCGTGAGTCCAGTATGTGATCCACGCCCATCAGGCGCAGGAAGTCGCGTTTCTCGTCGGAGCCCGCGGTAGCGAACACCTCGGCCCCCAGATAACGGGCCATCTGAATCGCGGCTATACCCACGCCACCCGCGGCACCATGAATAAGGATTCGCTCCCCTGGCTGTACCCGGGCCAGATAATCCAACGCATACCAGGCGGTAACAAAGACCGTAGGCACCGTGGCCGCCTCGGCACAGCTCCACCCCTGGGGCAGCGCTGCCAGGGCCGAGGCCTGGGTCAACACTCGGGAGGAAAAGCAGGATGGTGCGAACCCCATGACGCGATCACCGGCCTTGAACTCAGTAACGCCCGGTCCCACGTCAATCACTTCACCGGCAAACTCCATGCCCAGGGTCGGGCCGGAAAAACCATTCTCCACCGCCTCATCGGCCAACAAGCCCATGGCGTACATTACATCGCGGAAATTGAGACCGCTGGCAATGGGCCTTACCGCCACCTCGCCCGCACCCGGTGCCAGGCAGGCCATGGGCACCCATTTCAAGTTTTTCAGCGGGCCTGGCTCAACAAAATCCAGTTTCACTTCTGTCGTTTCTGTCGGCGGCACCGACATCAACGCCAGAGGTTCCAGGCGCAGGCCATAACAGGCCTGGGCACTTAGCAACAGCTCATCTTCCGGGCTGTCCGACAACAGGAGCCGTGCGAGCTCCGGCATCAGCGGCGCCAAGTCTGCGCCCGCCAGATCGACCAGGCGGGCATTGAGCTCTGGATGCTCATTCATCAGTACCCGTCCCAGCCCCCACAAAGGCGCCTGGGACGGCACCACGCTAAAGCGCTCTGAGCCCGGGGCCGCGCACAACGCCGCGCCCGTTGTTACCAGGGTCAGGTGCGGTGGCGCAGTCCAGGCTACCCGTTCAAGTGCCTGGACCAGGCTGAGCACCGGCACGCAGCGCAGGTCCTGCAGACTTAACAGCGAAGCTGGTATCGCATCGACCGACTCCAGCCCCATCAGCTGTACCACCTGATCACAGCCGCCTGTGGCGGCAACGGCATCGAGCAGCTGCTCCATGCTATCGACTGAGAACGGATCCACCTGGAAGTCGTCACCGTCAAAGTCATAGGCAGTGCCTTGGCGCGCCAGCATGACTCGCTGACCGGATGCAGTGAGAGCCTCGCCAAGCGCCTGTGCCATACCCTTGTCATCGGCCAGCAGCAGCCAGCGTTGCTGCTGTGGCAGAACCGGCTCCACCGGAACCTGGGGAGCCTTGGCCGCCAGCAAGACGTAACTACCTTCCGTGCGGCTCGCCGCAGGCTCACGCAATGTTTCGAACTGTTCGAAGCCACTTTCATGCAGCAGCTCGGCCCAGTGTTCAGCCGGCATCAGGCGCGACAACGGACGCTCTGCGTCTGTTGTGTCCCACCAGTTTGGCAGCAAGCCCTGGGTCAGGTCGCTGAAGCGGTCCTGATTGCGCTCCAGCAACAGCAGCTGACCATCGTCAGCCAGTAGCCGACCCAACTGCGACAGCACCGTCGGAATATCATCAACCCAGTGCAGCCCCTGTCCCGCCAATACCAGATCGAAGCGGCGAGAAGCCACGGCATCCAGTAAATCCTGCCCGGCATTCATATCAAAACAGGCAAAATCCACGCAGGAATAAGCCGCCAGTTCAACTTCGGCACTGGCCAGCAATGTCTCATCAGCATCCGCCAACAGGTAGTCAGTACGCTCCTGCGGCAATAGCGCCATCAACCTGCGTGCCAGAGCGCCGGCGCCACCACCGAGGTGCAGTATGCGCAGGCGTCGGTTCGCCGGCCAGGCTGCGACTAGCTGGGCCAACAGTTCACTCAAGGTCTGGTGAACACCGGCCACGGACTGCGCTGAATCCGCCAGATGTTCCTGCAGGCTGCTCTTGGCTGGGTGCAGTAATTCAGCAACCGCACGCTCCCCCTTGAGAACCTGCGTCAGATGCAAGCCACAACGACCGGCCAGTAACAACTCGGGAAGATAAGCGGGGTAATCTCCCTGCAGCGCCAGCCAAAGCTGCTGCGCCACGGGCCATTCGTCGCCAACCAGCAGCCGGTATTGATTATCTTCACGCTCGGCCAAACCGTCTTCGACCAGAATATGCAGGTAACGCACCAGCGCCGAGCGGTAGCTGGCGCTAAAGCCCGCCTGTTCGATCAGGCCATCAAGGCTGAACCATGCATTACAACCAGCCTGGTCACGCAGTGACTCGTAGGCAAAACCGCTAACCATCATGCCGATCAGCGGTTCAACTTCTTCGAAGTGACTGGCCCGTGCCGCCTGATGCGGTTCAAGTTGCAGTCGCGCCGCCGCAGCAACAACTTCCGGCAACGGCAGAGCCGCGGGGCCAACAGGATGCAGCAAGCGGGGGCGGTAATCATAGGTCGCCGGCAAGCCCTGGTCATGGGTAAAGTTCACGCCGCGAAAACGGCAGGCCTCAGCCTCGACCAGAACCCGGCCCGCATCATCGGTGAGACAAAAGCTGGCCAATACCGACCGCGGGCTCTGCTTGATAATTCGGGCGCTGAAATGACTGACCTGCTGACAGTTACCGTACACCCGCAAGCGGTCAATACGCACCGGTATCAGGGCCGCATGCTGGCTCTCGCCACTGTTGGCGGTAAAGATACCCACCAGTACCTGGAAGCAGGCGTCCAGCACCGCCGGATGCAGCACGTGCTCCGGCAAATGAGCCGCAACGGATTGCGGCAGCGTCAACCGGGCCAAGGCGGACAAATCCCGGGTCCAGACATCGGCGATGCCCTGGAACGCAGGACCATACTCAAGCCCGACAGCATCGGCCAGACGGTAATGCTGCTGGCCGCTAAGGCGGCCATCGGCCTGCTCCCTAAGCTGGGCCAGATTCAGCTGCTGTTTGGCATCAAAGGCCGGCGCGCCGCTCAGTCGCCCCACAGCATGCAGGGTCCAGGGGTCTTCACTCAGGCGCACCCGGCTTTCGATGGTAAAGCTGCCATCCTTGGGGTAGAGGGCAAAACGCAGCGTTTTGAGGTGATCTTGCTCGAACACCAGGGGCGCGCGGATTTCCAACCCCTGAATTTCGAACTTATCTGCAGGCTCCTCGACCGTACCAAACCAGGTGCGTCCCGCCGCCAGCGCCATTTCGACATAGCCTGCGGCGGGCATCACAGCGGCGGTCCCCACCACATGATCCGCCAAGTACGGCACTAGCTGGGTATCCAGTGCATTTTCCCACACAGGCTCACCCGGCTTGATACGATAACCCAGTAGCGGATGCTCCAGCGGGCGATTGACCAGGTTGTAACCCTCCGAGGTCGTCTCATACCAGTGACGCTCCCGCTGCCAGGGATAAGCAGGCGGACGCACCAGGGCACCATCCAGGGGGAAATGGCGCGACAAATCGACCCGAGCGCCTCCCAGCCAGGCCGAGAAAACAGCCGTCTGCAAACTACTAAGGTCGTCGGACTTGCGCTTCAGCGTCGGAATAACACCGCCACTGAGGTCATGTACTTTAAGGCAGTCCCCGATATAGCCACGCATGATCGGGTGCGGCCCCACGTCCAGAAACAGACGCACACCGCGCTGAATAAGCGTCTCTATCGCGGCACCAAACTGCACCGGCTTGCGAATATTATCCCACCAGTAGGCCGCACCCAGCCTGGTGCCATCCAGCTCGCCACCGCTCACCGTCGAAATGAAGGGAATAGTCGCCTGGCACGGCGCCAGATCCGCCAGCCGTTGCATGACCCGCTCGCGTACCGGGTTCATCAAGCTGCTGTGAAAGGCGTAGTCCAGATCCAGGATGCGGAAAAACAGGTTCTGCTGCTCCATCACAGCACCCAGTGTTTCAAGCGCCGCCAGCGAGCCGGCCAGGGTCACCGCAGCGGGGCTGTTGATACCGGCAATCTCAACCTGGTCGCTAAGCTGCAGCTCTGCAATCAAAGCGGCAATCGCATCGGCCGACATCGACGCCGCGGCCATGCGCCCCTGCCCACGGGTGGTGCCCTGTGCCGCGCTACGCTCAAAGATCACGCGCACCGCATCAGCCAGACTCAGCGCGCCGCTGGCCCAGGCGGCAGATATCTCGCCAACACTGTGACCAAGCACCGCGGCGGCGTTAATGCCCTGCGCCTGCAGACAGCGGGTCAAACCTACCTGGAGCGCGAAAAGCGCAGGCTGGGCGACCTCAGTACTCGCATAGTCAGCGTCCTCTTCCGACTGGAACAACTGTCGGATCGATAGGTCCGTATAGGACCTCAGCAGCGCATCGACTTCATCAATCGCCTCGCCAAACAGCGGCTCGGCCTGTATCAGCTGACGTCCCATGCCGACCCACTGCGAGCCGTTACCGGAAAACACCAGAGCCACTGGCAAGTCCTGCCCCAGATTCTCAGCCGTGAACAGTCCACTGTCGGTCTCCCCTGCAGCGTAACGTTCAAGCCCATGGCGGATCTGCTCCAGACTTTGCCCCTGTACCGCAAGACCCCTGGGCAATAACTGGCGACGGCTGGCCTGGGTCCAGGCCAGGTCGTAATAGGACTGGGCGGGATCGGCCAGCCATTGCGCCATTTGGCCGGCTTGAGCCATCAGTGCGGCATCATTGCGCGCACTTAGCAACAGCGGCGGCAGTGCTTCAGAATCCCTGTTTTTCGCACCTGGACTGCCGGCGCCTGCCTGGCCTCGGTATTCAGCCAGTACCGCATGGGCATTGGCGCCACCAAAGCCAAAGGAATTGAGACCCATGATCAGACGCTGATCACCTTCAATCGCTGTATATTCGGTAACTGGCGCCAGGTTCCAGTTGACAAAATCAATGTTCGGATTGGGAGTCTTTAGGTGAACGGTTGGCACAAGAGCTCGTTGCTGCAGGCAGTTGATCACTTTGATCATGCCCGCCATGCCGGAAGCCGTTTCCAGATGCCCGACATTGCTCTTTACCGAGCCAATCGGCAGAGGGTTGCCGTCGCCGCGAGCCATGGCCAGAGCTTGGGATAACGCCTTGGTTTCAAGCGGGTCACCCACCGATGTGCCTGTACCGTGGGCCTCAAGATAAGTGAGATCCAGCGGCGACAGATTAATTTCATCGTATACTTTGCGCAGCAAACGGGCCTGAGCATCAGCGTTGGGTACCGTAATGCCGTTGGTGCGACCGTCCGAATTCACACCGGTATTAAGAATCACCGCATGGATAGGGTCACCATCGCGCTCGGCAGCGCTAAGCGGCTTGAGATAAAACACCGCACAGCCTTCAGAACGTACATAGCCATTACCGCTGGCATCAAACGTCTTGCAGCGACCGTCCGGAGACAGCATTGAGGCTCTGGAAAAGCCAATAAACGGAAACGGATGCAGCAGCATATTAACGCCGCCCACCAGAGCGCTAGTCGCCTCGCCTTCCCACAACGATCGACAGGCCTGATCCAGTGCCACCAGCGATGACGAACAAGCCGTATCAACCGACATGCTCGGCCCATGCAGATCGAACACATAGGATATCCGGTTCGAGGCGATGCTCGCAGTACTGCCGGTCATGGTATAGGAGTCGGCTACCGAGGGATCGTCAATGCGCCGGTACGAGTAATCTGTTCCCGCTATACCAACATATACAGCACAGTCACTGCCGGCCAGTCGCCCAGGATTCTGGGCACCGTTTTCCAGCGCCTCCCATGAAAGCTCCAGCAACAGACGTTGCTGGGGATCCATCTGACAGGCCTCCCGTGGCGAAATGCCAAAGAAATCCGCGTCAAATTCCTCTATTCGCGACAGTACGCCTGCAGCCCATGTATAGCTTTTACCCGCCTCGGATTTTCGAGGATGGTGGTAAGCGTCTTTGCCCCAGCGGCTGTCATCAATCTCGCCGACCAGATCTTTGCCATCCTTCAGTGCCTGCCAAAATTCATCAGAATTGGACTGATCTCCGGGAAGCCGGAATGCCATGCCAACGATGGCAATATTTTCCTTAGTACGACGCAAAATTATTTTACCTAACTATACTGAGCCAACTCCTGCAGCGGCAGGCACTCTTGAAATCGCACCAAATCAGGGCGGACCAAAGCGGCTATGTTACCAATTTTACTGCCGCCAAGGAATGAGTTCCGGCACAAGCCGACCCATGGTTCTCAGCGCAGCAGCAGCTCAAGAATTTCTGCGGTTTTTTCCTGCATCAGCGCCTGATCAGCCCGGCTCTCAACATTCAGCCGCACCACCGGCTCCGTATTGGAGCTGCGCAAATTGAAGCGCCACTGTGCGAACTCGATGCTGATGCCATCGGTCTGATCCACTAACAGGGCTTCGGGCTCGTAGGCCGCCCGCACTCGAGCAATGGCCGCCACAGGATCGGCCAGCTTGCTGTTGATCTCGCCGGAGCTTGGGAATGCGGCGATACGCTCAGCCACCAGGGACGACAGTGATTGCCCCTTGTTGCTCAGCAACTCGGCCACCAGCAGCCAGGGAATCATGCCACTGTCGCAGTACGCAAAGTCACGAAAATAGTGATGGGCGCTCATTTCACCGCCGTATACCGCATCTTCCAGCCGCATGCGCTCCTTGATAAAGGCATGCCCCGTCTTGGACAGCACAGGCACACCACCGGCCGCTTCTACCATATCAATGGTATTCCAGGTCAGACGCGGATCATGAATGACACGGGCGCCGGACTGCTTGTGCAAAAAAGCTTCAGCCAGCAGGCCAACAATGTAATAGCCCTCGATAAACTCCCCGCTTTCATCGAACAGAAAGCAGCGATCAAAGTCTCCATCCCAGGCGATACCCATATCAGCACCCTCGGCAATCACAACATCAGCTGTCTGGGCGCGATTTTCCTGCAGCAGCGGGTTGGGAATGCCATTGGGGAAGCTTGCATCGGGCGCATGGTGCACCTTGATAAACTCAATCGGTGCACCCAGCGCCTGTAACTGACGCTCAATGGCATCCAGCGCAGGGCCCGCAGCGCCGTTACCTGCATTAACCACCAGCTTCAGCGGCTTCAGTGCCTTGACGTCTATATAGGACAGTATCTTGGCCGCGTAGGCATCCTTGAGATCCAGCTGACTATAGCTGCCGCGCTTCGCAGGCGTTGCTGGCCATTGCTGCTCTTGTGCAATCAGCTGCATCTCCTTGAGACCGGTATCACCGGAAATCGGCCGACTGCCTTCGCGCACCAGCTTGAGACCGTTGTAGTCGATCGGGTTGTGCGAGGCGGTGACTTCCACGCCGCCATCCAGCCCCAGATGGACGGTAGCAAAGTAGATTTCCTCGGTACCCACCATGCCGATATCGACTACATCGACACCCCCATCCTGCAATCCGCGCGACAGCGCCATTTTGAGCGCTTCCGAGGTTTCCCGGATATCGCCGCCCACCACCACCGAGCGTGGTGCAAACTGCTGCGCAAAGGCACGCCCGATGCGGTACACCACATCGTCGTTCAGTTCATCACCAAGGCGACCTCGAATATCATAGGCCTTGAAACAGGTCAGTTCTGTCACGTTTCGAATCCAATTCAGTTTTAAAGATTTTGTAGCGACTAAGGCACGATCATGGGAGCCCACGCTGTGGGCTCCCATGATTAGTCAGAGACGGCCGATGCCGTAGTAGTCGAATCCCTGGGCGCGCAGTAACGCCGGATCATAGATATTGCGCCCATCCACTATCACCCGAGTGCGCAAGGCCTGAGCCAGACGGACAAAGTCCGGCGACCAGTATTCAGGCCACTCGGTCAGCAACAGCAAGGCATCGGCGCCCTGGGCCGCATCATACTTGTCGGCACAATACTGCAGTCGTGCGTTATTACCGTAGCGTTCACGCACCTCAGGCAAGGCTTCTGGGTCATGCAAGCGCACCTGGGCGCCCTGGGCCAACAGCGCATCAATGGTGCGCAGCGCCGGTGCGTTGTCGATACTCGCCACTCCCGGTTTGAAGGCCAGCCCCCAGAGCGCCACTGTCTTGCCCTGCAGATCGCACTCAAAGTGCTGCCAGAGTTTTCGAAAGGGTAGTTCCATCTGACGCTGGTTTTCGGTCAAAACAGTATCCAGCAAGGTAGAGCGGCGTTTCTCGCTAAAGAGCCCGGCCAGTCCCTCAATATACTGAGTGAAATGCTGACCACCAAAGCCACAGCCAGGCGCCAGATAATGCCGCCCGATACGCTCATCCGAGCCCATACCCTCACGCACGACTTCGATATCGACACTCAACAGATCGGCGAGATTGGCTAACTCATTGATATAACCCAAACGCAGCGCGAGCATGCCTGTAATGGCGAACTTGGTAAATTCAGCCTCACGCCGGGTCATCATCTGCAGACTCTGCACACCGCCAACAAAAGGCCGCAGCAATGCTTTTAGCAGCGCTAATCCCGCCTCGTCCTCGCACCCCACCAGCAAGCTCTGCGGACGCCCAAACTGGCTCAGGGCACTGCCCTGCTGCAGGGTGTCGGGCAGACAGATCACGTTCTGGCCTGCCCTCTGATTCAGCAGCGCCTGCAGCTTGTCGCTCGCACCTATACCGAAATTGCTCTGATTGATCAGCAGCAGCGGCGCGTCTGTGCGTTGCGCCAGACGCCTTACCAGCGCTATGGCCTGCTCTTCCTCATCCGGCGCCATGGCCAACCAGTACACACTGGCATCCAGACTCTCGTGCGCCAGTGCTGTGCTCAAGTTCCCCTGAGCTATCGCAGTTTCCAGCAGCCCCATCAGGCCAGGTTCAGCCTGTACGCTGCTCTGGCCGGGCCTAATACTGGCAACGGCAGTATCGGCATGCGACAGCGATACGCAGACATCGTTACCAAAAGCGGCCAGCTGCGCCGCGGCAACCCAGGCGGCGAGCTCGTCTCCCCAGACTGCAATTTTCATTGATAGGTTTCCATTCGTTGTGCTGCTCCGCTCCATCGTGTTCGACGCTGCTGCATGACGAGAATCTGACTCATGATGATGCCCCCGTATCACTCCTGCGCGCACCTATGGCGGCGAGCAAACCATTAGTGGCCTGATCAAAGGAGGCCCGCGGATGATCGCCACTATCCAGCACCGCCAGCAACTGTGTCGCCATGGTCTTGCCCAGCTCCACGCCCCACTGGTCAAACGGATTAATCCCCCAGATAACGGACTGCACAAACACCTTGTGCTCGTACAGCGCAATCAGCGAGCCAAGCGCCCGCGGTGTCAGCTCGTCCAGCAGTATCACCGTACTCGGCTGATTGCCGCGATAGCGCTGCCAGGGCTGAGAATTATCCTGGTCAGCGCCCAGGGCCGCATCCCCCAGCGCCAGCACCCGCGCCTGAGCCAGGCAGTTCGCCAGCGACAGCTGATGCTGGCGCTGCAGGGTTTCGCGCTGGCCGGTATAACGCCGTGCTGATACCACAAAGTCACACATCACCGGTTCCGTGCCCTGGTGCAGCAGCTGATAAAACGCATGCTGCGCATTGGGTCCGACTTCACCCCAGAGCACCGGACAGGTCCGGTGCGTGCTAGCGGTGCCATCACGCCTTACGCTTTTGCCGTTACTCTCCATCTCCAGCTGTTCGAGATAGGCCGGCAGATGCGCCAGGCGACCGTCGTAGGGCAAAATTGCGTGCGCATGAATATCCAGAAAATTGATATTCCAGATTCCGACCATCGCCAGCAATACCGGCAGATTCTGCTGCAGCGGCGTATGCCGGAAGTGCTCATCCAGGGAGTGGGCGCCAGCCAGCAGCTCCTGAAAATTATCGATACCAATTTTTAGAGCAATTGGCAGGCCAATGGTTGACCACATGGAATAGCGCCCGCCGGTCCAGTCCCAGAAATGCAGCTGACTTGCCAGAGGAATACCCCACTGCCGAGCCTTCTCAGGCGATGCCGTGACGGCGATAAAGTGCCGGCTAACCAGCACCTCGTCACGCAGCTCGCTGGCATCCTGCAACCAGCGACGCGCCGTGGCCGCGTTAGCCAGTGTATCCATGGTCGTGAACGACTTGGACGAGACGATAAAGAGGGTCGTGGCCGGGTTCAATTGCTCAAGCAGTGCCGCCAGCTGGCTGCCATCCATGGAGGATACAAAGTGCACCTCGATGCTCTTGGCCTGCTCGGGCTCAAACTCATCCAGTGCCCGGCACGCCATCATGGGCCCCAGATCCGAGCCGCCGACACCGATATTCACCACCGTATCGATAGGCTCGCCGGTATAACCTCGCCACTGACCGCTGTGCAACATATCAACCATCTGCGCCATGCGCTCAAGATTGGCATGCACCTTGGGCACCACATCTTCACCGGCCACCTGCAAGGTTGCACTGGCCGGCAAGCGCAACGCCGTATGCAGCGCCGGGCGCTGCTCGGTATTGTTCACCGCCTCGCCCTGGAACAGCGCTTCAATCCAGCCCGGCAGGTCGCTGGCCTGGGCCAGCTCCATCAGCTTGTCCAGCGTCTGCGGCAGCAGACGCTGACGAGACAGATCCAGCAACAGGCCTTCGTGACCAAAACTCAAGGCGTCAAAGCGCCCGTCCTGTAACATC
Source organism: Marinobacterium profundum (assembly GCF_001528745.1). Lineage (GTDB taxonomy): Bacteria > Pseudomonadota > Gammaproteobacteria > Pseudomonadales > Balneatricaceae > Marinobacterium_A > Marinobacterium_A profundum. The sequence goes on along the minus strand of NZ_BCNS01000145.1, from coordinate 80,760 downwards.
AGATCCTTCAGATGCTGCTGCTTCAATACATCAGCATGGGCGCCGAGACCCTGCCAACAGCTTTCGATAGTCAATTCCCTAGTCTCCCACAGGCCATATTCATGCGCGATATCAATAAAGCGCGTCAAAAACGCCCTTAGCGCTTCTGCACTTTCTGGATGTACTCAATTAATGGCTCGCGCCAGCCCTGCCCTCAACCTGAGACGATGCCGCTCCCGCTGTTGGACATGACCAATCAGGGCCTAAAGACCGCAGTTCCAGCTCAGAAAACTGTCGGCAAAAACAGACAAAAGACCCTCGGAGCTGAGACCGAGCACCCCGATCGCCATTCAGCAGGCATTTAACCATAGGCGCAGCCATATAGCCGCAAACCGATAACAAGCAGATGTTTGAGAGTAATTAATAGACCTTTTGAATCACTCGGTTATCGGCCTTGAAGTCATGCGTATTCCGTTGCAAACAGAGTGCCACAAAAGATTGCACCCCTATAACACCCAAATGCGCACTGCCCATAACCAACAGGTCACCATGATGGTGACCTGGGTCAACGGTTACAACAAATTGAAACTTACTGCGGCGCCAGCGCTGCCCAATCCTGCGCACTCTTTCCGTGCACAATAAAGAATGGGTTCAGAATGTGCGCAGTGTTGGCATAGCTCAGAGGGGTGCCATCAAGCTGAATCACGGCACCACCGGCCTGTTCAACCACGGCCTGGGCGGCAGCGGTATCCCACAATGACGTCGGGCCGAGACGCGGATAGACATCAGCCGCCCCTTCTGCCACCAGACAGAGCTTAAGCGAACTGCCCATGGCAACCATCTCGTGCTGCCCCAGCTTTTCCAGCCAGGCGGTCGTCTCAGCACCAGCATGGGACCGACTACCCACCACGCGCCAGCTATCACCCTCAGCGTGCTCAGCGACCCTAATCGACTGACGCCCATGGGCGTCAACCTTGAAGGCGCCCAACCCCTTGAGCCCGAGATAGGTCACATCAAGCACCGGGGCATACACCACGCCCAGCACCGCAACTCCGTTTTCAATCAGAGCGATATTAACGGTAAACTCGCCATTGCGCTTGATAAACTCCTTGGTGCCATCAAGCGGATCCACCAGCCAGTAACGACCGCTGGCATCAGCACCACCAAAAGCCGATGTATCCTCTTCCGACAAAATCGGCATCTCTGGCGTTAGCACTTTGAGGCGGGCCACGATCAACTCGTGCGCCGCAGCATCAGCTTCAGTCAGCGGCGACTTGTCGGCTTTTTCTTCAATACTGAAATCACGGCCATAGATAACCATGATGGCATCGCCCGCCTCGCGCGCGATCTGCTCCACACCATCGAGCAACACCTGATCAATTGCTGTCATTTTCCCTACCCTAAATTTTCAATTCTGCGGGAGCTTGACTGCCCTGCAGTAGCCGCCCCCGCCATTGCCTTACCCGACCGCCAGCATCCCGCGCTCTTCAAGCACCGCGACTATGGAATCCGCCGCCTGCTCTGGCGTCTGTTGCGTGGTATCAATATGTATCTGTGGATTTTCCGGCGCCTCGTAAACCGAATCGATACCGGTGAAGTTCTTCAACTCACCCCGGCGCGCCTTTTTGTAAAGTCCCTTAGGGTCACGATCCTCGGCCACGCTGAGCGGAGTATCGATAAAGACTTCGATAAACTCACCCTCGGCCACCAGATCCTTCGCCATCTCTCGTTCAGAACGGAACGGTGAGATAAAGGCCGTCAGCACGATCAGACCGGCATCTACCATCAGTTTGCCGACCTCTGCTACGCGCCTGATGTTTTCAACTCTATCGGCATCGGTAAAGCCCAGATCCCGATTCAGACCATGGCGCACGTTATCGCCATCCAGCAGGTAGGTATGGTGGCCGCGAGCATGGAGCCTGGTTTCCACCAGATTGGCGATGGTCGACTTGCCGGCACCAGAAAGACCGGTCAGCCACAGTAAACAGGGCTTCTGAGACTTGTTAGTGCCGCGGGCGTTTTTATCAACATCGACGTGCTGCATGTGAATATTCTGACTGCGGCGCAGCGCGAATTTCAGCATACCCGCACCCACGGTGCTGTTGGTCATGCGATCGATCAGAATCAGACCGCCGGTATCCTGATTGACTTCGTAGGGGTCAAAGGCAATGGCACGGTCGAGCGTCAGATTGCAGACACCGATGGCGTTCAGCTCCAGCTTCTTCGCCGCTGTATGTTCGAGGGTATTCACGTTGACCTGGTACTTGATCTCGCTAACCTGGGCAGTCACCGTGCGGGTACCTATTTTTAGCAAATAGGAACGCCCCGGCAGCAAAGGCTCTTCGTGCATCCACACCAGGGTCGCTTCAAACTGATCCGCCGTTTCCGCCGGCGCCGAAATACCGGAAATAACATCGCCACGGGAAATATCGATCTCATCCGCCAGGGTCAGCGTAATGGACTGACCAGCGACGGCCTGCTCCAAGTCGCCATCATAGGTGACGATGCGGGCAATGGTGCTCTCCTTGCCGGAGGGCTGCACGCGAATGCGGTCACCCGGGCGTACCACGCCGCTGGCGATGGAGCCGGCAAAACCGCGGAAATCCAGGTTCGGCCGATTGACCCACTGCACCGGCATGCGGAATGGGCCCTGCTGCAAGCGCTCTTCTTCCAGCTCGACGGTTTCCAGATACCCCATCAGAGTAGTGCCATGGAACCAGGGCATACGCTCGCTGTGACTGGTGATATTGTCGCCCTTGAAGGCTGACATCGGGATAAAGGTCACCTCGCCGAGACCCAGCTGACGGGCAAACTCGCGATACTCTTCAACAATACGGCTGTAGGTCTTTTCCGAGTAATCGACCAGATCCATCTTGTTAATCGCCACGACTATATGGCGAATACCAATCAGTGACATCAGGTAACTATGGCGGCGAGTCTGGGTCAGAATACCCTTGCGCGCATCCACCATCAGGATGGCCGCATCTGCGGTTGAGGCGCCGGTCACCATGTTGCGGGTGTATTGCTCATGCCCCGGAGTGTCGGCAACAATAAACTTGCGTCTATCCGTGGAGAAGAAACGATAGGCCACATCAATGGTGATGCCCTGCTCACGCTCAGCAGCCAGACCGTCTACCAGCAGCGCGAAATCGATCTCGTCGCCCTGGGTACCGAACTTCTTCGAGTCAGCTTCAATCGCCGCTAACTGATCTTCAAACAGCATCTTGGATTCAAACAGCAGACGACCAATCAGGGTACTTTTGCCATCATCAACGCTGCCGCAGGTAATAAAACGCAACAGCCCTTTGCGTTCGTGCGCCTTGAGGTACTGCTCAATATCCGTTGAAATCAGATCCGATATATGTGACATCAGAAATAGCCCTCCTGCTTCTTCTTCTCCATTGATGCCGCCGAATCGTGATCGATAACGCGCCCCTGGCGCTCGGAGGTCTTGGTCAACAGCATTTCCTGAATAATGGCCGGCAGCGTATCGGCCTCCGACTCAACAGCGCCGGTCAACGGATAGCAACCCAGGGTACGGAAGCGCACCTTGCGCATCATCGGTACTTCGCCAGGGTGCAACGGCATGCGCTCGTCATCCACCATGATAAGTGCGCCGTCGCGCTCGACAACCGGGCGCTCCGCAGCCAAGTACAGCGGGACAATCGGAATGTTCTCAAGGTAGATATACTGCCAGATATCCAGCTCGGTCCAGTTGGACAGCGGGAAGACTCGAATACTTTCACCCTTGTGCTTGCGCGAATTGTAGAGTTTCCACAGCTCCGGACGCTGCTCCTTGGGGTCCCAGCGATGCTGGGCGCTGCGAAAGGAAAAAATCCGCTCCTTGGCGCGGGATTTTTCCTCGTCACGACGCGCGCCGCCGAAGGCCGCATCAAAGCCATACTTGCCCAGCGCCTGCTTAAGGCCTTCGGTTTTCATGATGTCGGTATGAATCGCCGAACCATGGGTGAAGGGATTAACGTTTTTCTCGATTCCTTCAGGGTTGGTATGCACCAGCAGATCCATACCCAGATCCTTCACCATCTTGTCACGGAAGCTGTACATTTCACGGAACTTCCAGCGGGTATCCACATGCAGCAGCGGGAACGGCGGCACTGAGGGCGAGAACGCCTTCATCGCCAGATGCAGCATAACCGCGCTGTCCTTGCCGACCGAATAAAGCATGACCGGGTTTTCAGCCTCAGCCACCACCTCGCGCATGATATGGATACTTTCGGCTTCCAGCCGTTGCAAATGTGTCAGTGCCATCGTTTTCCTCGACGTTTCTGTGTTTCCGAGCGGACCCGGGGCTGCCCGGGATGCAAGTATCGTGTGCGTTACGTTCTTTCGGCTCACCGGCGGTGCTTGCGCCGGCATAGCCAGAAGCTTGAATGATGCCTCATGACGACTTAGCCAGGCATTCAGCTCTGGCTCACGGCTGAGCTGTGCGCCATGAAAAACCAGCCCAACGGGGCCTTTGAAAGTCTCCAACAGGCGCTGAAAAAATGCCTGATAGAGGCTGGCGAGCGGCGGCTCGTCACTCAGCAACCAAAACTGCCGCCCACGCCCTGCGTGTACGTACAGCTGATAGCAGTACTTTCCATCGAGTGGATTGGCGATACGGCGCAAGCCACCCCACAGCAGGGAACCACCCTGCTTGCGGATACTGGTATCAAGCGGTTTAAGCTGATTCTTGCTCCAGCGCTGCAAGGCCACACTCTGTGGTATTGCAGTCAGCGTTGCCTTGAGCTCAGGTGCGCTCAACTGCCACTGCTGCAGCAGACGCGTAAGACTGCGGCCTGTTAGCGCGACGCCGAGCTGCTGCTGCACCCACTCGAGAATACCCTCGACTTGCCAAAGCTCGTTTCTATCCGGCTCGGCCTGCGCCAGCAGCGCAAAAAGATGCTGCAGCAACGCCTTTTCCTGTTCAGCATCAAGGCTGCGACCGGACCCGGTCTTGCGACCACGCGGCTTGACATCAACAGCGCCCCAGCCGCCTGCAACAAAGGCCTTGTAGGCGGCGATCACGGTGGGCGCACTGAGACCTGCCTGCTTGGCAGCTTGCGCCACCGTAGCACCGTCAATACGCCACTGAACTGCCCGATGCCGACGCTTGTTCAACTCTTCAGGCGATAAATGTTTTACCAACATATTCACACTAACTCATTGAATAATAATGAAAAACATTAAAACACCAGCGTAATAAGCCTGATAACTATCGACAGAGTATAAAACATACTCCTACAATGACAAGCCGACAGACGCAGAACAGCGAAGCCGAGCGATAAACAACACCTCAGCTACCCCTCGGCAGGAATGCTGTAAGCCCGCAAGAAACAACAAGGAAACTGACAATCCATGCAAAGCTGGAGCGTACTGATATCGGTCGTCGCCCTACTGGGCCTGCTCGCCAGCGGTCGCATCCCTCCCGCTATGCTGTTTACAGGCTGGGCCGGCGGCTTTGTCCTGTTCGGGGTAATTGATAGCAGCGACATGCTGGCCAGCTTCGCTAATCCGGCCCTGGCGACGCTGATACTGCTTATGCTGGTTTCACTGGCGCTGGAGCGCTCCCAGGTGCTGGACCTGTTGTCCGAAAAGCTGCTGCGCGGCAGGGAATCAGTGGCTCTGTTACGCCTGATGGGTACCACTGCGATACTGTCCGCCTTCCTTAACAATACAGCGGTGGTCGCCTCCTTTCTCGGTGCCATCAGCCGCCAGCGAAAAATCACTTCGTCGCGACTGCTGATCCCTCTCTCCTATGCCTCGATCCTGGGCGGCATAACCACCCTGATCGGCACCTCGACCAACCTGGTTGTGAGTTCGTTCGCCGTCAATGCAGGGTTGCCGGCACTAGAGATGTTCCAGTTCAGCCTGGTGGGTGTGCCCGTGGCACTACTCTGCATTCTGGTGCTGCTGCTCAGCGCCCGAAACCTGCCTGCCAATCAAACAGACGCACAAGACAGTAGCCTGGAATATTTTCTCAACGCCCTGGTACTCAGCGACTCTGCGCTAATCGGCAAAAGCATCGAAGTAAATAAACTCAGAAACCTGGACGGGCTTTTTCTGCTGGAGATCGAGCGGGATGGTCATCTGATCAGCCCAGTCGGGCCCGAAGAAATTATTCAGGCCGGCGACATTCTGGCATTCACCGGGGAGGTGCAGAAAGTTCAGACGTTGCAGCGCTTTCAGGGACTTGAGCTGTTCGGCAGCCGCGCCGACGACCTGCTCGCCACCAACCTGGTGGAAGTGGTGATATCAAACCAGTCCGAGCTGGCCAACCGCACTCTGCAGGAGGTCGATTTTCGCACCATGTTTAATGCCGGCGTGGTGGGTATAAGGCGGGGGGAAAAGCGCATGCAGCAACAGCTCGGCCGGATCCCACTGAGGGTAGGCGACAGCCTGCTGTTGGCGGTGGGGGCGGACTTCCGCCAGCATCGCAACCTGGACCGAAACTTCCACGTACTGAGTGGATCCTTGCAACGCCCAAGGCTCAGTGATACCCAAAGCGCCCTGGCGCTAAGTGGTTTTGCCGCCGTGATAATCGCAGCCACCATCGGCCTGGTGCCGCTGTTCAATGGCCTGCTGCTGTTGCTCGGTGCACTGCTGGCAAGCCGCATCCTGTCCGTCAGCGAAATGCGTCGGCGCTTCCCGTTCGAGCTGCTGTTAATGGTCGGGTCTGCCTTGACCATTGCCAGGGGCCTGGAAGCCTCGGGCGCAGCACAGCTGGTCGCCAATTTTATCCAGAGTTACGCCAACGGCTTTGGCACAATGGGCGCCTTGGTCGGCGTCTACCTGCTGACTCTGGTACTCACCGAAACCGTGACCAATAATGCAGCGGCAGCACTGGCGTTCCCTATTGCCCTGTCGACAGCCGAAGCCTTTGGCGCCGACCCACTGCCCTTCATCATGATCGTCGCCTTCGGCGCCAGCGCCTGCTTCCTGATCCCCTTCGGCTACCAGACCCACCTGATGGTCTACTCACCGGGGCGCTACCGCTTGCAGGACTATGTAAAAACAGGCCTGCCCGTCAGCCTGACCTATTCCGTCGCTGTGCTGGTACTGGTGCCCTGGGTGTTTCCGTTTTGATTTAACGTTTCGACTTATCGTTTCAGGAATCGGTTTCTGATCAACCGATAGGCTTTGGTCTTAAAATTATCGGGCCGGGCTCGGGCACGCTGAATCGCGAGCAATGCTATCGCAGTTTCGGCATTGATCTGATGGTTCGTCCTGGGGTCGACATAAATCGGATAACTGATCAGCGTACCGGCGACCAGCTCCTCCAGAGTCAAGCGCCGAGTGCGCCTTGAACACTGCAGTCTGTCCTGGGTCAGGCCCCATCCAGCATAGAATGGCATCCCATAGGTCACGACGCTCACACCGCGCAGCAAGGCTTCAAATCCACTAAGGGAACAGAGCGTATGTACCTCATCAACCTGATCCAAAAGATCGGTAATGGCGACATTCTTTACCTCCAGATCGCAGAGACGCGCTGCGTTAATATCACCATAACGCCCCCCTCCCACCACATCGGGATGCGGCTTGTAGATAATAAAAGCATCTGGGTTGGCTGCGCGTGTGGCCTCGAGCAGCCCGAGATTCGTTTTAATAACTGGCGAGCCTTTTGCAATTGAAGCGTCGGTTTCTACCTGCCCCGGCACCAGGATCAGGCGCCGGCCCTGCGGTAAATCAAGTGGTGTCGACGTGCCGGTGTTGTATTTCGACACACGAAGCGAAACAAGTTTTTCCCGCAAGTAACTCCCGCGCTCAATCATATCGGGCGTAAAGTCTGTTTCCTGCAGCAATGCCTCAAGATCACTTGGCGCCGACGCATCGTAATAGATCCCCCGCGAATCAAGCACCAGCGACAAAGGTCGCACCAGGTCAGCACCCAACCCAACCGAACGCACAAACCCATCTTCCATTCGCCAGAGAGTGACTCCGGCACCTGAACAGGCAGAGACAAATTCCGGCTCAAGCGCGCTGGCCCAACTGACGATAGCCGTCTGCGAGTCAACACCCTGAAGCACCGTGGGATGGCGGCGGCCAAAGCGCAGCTGCGCTGCCGATCCGAGAAATGCAGGTACAAAGGAGCGCTTCCAGCGCGAAAATCCGGCTCCCAGCCAGTCACCGCGCAAGCGCTCCTGAACGCGCTTTTGGTCAGCAATCAGCGCGATAGTATCTTCCAGCTCACAGCGTTCCCCGGTGTAGGGGTTAATGTAACGGCAATAGCGCAGATAGGCCGCGGCGAACACTTGCTCTAGCGAACGCTGAACGCCCCGTCGCTCACACGTCTGCTGATCCACAGTGAGGCCCCAGCCGGCATAGAAAGGCATACCGAAACAGTGCACTTCCTTAGCCGCCATCAGCGCCTCAAAGCCAAGCTGGCTCGTAACCACGTAGACCTTGTCAACGGCATCAAGCAATGCCCAGGGCGACAAATCCTCCCCAATCAGCCTGCAGTCGCGCTGCCGGGCAATTTCAAGCAGGTAGCCCTTCTTCTTGCCGCAGATAACATCGGGGTGGACCTTGACCAAAACCTCCGCGCCCGGATTCTGTGCTATCGCAGCGTCAAGCATCTGCGCAAAAGTGGCTTCTTCAGCCAGGCCATAGCCAACCGATGGGTCACCGAATGTCTGATCAACGACCAGTACTCGCAGAGTGCCATCAACTTGCTTGAACAAAGGAATATCAGGCGCGTGGTTGTATTTGGAGAGCCGATAGTGGCGCAGCAGCGCCATACACGCCTGAGCCCGCGCCAGTTGTGCGGCGGAAGAATCCGCCGCTGTAATCAAGCATTCAAGATCACTGGAGCGGGTCGCATCGTAGTAGATGCCAGTAGCGTCCACAATCAGGCTATGCAGTGGCGCTCCCCATACCCCAAGCCCAAGGGATCGCACGAAACCGTCCTCAAGCGACAGGTAAGGCAACCCCTCTGCGCCAGCATAGCGACGGGCTTTGTCCGCAGAGGGTTTCAGCCCCCAGCCCGCCACCTGGCTGATTGCCGTGCGCGGGGTATTCCAGCCAATACGCCGACTGGGTGATTGCAGCAACTGATCCAGAAAGGCTATGCGCGAAATTCCCGCTGAAAAATATCCGATCATAGCGAATTACGTGCAGCTTGCAGCAGCTGAGTGCGATAGTCCTCATCCCCCGCCAACTGCATAATCGCATCAACCCAGGCATCTTTTTCCATCGGTACCAGCAACCCATTGTCACCGTGCCGCACGATACGCTCGTAAATAGCTCCTGGCGCATAAATACCCACTGCACCAGCCTGAGTAATATCAAAAAATTTGGTGTGCGATCGCGCGCGATTGAAAGGCGAATCAAGTAGAGGCGCGAGGCCAACAGTACGCCCGGGCCGCCGCAATAAGGCCTGATACGCGGACCATTTCATCGAGTGCAGTACATGGACCCGCGGCAGGTTAGCAAACAGCTTGCGTACCTTTTGGTTACCGATGATTTCGAATGCAAGCCAGGGTGCACGCTCCAGTACTTCAGCAACAACAGGATATAACCACTCGATCTCGTCATAATGTGAAGCTGACCCATGATAGAACAGCGTTTTGACAGGCTTAGCCTGCCTGGCTGGAGCCTTGGGTTCCAGTAAAATCGGCTGCCAATCGGCGTATTTTTGAGCCAGATATGGGGTAGACACCCAGAGTTGGGCACCCATTTTTTTTAGCCAACCCTGATGGCGCCAGGTCAGATTGAACAGCTTCCAACGGTAGCGTAAAGACATACCTTTGGCGGCGTTGAAATCAAATAGATCATCGTCAATAAATACAACGACCTCACCGACTCGCGCTAAATTTTTCTCCAACCATTGCCTCCACTGTGGCGTGATATATCGCACGAAAACGACAAGTCCAATGTCATCCACATTAGCTGGAGGCGTGTCACACAACTGGTATTGTTCACAACTATAGAAAGCACCATCAAGTTGCGGTAGTACAAAGAAATCCGTCGACGGGTTTGAATGCTGTTCGACTAAAAGCACCCTAGTCATGACGAACTAAAGATTGCAAGGTTTCGGGCCTGAATGGTCAACTTTTCAAACTTCATCGCTCACCTTTCGATCTACTCAATCCAGGGAAAACCAACACGGGGCAACCTTCCAAGACGGAAGTCGGCACGCGAATAATTCAAGTTGGGGTTATAAAACGGGTCACGCTCGATCACTGCCGCCCATCGACTGCGCATATATTCCGATTCCCGCCGAGCTCTTGCCGTCTTAACGGGATCATCGTCCTTCCCCCGCGATACCGACTCATGATGATAGAGCTCAGCATAAGGGGTATATATCACTTTGTAACCGCTTTCTCGCACACGCAGACAATAGTCGACATCATTGAATGCGACAGGCAAGCGTTCTTCTTCAAGACCTCCAAGCGAGAGGTACAGCTCCTTCTGTGTTACCAGGCAAGCCGCCGTAACTGCAGAAAGATCCTGCGCAAGTAACGCTCGACCCATATAACCTGGATCGTCTCCTTCTATAGGGCCATGCAAATGACTGGCACAACCACCCGGCCCCAGAACGTCACCCGCATGCTGTATACGACCATCAGTGAAGTAGAGGCGTGCGCCGACAACGCCAACGCCCGGCTGCAGTAACCTTGATACCATCTCCTCAAGCCAGCCAGGTGTCAGCACCTCTGTATCATTATTCAACAGGCACACGACTTCTCCAGCAGCATGCTCTACCGCAAAATTGTTGATTGCGGAAAAGTTGAAGGCCTGGTTATAACGCAAGATTCTGACCCTGTCGTCTATCTCCACGGTCTCCATGAACGTCAGGGTGTCGCGGCATGTCGACTGGTTGTCGACGATCAGGATCTCGTAATCCGGCCAGGTCGTCCTCGCCAGCAGGCTCTCAATGCAGGGCTTGAGGAAGTGCAGCATATCCCGAGTCGGAACGATGATACTGACCTTCGGCGGAACAGCCGGCAATTCATAGCGCACTCTCAGCAAAGTATCGCGATCCGGCACTACCTCTGCCGCCACACCGCTGCGCCTTAAATGAGACTCAAGACTCTCTTTGTCAGGCACCGAGACCCTACCCGCCTGATGCCAAAGGATCGCAGGCACATGATAAACAGCCTCACTGCCACAAAGACGAGCGAACTCAAGCACCATAGCGTAGGCCGAACCCAGCCCAGTGCTCCGCACGACGTCTCGGAATTCGCCTTCGCGAATGGCCAGCAGGTCGCCTACATAAGCGGAACTGCGCGCCAGCTCCAATGAAAAGTCTGGTTTAAACTGCGGCTCGCGGCGCTCGCCATCCGTAGACAAGTAATCGTGATCCGAGTACATCAATGCCACACCGGAGCGACTCAACGCCTCGCAGGCAAGCCAGGCCATCGCCCAGGGCGCCAAAACCACTGCGGTGGACACATATACCACCCAACGCCCTTGCCCGACAGGCTCTTGCAGCAGTTCCGCTTCGGTGACCAGACTCAAGCCCGCAAGGCTGTTATCAAGCGCAGCGCGTTGCGACAGGGTATCCTCAATCAAAATCCGGGATATTGCCCGCACCTCCCATTGCCTCGCCACAGCCTCGACGGATTGCCTCACCGCAGACATGTCGCCCATGCCCCTTGCATCGATCAGAACACTGAACTCTAACCCGGCGGCATCCTGGCGTTTCAAACGCTTGCGCAACCGCTTGGCCTGCCGGGGGGTCACCTCCTCGAACCTCTGGATCCACTCCTTGTAACAAGGAGCAGGAAAGTAGGCTCGCAGCTTGCTGACCTGCCGATAACTACGGTGCGGCTCAAGCAACCCCGCGGGCCAACTTAACCCAAGAACCCGTCGCTGAGACAACGGCATCCCGGGCAGAGCGCCAAACACTCGACTCCACATCAGCAGCCGCGCCATCACAGACGTCACCCGGCGTACAGTGAGCTGTAGTGGCTCGACATCCGCTCCCCCTGCTTGCGCAAGGACCGATAGATTTAGCGACTTCGCCGGAATCGATACGAGCTCGAAAATACGCCCCTTCAGCGTTACGGGAAGGGGCATCCGCTCCACACCTTCCTGGCCATCGACGAGAGTCCAGGCGGCGAGCTCTCCATTACCTGATGGCAGCTGGCAATCAATCAGATACCAGCCTTTGACCAAGCTAGAACCCGAACTACCCTGCAACGCCATCAGCTCTCTGTTCCTGTCGGGGCCGAAAAAACGCTATCCCCTAGAAGCTGGCCAGTTTCACTTACGGTGCAGCTGACACGGTCGCCCGACGTAAGCTTCAGCGGCAGTTGAAAACTGACATAACCTCCACGCGGCGGGTTAAGCCTGCACAAATGCGCGGCGAAGTCACGCGCGATGACACGGCCTTGCAGCTGACCATTAACAGCAATATCGACCACCACCGGCTGATCACTCAGGCCTGCCCACCAGGCCCAACCACCAACATGGCTGGCCTTGACCTGGGTCAACAGACCATGAACATAAGGCTGGCCTTTGCAAAACAATTGCCAGCGCTCCTCGAAAAGCACCAGACAACGGCGATAGAATATTAGATCTGTTCGGTTGAACTCTTTTAGTTCGCGCAGCTCTTCTTCACCGAAGTGGTGCGTGCGACCGATACTGCCGCCCCCCAAATTATCCTCGCGACGGGAAACGCCAAAGCCTGTCAACTCATTAAGCATGTCCAGACTTTCGTTGTACCGCTCGGTCACACCAACGAATCCTGCACTAATCAAGGGCACCTCTTTGAAAGCGCGACTCAAGCGATTATGCATCCGAGATTGCGAATAGAACTCTCTGAAGCTGCCCTTGTAACCTTTAACCCGTACGAAGTGCTGGTACTCAGAGGCGATACGCTGAAGGGGCTCACGTACAAAAGTGATGATATTCTCGACGCCGAAACCATTCACAAAACGGTTGCAGTTCATGTGACCGCCAACTAGAGCTGCACCACTCTCATAACAGGCGCTATAAAAGGCCCAAAAATCCTGATTCTGATAAATATGCTTTTGAGCAATCACCGATGTTTCCGGAGACTGCGCACCATAATCATAAACGATGCGATCAGCCCCCAGAGCCTGCTCTGCACCCAAGCGGAAACTGGTACCTGCGGTTTTAGGAATGTGAACAAATAGACGTATGGTCATTTACTTATAAAAACTCTAACTATAAACGATTACTCAGGACTGTCGATAAGACCTCTGACAGCGCTTTTTTCATACTTGAAAGGCCATAGAGCCGAGAGGCCCTCAACCTTGCTGCCTCACCCATGCGCAAGCGCCCGCTTTCATCTACTGCTAGTCGCTCTAGATAATCCGCAAGCCTGGATACATCCCGAAATGGAGCAAGATAGCCGGTTTTACAGTGCACGACCAGCTCCGGCAAAGCACCCCAGCGGTAACAGACAACAGGTCGCCCAGCAGCCATCGCTTCGAGAACGGTTCGCCCGAAAGACTCTTCAAAGTGCGACAGGTTGACGACGACGTCAGCCTGCGCCAGTGCCGCCCGCGCGGAGTGCGCGTAACCAGCCAGCTCCAGCCTTGACGGCAGCTCGCCCTTAGCGGCGATAACCCTCAATCTTTCCACATGGGTATTTTCCGGCCCGATAAGCAGGCAACGAATATGGCTGCCGCGGCGCTCAAGTAACCGCGCCAGTTCAATGAAGTCGTCCAGCCCCTTCTTTGGAAGGTTACTGCTGATCAGGGCCACCGAGAGACCGGGGCCTTCAGGCAAAGGCACATCAAAAGCCGACATATCGACGATATTGGGAATCAGGAAACTACGGTCAGCACCATAATAGTGTGCCAGGCAGGCAGAGTTGGCGACCAACACGCCAGAATTGCTGCGCACCTGCTCGACGACTTGCTCGGGAGTGGCCATCAGCAGTTCACACAAGGCAGGATCGTGAGCCGGCATTTCCCGGCCGTGAACGACCACCGGCACGCCGGTGCGACGCGCGGCTTTCAGGGGCTCGTCGAGCACGACGGTATTGACGTACACCAGCCTTACTGAGTAGCGCTGAATCAGCGCCGTCAGGCAGTCGACAGTGGGCTTCTGCGTTTCCCGCCCACGCCGCCACCATAGCAGCGGCACAATTGCGACCTGCTGGCACAGCCCGGATAAGGCGTCCAGATACGCATCATTAATCGCAGACGGCAGCACAACAATGACATTGAGCCGCAGCGACTGCATCGCGCGCGCCAGGTCCAGCAGGCTGCGTTCTGCACCGTATAACTCGCGCCCGGCCTGGTGGCCGCAAAGCATCACCCAGGGTCTGGCCTCCGTCTCCGGCAGGCGCCCTTCGAATACTGGTCGCGCTGCCAATCCCTGCTCCCGACCTTCCCGGACAAAGTGCAGAATCGGTCTTTGCTCCCCGATCAGCCCCGCATAAAATGCCCGGTAGCCGCTGGTGCTGAACGCCGGCCCTGGGTCTCGCCCCTCGGCTTCCCCCTGCACCCAATAGTGTTCCCAAGGATCAACCAGCAAATCCCGAACATCAGGATTCGCCAGCACGTACCACCGCGGATCGAACAGACCCGACTCCAACACCAATGCTTTGTCCCAGCCCGGCACCGACGGCGGGGTCCTATCGTCGCACAGACTCGCCGGCGCGAAGAAGGGCCGTTGTGAGGGTCGTTCCGGCAAATGGAGTGCACCGACGGCAAGCGCCTGCGCGTGCCATTGGCGGGCCGCGTTTTGATAACGATAGCGCACGCCCCAAAACTGGCCACTCAGACTCGTTTCTTTACTCCGGGTCAGAGAAGTTGGAAGGCTCCTGCCGAACGACAAAGGTACACCCGGCATGACCTCCCCAATGGCATCCTCTCCGAACGCCGCACGCATACGGTAATAGAACTCAGTATCACCATCGGCCCGCACCCGGTCCCAAAAACCCAGGGATTCGTGAACGTCCCGGCGGAGCATTAACGACGAGACATTCCGGTAAACCCAGCTACTCTCAACCCGCCAGTGATGAAAGCGCAATTCAGGCGTGCAGCGCACCCAATGCGACAGCACCCCTTTCAGTTTGGGATTATCCATCAGCGCACCTACCTGCAACTCGATCTTGCTGGGGTGCGACCAGTCATCGCTGTCATGCACGGTGATGAAAGCGCCAGTTGCTGCCGCCAGCCCCCGATTCCGCGCGGCATAAGCACCAGAATTCCGGGGCTGCCGACATAACCGGTAACAGCGCCCCGGCCGCTGCGAACGACGAATAAAGGCTTCTGTAATCTCAACACTGCGATCGCTGCTGGCGTCGTCGACAATCAGCACTTCCAGGTTCGGCCAGGTCTGACCGCTGAGCGAGCGCAACGCCGTTTCCAGCGTCGCTTCGGCATTGAAAAGAGGAACAATTGCAGACACCAAAGGTGCCTCTGCCACCTGGCGTTCGTCGAATACAGGCCCTGGCGCCGCCAGCCTATCGAGAGGGGACACACCTTCGGCTGTAAGCTCTTCCACCGGGCCAAGACCCACGGACGCGAACAGCCCGTTGATCCCATTGAGCCAACTGCCCGCTGTTGGGACGCCTGAGGCACCTGTACCCGTGACTAGGCAAAGCGAGATACTCGCGAGTTGACGGTCAGTTTCGGAGGCCCTTTCAGTAAGTGCTCCAGCCAACAATGCGGCCGCCTCATCGAGGCGGCCAGTTTCGAGCAACAACTCGAACAGCAACAACAAGGGTCCGGCATGCCTCGGCGACTGATAGCGCCCGCCGCGAAACCGATCAAGCAGATCCAGCGCTTTAGAATGCTCCGGCTGGGCGGAAACATACCAGCGAGCACAGGCCCAAGCCGCGTATTCTCTCTCGCCTGCAGCGGCAGTGTCGTTTTCTGCAAGGGACTGCAAACTGGCCAGCATATCGCCGCAGCCACGCCAGAGATGCGCTTCCCAGGCCAGTGCCCGGTTTGGGCCGGGCAGGCGCCCTTCCCGCCGACCATAGCGCAGGTAATGCACCAGTGGATCCATGCCGGACGCCGTGATATCTGGGTACTGGGTCAGATACCAGGCAGCGTCAAAATCGATTTCCGCCGCCAGGCCCGCCTCACCAGGTTTCTTTAGCAATAGGCGCAGCAAGCGGCCAACGAATGGCAGGCGGCCTGCATCAATCAAATACCGTCTCCCGGCCCTCGTCCTTGCCGAACTTGAGGTAGTGCACCAGAGGATTCATGCCTGATTCGCGGACATCGGGATATAACCGCAGATAAAATGCCGAATCGAAATCGGGCCCCGGATTACGCCCCTCAAAGCCCCCGAACTTCAAGTAATGACGGACTGGCTCTTTTGCGAAAGCCCTCTCTGCAGCGATATCCGGATGCTGAGCCAGATACCAGTCGGCATCAAACAAACCGCTCTTCGCGATCAGCTTCAGTTGTTGCCGCTCAGTCTTGTTGCCTGTAGTGAAACCTGCCAGCCCGCGCGCCCAGGATTCCCTTTTTCCATCAACAATGCTTGCGGACGTGGCGGATACCGAACGTTGCGCTTCCAGCAGGCGGGTCAGAACAACCAGCTCCTCCGTCCGGGTTTCGAGGCCTATCTCCAGTTCACGCTGTAACCGCTGCAAATTCACGACCTCGCCACGCAGTTCCTGCAACGCCAGATCCGATTCTTTTTGCGCCCGCTCAGACCGCTCCAGCTTCTGCTGCAATGCCTCGATCTGCCGGGTACCCTGCTGCCGCTTGTCTTCTTCCTCTTTCAGGCGTTGCGTCAGGTGCGCAATCTCTTCAAAGCGCTCAGCCTGTTCAGCCTTATGATGGGCCAGGAAATGAAAAGCGTTTTCGAGCTGTTTTTTCTTGTCCAGGAATAGGGACTTCAGCTTCGAACCCCGAACCTCGGGCTCTTTATCGTTCATCTTGTAACCTTGCTTGCTAATAATCCTGATGGTCTTTACCGCGTGCAAACAACTTCATCCCAGAGCGTTCAGCACATAGCGACATTCCGGCCCCCGCCCGGGTGAGGCCTTACATCCTGAGCCGTGGGGCTTCACCCAATGCTTTGGGCAGCTCAGATTTGCTCGATTACGGCCGCGAGACGCACAGCCGCCTGCCGCGCTACTGCGGCGTCGACGGCCTCGACCATAACACGAATCAACGGCTCGGTACCCGACTTGCGCAGCAGTACCCGCCCGATGCTCGCCAGCTCAGTTTCAATCTGCTGCAAGGTCGTCTGGACCTGTGGCTGACCCAACGGATCTGAGCCGCTCACAAGCGAATAACCAACATTGATCAGCGTTTGCGGATAGCGCTGCATTTTTCCGGTCAAGGCGTGCAAAGGCAGGGGTGGGGACTCGGTGGACATCAGCTTTAGTACCTGCAGCGAAGCAATAATGGCATCCCCGGTGGAACCGTGGTCGAGCAGCAGGATATGACCAGAATTTTCACCGCCCAGGCGCCATCCCGACTCTCGCAGCTGTTCGCTGACATAGCGGTCGCCGACCTTCGCACGTAAAAACTCCACGCCCAGTTCCTTTAGCGCAAGCTCGAGGCCGAGATTCGACATCTGAGTCCCCACCACACCGCCGGTATAGCCCTGGGCGCGGGCATCCTTTGCCAGCAGGTACAGAATCTGGTCGCCGTCGACAACTTCTCCAAGGGCATCGACCATCATGATCCGATCCGCGTCGCCATCAAGTGCAATGCCGACATCCGCCCCCTGCGCAACCACCGCCTCCACAAGGCTCTTTAAGTCGGTCGCTCCACAGCCCGCATTAATATTCATGCCATCGGGCTGGTCGTGAATGCTGATAACTTTAGCGCCGAGCTCTTCGTAGACTTTAGCGGCCACCTTGTAGGCGGCGCCATTAGCGCTGTCGACGACGATCTTAAGCCCACGCAGGCTAAGGCCAGCGGGGAAGGTACCCTTGCAGTACTCGATATAGCGCCCGGCAGCATCCTCGATACGCCGCGCCTTGCCCAGCTGCTCCGAGGGCACACAGTCGATACCATTCGCCAGCGCCTGTTGCAACAGCGCCTCGATAGCCTGCTGCTGCTCGTCGCTGATCTTGGCTCCCTGGCCGGAAAAGAATTTGATGCCGTTGTCATAATAAGGATTGTGCGAAGCGCTGATCACCACCCCCGCATTCGCCCGAAAGGTCGACGCCAGATAGGCGACAGCCGGTGTGGGCAATGGTCCGACCAGAGCGATACCGACACCCGCCGCGGACAATCCCGCCTCGAAGGCCGATTCCAGCATATAACCGCTGGCGCGGGTATCCTTGCCGATCAGTACCTCGCTGGTTCCATCCGCGCCCAGTACCTTGCCGGCCGCCCAGCCCAATTTCATGACGAATTCCGGCGTCATCGGAAATTCACCGACGCGGCCACGAATACCATCAGTGCCAAAAAACTTGGATTGCATACAGTTCACCCTGAAAGTCTTTTAACGGAACTTTTACACCAAAACAACTAAATATTTCGAAAAGCCCAAGCACGCCACACATGCTCCTATCAACCGGAAAGGCTACTAGAAGTAGCGCCAGCTTTGCAGCAGATGTCATGTATTTCAAGAACTTAAAAAAATATTAGCCTAAAAAACAAAATTAAATTCGCTATGAACATGAAGCCCTAAACGCTTTTTAAAAAGAACCCTTATAATCTGACTACTTTCATAACTATTGGCTTTATAAGAGATACAGCTTAATACACGATCTTTTCTTATACCGGTAGCGAACGAAATATTATCCGGAGCATCTCCTCTAAAAGAAATCTCCATTCTTTTTCCGTCCTGAGCCGAAATAGAAATCAACCCATCGTCAATATTTATCTTTTTATCACTAGGCACATGCCAAAGCAATGTATAATTCCTCTCAAAAATATCATCCGACTGAATTGTATCAACAACTTGAAGTGAAGTGGCCGCCTTATCAAAAAGCACCTTTCTTACTTGAGAAATGCCATCCAAGACGCCAATTTGCATGGAAACATAAGGTTTATGTTCATCTTCACTTGAGGACAACACCTTCCATGAAGCCAACCTATTCTCAAAACTTTCTGAGTAGCGCGTGTTTTCTATTATTGGAACATTATGTGCCAACCGACTTCTCATATATTTTCTTACAGGGTCGTTATTCACGTAATTATAGAGTCCCGAGTCGATCAACCAATCTTCTCCTCCGGCATACAGACTGATATGACCTTCATCCTGCTGGTGATGGTAACGACTTGAACATCCCACCTTGGTGATCAGATGGAAGGCATTACTGAAGTCTCCTTTGGAGGGCCAGCGATCACGGAAAACAGCATAGCCAGACTGGGGATACACGCGATTTAAAGCAGGTGGTATTGTTCCCTCCTGTCCCTGAGTCAGGGCGTAAAGAAAATACCGATACTCCGGCGTATCTCCGAACATATCCCGGTAGGCGTCCGATGTAGGCAACTGCTCAGTATCGCCAATGGGCGGCAAAAGGCCATCAGGACGCAGGATATGCGTTATAAAGCCCAACGCTTTAGTAGAAAAGTGCTCAAACTGTTCAGCGAGATCACCCAGCAAGTTAGCCGGATAATCTTTTAATATGCCAATAAAGACCTTAAACACAAAGATATGATAAGCGGGACTATTCTCGACGTGGACCCCCTCCCTGGTAAACGAAAAGTTCAGTTCACTACTGATGCGGCGAATGGCTTTTTGCCGCCACTCACCAGCCTGCACACCGTCAAAAACTGTTCCCAGCAACAGAAGCACTCTGGCCTGTTCCAGACCATGGTTAGTGTGTTCGGAATAGAAGCTGTCCTTAGCTAGCCACTGTCCATGTACCACCAATGCATTCTCCATATATTGGAGAAACTTGGCATGCAGCTCGGCCCACTCGGGCGCATAATACCGACAGTAAAAAACAAACAGTATCAACTGCTCTGCACGTAGTGCAGTGGCATGGTCGTGCCAAATAAACTCAAAAGGGTAGGTGGTATCTGTTTGTAGGTACTTATCTAACCAGGATTGTATGGCCTCACAACCAAAACCCAGTACTTCATCATTACGAACTGCCCGATGGTGCGCCAGCAAATACGGTAGAAAAGAGAACCAATTCAGCCTCCACTGCCAGCTGCGATTATTAAGCGGATCCTGCTCCCAGCTATCCCAACCAGAATGGTTCACAGCCTCAAAAGGAGCAAGTTCTAACTTCTTATTTTCAAAAAGATTCTCTCCCAGCAATATATTATTCGAAGCAGACAATAGCTGTTCAAGTCGCTTATGAACGCAATATTTTAATTCAAACGAGTCATCTGATCTTAATATCATGAATACCTGTTTCTTATTTTCGAGTGAGTAGAAAGGTGCACATCCACGCTGAAAGTCGCATAGTAATTGATAAACATCGGAAGCAAGCAAACTTAACTTTTCATCATCCACATCCAAGGCTTTATTTCTTCCCGGCTGAACTTTCAACAAAAACTCAGGATTCAACACTAGCATATCTTCATCTTTAGACCGGCCAGCCAAATTAAGAGCAGTGCTACTACCAAGACAGCGAGATTTTGTTAACAAACGAAACCAAGCATTTCGTACTTTAGTTTCCAGCCTCATAGTGTTTAACTGCCGAATCAACTCTACCTCTTCAGGCTGAAGGCTAACATTACTAATCTGAGGCACCTCTATTGGAAGCTTTTCTTGGACTAGCCAGTTTAAAATGCCTTCTACAACTCTAGAACCAAAGTCAAACACTCGAACAGATGAGTCCGAAACCTTTTCTAGTTTATTTACAACAGCATCCACATCAACTAACTGACGTACAGAGGTTAACTCAGCAAAGTCGAGAAGAGTAAGTGGCGTCGAGTAAATACTCATCAGCGGTGATAACTGATTCACGACTGCCTGTTTATAGTAGGATTTAAAGAAACCTTTCGAATCACGCTTAATCAAGAGTAATTCCAAGGAGCCAAGCAGCTTAATTTTCTCAAAAAACTCTACCCAACGGGACTCTTCAATATGGTATAGCTGATTAACAATAGATTCTGTTGATAGAATAATCGTATGAATATTATCATGCTGAGCAAGCTCTTTCTTGAGCACTTTCAAGGCTTGATCAACACGATTTAAACGTAAAAGACGAAATAGCTCCTCGTGCTTGGTAGACTCTCCTATCATTAGTACTTCTGGGTAAAGCACTCCATTTTTCTTCAACAGACACCTATAGTGAAACAATGTATCTTGAAGAGCTGTTGATGCCGACTTTGGGTACCCAACATGAATCAGAAAGCGGTATTTAAACACTTAAAATCCTACTTAATTCAGTCATCCCAATGAGTAACCAAACTCATTTATTTCAAACCTATGCACACTTTCAATTTTTTTCTTAAGACAAACATGCCTTGAGTAAATATCAATCAGATCATAAGACTCAGGACTTCTAATCCCTGATTTGGCCTTAATTGAGCTGAAAGAATTATACAATCCCTTCAGTTTTGGAAAAAAATCCTCTAAAGACAATATACCTTCTTTCAATTTTTCATATCTTATAAAATTATCAACAACGAGTCGCTCAGCTATGTAATATTGCTTGTGATTGACACCTAGGTATGCCTCCCCCTCACCTCCGATATACCACTCAGAAAGCCTCGAAATATCCGCAGCCGGTCCGTTGTGATAAAAGAACAAAGAGACATACACATCAAAAGGATTTCGAACAATTGAAACTTTTTTCAACGAATTCCACGCCCCGCTGCCAAGTTTCTTCCTTGCTTCAGCTGCAGAAATGTGGTTTCTAAATACTACCTGGCCTTTTTCATCCATAAAGTTTCGAGGCGAAGTGAATCCCAACGCTTTCCTAAGCTCCTCGTCATTTGGGGATACCGGAGTGACAATATCATTATTACCAGCATAGCGACTAAGAGCAATCTCAAAAGACGTGCCAGCAACTTTTCTAGGCTTCAAGAAAATAAAATTATCTTTTAACAGTACCAATTCTGATTCCCAATAACTAAAAAACTAAATACCAAAATGCATAAACTAAACTACCACCGACAATCACTTATTTAACAAAAACACGTTATACATTAAGGTCCAAAATGTGTTAGCACACTGCCTACAATTCGCTTACTTATTTTATTACACACAAAATAGCGTTTAAAAGCCAAGTACCGTATCTATTCCGCCATTCCAAGCCAAAGAAGACTATAATGACTTAGACTGTTCGATAGACTTGACGATATCTACATACGCTCCATCAGATACATTTCTAAAAATAGAAAAGGTACTCTTATAACTTAAGCAATTATCGACAGTTATTTTACCAATAATTTTTGAAGGACTACCTGCCACAATCGATAAATGCGGGACATCCTGTATTACAACAGCGTTAGCTCCAACAATACTCATACTTCCTATTGTCACACCTCCTAAAATTACAGCACCGGTTGCGACATAAGCGTACTTATCAATCAAGGGCACATAAACTCTTTTGCCATCTTCTGATATTCTATACTTTGATCTAGCCCGCCCACCAATCGTCACATTGGAACCAATTACCGCATAATCTCGTATTTCACAGTCGTTATGGATAATCAATCCTATACCACCATAAGCAAACTTTACACCTTTTCCAATTTTCGAAGAATTTGGCACATGTGAATTATGTAACAAGTGATTTAGCTGATAACATTTATTCGCCTCTTTTAAATCCCCGCTATTCAATTTAGCTTGTGCTACCTCCCATATATCCGTTACTGACGGTAATGGAGAATCCAGTAAATCACCGAAAATGGAGATTATCTTTTCAACAGAATTTTCATTTTTCGACATATCAATTCAGTCCCTGTCACCAGAAGTAAGCAATGCTACCAAGAATTCAATAGCTGCATCTTTCACTTCAGCGTCTGTAGGAGCTATTGTTTCTTCTGGATACATACTAAAATCACCAGAAAACAAATCATTCCTACCAAGCCATTTATTCGCTACCATACGATTACTTTGATCAAACAGCCCATAAAACCTTTCGGCACTCTCTCGCCCCGGATAGAATCTTGCATGCAATTGTTTTGCCTTTTTAGCATAAGGCTGAGTTATACCTGATATACCAGCTTGCTTATACAAGTCCAAATTTTCTTTAGAAAGTCTTTCATTTAGACAACGCACAAACTCGAGTGTCGCTGCTGATAATGAAGAGTTTTCTTTCGTCTCAGCACTTTTGGATACAGGAAAACTAACCCCAATAGCATCTTGAAAATCTGAAATAACATTGCCAGAAATCGTATATTCGGGATCTAGAGTTCTTACTTTTATAACTGACTCTCCGAAAACATTAGACCATTTCTGCAAAATTTTATCATATAAAAAAGCCGGAGTTGGTGTACTTGAAAAAGAAAACGAGTCATGAAACAACTTATAGCGCCCTGATATAACTTGAGTATTATATCCACTAACAGCCATTAGATCCTGACGACGAAAATAAACTATCACTGAAATGGATGAAAAATATGGGCTAATGAAATCATAAAGGTATTGTATTTCCCTCTGACCCAGCGATGCCAACTGCTCACATGAAATAATTACTTTATTATAATCCTGCCCAGCTTCAAGAAATTTTTTAATATTCGCTTCAACTCGAGATATTATTTTATTTTTTTCATTTCCGTCTTTTGCATTTCTTAAATATATTCCTGCATCATACTCACCAAACTTACCTTTCAGAAAACTAAAAATCATCCTATGATTTTTCTTTCCTAAAAAATCAGGTATCAAAAAATCCCTTACGGACAGTTCATTTCTAGATTCATAAATGAAATTTTGAATTGTACTTGATGCCGACTTTGGCATTCCGATATGCAGATATAACTTCATATTTTATACTTCAACCTACTCTAAAATTCTATTAGTTATATTTCTTAAATAACGAAATAGCCTCACTCACACCATGATTTTTCCCATGAGCGGACTGAGGCCTAATTTCTACATACATGGGCTGTTTGAACGAATGCAAATGAGTTATAAAATCAAGACCTTGTTCAGATAAATAGTTTGATCCTTCAAGCTGGTTGAAGCATAAAAAATATTTGCATGACGTTCTTAGAATCAAAATTTTCTTTAAATCATTATACTCACTCTGTTCGTTTCCATTGAAGATAGGGGAAAAAAACTTAAACATTCCATTACAAGAGTACTTGGACCCCAAAAGCAGGGTCTGAGGAACATTAGCATATATCGCACGAGCCCCTAACAGGTGCCCGTAGAGAATACTGGCATAGCCGCCCATACTAGAGCCCCACATATAAAGCCTGCCATTGCCTGCATACTCTCTTACATAACGTAGGATCTCTGCCATAGCATCCACCCAAAATAGATCTCCACTTTCTCCTAGATACCAAGACCCCAGCCCTTCGTAGCCATAATTATCCATTGGACACACAACATTCCAATTAGGGCTTTTAAAACCCGATGGCGTTGATGAATAGCCATGCCCGTGAAATATAAACAATATAGGCTTATCTTTATCCTGAGCAGGCGTGAAGTAAAAAACAAAATTTCGACCGCTCACCTCAATTTCAATTCTTTGCGTATCCATTTTCTACAGCAAGCCTTACTAGATAAGTTTTATAAAATAATCGAAAGTGACGTTAATATCAAATTTTGACTTGGCAAATTCTTTTATTCTAAGCCGATCACCAGACCCGGCTTTTATGCCCTTCGCAGCGACTTTGATATCAGGGTAGACCCACTCTTTCGGATAGATCTCATCCGCACCTTCCCAAGGCAATATGACCGGCGTACAGCCTGCCGCGGCGCCATCGGCAATGGTAAAGTGGAAGCTTTCAAAGTCACTGGTCGAGAGCACATAATCGATGCCGGCATACCACTCCGGCATATCGTTACCGTGGGGATCGAAAATGACGGCACCTTTCAACAGCAGGTCTTCTTCCAGCCGGCTGTACTGCTGCTCGTACCAGGCCATTTCCTCGGGGCGGTTGGCCATCCAGGGATAATCTTCCGGTCGCTTGCCTTTGATGCGCAGGGTGTAATCGCCATCTTCCTTGCGCAACTCCTTGAGAATGTCCAAAGCGCGATCCAGCCGCTTACTCTGCGGCACAATTCCCACCATGCCGAGCACCTTCTCATTAGTGGGTTTGCGCGGCACGGCTTGCAGCCCTTCAACATCCACGCCGTTGTACACCACGCTGCCGTTCTTCTTCAGTATCGGATTCTTGGCAACGCCCTGGCGCAGCATGTGAGGGCCGACAAAAAGTACCGTTTCAAACTGTTCGAACGGCACCTTGTCAAACAGTGCACTGCGCAACTCCTGGGCGTGTAGCCGCCCTACCAACTTCTGGCCTTTTCGCTTGTGCTTGCCGTACCAGATGGCATTGCCCAACATCCATTCACAGAACACTGTGTCGGCCTGCTCCACCAGCCGCTGACTGGCGGTTTCGTTATGCTGATTATGGCCATTCCAGAAATCAAGCAGGATTCGATTACCCTCTTGGGTAAAGTAAGGATAGAACGGCTTGATGAACTTGAGGTCGTGCCCGGCAATTACCACTGTTTTCTTCGGTGCTATATTGGGCGCCTGTTCATAGGCTCGAGGCGGTTTTCTCAAAGCCAGCGTCGGCTGTTGCTCGGCCCAGCTGGTGAGCTCCTGCAGGCGCTGTGGCTGAATATCGTGCAGCAGCTGCAGGCCTATATCAATCTGCTTGCTTTCCAGTGCTACGCCCGGCCACTGGTTTTCTGCCACTACAGTATCATGTACAAATCCGATGCGATTCTGAGGCGCATAACTGGCTGCCCAGGCCAGGTCCTCAATATCCTCAGGCTCCAGGTTTTCCAAGGCTCCTGGGGTGGCAAGCAGCACTTGCTGGCTGGAATTCAGAACAATCTGTTCTGGCGATTGGCACCCTATGCCAGCAGCTTCCAGTTTGGCTCTGTCGGCAGGCCGGCAGCGCTCACAAACCACACTTGCCGGTTTTACAGTCTGTGCCAACAGTCGATCAGCTGCGGTTTCGGTAAGCTCCAGGGTGTACAGCAGAATGCTGTGTAGTTCCGGTGCCTTAATTACCATACCGGCGGTCCTGAGCATCTGGGCGAGGCGGAACCCGGTTGTATGCGCACGCATCACCGCCCGCGCCCCTTTCAGGGCCAGGCGCCAGCGGTAGGCGGGATGGTGCTGCAGGTTTTCCAGCACCTGAGCCGCTTCGCTTTCGGTCTGTACCACCTGGCCTGCCCCTTCCAGATAGCGGTTCATGCCCAGAGCCGGGCCAGAGATGATCGGCGAGCCACAGGCCGCCGCTTCCATCACCCGGCGTGAGAACATGGTGGGGGAGTCGAGTACCGAGTTGACGTTGATCTGCACAGGGTGGGCCTTGTAGGCCTGGATCATCTCTTCGTAACTGAGGCTGCCGGCGACATAGCCGCCTAGACCGCCTGGGTATTTGTAGGGGGATTCCGAGTCGCCGTGCTGGCGGTCGTAGATGGTCAAGCCTAAGGGCGCAGCCGCACTCATGATCTTGTCCATGTACTCGGTACGTTCCGGGTAGCGTTCGCCGTAGTAAGTGCCACCATAGGCCGCAGTTGGCTGCCATGCCCGTGTTGAAGGCAACAGGTTGTGGATCTTGGGCGACGCATAGAAAGGACAACCGCTGACCGTTCGAGTGACGGCATCCGGCGTGGACAGATAGGGAATAATCCGGCGACTATCGGTCGTAAAGACGTGATCACACAGGCTCGCAGCTTTGCGGAAGCGGTCAAAGTGAACCGGGTCTTCCTTGTTCCAGAACAGCGTGGGTATGCCGTCGTTGCGACAGTGCGACAACAATACCTTGAGATCAGCGAACTCTTCATCACTGTAGTAGCCCACCTTACGGTGCCACTGCCCCTCGTTGCCCTTCCAGGCGGATTCCACAAAAAGTGCATCAATCGGCTGATGCTGCAGTTCCTGCCGCCAGTTGTCGGGTGACAGGCGCACTACTTTGACCGCACTGCGCAGAGTATCGGTGGTAAATTGGTCGGCGATCAGGCCCAGAGTGATCTGTTGCAAGTTTTTATCAGCCGCTATCGGCTGCCGATTCGCCAACAGCTCATCAATGGCCCGGCTGTAATTATCAGTAACCCGGTTCCAGGTGCGTTCCTGCTCTATCCACGCACGTGCCGCCTTACCCAGTCGCTCACGTTCCTCTGGACTGGCAATCAGCTCCTTCAGTGTATCCCTAAGGGAGGCAAGGTTATCCTTGCTAAACAGGCGACCACGCTCGTTGTTGCCGGCAAAGACTGCATGCGGCGAGACATCTGACAGCACTACGGCTTTGCCCATCGCCATCGCTTCCAGCGGCTTGAGCGGGGAAACCATCTCGGTAACGGCTGAAGACAGACGCGGGATCGGCATGATATCCATGCAGGCGAGATAATGCGGCACCTGATCAAACGGGATACGCCCCGTGAAGCGGCAGGCCTCTTCGATCTTGAGTTCTTTAGCTTTGGCTTTAACGGTATCGATCACTTTGCCATCACCCACCAGGACGAAGTAGAAGCTGATACCGGCCTTTTTTAGCTCGGCTAGAGCTTCCAGCAGCAATTCCAGGCCTTCATAAGCCACAGTACTGCCAGCGTAGCCGATTACCGGCACGCCAGCCTTGAGGTTGAGCTGCTTAAGAATCTCAGGGGCTGCCGGCCTGGGGGTAAAGCGGGTTGCATCCACTGCATTGGGGACCACTTTGATTCGTTCACGCTGGGTACCGCGCTGCACCAGCTCATCGGCCAGTTCTTCGGTCAGCGTAATCACAAGATCCGCTTCCCGTGCTGTGTGTGCCTCCAGTGCCTTCATCAAATGGTAACGGTCGGAGTCCATCCACTCCGGTTGTGTAGATGCCTGAGTGACCTCCCAGAGCCCGCGCACCTCATAGACGAACGGCAAGCCCAGTCGCCTGGCCGCCATCAGCGCCGGCAACGCAGTGATATGGTTGGAAGCCGCGACGATCACCTCAGCACCACAGGTCTGTGCTTCACGCAGGAAGTGATCGGCGGCTTCCGCCAGATAACGATCCAACGGGGTTTTGCTAAGACTCCAGCCGGCAGCGGCGGTATAGGTAACACCGTCCACTTGCTCCAGGTGGTAGCCCTTTCCCGCTACCTTGATATTGGAATCCCAAGGGAAGCCTGTACGGGTACTTGCACTGACTTTCCAGCCGGCGTGCTGTAACCCTGTGGCAATACCATGAGAGCGGGTTGAGTACCCATTAGTGGTATGCGGCACTGACTGGTGCAGGCAGTAAAGCAGCTGTTTGCGGCGTGTCAGCAGGCCTGCATTGGGTTGGCGCGGTGGCAGCTGCCAGCCGCCCTGCAGGCGCGCCAAGCCTTTAACAAACTCATGAAAATCACGTTGGGCTTTATCGAACTTAACCTTCTTCTGCAGCAGGTGGTTCAATATCTGCAGAGTTTCATTCAGGTTGCCCTCTTTATAAAACAGCTGACTGGCGGTTTGATAATCGCACTTATCCAGATCGACCTTGGCAGCCTTGCCAGCACGCAGAGGAGCGACAGGCATGCTTTGCTGGATTGGAGCACCCAACCCCTTCGCCAGTGGCGTAACAGCGCAGCTAAAGCTCAGCTCGGCCAGATTGGACTGGGTCTTTTTGGCCTTGCCCAGACAATCCTTGAGGCTAGCTGCAAGGGACTGGGTATTATCAGCCTTAAATGTACTTATCTGGGAATAGTGTTTTGCGAACTCCGCCAGTGGAGCGATATCTGAAACAACGACTGCTTTTTGGAAAGAGAGCGCCTCCACTGCCTTCATTGGCGGAACAAGTTCACATACAGGCAGCTTCTTACGAGGAATCACCACCAGGTCAATCAGCGCATAGTAGTCACTCACCTGCTCATGTGGAACACGGCCCACCTGAATCAGCCAGGGCTGTTCGCCGAGCTTAGTTACGGAACCAGTGGCAGTGGTTACTGGCTGATCATCACCTACCAGTAGAAGCTTGATCGGCTCGCCCTGTTTGACCAGGTCCGCACAGGCTTCAATCAATGTATCCAACCCTTCATAGGGGTTGAAGCTGCCCACATACCCCAACACCTTGTCCCCTGCTTCGATGCCAAGACTGACTTTAAGCGCCGGGTCAGCGGGTTTGATATCCGGCAGCTCGTTTACCCCGTTGGGCATGATGTCAATACGACTGGCGTCAACGCCACGCCTGATCAGCTCTTCCTTCATGGGGTGATTGAGTGTGAACACCTTTGGCGCCTGCTTGGCCACGAAGGTGTCGCGTTCGGTTTCCTGCTTGAACGCTGCCATCTTTTCAAATACAGGTTCGCGGGCAGCTCGCGACAGCTCCCAGAACCCTCTCACCTCGTTGTAGAACGGCAAACCCAGGCGCTTGGCGGCGACCCAGGCGGGCAGCCCTACTATATAGTTGGATGCTGCGACTACCACCGCGGGGCGGTAGACGCGAAACAGCTCGATAAAGCGCTCAACGCTGGCCTCCAGGTGCTCACTCTCGTCTTTCGGGGCGCGGTCGTGCGGCCAGCGGCTATGGATATAGCGAACGCCTTTTACCGTCATTTCTGGCCGAGTGCTGCCTTTTCTGGCACCCAGCTCCCAGGGCCTTCCTGGCCTTACGAAACAGAGCGTCTCAAAGCCGTGCCCATTCAGTGCCTGCGCAACGCCCTGGGTGCGCACTGCATACCCATTGCTCGCATAGCTGGCGCCATGACTGACAACATAGGCAATACGCCCTTCGATCGGACTTATTGGGGTAGACGGCTGACCGGCCAGTTCAGTGGCCTGATATATCAAAGTATCCATTTATAAAGAGCAATCCAGGAATGTAGAGCAACAGACTTTTGCCTGGTCGTTATTCTTGCGTCGAATAACGGCCAGGTGGGGAGGGTGATCAACCGGAAACAGGCTCCAGCGTTGATGCGGTTATGGGGGTTTTCTATTCACTACGAACAGCATCCTGATTAGATGCTGCTCGACGTATAAAGGCAGGCTACTAGGAGCTACCCTCTTTTTAGGAGCTACCCACCTTTTTAAAGTAGACCCACGGCATCGACGACACTGGCTTTCTGGCGCACTGCGTCAGCCTGCTCGATAAACGGCTTGTGTTTAACCAGCACACAAATGACATCAGCCTGAGTCAGGGCTTCATCGAAGCTAACCAGAGCTACATTCCCACCTTGCAGCCGCTTCGGCAGGGCTTCAATATTGGGCTCGACGACCTGTACCTGACACCCCAGTTCGGCAACCGCCTCGGCGATTCCCAGCGCCGGGCTCTCGCGCAGATCATCAATATCAGGCTTAAAGGCAATGCCCAGGCAGGCCACTGTGATATCGGCGCGGGTCGCACCCGGGTGCCCCTGGTGATAGGCTTCTAGCTTAGCCCTCACCTGCTCCAACACCCATAGCGGCTTGCCATCATTGACTTCGCGGGCAGTGCGGATCAGGCGTGCCTCTTCGGGGCAGGAATCCACGATAAACCAGGGGTCAACAGCAATACAGTGCCCACCGACACCAGCACCCGGCTGCAGAATATTGACGCGCGGATGACGGTTGGCCAGCGCGATCAACTCCCATACATTGATATCAAGCTTGGCGCAGATAACCGAAAGCTCGTTTGCGAAGGCGATACTGACATCTCGGGAGCTGTTTTCCGTGAGTTTTGCCATTTCCGCTGTACGGGCATTAGTAATGACGCACTCGCCCTGTACGAAGATCTTGTAAACCGCCTTTGCTGCTTCCGAACACTTCGGGGTCATACCACCGATGACCCTGTCGTTTTCCACCAGCTCACGCACTACATGGCCCGGGAGCACGCGTTCCGGGCAATGGGCAATGCGAATATCGGATGCTTCACCGTGCGTCTGCGGAAAGGTCAGGTCCGGGCGCGCCTGGGCCAGCCACTGCGCCATCTGCTCCGTTGCGCCAACGGGACTGGTTGATTCCAGAACCACCAGGTCGCCTTTCTTCAGCACCGATGCGAGAGACTCGCTGGCGGATTTGATGTAACTCAAATCAGCCTTATGAGTACCGCCAGTTGCATCATGGATGAAAGGCGTAGGCACCGCCACCAGAAAGGCATCAGCGGGCTCCGGCTTGGTAGTGGCCCGCAGATAGCCCTCAGTAACGGCCGCATGTACGACAATATCAAGCTCTGGCTCGACTATATGTATCTCGCCCTTATTGATGGTATCGACAGCGTGCTGATTGACATCAACGCCGATGACCTTTTTCTTGCGCGAGGCGAAGACAGCAGCAGTTGGCAGACCAATGTAACCCAGGCCGATTACAGAAATGGTTTCAAAATTCATCATAAAGTCCTTAAATCAAAATCAGAGAGCGGCAAGAGTATCGCGGATGCGCTGGCAGGCTTCCCCATCGCCGTAGGGGTTATGTGCATAGCTCATGGCGTTGTAGGCATCCTGATCGGTCAGAAGCGTATTCAGCTCCCGGATAATAGTTGCGACATCCGTTCCTACCAACTTTACCGTGCCGGCCTCTATCGCCTCAGGCCGCTCGGTGGTGTCGCGCATGACCAGTACCGGTTTGCCAAGGGAGGGCGCTTCCTCCTGGATGCCGCCGGAATCGGTCAGGATGATATGGGCGCGGTTCATCAGGTAGACGAAAGGCAGGTAGTCCTGCGGGGCGATCAAGTGGATGTTGTCGTGCGCCGCCAGTAACCGCTTAACCGGTTCCTGTACATTTGGATTGAGGTGGACCGGATAAACAATCTGTACATCCGGGTGCGCCTCGGCTGTTTTGGCCAGTGCCTGGCAGATGCGCTCGAAACCGCCACCAAAACTCTCGCGACGGTGCCCGGTTACCAGCACCATCTTTTTATCATCGTCGAGAAAACCGAACTGCTGGCGCTGCGCTATCGCAAGCTCTGGTTTCTTGTCCAGCTTTCGCACGACCTCCAGCAACGCATCGATCACCGTATTGCCGGTCACATGGATGTGCGCTTCGCTGATTCCCTCTTTCAGCAAGTTCGAGCGGGACGTCGCCGTCGGGGCAAAATGGATATTGGCCAACGCGCCAGTCAACTTGCGATTACCCTCTTCCGGCCAAGGAGAATAGATATTGCCGGTGCGCAATCCCGCCTCCACATGCCCAACCGGAATCTGTTGATAGTAGGCCGCCAGCGTAGTAGCAAATGTTGTGGCAGTATCGCCATGCACCAGTACGATATCTGGTTTGTACTCGGCAAATACGCCTTTCAGGCCATGTAGAATACCGGTAGTGACATCGGTGAGGTCCTGCCCCGGCTTCATAAGGTTCAGATCAAAGTCTGGCTTCAATTCAAACAGACCGAGCACCTGGTCCAGCATCTCCCGGTGTTGCGCGGTTACACAGACTTTCGCCTCGAAGCGTTCATCCATAGCCAGCTGCAGCGCCAGCGGCGCCATTTTAATAGCTTCCGGACGCGTCCCAAATACTGTCAATACTTTCATCATAATTTTCTCAACGGTCCATCAGTTTGTATTCCAGTTCCTGGCAACGAGTAAAATAGTGCTCAAGGAGTTTCTGAGTATCTGGCAGCTGACTTTCGGGCCAATGCCCATCTGATACAGTTGCCGCTTTTTCTGTAGCGGGTATTAGCGATGGAGGGACGGCAATATCCGTTTCCACTCGATTTACGGGCGGTGCGCTGCGCCCTTCCGTCATGCCTGTGCGAATAAAGTGTAACAAAGGATTAACGCCAGCCTGCTCGACATCGGGATTCTGACGTAAATATTCGCGGGTACTAAATCGAATGGAAGGGTTTCGTCGCATCATCCAGCCATAGCGGATAAAATGTTCAACGGGATCCATTCCAATTTTTTTCACATCGAAATACTGACTCAAATACCAAGATGAGTCGAATAAATCTGATTCACTTAAAGCTTGATAATCACTATCCATAGCATTCGTTTTCTTTTTCACTTTATCATTAACTCTTGCTTTTCATTCAAAAACGACAGGACTCAACGATGAAACCAAAAAATATCGACCTGGCCTGTAACCATCGCCTTAAAAACTGACCATTACTGACGGGCGGCCTCAAGAAGCCGCACCGTCGGTGATCAAGACCACTTTCTTACCCACACTCTGCCTCATTATCAGTCTCGATGATCTTTTACGATGAGCACCAACATTTGTAGTATCAGGACCAAAAAAAGCGTAATAATAGCGAAAACTATTATGTTATAGAGACGGCGAGGCTCTACTGGATATTCGGGCAATGTCGGGCTCTGCAAAACAGAAACTTGTTTAAGCTTGCGCGCGGCTTCAATTCGGGTGTTCTCCAGCGCTGCCAGTGCACCGGAGTAACTGTCCTGGGCAAACTGAGCCCTCAGCTCCAGCGTTTGATATTCTGATGACATAACGTTCAGAGCACCGCCAGACTGCTGCGCCATACGCGCGCGCTCCTGTTTTATCTGCTGATTAAGGGCATCAATTTCACTACCCACACGCAGTACTTCGGGCGAGCGCCTGCTCTGATAACTCGCCAATACAGTGCGCTTCGCTTTAAGGTTGGCGAGCTGTGCCTCAAGATTGGCTACGACAACGCTGAGGCTTTCCACTGTTCCTGTAGGTGACACCAGGCCATTCTTGTTCTGGTAATCAAGCAGAGACTGGCGGGTCGCATTGAAGCTTTCGCTCAGCTGGCTCACTTGGCCTTCCAGAAAACGCACCTGCTCTTCGGCCAGCCGTTGCCCCATGGCATTCATATGGGCTTCACCCTTGCTCAGCAGCAAAGAGGTAATCGCATGGGCCATTTCAGGGCTGAATGCCTGGACCCTGATACGCAGTACCTGTGCGTAATCGTCGAGCTCAACCGAAACCCGTTTTAGATAGTACTCATGCAGATCCTCGATAGGCGCATTCTTGTCGAAGAGACGGGAAAATATATCGAATTCAGTGCTGGAATAATGCTCGCGAAAGCCCAACTCACTGTCTATATAACGCAGCATATCAACAGAAAGAAGATAGTCACGCAGCAGTAGCATATCGCCACTTGTTGCGCCTCCACCACTTAGCAAAGAAGAAAAGCTAAGTGTCGGCGCCGCAATCTGTGGACTTTCCAGAACGACGTTACTTTCCGAAACATAACGATCACTTGCCCATAGACTCCAATAGACTGTCACTACTAAAATGGAAATGGCACAAACAAACCAGTAGGGGTATTGACGGAAGAACTGCTTCATCTCGGACTCACTATCCTTAAGCACCATTTGAATATGAATTAATATTCGAGGTATTCATAAAAATTTATTTAGTCTTGGTTCCAGCGCCAGAACTACCGTGATATGCATTGATAGCATCATTGATATCATCAAACCAGATAGCGTTTCCCTGGTGGAGCCAGATACCAGCCTGACATAACTCCCGGAGTATTCCCTCACTGTGGGACACCATAATAAGGCTGCATTTTCCCACTCTATCCCTGAAGGCCTTTGAAGCCTTCAGTTTGAACATCCGATCACCGACCGCCGTAGCTTCATCAGACAAATAAACGTCAAAATCGAACGCCAGAGACAGGCCAAATGCCAAGCGAGCGCGCATACCTGAAGAGTAAGTTCTAACTGGCTCATCAAAAGCAGCGCCAATCTCTGCAAACTCCTCGACCCGCTCTATCACTTCCCTTAGATTTCGCTCACCACCGTGAATACGGGCAACAAACTTTACATTTTGCCTACCCGTCATAGCACTCTGAAACCCGCCCGATAAACCAATAGGCCAGGAAACTCTGCAGTCACGCGAGATAGCACCTCGATCCGGGTTATCCATACCACCAATCAGGCGTAGCAGGGTTGACTTTCCTGCCCCATTTCGCCCTACCAGCCCTACGCTTACATTGG
Source organism: Marinobacterium profundum (assembly GCF_001528745.1). Lineage (GTDB taxonomy): Bacteria > Pseudomonadota > Gammaproteobacteria > Pseudomonadales > Balneatricaceae > Marinobacterium_A > Marinobacterium_A profundum. The sequence goes on along the minus strand of NZ_BCNS01000145.1, from coordinate 46,056 downwards.
CTGGAATCTCCAGATTGATATCACGTAACACCCAGTCGCTACCATGATGATTATGATAACGTTTATACAGGTTGGTTATGCGGATCATTGCGTTTTCAATCTCATCTCGAACCGCAGATGTAGAATTAAGCCGAGCGATGTCAGACTTAATGCCCAAAACCAGAGATAAGTAAGACTTACACCATCAAGCGAACGGTACTCCGGAAAAAAGCTTTCCCTCATATGCTCAAGACCATGCACAATAGGATTCCAGAGCACATACTGTTGAAAATCGTGAGGTAGATAATTCAAAGGAATAATGACACCGGAGATGATCAGCAAGGGCAAGGTTATGATGCGGACAAGTCGCCCTATCTCTGGCACAAGTGAGGAAGCCGCCGATAAAGTCAAGCCAACCCCTAACCCTAATACCCAAAGAGATATCCAATCGAAAAGAGCCGCCATCGGATTGGCAGGTGTCAGCCCTGCATCAAGCAGAATACCTGTAGCAATAAACAACAGAAATATAAATGTCTTCAGCATACCTTCAAGGAAACAGCGCACCAACACTGGATCGACAGTTTTCACTTGACGATATGCGAAAAGCCCCTTGTTTGATTCCACAGCCCCTAAGGATCGCATCATATTCTCGCGAAACAGGAAAAACCCAAGTAGACCCGTAATTAGCCAGGGGACAAAGTCAGCTCCAGCTATATGCCGCCCTCCCGACACCACGCTTCGAATAGCGACCATAATGGCAATAACTGCTACCGGCTCTGCAATCATCCAGAACCAGGCCATGCGGTCGGCCATGGTACGGGCGACAGCCTCACGCATAAAGAGCGCGTACCAAACCGACCGGGTAACCTGCCAGGGTGTACGGGTTTTCAAAAGAATAAGACTCCGCTTAAAAATAACGCGGGCTCAGTGGCCCGCGTGTCTGTATCAACCAGCAAGATCAATCCAGTGCAACTTTGGCGGCGACGGCGATCTGAAAGATGATCTGGGAAATACTGGTGGCCAGCTGCAGGTTTTTGGTCGGTACATCCGGCAACACCAGAATTTCATCACCCGCGCGCAGTTCAACATCATCGGCATCACGCACCTCGCCATTCTGGCGCACGACCAGAATACGGTCGTCATCCGCGTGTTGGGTATAGCCGCCCGAGGCCTCGATATAGTCATTAACCGAGAGCCCTGGCGTAAAGACCACCGACTGCGGCACCAGTATTTCGCCGCTAATGAGCAGGGAGTCACTGAGTTCAGGCAGAGTAATAACATCGCCATCCTGCAGGCGGATATCGGTGATACGGTCGTTGTGCGCCACCACCAGGCGGCCACTGGGCTCGACCTGGGACGCACGGGCAACGAACTGAGTGATCAGCTCGGCTTCCTGCACCCGTACCTGCGCTTCCTGCGGCGTCGCAGACGGCGCACCCAGGTAGGTGGTTTCCAGGCGACGCAGACTTTCCTGCAAGGCCTGTTTCTGCTGCTCCGCCACGCTTAGCCTGCGCAAGGAAATGCTGTGTACCGCCGTCAGTTCACGCGGCACGGCCACGGCATCAAGCAATTCATTCAGGCGAGCGCTCTTGGGTAACGCATAGCGCGAAGGCCCGTAGTAACTGCCTTCGAGCTGTACCACTATGGTTTCGTCCCGCTGATCGGCACTGAACAGCACTTCGTCGCCATTCGTCAGCGTCTGTTGTGGAAATTCTGCCAGTGAGTAGTACAGCGATATAGGCCCGTCCGTGCGACCGCCCCGCAGCAGTACATGGGATACATCCGGCTTGAGGCGCGCAAGATCCAGCAACGCGGCACCGTTCATGCTGTCATTCGCCAGCTCGTAGCGATAGCTGCGCTCCACATCACCAGTGACTGTTACCGCCGGCCCCCGCTCTGCCACTACGACCGTATCGCCATCCTGGAACTGCAAGCGCGCCATAGTGCCATTTAGCAGGAAATCATAGAGATCAGCCTTGGCGACAACCTTCTTGTCACGCAATACCTTAACCTGGCGGTAGCTGCCCAGCTGGGCATCGATACCGCCGGCCTGGTCGAGGAAATACAGCAGTGAATCACTGGGGGTGCCAGCATAACGACCGGGATTCGTCACATAGCCGGTGACAAACACGGCCACCGGTTGCACGCCCTGCAAGTTGGTATAGACCTGAACGTTTTCCGGGTAAACCGACCGTACTGCCCTGGTAACACGGCTGTTAAGCTCACCGTTAGTCAGCCCCTGCACCATGACAGGGCCAATGGCTGGAAGGAATATATTGCCCTGCGCATCCACCGGCAGCACACGTTCGAATTCAACAGCGCCCCAGATACGCAGTGTAATCTGATCGCCAGGCACCAGCTGGTAGGTTGAATTCAGGCCATCGGCACGTACACCGCGAAAGCCGCCACTGAACAGGTCAGCGCCAAAGGGGCGAATTTCGGTGCCATCAGTCATTGGAGGCAGGGGCTGTACGGGCGATGCATAGGTGCCGGTACGCCAGTTGGTATTCACCTGATCATCAATTTTTTCCGGGATCAGCTGGGCCTGCTGACTCTCGGGAAGCACGGAGGATTCGATGCCGATAGCACTTGCCAGCGACGATACCGTAGCCAAAATGGCAGCAAACACGTACGGCGGGGTGATTCTACGATAAACAACAGATTTCATTGCAAGAGTTCCATTCGCTGTACTGAGTGGCTATACGCCTGTATGCAGATCACTGGGCGACCAGAGTACGACCAAGTGGACGCACGGCGGCCCACTGACCGCTGCTGGTCTCACAGGTCAGCCAGCGGCCGGACTGAGTACCCGTAGCTGTATCGATTGCCACCTCACGACAGTAGCGACCACTGGCGGCAAAGTAGCGTGCACTGGCGGTCACGTCGACACTCTCACCCCAGTAGCTGTTCGGGAAAGACCGGCTCGAAAACTCGGCACTTTGTGCCAGAAACGCAGAAACCTCGGCGGACAAAGCCTGTCCCTTCGACGCCGGGGACACGCTACCTGCATATGCGGACTCATTGCCACCGCCCCATGCGCTACAACCCGCCAGGACAACCACTGCCAGCGCTGCGACTGACAGTTTGGCGAAGTTCTCTATATTTCGATGCATCTGCTACAGAAACCTCTTTTATGCTCTTTCATAACTATCGGATTCGTCGGCGTGTTCTGATTGGCAATCTTTGCTGTGCGCAAAAACGCCCAAAAAAAACAGAATGACTGCCTGGCCCGACGGAACAAGGACTAACGAGTTTTTATACATCCACTGGCACAACACAAGCTTCAAACACTGCCTGGCCACTATACTGAATCCTGACGGGATAGGCCGCGCGCCAAGAATACTACTATTCTGCAGGGGGCAGCCACAAGGCTGAACCTATATAGCCCCCGCGACTCAAGCGACTGATTTAGTGGAGCCAATCGACGACAGCTGCGCGTTGCGCAGCGCAACCCACGCGCCTTTTCCGCAGTAGGTCAGTGCTAAGTCCGACAAGCTGCAGATATGCGCCAGACACGCTACCGCCCGAAGGTTGTGTATTGGGCAATCCTCAACGCCCCGGCTAATCTCGCTTGTATGTAACATTTCACGGGGCTCAATCCGACACCTCGACCACTCGACACAGCGAGAGGCCGCGCATTTTTTCAGACTTTGCCCCGCCTGGCTATAGGCACAAGTACTAAATCCGCATGCCTACCAGCTGACACCAGAAGTAACCTGGGCACGCTTTGTACAACTCTTGCAAGCGCTTCAAGATTGACCAGAGCCCACCTCAGCCGCGAACCCGCACTCAAAAAACAGCCTGCGAGCATTATACAGACACAATATGTAGGTTGTGGTGCAACGAAGCGAAACCCATCAATCAATCGATCGCTCATTGTTTGGTTACGCACCTTTGGGGCTGCACCCAACTTACATTTTCGGGTTCTAACCGGCAGACTTCTGCCACGTAGGATGCGGTGCAGCGCAGCGAAACCCATCAATCGATGGTTCATTGCAGGGTTACGCCCTTTCGGGCCTGCAACCTGCGCATAGTAAAAAACACCTGGTCAGTACTCGCGAGACAGCCGCAAGCCTGGACCATCAGATGCGAAAACCCGGCCTTCCAGCACCAGGGTCCCATCTAGCTGGCGATTGAACAGGCGCACCTGTTGCTCATCCAGGCCATCACGCTGAAAAAGGTGCAGCATCAGCTTGCCCGTCGACAACCAGCGCCAGCTGCCATCACGCCTTACAGCAGGCCTTGCATCGTGTGTATCCTCGGTCAGAATGGCGCTCCCCTCTGCACTTAATTCAAGGACAGTGCTGCGTTGCGGCCCATCGCCGGACACCAGCACCCGGGAGTAGCGTCCGGCCAGTGACGCACGGGTCAGATCACCGTAGCGACCACAGCCCTGATAGCGGCGCCCGTCGAGTCTCATATCGACACTCAAGCCATACCAGACACCCGAATCATCTCGACAGCCGGACTCATCGGCACCGGATTCCGTCAAGCGCAGCTTAAGGTCGCGACTCTTGCCATCCGGGGTTGTGAGACTGCCACTCCAGAGTGGATCACCACGCCAGCTTGTCCCCTTCTCTACAGTGAAGCGAAAGCGCACGCGCCGGCTCTGATCCCGCACTTCCAGCCGATCACCCGACAGATCCGCCGCCCAATCGGGCGCCACTCCGGCTGCACGCAGAAATATGCCATCGAGCTCAGCGGCACAGGCGCGACTATCACCACCGACCAGCAATAGCTGCTTAACCTCGCCGACCGCACTGGCCCTGAGCTCCATATAGAGTGGCAAGCCCGGCAATACGCTCTGCTCAGCGTAGCGTGCCGCCAGCAGGCCCTGCGGGTCAATCAAGATCCTGCTCCGGCGGGAATAACAGGGGCGCATCACCCAGCCATCCCCCTTGGGAGACACTTCTCCTCGGTAAAATTGCAGTGCAACGCCATCTGTCGGCCGCGGTAGCAAGGTGCATCCAGCAACAAGAACCGCCGCGGACAGCAGGCAGACTGCACCTGCTCTTAAAATAAGCATATTAAATGTTACTTTTAGGTTGAATGTTCTACGAGGTTACCGATAATAGCCGCATTTGATGTGGAGAACACACCCATGGCCAGACCGGTTGAATTTGTTCGCGCCGAGGTCATCTCGTCTGCAATGAACGTATTCTGGCACTTCGGCTATGGCGCAACCTCCATCAATACCCTGGTGAAGGCCACAAAACTCAAGCCCGGCTCTCTGTACGGCGCCTTTCACAGCAAGCGCACTCTTTTTCTCGAAATTATCGACACCTACGCCGGCAATCGCCTGGCGGGTATCGAGGCAGAACTCGTTGCCGCAGCGACGCCAATGTCAGCAATTGAAGCTCTGTTCAGCCGCCTGCGCCTGGAACTGATTGCGGATACAGACGGGCGCGGCTGCCTGATGGTCAACACTCTGCTGGAGCTGGGCTCCCAGGATGACGAAATGCGCCAGCGCATCAGCGCACACCTGAACCGCATCGAGCAGCACCTGGCCACCACCCTGCAGCGTGCCATTGACAGTGGTGAACTGCACACCGACACCAGCGCTGCCATCCTGAGTCAGTTCCTGATGAACGGCATTTGGGGACTGCGCGTCATGAGCAAAAAGCGCCCTGAGCCCTCGGTATATGACGGTATCATTCACCAGCTACTGCTCGCACTCAACCCCGCTCGTACAGCGCCCGATCTTGCATCAACGCCCGCCACTGCGCACACTGACAGCCTCCACGCCTGACCAGCACGACTTGAAGAACAGCCAAAAACAGCCGCCAAGATTGGAGCCCGCCCATGCGCTTGATCACCTTTGAACACCAGGGGCGCCAGTCCGTCGGTGCCCTGATCGATGACCGAATTATCGATGCCGCCGCCGATCCAGAGTTACCCGGCGACATGATTGCACTGCTCACTGCAGGAGCTCCTGCCCTGCAGCGACTACAGCAGCTCGCCTCAGAGCCCCGCGCCAGCATCGCGCTGGATCAGGCCCGTTTGCTGGCGCCGGTGCCGCGCCCGGGCAAGTTTCTCGGTGTCGGCCTCAATTACGCCGACCATATTCAGGAAACAGGCTTGGCGACACCCGAATTCCCCACCATATTCAACAAGCAAACCAGCTGCGTTATCGGGCCCGGCGAGGCGATTCACAAACCCCGCATCTCCGATAAACTCGACTACGAAGGCGAACTGGCCATCGTCATCGGCCGGCGCTGCCGCCATGTCCCCCTGGACAAGGCCGCCAGCGTGATTGCCGGTTACACCATTGCCAATGATGTTTCAGTGCGGGACTGGCAGGTAAAATCCCCCACCTGGACGCTGGGCAAATCCTTCGATACCCATGGCCCCATAGGACCCTGGATTGAAACTGGCGACTCGATTGACCCGCACAATCTTGAGCTGCGTACCTGGGTCAATGACGAACTGCGCCAGCACAGCAACACCCGCCATCTTATTTTCAACTGCTACCAGCTCATCGCCACCCTTTCCACGGTCTGCACGCTGGAGCCGGGCGATATCATCGCTACCGGCACCAGCTCCGGTGTAGGGGTCGCCATGAAGCCACGGGGCTATATGAAGCCGGGCGACCGGGTAAGGGTGGAAATTGAAGGAATTGGCGAATTATGTAACCCCATCATCGAAGAACCGGACACCCGCTGCTATTAGTTAAGGACAGCCGCCGGTTGGTGCGGCCGCCAATAGCGAGGTTTTCCCAATGTCAGAACATGTCTACAAGCTGATCGAAGTCGCAGGTTCATCCACCATCGGTTATGACGATGCCATCCAGAAAGCGGTTACCAAGGCTGCTGCATCACTGGAAAATCTCGACTGGTTCGAAGTCAAGGAAATGCGCGGCCACATCCAGGATGGCAAGGTCGCGCACTTCCAGGTTGTCGTCAAAATCGGCTTCCGGCTCGATTAACAAAGCCCCCGCAATAACAACTGCAGCAACACAGCTGCGGCAATTCAGCCGTGCCGGGATAACCGGCACCGCACCCTGTCCATGATCGCCTGCTCGCCCCTTGGGCGTCGCCGTCAAGCGACCACTAATTCACTGTTTTTGTTATGTTTTCATATTGCGGACGCTGAGGCGTCTCCCAAAAGAGACAGATTTATTCTTCAACGGTAACCCAAAAGCTACAGTGGCACCGTCAGCCAGGCACTGAACGAAATAACCATTTGTTTTTAAACATATAAATTAAAATGGCACGACTCTTGATATCAGAGACACCAATAAGGGCAGCATCAGCCCTGATCTAATCTGACAAGGAGTTCAACCGTGAAAGAATCTGTCCTGCTGCTGTGCGGCATTATTGTTGCCGCTGCAACCCTTGGCGCCGCCAATGAAGCTATGAAGCCGGGCCCGGTTCAACCGGTGGATATTGAATCCCGAATTCCCGCACCTGCACTGCCAACACAGCCTGCCGAGGCGCTCTCAACCCACTCTTACCTGGGTGATGCCCCGACGCGCCAAGGCGACGACACGGCACATATAGCTCTGCCGCCACGCACAAGCTTTCCCATCGACGATCATGGCGAAGCCAGCCCAATTCCAGACAACCTCGCCTGAGCCGGCGCAGATAATGAATAGGGCAGACCCCGCTGTCTAAGCACTGACACTCGCAAAACGCCACCCACTGTCGCCATATTGATACACCTCAAGTTATTGATAATTAATAAATTAAAGATAAACACTAAGCATATGTCTGCATATAGAGTCATCAATTCAGGTATGTATCGAGGGTCAGGCTCAACAGGCGCAGCAAAAATCCGAAATTAAAATTTTAACTAATTGTTTTTATTACATTTATTAAGCTACGGCATGTATATTGTATTACCGCTTCACTTCACCGACAGGGAAAGCCTGAATGATAATTTCCTCCACAATTAAGGCCGGCACCCTGACATTACTGGCGCTCTGGCTGCCGTTAAGCCCCGCCGCAGCCACCGAAAGAATGCCTGCAGGCCTCCCCCGGATTTCCATGCCAGCGTTCTACCAGCTTGATCGCAATGCCGATGGCAAGCTGAGCTTTATCGAAGCACGCCAGCACAAAACCCTCGCTCTGGTATTTTATCGCATGGATCTGAATCTGGATGGTTACCTTAGCCCGCAGGAGCTGGACTCGGTACGCGTATAAAGAGACCTGCGCCAAGGGTACCAACCCCTGACTGCACCCTCTGCGCTTAACGGCAGATTTCATTTGATAGATAATAACTACTCATCCAGTCTTCGGAACCGCCCCATGACCCCGACACATCGCTGGCGCGCCGGTTCACTCAGACAGTTGATCCTGCTGGCGTTTTTGCTGGTCGTCACACCTTTGGGCATACTCCTGCTGCAGGCCAGCAACGAGCTTGTCGAACAGGCACGCCAGGGCCGCGAAGAAGCGCGCCTGTCGCTGGATATCAGCCAGCGCAACCTGCAGCTCAATGTGCTGGCCGAGGATATACTGCGTTCGGCGCGCCAGTACGCCATCTTGCAGCGCAGTGAATTACGCGAACGCCAGCAGGAGCAGATCGGCCATTACCGCAATCAACTGGATATTCAGAGCTTTCTGCTTAACGGCAATCCGGTTATACCCTCATTGCAGGATACGCTGAGCCTGATCGAACAGGCACAGGATGGTGAAATCGGCCTGCCACTGCTGGAGCAGCTAGCATTATTGACCGGCGAGCTTATCAGCGAAAGCAACCTCCAGCTGGAGCAGCGACTCGCTGAGCTGGACAGCCAGGCCCGCGCCACACAGCAGGCGCTCTGGCTACTGGCAGCCATTCTGATTGCCCTCTCGGCGCTGCTGATGCTGTTCTTCAGCCTGCGCATCAGTCGCCCGGTCAGCCAGCTGATTGGACGCATCCGCGCCCTGGGTCATGGCCAGCCCCAGAAAACCAAACCGCTGCGCGGGCCGCGCGAACTGGTCGACCTGAACGCCCAGCTCGACTGGCTGGGCGATCATCTAAACGAACTCGAAGAGGAAAAGCAGCGCTTTCTGCGCCATATTTCACATGAGCTTAAGACGCCACTGTCCACGCTGCGCGAAGGTTCAGACCTGATGGCAGAGGAAGTTGCAGGCCCGCTCACGGACAACCAACGCGAGATTATTGAGCTGATTCAACGCAACAGCTTCGAACTGCAAACCCTGATTGAGCAATTGCTGGACTACAATCGCCTGCAGCAGCCCGGGCCGCTGGATGTGCGCAACACCAGCCTGGACAGTTGCCTTAATGCAGCCCTGCATCCGCACAAGCTGATGCTGGAACAAAAACAAATTCTACTGGAACGGCCGGAGAAAGACGTCAAATGGCCTACCGACAAGGCCATGTTGCATCGAATTCTCAGCAATTTGATCTCAAATGCGATTTACTACGGGGATGAGAAGGGAGAACTCAGTGTCTGCTATCAGATACAGGACGGCCAGATGCATATTGATATAGGCAACATAGGGCCAACCATTCCGGCCGTCGAAATTGAACAGATTTTCAAACCTTTTTTCCAGGGTATAAATCGGCGTCGAGGCCCCCTCAAGGGTTCAGGCATTGGCCTGAGCGTTGCGCATGACGCCGCCGTCGCTCTGGGTGCCACACTATCCCTTGCCCATAATGCCGATCACAAAGTGGTGTTCAGAATCATGTTACCCGCGGTGAATGACAGCCATGCCTCGTAATCTGCTGGCCGCACCCTTTTTGTTGAGTCTCCTCGGTTGCCAGATACCCGAGGCCTTGGAGCCAATAACCAGTAACTCGGGCCCCGCCTGCTACGTCAGTAATGATGCCCTGGCAGATCTGCTGCAACAGCAGCAGCGCTACCTGACGCAGACTGACCTGACTCGCAAACAGCAATTGGCCGAGGCCACTCGAAGCAACGACAAGGCGCTCGAAGCACTGCTGCTCACCAGTCCCATGGCCAGTGCCGAACAATTCAGCCAGGGTCGCAGCCTGCTAGCCAGCCTGCCGCTTTATCCCAGCGCTGATTGCACTGCAGACCGCTACATGGATGTTCACAAAAGCCAGCTGGAAGTACGCCAGCAACAAAAAGTCCTGATACAGCAGCAGAATGTCCAGCTGGAACAACAGAATGCCCAGATACAACAACAGAGCTCCCAGATCGCTGAATTAACTCGCAAGATAGAAGCGCTCACAGATCTGGAACAAGAGATCACGCGACAACGCAAGGATTTATGATCATGAACAGAACCCCACACCTCCTGCTAGTCGATGACGACAGCGCACTGCTAATGCTGCTCAAAATGCGCCTGCAGGCACTGGACTACCGGATAAGCACCGCTGAAAGCGGCCAGGAAGCGCTGCAGCTGCTGTCCGGCGATACTGTGGATCTGATCATTACCGACCTGCGCATGGACCATATGGACGGCATGGCGCTGTTTGAACAGGTGCAGCGTCGACGGCCCGATCTGCCTGTCATCATCATGACCGCCCACGGCTCGATTCCAGAAGCCGTATCTGCAACCCAGCGTGGCGTCCATGCTTTTCTGACCAAGCCCATTGACCGCGACCAGCTGCTGGATACAGTCCGTGCAGCGCTCAAGTCCAGCGCACGGCGTCAGGATCAGGAATGGCGTGCCGGCATCATTGGCGCCAGCCCCGCCATAGAATCCCTGCTGCTGCAGGCTCAGCGTGTCGCAGAGTCCGACGTCAGCCTGCTGATTACCGGTGCCAGCGGCAGTGGCAAGGAGTGCTTTGCCAAGGCCATCCACAAGGCCAGCCGCCGCGCCAACAAGGCCTTCGTCGCCATCAACTGCGGCGCTCTGCCAGAGCAACTGCTGGAATCCGAGCTATTTGGTCATAACAAGGGCGCCTTTACCGGCGCCATTACCCAGCATCGGGGACTGTTTCAGGCGGCGCACGGCGGCACTTTATTTCTGGACGAAATTGGCGACATGCCCCAGCCGCTGCAGGTAAAACTGCTGCGGGCGCTGCAGGAGCGCACCGTTCGCGCTGTGGGCTCTACCGAAAGCGTGCCCATTGATGTGCGCATCATTTCCGCCACGCACCGCAATCTGGAACAGGCGATAGAGGCGCAGGAGTTCAGGGAAGACCTTTACTATCGCCTCAACGTCGTCAATCTGGACTTGCCAGCCCTGCGCGAGCGCCCGGAAGATATACCACTGTTGGCGCGACACTTCCTGAGCAAGGCATCTGATCGCCACAACCCCAAGGTACGCGGCATTTCACCCGGCGCCATTCACCTGCTGGCTCAGGCCGCCTGGCCCGGTAATGTGCGGCAGCTGGAAAACGTGCTCGAGCAGGTCGTCGCGCTCAGCAACAGCCCCATTGTGTCCGAAGGGCTGGTCTCCCAGGCGCTGGCTAATCAGGAACGCGTTGTACCCTCGTTCAACGAGGCCCGGGCCGATTTTGAACGCCGTTACCTCATCAAGGTTCTGCGTATCACTGAAGGCAATGTAACCCACGCAGCACGCATTGCGCAGCGCAACCGTACCGACTTCTACAAGCTGCTGAATCGCCACAGCCTGGAAGCCAGCGACTTCAAGCCAGGCGATATGAGCAACCGGGCGGACAGCCGCGACAGCGCCCGGGTTTCCACTCGCAAGATCAGCTAGAGCATTTTCACGAAACACTTATCTGTCGAGGTTGCTTTGAGTACTTCCTTACTTCGAGGCGCCCGGCTGTGGGTCGAGGCAAGATGAAAGTGCTCTAGTTACCTACGGTCACTGAAACATCAGAGCGGCTCTTGCTTCCCCCTTATGAAGCCGGCGAGCACTGTGGTCATGCGGCGAATTGGCCCGAAGGGGCGCAACAGGGACTGTTGCGCCTCCGATGAGGTACATGGATGTGCCTTCAGCGGAGCCCGCCGCAGGGGCTCAGAGCGCAGCGAAAAGGCTTCATCGGGGGCTGTACGTATCAACCACATAGGCGCCTTTCTTTGGTTACTTTCTTTGCGCGTGCAAAGAAAGTAACACGACCAGGAGGTCGTAACAGGGAGCATCAGAAAGTCACCGTAGCCGGTTGTAATACGGACTCTTTCGAAGGATGCCCTCCTGTTCAATGACCAAAACCAAGTAGCTTGAGTCTTGTCGGACGGCCTCCAAGAGAATTTTCACGAAACACTTATCTGTCGAGGTTGCTTTGAGTACTTCCTTACTTCGAGGTGCCCTGATATGGATCGAGGCAAGATGAACACCCTGTGAAACGGTTCTAGTACATTATAAATTTTGGTGTGCGGACCAGGTTCAGAATACTGAACCTTAAAACAGAGAAAGCGTGCAGCAAAAACCGCACAGCCTCTATCAATCCCGGCCAATAGGCGCCGTAACCGCGCCGGTCAGCGCTATCAGATCCGTGGCCGCCATTTCGATTTCCAGCCCGCGACGACCCGCGCTTGTGTAAATGCTGGGAAATGTCAGGGCACTGCTATCCAGCACCGTTGGCAGGCGTTTTTTCTGCCCCAGCGGACTGATTCCGCCGAGCACGTAGCCGCTGGTGCGTTCCGCATCAGGGGCTTCAGCCATAGTCACTTTTTTGCAGCCCAGCGCCGCGGCTACTGCCTTTAGATCCAGCAGGCCGGATACCGGCACCACCGCAACCGCCAGACGGCGACCGTCACCATTAAGTGCCACCAGCAAGGTTTTGAATACCCGCAGCGGTGACTGGCCCAATGCATCCGCCGCTTCCAGCCCATAGGATGGCGCCGCTGGATCGTGGGCATACTCATGAATCTGGAAACTGACTTTGGCCTTTTTCGCCGCATTGATCGCCGGTGTCATGACGCTTTCCGCTACAGTAGAAGCTAACGCACCAATATATCAGCAATATCAATTACATCCAGTACCGTACCCTGACCCGTGGCGACTCTCACAACGCGATCTTCCAGTAACAACAGTTCGGTACCGGCATCATAGCCCCGCAACCTCTGGTTAAGATCAGCGGGCAGACGCTGCGCATGGCGGATCAGATCCGGCTCCAGCACTTCACCCCGGGTGACCTTTTTTTGCCAGCCTGGGGGCAGCTCTCCGCCACGATCGAGCTTTTTCTGCAAGCCAGATGGCAAGGTCTTGTGCTTGCCCTGGCCATCATCAGAGTTGCCCTCAAAGCCGGCATCGCCGGTGCTCAAGTACTGGCGGATATGATCCCGGTCCTGGCTTACCAAAGGCGCAAGCAGGAGCATGTCCTGGCCATTACGGGCACTGCCCGCTGTGCCATGTGCTTCCAGGCTGTTTGCATCGACACGCTCGTGCTTATTCCCTGCAGCTTTATCCGATTTTTTCTCACCTTGGTTGCCGTTCTTTTTGTCATGCTTTTTATCGTATTGCTTGCCGTCTTCAGGCTCCGGCTTTTGCGAGAAAGCCGCTCCTGAGAAGGATAGGGAAAACGCGGCCACTAAAAGAGCCACAGGTACTACTGACTTGATTCGCATCATTTGTTCATCCGTGTGAATTTTGAGCCTTCCAGCGTAAGGTTGTACATCAATCCCTTGTTGGAAAATATAAAGCCGATAATGGGCGACTGCAGCGTATTGGAGTCGATAGTGCCACCGGCGCCTATATCCGCAATGGCAACACTGCCATCGACGCCAGCCTCCCAGCCATCGCCGCGGCGAAAGCGATTCAGGGCGTCCTGCGTCATAAACAAAATCACCTGACTCTTGATCTGCGCACCCAACTGAAACCCGATGGAGGCCGCGGCTGTACTGTAATAATCGACCGTAACGCCGGATACCCGGAGCGCACCTTCACCGTACTCACCGCCAATGCCAACACCCGCCTTGTAAACCTCTGGGAACACCAGCACACCGGCGGCACGCTCAGCCAACTCTCGCCCGGCGCTGCTGTGCTGATAGAACCGCTGCATGGCTTCAGTCGCCTTGGCATCGATTTCCTGGCTCGATGCGGCCTGGGCCGGCAGTGCTAGCATCAGCCACAGCAACGGTATAAACAGAACCTGAAGTTTCATGATTTTTCTCCCCTGTGCTGTCGACGCAGTGGTTCGACCACCGCCTCCAGCCCGTTGAGTTTGATTTCGTACAACATGCGCAACAGGTTGCCGAGCTCGCCGCCGGGAAAGCCCTGCCGAGCGAACCACACCATATAAGGCTCAGGCAGATCCAGCAAAACCCGCCCCTTGTATTTGCCAAATGGCATTTTCATATTGGCAATTTTTACCAGCTGTTGCGGATCAAGATTCATAGTACTCCTGTGGCTCTGCGCATCTGTGTCAATTATAGCCGTAGTGCAAAATCCGCTGTCGAGGGCAGCTTCAAAGTCCGCGTCCTGATCAACCCTCTACAGGGTTACGCCTGTGGTGGGCCATCTGGATCAGTGATACCGGCATCGATAGTGGTTAAGACAATATTGGTTCTGGTAGCGTCAGCCTATACTGTCGGCACAGGAGGGTCACCCCATGCATAGCTACACGCCCATCAACTGTGAAGTACACGACGGATTTGAGCTCGCGTGCATGCGCCGGCTGCGCTATGAGGTGCACTGGCGCGATGCCGATGGCACTTTCATGCAGGATCGGATCGAATTTGTCGACCTTGAATACCCCAGAGGGGAAGAATATCTTATCGCCCTATCCAGTCACGGCGAGCCGCTGCGTATCCGTCTTGATCGCATTATAAGCAAGCTACCCTACTGAAACACGTCCAAGGAGCAACGATGCCTTACCTGTCCGACCTGCATATCTATCCCATTAAATCGACCGCAGGTCTGCGCCTTGAGCGCGCTTTCGTGGAACGCGCAGGGCTCGCCTTCGATCGGCGCTTTGTACTGGCCGACAGCCACGGCCGTTTTCTCACCGCCCGCAAGCACCCGGCCCTTTTGCGCGTGCGCGCCACGCTTTGGGCTGATGGCCTGATTCTGAGCGCAGAGGGCTGCCCTGATCTGCATTTGAGCTACAACCAGTTTTCAACCCGCTACCAGCCCGTTCAGGTCTGGGACGATGAGGTACAGGGCCAGCAGTGCAGCGAGGCGGCGGATCGCTGGTTCAGCGACTACCTCGGTTTGCCCTGCCAGCTGCTCTACTTCGGTGCAGCATCAAGGCGCGTAACCGCACTCAACCCCGAGGCCCCTGTGGCCTTTGCAGACGGCTATCCGCTGTTGCTGATTGGCCAGGGTTCACTGCAAGATCTTTCCAGGCGCTGCGAGACACCGCTCAGTATGGGTCAGTTTCGCCCCAATCTCGTCATCGCCGACAGCGAGCCCTATGCAGAAGACCACTGGAAGCGCATCCGCATTGGCAGCCTGGAGCTGGAGTTCGTCAAACCCTGCTCTCGCTGCCTGATGGTCAATCTGGACACCCAAACCGCGCTTGCCAACCCGCAGCAGCAACCGCTGCGCACCCTGGCCAAATATCGCCGTGGCGAAAAGGGCCAGGTGTTGTTCGGCCAGAATCTGGTACCGCAGAACGAAGCTGTACTGGAAGTGGGCATGGAGGTCGAAATACTGGAACTTTGGACGCCTCATTAAGCACTCTGGCGGGAGGCATTCGGGGCCGGCACCGACGGGCGGCTCCAGATGTACAAGAGTCCACAGAGAATGGACACACCGGTCAGTGCCTTGAGGCGCCAGTCAAAATCACGAAACAGCATGGGATAGCTGACCAGTACCAGCATCATGGTCGTAGACAGGCACTTGATGCGCAGCGGAATGACGCCATGGGCTTCCCAGTCACGAATCAGCGGCCCGAACAGGCGCTGATTCAGCAGCCACTGGTGCAGCCGCTCGGAACTGCGTGAAAAGCAGAAGGCCGCCAGAATGACAAAGGGCGTGGTCGGCAGCAGTGGCAACACAACACCGATGGCACCGAGCAGCAGTGCCAGCATCCCGGCTACCAGATAAAATCCCCGCACCACGCCTGGCCGCATCCACCCCTCCTGACAGGCAAGCATTGCCCGTCCTGCCCGATTTCTGTTATTCCAGTAACGGCCACTGCAATGCACAGGCCCGGATTCAAGTTACCTCATCATGCCCATCGGCGGCACACAGAGCAACCGCCCCGCTACCTCTCTCAGCTGCCTTACCAGCAGGCGACGCCCGCCATCACTGGTTGCGGCGATGGCTTCCCAGCTGTGGCGCTGCAGCAGCTTGCGCACCAGCAAACACTGCGCCTGTGGGCTAAGACCCGCCCGCTGCCAGTACTCAGGCCCTGCGCTGCAAAGCGTCCACAACACCGGCTCGCAGCTTTCAAAAGCGCGTTTGTGCACAGCGAAAGCATTGAGCTCTGCGCGTTCGTCATCCGCCAGCTCCACGTCAGTACTGGGCAACAGCGCTACCACGAGATCGGCCTCCAGCTGCCTCAACTGTGCCGGCAACTGATGCAGCAGACGGGTCCGCAGTCGCTGACGTGCCGCACGAATCAGCCCAGCCCCCGCCACGCTGACCGGCTGCGCCAGGATGCCGGCGAAGGTTCCCCCCACTGGATCCCTGGTGATGCCCAGGCGGATGGCCTCGTAGCCATTGTGACGCCAGAAGCCCAGCAAATCCTGGCTGATGCCAAAACAGGTGCCAAGGTAGTCGACGGCACCCTCGCCATCCTGATTTTGCGCCCAGCTAGCCAGCTCAGCCAGCAGTGCACTGGCAATGCCGCGACGTTCCAGCGCCGGATGGGTCGCGATGCGCATCACCCTTAAGCAACGCAACGGCGCCGCCGCCAGCAGGCCTTCCTGGCCAATCAGTGCCTGGGGGATCAGATGTCCTGCCGGGCGCCGGTAGCCGTCGTGAATCGCCGCGGCAAGATCTGCTGGCAAGTCGCCTTCTTCAACGACCAGCAAGGCCCCCACCAGTTGCCCTTCTGCACAGGCAACCCAGACGGAAAGATTGGGACTGTCCAGCAGGATGCGCAGGTCGCCAGGCGTGGTGCGATAATGCGCCAGCACCAGCAAGCCAAACAACTGTTCAAGCAACGCCGACTGCTGCAGCAGCTGATCGCGATCCAGGCGCCTATATTCCAGCGCTGCCGTCGTCAAATGGCGCACCGCTGAAGGCTCAGCGGGCTCGGCATCCAGTAGTAGCATCCGAAACGACAGCGCCTCCAGCGGATCATTCGCGCCCCAGCGCACGGGTTCTGTCATGCTCAGCGCCCGCCAGCCCGGCGCCCGACGCTCTAGCTCACGCCTAAAGCGCACCGCAAAGCCGCGCCCGGTGCCTTCATATCCATGTACCGTAGAGGCAAACAAGATGCGATCAAAACGCGCCAGCAGACCGCTGAGCACCGGTGCCGGAATGGCAGCGGCTTCATCCACCAGCAGCAACTCAGCCTGGACGCACAGTGTGGAATCCGCCTGCAACAGCCGCTCGGGTGCCAGATAGCGTACCGAACCCCGTACATGACTGTAACAGCCCGCCTTGAACTCACCGCCCGGCAATTGCGCCTGCACGCGCTCAAAAAGCGCATCCAGCGCACTTAATGACGGAGCCGTGACCAGAATGTCACCGCCGTGCTGCTCAAGCCAGCCCGCTGCCGCCAGCCCCAGGGCCGCACTTTTGCCACGCCCGCGATCCGCCGTCAGCACCAGCGGTACGGCATCGTTCAGCGCCTGCAGGATCTCGGCCACAGCCTGTTGCTGATCCCGACTGCGAAATGGCGCTACACAATGGCTCAAAGGAAGGATTTCAGAGGAAGCGCTCGCCTGCAGGGCACGCAGCCTGGCAGAGAGCTTATGAATAGACAAAAAATGCCTCGCAGGCAGTTCCTGGGGGGCATCTTGTAGTAGAGACAGAACCTGACGGTCTGCCTGCAGCACCCGTATCAGGTGCGTTAAAAAGCGGTTCCCTACGTCAGTGGACTCATAGGGCAAGGTCGTCAGATTCTGGTGTTCAGGGTCATCAAACCGGCACCAGTGCGCGGCCGCAGGCGTCAGCAAAAACAGCACGCCACCTGCCCGCAGGGTACCGACACTCTGACCAAAAGCATTGGGGTTGAAACCCGCGTAAGCATCAAGCACCACGGCATCGGTTTCGCGCCCCAGCCAGCGCTGCACCCGAGGCGCCGGGACTGCCTCGAAAGGCGCAGGCGCCTCCTGGCCAATCCACAGCACCTGCTGCGCACCGGTGGCCGCCAGCAGTACAGCGGCCTGTTGCTGTGTCCAGAGTGCATCACCCTGCAGCCATACCAGCTGGCGCCAGCGCGCACTGGCGCTGACATCTGGCGGGGATTGCAGCAATTCGGACATCAAGGGCTCCGGCAAACAGGGGACTGAAGCGCCGGCAGTCTTTGGCCGCCTGGCGCGGGTCCCATAGTGTACCGATTTTACCTCCGTATCGCTGCCAGCCAGTGGTCAGAAGTCGGCTTCAGAGACCAGCGCGCAGACGCTTTGCCGCCGCCACCATGTTCTCCAGGCTAGGCCCGACCTCTTCCCAGCCACGGGTCTTGAGGCCGCAGTCGGGGTTGACCCACAGACGCTCGGCTGGAATGCGTTCGGCGGCCTTTTTCATCAGCGCTTCCATCTGCGCCACCTCAGGCACATTGGGGCTGTGAATGTCGTAAACACCAGGCCCGATCTCGCTGGGGTATTCGAAGTCGATAAAGGCATCCAGCAGCGTCATGTTGGATCGGCTGGTTTCGATGGTAATCACGTCCGCATCCATGGCCGCAATTGCCTCGATAATGCCGTTGAACTCCGAATAGCACATATGGGTGTGGATCTGGGTTTCGGGCGCCACACCACAGGCCGAAACACGAAAGGCATAGACGGCCCAGTCGAGGTAGTGATCCCACTCGCTGCGCTTTAGGGGCAAGCCTTCCCGAATGGCGGGCTCATCGATTTGAATAGCGGCGATACCAGCGGATTCAAGCTCGCAGACTTCGTCGCGCAGTGCCAGTGCCACCTGCAGGCAGGTTTGCTGACGCGGCTGATCGTCCCGCACAAAAGCCCACTGCAGCATGGTCACGGGCCCTGTTAGCATGCCCTTGACCGGCTTGGCGGTCAGCGACTGGGCGTAACGGCTCCACTGCACCGTCATGGCGGCATCGCGGTAAACATCACCGTAAATGACCGGTGGTTTGACGCAGCGTGAGCCGTAGGATTGCACCCAGCCGTTCTGGCTGACGGCGTAGCCCTGCAGTAATTCACCGAAGTACTCGACCATGTCGTTGCGCTCGGCTTCACCGTGCACCAGCATGTCCAGCCCGCACGTCTCCTGACGCACAATGCAGTCGGCGATCTCGGCCTGCATCTGGGCCACATAGAGCGACTCGGTCAGCTCGCCGCGTCTGTAGCTGGCGCGGGTCTGACGAATTTTCGATGTTTGCGGGAAAGAACCTATGGTCGTGGTGGGAAAGGCCGGCAGCTGCAGGCGTTCGCGCTGGCGTGGCGCCCGCTGTGCATATTCAAGACCCCGCTCGCCATCCTTGAGCGAGAGTCGCTGACAACGCTGCTTGACACTCTCACGATGCACCCGCTCAGAGCTGCGTCGCCCCGCCAGGGCCAGAGCGTTATCCGCCAGTGCCGCCGCAACATTACCGCCATTGAGTGACGCTTCCAGCAGCTGCAACTCTTCGAGTTTTTGCACTGCATAGGCCATCCAGTTACTCAGCTGTGCATCAAAGGCCGTCTCCTGGGCCAAATCCACAGGTACATGCTGTAACGAACAGGAACTAGCCAGCCAGAGTCGATCACCCAGCTGCTCAGATACTGACTTCAGCTCGTTCAGCCGTGCCGACAGATCGGTTTTCCAGATATTGCGTCCATCCACCACCCCCAGCGACAGCACCTGGTCATCACCCAGTTCGGCCAGTACACGGCGATACTCAAGCCCGCCACGCACCGCATCCAGATGAAAACCCTGCACTGGCAGCGACAATGCCAGATTCAGATTATCTCCCAGGTTGCCAAAGTAGGTCGTCAGCAACAGCCGCAATGGCGTACCAGAGAGAACCTGATAAGCCTGTTGCAGCGCCTGCTGCCAGTTCGGTTCCAGCTCCTGGATCAGAACAGGCTCATCGATTTGGAGCCATTCCACGCCCTGTTTTGCCAGCACGTCAAAGAGTTCGCCGTAGGCCTGCAGCAATGCGGGCAGCAGCTGCAGACGATCAAAGCTCTCGCCTGCGGATTTGGCCAGCCAGAGGTAGGTCACAGGCCCGATCAGCACCGGCTTGACATCAAAGCCACCGGCCCTGGCTTCGGCAATTTCCGCCAGCAGCTTGTCAGGCGACAAGGTAAAACGCTGCTGCGCCTCGAGCTCCGGCACCAGATAGTGGTAGTTGGTATCGAACCACTTGGTCATTTCACAGGCACGTACCGCCGTACCCGACGGCGCCCGGCCGCGGGCCATGCGAAAGGCCGTATCAAAGGCATCGCTTGATCCATCCTGAAAACGCGCCGGAATCACACCCAGCAGGCAGGAATGGTCCAGCACCTGGTCATAGAGTGAGAAGTCGTTCACGGTCACCCGCGCCTGACCCGCCTGCTGCTGCTGCGACCAGTTCTGCTGGCGAATGCGACTGCCAATCTGCAATAGTTGCTCACGCGTGCTGTTGCCATTCCAGTAGGCTTCCAGGGCAAACTTGAGTTCGCGCTGAGCACCAATGCGTGGAAAACCGAGTGTATGAGTGGTTGCCATTGAATTCATCCCTTAATGCAGCCGTTGAAGTGGCAGCCATTATGACGAAGCATGACAATTAGTTAAATTGATGTATTTTTCAATTTTATTGAATTAAATTCATGATGACATTTTCAAAGGAATCAAAATCCGACCCTGCTCTACTGACCCCAGCGCCGGTGCGACTGATTTAGATAGGCCAGTTCCTGCTCCGTTGAGACCCGTTCAAGGGCAACATTGCGGTGGGGAAAGCGCCCAAAACGCAGGATCAACTCACGGTGCTGATGGGCAAAATCCAGCGCATTATCAATCAGGCTGCGATGCGCACCATTGAGACTCTGGCGCAGTGACTCCAGCTGAGCCACATGCAGATCCTGTGCTTCCAGCGACTCTGCATGCTCCAGGGGCATATAGAAAAACAGCCTTTCGGTGGTTTCCAGCGCAAGGTCGTGCCCCAGGGCTATACCCTGACGGCAGTTCTGCAGCGCCCTGGCGTCACCGCCAAAGGCATCGGGCGTGCCGCGGTAAATGCTGCGACTGAACTGATCAAGCAGCAGAATCAGCCCCAGTCGCCCGCGCGGGTTGCTGCTCCAGGCGTCAAGTTCGCCCCGCATGGCGCGGCGCACCAGAGCGCCAAAGAGCTCATCCAGCTGGCGATCATCCTCTTCACGCCCCTCCCACCAGAGCCGCTGTTTCGATTCACAGGCAACGCCATTTTGCAGCGGCCCGAACCAGAACAGCAGCACCTCTTCGATCGTCTCCGTCATGACCTACTCCATCTGATTGCCACAGCCAGTGTGCTGGACTCAAAAGTATAGCGGGGCCCGGGGCAAGCAGCCGGACTTCCAGCCTTGCTGCGATACTTTCCCCCCACTCTGATCTGTTCTACAGTGGTCGCGGCGCTTAGCGCCCTTCAATCTGCTCAGTAACCTTGACTGTTTGTAACCTAGTCCGTAAGCAAAAAGGGGAGCCCCACCGATGCAACGACTGCTACTGATTGTGACCGTAGCGCTGGCCATTACCGCCGCCTGGCTGTTTCTTGCACCGCAGGACGCTACTGAGCCCACCGAAGTCGTTATCAGCGATCAGGAGCGTCAACAGGCCCAATCCCATATAGAGCAGCTCACCGCCAATGCCGACCAGCCGATAGATATAGGCCGCGCCAACAGCTTTGTCAGCGCCAATCAGCTATTGCTGCTGCCTGAAAGCCAGGTGCTGTCGGACAATGTCGAACTGGAAATGGAACTCAATGCAGACCTGATTGATGCCGCAGCAGCGACGGCCTATGCCGTAGACATGCGCCCGTCCATCAAGCGCGCTGATGCCAGGAGCCCGCAGCAGGCACTCTCCAGCGGCACCCTGCCCCAACTGGCAGGACAAGTCACGCTGCAGGAATTGCTCAGCAATCCGGAGCTCGCCAACGGCAAGATTTTTTATATCCATGCGGTGAATGAACTGGATAAGGAAGGGCTCTGGGGCATTCTTAACAACGGCCTGATCACCTCCTTTGCGCAAGGTCTGGAACTCCCCCAGGCGGGCGGATCCATCCAGGTTGCCATTCCCCAGGATGCCGACGAACGCCTGCAAGACAGCCGCAGCTCCTTTCTGGGCAAGGTGCTAGATGACAAGGTCCGCGAAACCTATATCTACAATTATGAGCAGGGCTTGGTGGGGCTAAATCCGGACCTGATACATCCGGGCCAGCAACTGGTGGTGGTGACCTTCACCGAAGACGAGCTGGTGCAGATCTATCATCATTTCATGTCAGAGGGCCGCTAAGGAGTTCCTCGAAACTATCCGCATCACAGCCGCAGTAAGACAGCGGCAGCCCTTGGACCACCGCTGTTCCCGCCGCTTAGCCTCAGTTGGCGCGCACGAACGCTATCAGCGTATCGATTGTGCCAAACTGGCCACGCTGCATTATCATGGCACGGCCGAGCTTGAGCACCTGACTCTCGGCCAGAGCACGCTGCTGCGGATCTTCAATTGATTCCAGATCGGCCACATGAGCCAGCCCCAGGGTACGGCGAATCATCTCGGTACCCGCATAACCGATGCTGTCGGCCAGCAGATCAGCCAGGTAAGCCTCGCGATAGAGCGCCAGATTCAGCGACGGATCCTGGGTTTTCTCCACCATCAGCGCATCAAAACGACTGGCAAAGGTATTCCAGAAACCGGCGATGGTTTCCAGCAGCCAGTCCTGATAGGCACTGCGCTCGGCATCTGAGCCCGGCAGCTGTGCCTGACCGGCATAATTCAGCAACAGATTGCCCAGCAGGCTGCCGACATCAAAGCCGATAGGGCCAAAGTAGGCGAATTCCGGATCTATCACCTTGGTGCCCTCGGCACAGGCAAACACGGACCCTGAATGCAGGTCCCCGTGCAGCAGGGCCTCGGCGCAGGTCAAAAAGCGATGTTTGAGCCTCGCCACTTCCAGCTTCAGGGGCGCGTCCTGCCACAGGGCTTCGGCCTCGTCCCACAATAACGGATTGATATTGTTGCGCTCGTGATCGCAGTACGGATCCCAGAAGAAAAGGTCTTCGGTAATTTTGCATAGATCCGGGTTGATAAAGCGCCCCACCAGTTCTTTCTTGCGGTGCGCATCCAGATACAGATCCGAAGTATGGAACAAAGTCTCCGCCGCAAAGCGCCCCAGATGTTCGGCCAGCAACGGCAAGCGGGTTCTAGCGATCAGGGCATGACGCAGGTTTTCATGGGCGCCTATGTCTTCCATCACTATGGCAAAACGCTCGGTATCAAAATGATACAACCGAGGTACCAGGTCGGGGCAGAACTCCGCTTCCTGCTGCAGTGCTTCGGCTTCGATGCGGATACGATCCTGGGACAGCGGCCAGCCCTCACCGATGATGCGGATATAGTGCAGTGCCTGCTTGATAATTACGCTGGTACCTTCGTCGGAATAGACGCGGTACACAAAATTGATATTGCCGTCGCCGATCTCTTCGACACCCAGCTTGGCTCCTGCCGGAAACACGCCGGAATTATCCCGCGCAAAGGCAATTACTTCGGCGTCGCTGGAAAACTTGCAGTCGGTCATGGTCTCTGCCCGTCAAATACAGTGTAAAAGCGCCTATTCTGGCAAAAACGCCGGCGATTTGCTTACAGCAATTTCATCTATTTTCATCGCAGCCACTTTGCTATCGTATCGCACTCCTCTAGACAGCCAGTTGTGACTCGCCATGAAAGACCTTATTTCCACCAGTTTGAAATACCAGCAGGGGCAGCTCTGGGTACTGGATCAGCACCAGCTGCCGGACCAGGAAAACTGGCTGGAATGCACCTCGGTGGAGGCCATGGTGGACATGATCCGCAAGCTGCAGATTCGCGGAGCCCCCCTGATCGGTATAGGCGCCAGCCTGCTGCTGGCACACCTGGCCGAACAGGGCTGCGATACTCCAGCGCTTGAAAAGGCCGCAGCGACCCTGCGCGATGCCCGCCCCACGGCGGTAAACCTGATGAACTGCATGGACCGCATGCTGGCGGCACTGGTGCAGCAAGGTGCCAGTGCATTGACCGGCTGCGCCGAGGGCATCTTCGAGGAGGATATACAGCTGTGCCTGAACATGGCCCGCAACGGTGCCGCCCTGATTGCCCCTGGCGCTCGCATCCTGACCCATTGTAATACCGGCAGTCTGGCCACCGCCGGTGTCGGTACCGCCATAGGCGTCATCGGAGAAGCCCACCGCCAGGGCAAGGGCATTCATGTCTACGTGGATGAAACCCGACCGCTGTTACAGGGCGGCCGGCTGACCTGCTGGGAAATGCGCCAGTTGCAGGTACCCTACACCCTGATCTGCGACAGCATGGCCGCCATGCTTATGGCCCAGGGAAAGATAGACTGCATTCTGGTGGGCTCAGATCGTATTGCCGCCAACGGCGACTTTGCCAACAAGGTGGGCACCTACTCACTGGCGGTCAACGCCCAGTATCACCAGGTGCCGTTTTACGTCGTTGCGCCCTACACCACGGTTGACCCTCAGTGCCCGGACGGCAGCCAGATTCCCATCGAGCAGCGCGCCGCGGCTGAAGTTCAGGGCGTTAGCGGCAGCTTTGGCAAGGTGCGCTGGAGTCCGGAAGATGCCCCGGTATACAACCCGGCTTTTGATGTGACGCCGGCCAAACTGGTCACCGGCTGGATTCTGGATACCGAGGTACTGTCGCCACAGCAGATTGAGGCCGGCGCCCTCAGCCGCCTCTCCGTAGTACCAGCTCGCCTGTGAACGAACCCCAGCAGCTGTAAACAAAGCCCGACCGGCGCTGCAGCCGGTCGGGCTTCTCCCAGTGACTATGCCAGGTGCTCTTCGCGCAATACCCCCTGTTTCCCAACAGCCTGCTCCTCAGCAGCACTGCTGCCTGGCACATTGTGTGCTCACCTCCTTGCCCTCTGTCGCCAAAAGAAAACATCCTAAGTCACTGAATTAGTTATATTTATTGAATCAAGACAAGATAATGTCTCCAATAAGTAACAGTTATTGCAGCCATTCTCTCGCCATAAGCTCCAATTCGACACAAGGGCAGCAATATTTTTATTTAACTACTTGTTATATATGGTGTTTGTTTTTCTGGCACGGATATCGCCCAAGGCACTGCGAGACTTATCAGAAGGAGAGGAGATGTCCATGAACAGACTGACCACACACAACCTAAGCATGACTCTGGCTGCAGCCCTGATTGCCGCATCCACCAGCCTGCATGCCGACCCGGTGCAAGAACTGTTTAATGATCTGGATGCGGACAAGGATGGCAAAATCAGCTGGCAGGAATCCATCACCTTTGCTGACCTGAAAAACTATTTCAGCTCACTCGATGCCAACCAGGACGGTTACCTGACACCCATAGAGTTTGGCGTTACGCCTCGGGCCCAAAGCTAACGGGCAAAACTCCGAAGCCGGGTCCTCCTGTGTGGAAGGCCACTATGATGCAGAGTGAGATTGGGCAGCACTGGGAAAAGGCGAACTAAAAATCGATTGAATCCACCCAGAGTTGCTCTTCGGGATCCAGATACAGCTGCTCGTGTAGTTTCATGGCCCAGTCTTCGCGGCCGATAAAGCTATCCAGCAACGCAATGGCCAGAACCCGGGTCGCCGGTGTCTGGCTCCACACGGCCCTGGTGAGGCAGCGCCAGTGATGCGGGTCGCGTTTTTTGGGGTGGATAATCTGGTGCATGCAGGCTTCACACAGCATGACGCAGTGTTCGAAATTGGCCTGCGCCTCCATCGGAGGCACTTCGAATACCTTGAGCCTGACGCCCTGGCGGTCACACAGCTCGCAATGAGCGCCACAGCGTCGTACCAGATCCTTGCCAAAGACCGACAGCCCGTGCTGCCGCTCATGATACCTCTCCTGTCCGCGGGACATCACCGTATCCCCTCTGTGAAAAAGTCTGCTTCAATAATAGACCAGCCAGGAGTTAGTTGCGCGGCGTCACGGGGGCTACCTCAAACCCTAATATTCCTCAGCACAGGCAAACTGCCGACTAGAATCCCTTCGCCGACGAGGTGCTGCGCCTGGGATCAGCGCCGCCATAAAAGGTGCCATCCGCGCCCACCATAATGCTCTGGATAGCGCCCATGGCGGCCTGCTGCGACACCTTGTGCCCCAACCCTTCAAGCAATTTCACGGTATCCGGGCTGATCCCCTCCTCCACCCGAATTTCATCCGGCAGCCACTGATGATGCACCCGCGGCGCACTCACCGCCGCCTGGATATTGAGGTTGTGGTCAATCACGTTCATCAGAACCTGCAGTGTGGTGGTAATGATGCGCGACCCGCCGGGGCTGCCAGTCACCAGGAAGTTCTTGCCATCCTTCTGCACTATGGTGGGTGACATGGAGCTGAGCATGCGTTTGCCAGGTTCAACCTTGTTTGCCTCGCCCCCCAGCAGTCCGTAAGCATTGGCTACACCGGGCTTGGCGCTGAAGTCATCCATCTCGTTGTTCAGCAAAAAGCCGGCGCCATCGACCACTATGTGCGAGCCATAACTGAAATTGATGGTGTAGGTGTTGGACACGGCATTGCCAAACTTGTCGACCACCGAAAAGTGTGTGGTCTCGTTGCTCTCGTAGGGCACCGGATTGCCAGGCTTGAGGCTGGCGCTGTCGGTGGCTTTGTTCGGATCAATACCGGCACGCAGCTCGGCGGCGTATTCCTTAGAAGTAAGTCCGGCCACCGGCACCTTGACGAAATCCGTATCGCCCAGATATTCGGAACGATCGGCGTAGGCTCGTTTCATGGATTCGGCCATCAGGTGAATGGTCGCCGCGGAGTTATGTCCCTTCTCTGCGATGGGATAGGCTTCCAGCATGTTGAGAATCTGCACTACATGGGTGCCGCCGGAGCTCGGTGGGCTCATGGAGTAGACGTCATAACCGCGGTAGCTGCCATGCACCGGCTGGCGAATCGCGGGCGCATAATTTTTCAGATCGTCAAGGCTGATCAGACCACCGCCACGCTGCATCTGCGCCACTATAAGATCGGCGGTCTCGCCTTCGTAAAAACCTTTTACACCCTGGGCCGCAATGCGCTTGAGCGTGGCCGCCAGGTCCTTCTGCACAAAGACTTCGCCGGGCTCGTAGAAACTGCCATCGGGCTTGAAAAACACCTTGGCGCTGGAGTCAAACTTGCCCAGCGTCTCGGCACTGGCCTTAATGCCGTCACTGAATCGCGACGGTATAACGAAACCCTCTTCCGCCAGTCGGATCGCCGGTGCCAGTGCATCGGCCAGTGACAGAGTGCCGTATTTCTCCAGCGCCAGCGCCAGACCCGCTACTGTCCCTGGCACACCGGCCGCTTTGTGGGAGTATCGACTCAGTTCGCTGTCGGCATTGCCGTCCTTGTCCAGGAACATGTCCCGCGTGGCTCCAGCGGGCGCCTTTTCGCGGTAATCGATCGCCACGACTTCGCCGGCTGTCTCCGAGGACACCAGCATAAAGCCGCCACCGCCAATATTGCCCGAGCGCGGCTGCGTGACCGCCAGCGCAAAGGCTGCCGTGACGGCGGCATCAATGGCGTTGCCGCCATTTTCAAGCACCTTCAGGGCTTCGTCGGTGGCCAGGTAATGACTCGTAACGACCATGCCATTGCGGGCATCGACCGGTACGCTGCGATCCCCCTCCAGAATAGCTGCAGCCTGAACGGCAGTCGGCATCAGCCACACTGAGGCACCGAGCAGCAGGGAAGCCAGGGCTATTCTGCCCTGAGTTAGGGACATTGAGTTTGTTAATCTGATGGGAAGCTGCATATGAACATCCTTGAATGACTACTGTTCTGCGGGTCCGCATCCACGGACAGCCCACAGTGTAGTCACAAGGTCGCACGAGCGGCAACGCCAGGGACGTTTTCAGTCAATCGAAACGGGTTCAGGCCCTGTAACCACCAGCAGCATCCGCGAAGGCTACCGGTGGCTGCCGGCTACTCAGGCGGGCTGATAATCAGTCAAACTTGGGGAACTGTTCTGCAATGCTCGAACCGGTAAAGTTCGCCACCCAGCCAGCCGGATCATTGAACAGGCGAATGGCGCAAAAGCGCGGCTCAGGCCCCATGTCGAACCAGTGGGTAGTATTGGCCGGCACTGAAATCAGGTCGTCCTTGCAGCACAGCACCTGATAGACCTTGGCATCGACGTGCAGATAGAACATGCCCTCACCAGCCACGAAGAAACGTACTTCGTCTTCGCTGTGGGTATGTTCGGCCAGAAATTTCTGCCTGAACTCGGCCTTTTGCGGATGATCCGCTGACATATTCACCACATCCACGGTGATATAGCCGGCACTGCGCTTGAGGTCATCAATCTGGCGACTATAGGCAGCGATAATTTCGTCGCCGCTCATCTGCGGGCTAACGTCGCAGGCTGCCTGCCAGCGCTCGAAATTGACGCCGATACCCGCCAATATCTCGCTGATGCGCTCGCCCTGTTCGCTTTGCAACAGCACCTGCTGCGGATTGTTATCGGCATAGACCGTTATGGCACTCATGGTGTTTTCCTTACCGCTGTTTGCAGAGAGAGGTTTGCAAAAAGAGTTTACAGAGAAATATCATCGAAACAGCTAACCCACTCATGGCCAGGCGCCGCAGGTGGCTCGTCGCGGGCCACCAGCCTTGTGTGCATGCCGGCCGCGCGCGCGGCATCGAGCTCCTGTTCGATATCGGACAGAAACAGGATTTCATCGGCAGCACAGCCAATGCTGGCAACGATGGCGCTGTAGGACTGGGCTTCGCGTTTGGGGCCCGTGGTGGTATCGAAGTAGCCACTGAACAGCGGTGTCAGATCACCGTAATCGCTGTAGCCGAATATCAGCTGCTGGGCCTTGACCGAGCCAGACGAAAATACGTAGAGCTCTATCCCCTCGCTGTGCCATTGCTGCAACAGGCGGTGGGCGTCCTCATACAGGTGTCCCCGGAAATCCCCCTGCTGATAGCCCTGCACCCAGATAAGCCCCTGCAACGCCTTGAGTGGCGTGACCTTGAGGTCCTGCTCAATCCAGTGACGAAAAGCACCGATCAGGCTTTCCAGATCGGCCGCAGGATCTTTCAGTTCATCGCGCGCCTGCTCCAGAATGGCCTGTACCGCGCTCTCATCGGCGTGGGCGCGCAGGTAGTCAGCCAAACGCTCATAGGCGTAGGGAAACAGCACCCGATGCACGAAGGCGATATCGGTGGTGGTGCCTTCAATATCGGTCAGTATGGCTTTGATGCTCATGGTGCAACTCTCAGACGCTTCAGTTCAAGCTGGCAGGCAAACAGGAACTCAAGCCCTTCCAGGTGACGCCGCGCCTCCGCCATATCACGCCCCCAGGCATAGAGCCCGTGGCCGCGAACCAGCAGGCCCCAGGACAGCGCAGCCTGTTGCCAGCGCTGCGCCACTGTTTGCGCCAGTGCCTGCATGTCCTGGGTGTTGTCGAAGATGGCGATACGAATGGCCGCATCATGGGTCTGATTACCACTGAGGGACTTCTGCATTTCAAGCTGCTCGATGCCCAGCCAGTCGCCAGGGGTTGTCAGCGACAGCACAGTGGCGCTGACCGAATGGGTGTGCAGCACGGCACCGATCTGCGGGTCTAGCTGGTACAGCTGCGTATGCAGCAGGGTTTCGGCAGAAGGCTTGAGGGTCGAATCCAGTGCGGTACCGGCCAGATCTACACGCAGCAGGTCGGCCTCGCACAGATGCCCCTTGTGCCGCCCCGAGGCGGTTATCAGCACCTCGTCGGCTTCGTTGCGCAGTGAAAAGTTGCCGCCGGTGGCCGGGCACCAGCCCTGGGCGTCGATCCAGCGACCGGCATCAATGATACTCTGGGGGTGACTATTGCTCATTGCGGGCCTGTGATTAGGGATTGAACTCGGCGGAGTACGCGCACCAGCACACAGGCTGCAGCGTCCCGCCTGACAGGCTCGCTAGTGTAAGGGATTTGCACGATGGAGCGAAGCCTGAATAAGGCAGAGCCTCAGCAAGAACAGAAATCGGTGCGGGTTTTTAACCCTGCATACTGTACAACCTAAAAGTAGGTCGCCTATCAGCGGCAGGCAAGGAAAGGGGCAGGCTCTCGGCCTGCCCCCTCAAGCCGGAACAATGCCGGCAAAACGCCCATTAAAGGGCAATTGGTGTTTGGTACACCCACCTTGTGGATCTGCCTTGATAACGATCAAAATCCGTACAGGCGCCACAGGCGTGTATCCAGTATAGCGCCCTCCTCAGCGGCGCCCGTGAAACCTTTTCAAGCAGACGTTTTAATTGGACTGCTCCCCCTACACCAGCTATCACCTATTACTCGGGCGGCCGGCAAGCCCCTGTTACAGGTCCGCAAGCTCGAAAGCATCGGCGTCCTGCCAGGCGGGGAAGGCTTCGCGAAATGCCGTTAGCGCCGCAGCACTCAGGGTTGTGGTGGCAACGAAGGGCTCACCGGCCGGCTGGTCCAGCACCGCCTGCCCCTTGAAGTCCACCAGCATGGAATCACCACTGTAGTCATAGCCCTTGCCATCCTGACCCACCCGGTTGACGCCGGCCACGTAACAGAGGTTTTCGATAGCACGCGCCTGCAGCAGAACCCGCCAGGGATGGCGCCTGGCTGAAGGCCAGTTGGCTACACAGAGCAGCAGATCATAGTCATTGCGATTGCGCAGAAACACAGGGAAACGCAGGTCATAGCAGACAGAGGGCAGAATACGCCAGCCGCGGTATTCTATCAGCGCCCGGCAGGCGCCCGCTTCGTAATGCTGATGTTCATTAGCCATGCGAAACAGATGCCGCTTGTCGTACTGATGTACCTGACCATCAGGGGTGACAAACAGCAGCCGATTGACATAACCCTGGGCCTTTTGAGTCACCACACTGCCGCACAGCGCTGCACCCAGCAACGCCGCCTGCTGGCGCATCCAGTTCAAGGTAGGGCCTTGCTCAGGTTCTGCCAGGCCTTCGGGGGCCATGGTAAAGCCGGTGGTAAACATTTCCGGTAGCACCACCAGGTCGGTCGTACCGGCCAGGGGCGCCAGCAGCTGTTCAAACTGCTGCCAGTTAGCGGCAGGGTCCTGCCAGTGCAGTTCGGTTTGCACCAGGCTGATCCGAAGGTCCTGCACTGGGTTCATACCGTGCGCAGTGCTTAGATCTTGCATAGTCGTGCCGCCGCCTCCCGCAGAGTGTCCTCACCCTTGGCAAAGCAAAAGCGTACCAGCTTGCGCTGCATCGGCTGCTGACAGAAAACCGAGACCGGAATGCTTGCGACACCGGCCTCACGCGTTAGCCATTTGGCAAAGTCGGTATCGGGCAGATCACTGATAGCGCTGTAATCCGCCAGCTGGAAATAGGTGCCAGGAGCCAGCTTCAAACCGAAGCGACTGGGCGCCATCAATTCGCTGAACAGATCGCGCTTGGCCTGATAGAAGGCCGGCAGCTCAAGATAGTGCTCAGGCGCATCCAGCATAAAATCCGCCAGCCCAAGCTGCGCCGGGGTCATGGTGCTGAACGTCAGATACTGGTGCACCTTGCGAAACTCCGCACTCAGGGGCGCAGGCGCAATGCAGTAGCCCAGCTTCCAGCCGGTGGCATGGTAGGTCTTGCCGAACGACGACACTACAAAGCTGCGCTGCGCCAACTCCCGGTGACACAGCAGGCTTTGGTGGGCAGCACCGTCAAATACAATGTGCTCGTAGACCTCATCGCCAATCAGCAGAATATCGGTATCGCACACCAGCGCGGCAAGGCGCTCAAGGTCTTCGCGACCGAACACACTGCCGGTGGGGTTATGCGGCGTATTGATCACGATCATGCGGGTACGTGGGTTGATCGCATCCGCCAGGCGGTTCCAGTCAATACTGAAATCCTGTTCATCCAGCGGCAGATGCACCGCCTTGCCACCATTGAGTTCGATGGCAGGTTCATAGCTGTCGTAACAGGGATCGAACAGGATGACTTCATCGTCGCGCCTTACCACAGCGCTGATCGCGGCGAACAGGGCCTCGGTGGCACCAGAGGTCACGGTCACTTCTGTGTCCATGCAAGGTTTGTAACCATAGAGGCGCTCACACTTGAGGGCGATGGCCTCGCGCAGCGCCGGCACGCCGGTCATGGGGGCATACTGATTGGCGCCGCTGTTGATATGATGGATGACCCGTTCACGCAAGGCGGCGGGGGCATCAAAATCGGGAAAGCCCTGGGACAGGTTGATAGCGCCGGTGGCATTGGCCAGCTGGGACATCTCGGTGAAGATGGTTGTTCCGACCTTCGGCAGTTTGGTCTCGGGATACCGCATTGTTCAGGCTCTTGTGGCGACGGAAATTGCAGCGAAGTGTACCTTAGCCGCCCCGACAGCGACCAGCGTCACTGACAAGACGGACCTTCGGCCTGGGTCGCTACTCAAAAAGCCAGATCATCAGAAAATCAGCAGATGCAGAACGCCGCGCAACAGCATACCCGCCAGCGCACCCCAGACCGCAGCCCGTGCCACGCGCCCGACGCGCTTGCCCGCCGCCGCCATGATAGCGACGCCGGCCAGATCCAGCGGATTGGTAACAAAGCCCGCCATGCGATTCAGATCGGCGGCACTGATCAGACCCTGATTCATCAGATCCAGCACAACACCCATAAAAGCCGTGCCGCCGGCGATGAACTTGGTGACGATGGGCAGAACCGCGGCCTCCGGCAACCCCAGCAAGGCCAGCAGCGGCGCCAGCACCGCGCTGATCAGAGTAATGGCGCCGCTGGCCTCGAGTGTATACACAAAGCACAACGCCAGAATCAGGATCGGCAGAGAGGCAAGCGCTATTTTCATGCCCTCCTGGCCACCTTCGGCCAGAATTTCCATGGTGCCGCGCCGCTCACCCGGCACTATTACTGGCACTTCTACCGCAGGCTCAGAGGCTGAGGCCCGCGCCAGCAGATAGTAGGTCACACTGGCAGCAAAGAGGCCGCCAATCACTGAAGTCGCCATGATCACCGGCAGGTTCAACCCGACCGACAGCATCGGAAACACCACATTGGCCTGGGACATGGTCAGCACCATGGCCAGGGTCGCGGCGATATGGCGCGACGAGGTGCCATTGCGGTCCATCAGCGCCAGTGTCGCCACCGGCGCCGAAAAGCTCACCAGCAGCAATTTGAC
Source organism: Marinobacterium profundum (assembly GCF_001528745.1). Classification (GTDB taxonomy): domain Bacteria; phylum Pseudomonadota; class Gammaproteobacteria; order Pseudomonadales; family Balneatricaceae; genus Marinobacterium_A; species Marinobacterium_A profundum. Next base: position 12,950 of record NZ_BCNS01000145.1, on the reverse strand, counting down.
CATGGCAAAGATGCCCAGCCCCGGCAGACCGAAAATACGTAGCACCGGCGCCAACGCATTGGCCACCCAGGCCAGTACACCGCGGGCTTCAAGCAGTTTCATCAGCGCCAGCATCACCACCATGATGGGTAACAGAACATAGAGCGCAAGCTCGATACCGGTACGCCCGGCCTGCATTATAACGCTGACTATTGAGTCCATGCTTAGTCCCTGATCATGCTGCCCGGTCGCACGGCTCTGCGCAACGAGCGGTTTATTCGGTGTCTATTCGCTTTTTACTCGGTGTACGGCTCTATGCGATAAGCCTCAATGCTATAGCCCGACGCTGCGACCTCGTGGGCGAAGCTCTCCACCTTGAGGGTACCGGTAATCCAGACCGCATCGAACAGGTTTTTCACATCGGTGCCGGGTTCGAAGCGGGTCAGGATAATCTGATTGGATGGCGGTGGCGGGGTGTGAATACAGGCGCCAAAATAGGGCACCAGGAAAAACTCGGTGACCTTCTGCCCGACCCCATCCAGCGGAACCACAAAGCCTGGAATCCGTACCATTTTGCCATCGAGTTCCGGCACCACCGGCGCTGATTGCAATGCCTGCATCATGTCATCGAGTTTCTGCTGCGCCCGGGGATCGAAATCATCCAGATCACCGAAGTCCTGAGTGCCATACACCTGCTCGAAGGTGAAATCCGGTGGCATAAGCGCATCCCACTCCAGCGCCTCAACCTCCTGGCCATTGAGGGTTTCCAGCGCCCAGAGTGATGGACTCAGGGTCAGCAGCAACGCGAAAAACGCCGTAACAAAGATTTTCATAAAACGCCTTTCATATACGAATAGTCATGCCATCGGCCAGCGAATAGCGGTATGCCCGCCAGCCCGGAATCAGGCCCGTGAGTATACCGGCTGCCTGCACCAGTGCGAGGAAAATCCATTGCCGGGCGCTGGGCAGCGACACATCCAGCTGCAGCCCGAGCCATTGGGCAAACAGCGGCTGACTCAGCGCAATACCCATATAGAGCAGCGCCATGCCCAGCACCGACCCCAGCAGCGTCAGCAAGGCCGCTTCGAAGGTCAGTAAAGATAACAACTGCCAGGGACGCGCCCCCAGGGACCGCAAAATGGCGATCTCGCGCCGGCGCTCATTCAGGCTCCCCAGCAAGACCGTCAGCAGGCCGGCAAGGCCACTGAACACTACGGCCACGGAAATCACCAACAGCGCCTGCTCTGCCACACCCATCAGACTCCAGAGTTCAGCCAGCGCCACCCCTGGCAGGATCGCCTGCAGCGGCTCCTTGCGGTAGTTGTTGATCGAGCGCTGCAGCGAGAATGTCGACATTCTGGACTTGAGCCCCACCATAAAGGCCGTGAGTTCGGTGGGTGTCAGGTCCTGCTCGCGGGCTTCTTCAGCGGACACCGAATTCCCCGGCAGCTTGACGCCCGCCTGCCAGTCCAGATGAATCGCCTGGATCGCCTGCGGGCTAACCATCAGGGTACGGTCTATGGGGGTTGCGGTGGGCGCCAGAATACCGACAACGCGAAACGGCTTGTCGTCATGCTTCACAAAGCTGGTATTGCCCATGCCATGGGCAATCACGGCCTCCTGGCCAAGCTGATAGCCCAGTTCACGCGCCACCTGGGCCCCGAGCACGACCTCGAACAGGTCGTCAAACGGCTGACCGCTACTGAAGACCAGATTACGATCACGGGCGTAGCGGTAGTGGCGAAAGTAATCGCCGTTGGTCCCCAGCACGCGAAAGCCGCGGTGCGAGTCACCCAGCAGCAGCGGTATGGTCCACTCTACCTGCGGATGTGCCGCTATGGTGCGGTAGCTGTCCCAGCCGACATTGTTGCTGGCATTGCCTATATGAAATACCGAATAGAGCAGCAACTGCGTCTGGCCGGTGCGCGCCCCCACAATCAGATCGGTTCCGGACAGCGTATTGGCAAAGCTGGTGCGCGCCTCGGTGCGAACCTGTTCTACACCGATCAGCAACATTACGCTGATGGCGATCGTCAGCACCGTCAGGGCCGCACTGCCGGCACGGTTTCTGAGGCTTTTCAACGCCAGGGATAACATTGCCATCAGACAGCCTCCGGCCAACACAGGTAACAGTCGAGTAAAAGCACCGCCGTTCCGTGCTCAACACCGTCCGCTAAGAACAACATTACGCTGATGGCGATCGTCAGTACCGTCAGGGCCGCACTGCCGGCACGGTTTCTGAGGTTTTTCAACGCCAGGGATAACATCGCCATCAGACAACCTCCGGCAGACGCACTGTTTCCAGCACCAGGGTGCGATCGAAACGCGGCGCCAAGGCCGCATCATGGCTGACAAAGAGCACCGTGGTGCCCTGCCCGGCGCACTCCTGCAACAGCAGATCGACAAAGGCATCCCGACTCTCTGCATCCAGAGCCGAGGTCGGCTCATCGGCGATGATGATTTCAGGCCCACCCATCAGTGCCCGTGCCGCTGCGACCCGCTGCTGCTGCCCGATAGACAACTGCGATACTTGACGACCCCAAAGCTCCGGTTGCGTCAGTTGCAGGCGCTGTAGCAGCCGTACCGCTTCGTCCTCCAGCGATGACGCCCGCGCCAGTACCCGCTGCCGGCGCACGCTGGAAAAATGACAGGGCAACAGCACATTCTCCAGCACCGACAGATAGGGCAGCAGATTGAACAGCTGAAAGATGACGCCCAGATGATCGGCGCGAAAGCGATCACGGGCCGCAGCTCCTAACTCCTGCATCGACTGGCCCAGCAGCCGAATCTGTCCTCTGGTTGGCACCACAATGCCCCCCATCAGGCTCAGCAGCGTACTCTTGCCACTGCCGGAACGCCCCTGTACGAACAACCTCTCGCCGCGTTGCACGCTGAGCTCGGCAATATTGAGCACATCCGTGCCCGGGCGCCAGGCAAAGCCAAGACGGTCAATTTCAATCGCAGGTGATTGCACTAGCGCAGTCCGATATCGATGTTGTGGGAATCCAGTGTCAGCGCTCGCTGGCCATCCGCTGTAATCATGCGCACATCCAGAGTTTCGAGGCCGGGAAAGCGGGCAAAGAATGCTAGGCCGATGCTCGTTAGTTTTTCGGGCGCCGTGCAGTGAAACGCGTAGCTGACCTCAAAATCGGTGTGCGCTCGCCCAGCTTCACCCTGCCCTTCGGGCTCATGTGCGCGTGTGTGGTCGTGCTCATCTTCGTGGGCATGTTCCTCTGCGTGACCATGCTCCGCAGTTTCAGAGCGCTCTTCCGTATCCAGCAGCGCCTGGGTGACCTCGGCATGCCTGAGCGTGCAACCGGCTGCCGCGTCAAGCTTGATCATCTGCTCTGCCTGGTGCAGCCCTTCGAGCGCTGCATCCACCGCCTGACGCTCAGAGGCGCTGCGGGCGCGGTGTTCAAAACCCACCAGATTCATGGCCGGTGAGTACAATTGCAACATAAGTTCGGATCCATCCAGCACCAGGTCCAGTTGCGCAACGCCATGGGCATGGCCGTCGTACTGTTGCTCAAACTCCGCCGCATGACTCATCCCCGTGCCGGCAGCCATGGCCACCACTGTCGCCATAACAAAACGCCGCTTTGCCCCTGTCCCTTTTATCACGCTCATCTGTATCCAGCTTCCAATCCGTTACGGGTCCTTGCAAAGTCCCGCTGTTAAATTTCGATAAATGTTACGATATAACAAAACAATAATCTAGCCGCATACGCCTGTACCCCAGACGCCGCCGGTGGCAGTATTAGGCCCTGTCAGACTCCAGCCAACCGCGCCTTGCAGGAAGCTTCCGCCACCATGTCGAACGCCTTTATCCGCCGTACCCGCGCGCGCAGCGAACAATTGACCCGCCAGGCCGGCATTCAGCTGGACCGCCTGCGTGATCGACGTCTGTGCATTGGTGTTACCGGCCTGAGTCGCAGCGGCAAGTCCACCTTTATCACCAGCCTTACCAACCAGCTGCTGCAGCACAAAAACGCCAGCCTGCCCGGGTTTTCACCGGTACTGAGCGGCCAATTGATCGATGTACGCCTGCATCCGCTGGAAACAGAGGGCCTGGCCGCCTTCCCGTACCAGAGCGCCTGGGATCGGCTCTGCAACCAGCCACCCGCCTGGCCCGAGCCCACCCGGGACACCAGCGGCTGCCTGCTGGAGCTGCGTCTGAAACAAAAGTCCGGACGCCTGAACCCCTTCGCCCGGGATCATTTTTCCCTCTGGCTCGAAATACGCGACTATCCCGGCGAATGGCTGCTGGACCTGCCCCTGCGCGAACTCAGCTTTCGCGACTGGAGCCTGGAGTGCGCCCAGTTATATGCACAGGAACCCCGAGCATCACTGGCTCCACAGCTGCTCGCCACACTGGAAAAACTGGATCCGCTGGCCGATGTGATCCCGGCACAGCTGGAAAAGTTGCATCGGGATTTTTGCGCCTTTCTCGGCACCTGCAAGGAACAGGGGCTAAGTCAGCTGCAACCGGGGCGTTTCCTGTTACCAGGACGTGATGATGACTCGCAGCTGCTGGCATTTGTGCCCTTGCTCAACCTGACTGACCTCAGTGACGAGCAACTAAAGGGCGCGAACAAAACGAGCTGGTACGCCATGCTCAAACAAGGCTATCAGCGCTACGTCAGTGAACTGGTCGAGCCCTTCTACAAGCATTTTTTCAGCCGCATCGACCGCCAGCTGGTGCTGGTCGACGTAGTACAGGCACTCAATGGCGGCCCAGCCCATATCGATGACATGCGCGCCGCCCTGACCCGCATCACTGACAGTTTCCATTACGGCCACCAGAGCCGACTACTACAACTCTTTCGCCCCCGCATCGACCGCGTGCTTTATGCCGCGACCAAGATTGACCAGGTCATCTCGGATGATCACGAGGCGGTGCGCAGTTTTCTGGCAAGCCTGGTTAGCGACGCCTATCGCCACGCCGAATACGACGGCATAGCCCCGTCCTGCGAGGCCACTTCGGCTGTGCGCTGCTCCCGCGAAGTGGATGCCGGCGGCGATCGCGCCATATCGGGCCTGGACGCCCAGGGTAAGCCCATCGGCTACGTACATCCGCGCTTTCCGAGCCGCCTGCCGGAGCCCGAGCACTGGCAGCAACTGATGGACTGGCGCATTCCTGCGCTGCAGCCCCCGGTCGGCCTGTCGGCGCGCAACGGCGACGCCATCCCCCATATTCGCCTGGATACGGTACTTAACCTGTTATTGGGAGACAAATGCCTGTGAACCGCAACTCCGATAGCCCCGAAGACCGCGCGGCCCGACAGTTTCAGCCTGAAACTCTCTCAGCAGAATCCGAAGCGCCGCCACGCCGAGCGCGGCAGTTCGTCCCCGAGGCCGAGGCCCAGCTCGACGCCGTGCCCAGCGCCATCACCGAAACCCGCAACGGTGCGCCTGATTTTGCGCAGTTGCAGCTCGAACGCATACCGGTGCGCGGCCTGCGTGCCCTGGGGCTTGGCCTGCTGGCCCTGGTACTGGTTATCGCCGGCGCCCAACTGATACAGCTGTTCAATGCCGCGCGTGAGGCCCACTGGCTCATCGCCACCGCACTGGGCGCACTGATGGGTGGCGTGGGGCTGCAGGCGCTGCGTTCGCTGTTCTCCTTCCTGGGCGCACGCAGGAGCCTGGATCGACTCAACGGCCTGCGCCAGCTGGCTGAGCGGCTATCGGGGCGACGCAGTAACGGTCGCAGCAAGACGCTGTTGCAGTCGATGCAGGGCTTTTACAGCAACAAACCCCAGGCCGCCCTGCTCGACAAGGCCCTGACAACACTGCCGGATTACAGCGATGACGTCGAAGCCCTGAAGCACCTGGATCAGCACTTTGTGCAGCAGCTCGACCAGAGCGCCATGCAGATTATCTCGCGCTACAGCGCCCAGACCGGTGCCGCCGTTGCGATCAGCCCCTGGGCGGCGCTCGACATGCTGCTGGCGCTGTGGCGCGGTATCAGCATGATCGACGCCATAGCCCAGGTATACGGCGTGGCGCCTTCCCTGCCCACTCGACTAAAACTGCTACGCCAGGTGCTGCAGCAGCTCAGTTTTGTCGGCGCCAGCGAAATCACCATTGATCAGCTATCGGGGGACCTGGGCGGTGCCGCTCTGACCGGCGTAGTAAGCGCCCGGGCAGGCCAGGGACTTGGCGCCGGCATACTCTCGGCCAGACTGGGTCTGGCCGCAATGCGGGCGCTGCGTCCATTACCCTTTGCCCCGGACCAGCAACCGGGGCTGCGCACTCTGTTGCAACCATTGATCGAACGCCTAAAACAGCGCTTTACGGGTACGAAAGGCGGCTAGCAGCCTGTCGGACTTAACACTGATCTACTGCGGAAAAGCCGACTTCTCTTCTGTAAAGAGGGGTCATTTTATGTGTTCTAAGAGAACCACTATTCACAAGCTACATCCCTGTAGCTTGCCCTTCGGGCAGCTAGCGCTGTGTAAACCGGCAATCCTGCCGATTTGTCGCCTCAAAAGAGCCCAAAAACTGCCTCAAATCGGCCTTTCCCTCGCTACGACCGGTCAAGTCCGACAGGCTGCTAGAGTACTTTCACGAAACACTTATCTGTCGATCGAGGTTGCTTTGAGTGTTTCTTACTTCGAGGCGGCCGGATATGGCTCGATGTGAAATGAAAGTGTTCTAGTTGCCTACTGCCACCGAAACATCAGAGCAGCTCTTGTTCCCCCTTATGACGCCGGCGAGCACTGAGGTCATTCGGCGATCAGGCCCGAAGGGGCGCAACAGGGACTGATGCGCCTGCGATGAGGTACATGGATGTACCTTCAGCGCAGCCCGCTGAATGATCTCAGAGTGCAGCGAATAGGCTTCGTCACGGGGCGTGCATCCTCCGACCACCACATCGCAGGCTTACACTACATAACGATCAGAACGGCCCTCAATCCCCTCAGCAGCCGACGAGCACCGGGATTATGTTCCGATCAGACCCAAAGGGGTGAGGCAGGGACTGCCGAGCCGCCGATTAGGGACATGGATGTCCCTTTAGCGGCGTCCGGGACATCATTCCGGCGCGCAGTGCAGCCGAAGGCCGGCTGATGGGGGCGTGCTTTCTTTGGTTACTTTCTTTGCACGAGCAAAGAAAGTAACGCGCCATCAAACCGCCTCCGATATCCCAGCCTGCACAAGCTCCAACAGGGTCACCTTAATCTCGTCAACTATCGCAATGGGTCGATGTAAGGTGAAAATGCTTTAGCCTATCGGGCTTGGCCGGGTAGGTTGGAATGAGCCTGCGACTTCCGACAAGCATCGCGCAGCGACGGTTGTCGATTTGAATAAAAGCCTGCGACCTCAGCCGGCAATAAGTTCCAGCTTGCGCTTGCGGGGCATGCGCTTGATCTGCCACTCCCGGCGCTGCGCCTCAGCGCGACCTTGCAGCTGTTCATGCCAGAGCAGCTCTACCGGGCGACGGGCGCGGGTATAGCGCGCCCCAAGCCGATTATCGCTGTTGTGCTCACGCAGGCGCCGTTGCGGATCAGTGGTTACACCGGTGTAAAGGCTGCCATCGGCACAGGCTAGAATATAGACAAACCAGCACGACTCGCTCAAGACAGCACCCTCTTTCATTGGCAGCTGCCATTGTTGTTAAATCGCCGACACTATTCAAGCCAGCGTCTGCCCAGCAGCCCGCGAATGAATTATCATGCCAGCTCCCCCGGCAGAACCCCCACAGGACACCCATGGCCCGCCGCCGCAACAGCTATTTCCAGTGCCGTGAATTTCGTATCGAACAGGCCAACTGCGCCATGAAGGTCACGACTGACGCCAGCCTGCTGGGCGCCTGGGCACCGGTAGAACAGGCACGGCGACTGCTGGATATTGGCACAGGTACCGGCCTGCTCGCCCTCTTCGCCGCCCAGCGTTGCCAGGCACAGATCCATGCCATTGAACTGGACCCCGCCGCGGCGCAGGAAGCGCGCGGTAACTTCGCCGCTTCCCCCTGGGCCGATCGACTGCAGCTGACAGAAGCGGACATTCGCAGCCTGCCCGCGAGTCAGGACTACGATGCCATCCTCTGCAATCCGCCCTTTTTCAGCGACTCCACCCGCAACAGCTGCGCGCGCCTGGCCCAGGCACGCCACAATGATGCCCTGCCGCTGGCCGACCTGGTACAGGCCATCAATGGGCTGCTCAGTGACGATGGTCGTGCCTGGCTATTGCTGCCGCTGCCGGAATGCGAGCTGCTGATAGCGGCACTGCCTGCAACGCAGCTCCACCCAAGACACAGGCTTTGGGTCAGCTCCTGCACTGGAGACAGCCCGCACCGGGTGATACTGCAACTGGCAAAACAGCCCGGCCCCTGCACCACGCAGCAACTGACACTCTATACCGAACACCCACTACACAGCCCCGAGGCTGCCAGGCTGTTCGAGCCCTATTACACGCGCTTGCGGCGTGCGGATGTTGGCGACCAAGACAAATAAAAAACCAATTAAAGGCATTTTAATAATAAATACGTGCATTAAATCTTGAAAAGCTGCATTCTTTTACCTTCAATCGACTCGATAGCGACATAACATTCAGTACCGAGCGCGCAGGGCGTTAGCAACGACAACGACGCTCAAGCAGCTCTGTGCTCTGGAGACCGCATGTCAGTACACAAGCTTGATCGCACCGATCGCAGAATTCTGGAACTGCTGCAACAGGATGCACGTCTGTCGGTGGCGGACATTGCCGAGCAGGTCGGCCTGTCGGCAACGCCCTGCAGCCGGCGCATCAAGCGCCTGGAAGACAGCGGCTATGTCGCGCGCCAAGTTGTTATCCTGGATCCGGCCAAAATTGGCCTGCCCATGACGGTACTGGTGCATATATCGCTGGAAGCCCAGACACAGGAAAAGCTGCGCAGTTTTGAAGCCACCGTCAGCGAACTGGCGGAGGTGATGGAGTGTTACCTGATAACCGGCAGCACGGCGGACTATGTGCTCAAAGTGGTAGTACCGGACCTGGATCACTATCAGCAATTACTGCTGAATAAACTCACCGCCATCGCCGGCGTTCGATCAATCATTTCGAATTTCGTGCTGCGCCAGCCCGTGGACCGTACGGCCTATTCACTCGATCACCTGGCACGTTAACGGCAAGCCCTCACCGAGCAGGATAACGGCTTGCACAGCAACCGAAAAACTCAGAGTTCGCCAATCTGGCGCTTCAGATCTTCAATCTTGCGGGCAACAACCTTTTCAAGGTGATCCAGTTCTTCAAGCAGCAGTTCCTTGCGGTCCAGCGAACTCTTCTCCTGGGTCACCAGCTTATCCAGCTCGGCAACGGCGCGCAGATAATAGGGTGAAGACTCGGTTGTAGCACGGTAAGGCACCAGGCCATCGCTGACCTTTACGCTCTTGTGCAGACGCTTGAACTTGAATTTCTTGCTCTTGGCAAACCACTCACCCTGATGGCGGTGATAATAGAGTTTCAGGATATCCACATCACCTTCTGTACGGGTACTGTAACGCTCGACATCCTGCACGTCTTCAACGCCCATGGCCATCAAGGTCTCAAACTGCTTATCGCTCATACTGTCCGTGGCTCCCGATCAGGCCCATGCAAAGTTGCCATCAGTATAATCCTTTTGAATCACCGATTGCGCTCCAGCAGCTCCCGTTACAGGACGATTTTCTCACCAAGCAGCAGCGCCGATATTGACTATACTTTGCTCAGCCAAGCAGGGACATTTCGCTCCAGTGCGCGACTAATTTATCCAATGCAGTTTCCCGGCTGCGTCTAGCCCGGCTTTCTGGCGCCGGCAACGTACACCAGGTGTTACATCAAAAACACAGGATGTTCGATGCGAACACTACCGGGGCAGCGCGCGTCCCGACTCCGCCGGGCACTCCGGCTTACCCAATTCGTTGACAGGGCCTTTACATGGACTGCAAAACTTCCGGACTATCCGCCGCCACCATTCTGCGTACCCTGGATACCCATCCCGGCGCTGAGTGGGTAACCATCCCCTATCGCTGTCCGTTCAACAACACGCATTCCAGCCTGCCACTGATCTCAGACCGCATGGCTGAACGCATCCGTTTTACCCTTCCATTTGCCGCCAGCACCCTTGAAATTCGCGTTCTGGCGGCACTCTGCGGCGGCAAACTATATCAGGACGATCTGGTGATGCTGCTCGGCGGAGACGAAGACGACAGCGAAGAGGCCATCGAAGCCCTGCATCAGCGTGGCCTCATTGCCCTGTGCGAAACCCATCACGTACGCCACTGGCTGCTGGCCACCCCGGTGTTCGAGCAGCAGCTGAGACGCGAACTGGACAGCGCCTGATAGCAGAGGGCCTACCCCCGGTTACAACCGGCCCAGGGGAAAACGCTCGCCACAGCTGTACACCACCAATTCTTCACCCCCATCGGCGGCGGGCTCCGCTGCCGCCATTTCGACCAGCTGATAAAACAGATTGCGCCCGACCCGACCCCACATGCCAAAACGTACTTCCAGTTCAGGTGCCGGTTCGTCGCTGTCCGGCCGTGGCAGCACACGCAACGGGTGCGCAGGGCCCGCCACAATTTTATCCCCCGTCTTGCTGGTAAAATGCAGCTCAGGGCCGGTTTCCGTTTGAAGCTGTTCAAGTGTCACGAATTGAAACGGCAGGTCATCCACCTGAATACCCACCTTTTCGACCGGGGTTTTCAGAAAATAACGCCCCTCTTCCTGCCAGAGTACACGGGAAAACAACCGCACCATGGGCGCCCGGCCTATGGGTGTACCCATGTAATACCAGGTGCCATCACGGCCGATACGCATGTCGATGTCACCGCAGAAGTCAGGATTCCAGCGTTCCAGCGGTCCAATACCGTCACCCTGCTGCTGCAGTGCGCGATGGGCTTCATTGAGGTCAAATCCAGTCATGGCAAGGGCTCCTGGTGTATTGCAGTGCCTGAAAAAAGGGCTAATGAGACTGCAGATTAATCTCATTCAACATAAGTGTAAAAGATTTCACCTTATAACCTAATTACATGAAATTCACTCACTGTTAGACTTATCCGCACTTAACTGACAGAACATACGGCCCAACGCGCTATGAGCATATCCTTACAACAGAAGTTCTCCGATCCCACTCGAGGCGTCTATTTCGTCGGAACCACGCCGCCACGGGATAATACGGAGCCTGAAAAAGTGACGGATATCGCCGACAAGCTACTCGCCCGTCTGCGCCAAATCGATTACGACGGTCTGATTGTCTATGACATTCAGGATGAAAGCAGCCGTACCAGCAAGCCGCGCCCGTTCCCCTATATGCAAACGCTGGACCCGCGCGAATACTCAAGCCTGCTGCGCACGCGCTCCAACCACCCCATCATCACCTACAAGAGTGTCGCCCAGCGCGACCGCGCCGATTTCGAGCGCTGGCTCGAAGAATCCCGCAGCCAGTACGACGTGCAGGATATGGTACTGGTTGGCAGCCCGTCATCGGACGGTGATATTCAGCTGTCCCTGCCCAAGGCCTATGAAGCCCTGCAACAGCATCCACTGGACTTTCACCTGGGTGGTGTCACCATCGCCGAGCGCCACGCCAGCAAAGGTAACGAACACCTGCGACTGCTCGCCAAGGCTGAACAAGGCTGCCAGTTTTTTATCTCCCAGGCGGTTTACAATGCCCAGGCGACGATCGACCTGCTCAGCAGCTATGCCCGCGAATGCCGCAGCCGCGGTGTGGCTCCGCAGCGTATTATCCTGACCTTCACGCCCTGTGGCAGTGCCAAGACGCTGGAGTTCATGCAATGGCTGGGCATTTCGGTTCCCGACGCCACCCGCTGGCGTATTCTGGATGCCGCTAACCCGCTGGCCGAGTCCATCCGGGTGTGTCGCAGCAATCTGGAGCAGATACTGGAATCCGTGGCAGACCTTGGCATTCCACTGGGGCTGAACATTGAAAGTCTGACCAACCGCAAGGACGAGATCGATGCATCGATCCGCCTGTTCAAGCTGCTCAAGGCCACGCTGGATCTGAAACTCGCCGAACAGCAGCTCTAAGGTTCACTGCAGCAGTGTTGGGGTCGCGCTACTGGCGTCGAGCCCCTGCAATAGCGTCTGCAGTTCCTGGTAACGGTCGGGCTCCCACAGGATAAGCTGGCGCTCATAGTCGATGCGATAACGCACGTTCATCAGAAAGTCCATGCCCAGTAGCCCATCAGACCCAACCGCCGGGCCCTGGTGCTCGATCACCATGGCACGCACATTCGTCGGGCTATAGGGGCCGATTTCAATACGGTCAAAGCTCACCAGTTCGGTATTGATACTGCCACCGCCCGCCACCCGCGCCCGACCGCCAGGCTGGGCCGCATAATTCAGCCCCGCCAGCGCGCTCTTGTGAAACACCGTATTGGTAGCGCCAGTATCCAGCACCATCTCGGTTTTTGCCTTGCGCCCGCCGTAAACCACCGTGACCGGCACCACCACGCGATTGTTGCCAACCTTGACCGGCGTTTCACTCTCTCGCATCAGTTTTTCCAGCTTGCTACGCTGACGGGAAAGATCCGTATCCCGCTGCCGTTCGGCCCGGGCTGCAGTCTGCTCTGGTGCCTCGCCACGACCTGGCAAAGCCTGGCGACGTGTTTCCACCTGATCCCGAAACTGCGCAGGTACTCTGGAAAGGCTGTCGACAAAGACCTGGCGCCCACGCTCATCCACATACTTGTAGATTTCGGCCTGCACCGCAGATGACAGCAGAGCCGGCAGCATCAGCACCATGCCCATGAGCACTGCCCTGAACCCCGCCAAGTCTGAGTTGTTTACGCGCATAGTTCGCCCCTCCTAGCAACCTGTCGGACTTAACACTGATCTACTGTGGAAAAGCCGATTTTGGTCATTTTTCGCGCTCTTTTTCGTTAAATAGAACCACTATTCGTCTCAAAAGAGCTCAAAAACTGCCTCAAAACGGACTTTCCCTCGCTACGACCGGTCAAGTCCGACAGGCAGCTAGTGTAGTGTTTCATTCT
>NZ_BCNS01000144.1 GCF_001528745.1 Marinobacterium profundum | reverse complement strand
GGGTCGTGTACTAAGCAGCACTGCCGTGATGCCTGTGCGCCTCGGTGGCTGCGTCACGTCACATACGATTACCCTGAGCGGGATCTAGCAGCCTGTCGGGTTTACCACTGATCTACTGCGGAAAAGCCGACTTTGGTCATTTTTCGTCCTCTTTTTTGTTAAATAGAACCACTATTTGCCTCAAAAGAGCTCAAAAACTGCCTCAAATCGGACTTTCCCTCGCTACGATCGGCCAAGTCCGACAGGCTGCTAGAGTATGAGTACCCGGATGAGCCCTCGAAATTTTTTCAAATACCCTGTTATATGTGATAAACGATTTTGGGCACCTGTAGTCTTGAGCGTCGCTGCCCTCGGACTATCCGTTCAGTCTCGCGTATTTGCTCAGCCAGCGTCTGACAGTCAGAAATACGACCTGTTGCGCCGATTTGCGCCCGAAATTTGGCTCGCCGAGGGTGAACGGTACTTTCCGGCCTCGCTCGACTGGGCATTCCCATATTTTAATCGGGTCCCGCGTAACGGTAATTGGTGGCTCTATACCAAGCAACAACTGAGCAGCCCTTCGGATGGGACTTTACCCGTTTTCAGAGGAGACCTGAATTCCGCTAAGACCTATGCCTTCTGGGTACCGAAAGCAACCGGGAACACCGATCTGGTCTACTTCATCTACTATCCCTACAACCGCGGCAAGGAACTGGCCTACAGGGTCTGGGGAAATCACGTAGGTGATTGGGAAAATGTCATTGTGCGACTGGATGAGACTTATCAGCCACAGAGAATTTTTCTTTCACAGCATGATCAAGATGAAATTATAAAGTGGCCCGCAATCACAAAGCACTCGACCCATCCCGTTGTATATTCAGCTTGGGGATCTCATGGAAATTATGCGTCAGTGGGGGAGCATGCTTACGAAAAGACCGTACTGGGTACGCTTTCTGATTTGACCAGCCGAGGAACCCGTTGGGACACCTGGAATAGTCTTGAGGCATTTGACTATCATAACAAGTCCGGCCTTAACGGTAATTCTTGGCCACAATGGATGGAAAAAGACCACGGGGTCTACCCAGGCAGAGTAAACACTGCCGCTTCTGTCGCAGGGGATTTTAACAGCGATGGCAGCGTAGGCGCCAACAACACGGCCATTGGCGAGGGAGTCATGCCCGCTTCTGGCCCTATTTACCGATGGGGAAATGGGAAGAACGGCTGCGGTGGTGCCGCCAAATTTTATGAGGCCGTGTCCGGTGAGTGCCGTTTGAATGATGGCCCTACAGGGCCCATAGATAAGGATGTCTGGACGAAATAGGGCAGGTGGGTGGTTTCGGGCTTGCATAACCTTCCTCTGTTTTTATCCCACACAGGCGATATCGAACAAGCTTTGTGCAATCAGCTGTATAACAGCGGAATACTGGTGTCGAAGGATAACGGACTCTGTATCTTTACCGAGGATCAAGCTTTTTCGAGCCCGATTGGCGCCGCCGCCGCCGAAGCTGTGGCTGTGGCTGTGGCTGGCAGCAATCCTACTCATTACCCATGTTGCAACGTATGTTCCGGAAGCAGGAAAAAGGTTATGCCGCGATGGGCTATGAGGCCAGATTTCCTGATCAAGATAAATCTGAATGTACTCTAAAGTTGCAGCTCGAAACATAATGCAGACCAGCGTGCTGACGAAGTAGTCGATATGCCCCTATCGAGGCAGAGATCGAGCAGTTGAAAGCGTGCAGAGGTACTTAGCCGAACCCACGGTTCTACCGCCGGAGCTGCCGCGCAACGACAGCTCCCGCAGGGCGGCCCTTCTTCACAGAGTCTAAGATGATTAAATGCCTGTATCCAGCGGCTTGACCTTGGGTTTTCTTTTGCGTCTGGTGTTGGCCGGCACAAGCGTTCGCATGGAATCCAGTTTGCCGAAACAAAGTAACTTGTCTCCTGGCTCCAGCACACGAGAATATTTTGGATTCGGGATCGCTTTTGCATCCCGGTAAAGGGTGAGCACGTTAATATCCTGCTCTAGCAGTCCAGAGTCCGTAATGGTTTTTCCTATGAATTGAGACTCCGGTGGCACATATATTTCGGCGACACCGTAGCCACGGCTCACGGTCAGGCGCTGGCGGACATCGATTTCGGGGAAGTCTACCTGAGCGGCGATGTAATCGATGATGGCGCCGGCAATATCAAGCTGAGTGCAGTTTTCGATGCCTTCCAGGCCCGGTGAGGAGTTTACCTCCATAATCTGGGGGCCATCTTTACCTTCGAGCATGTCAACGCCAGCCACCTGCAGCCCCAGGATTTGCGCGGCCTTAACGGCCGTGCTTTTGTACTCTTCACTTAGCTCGACGGCCTCAGCCACGCCGCCCCGGTGCACGTTGCTTCGAAACTCCTGTCCTTGCGCCACACGACGCATAGCAGCGACCACCCGGTCACCGACAACCAGTGCGCGAATGTCTTTGCCTTTGCTTTCCGCGACAAACTTTTGTACCAGCACGTTTTGCTTTTGGCTTTGCAGCAACTCAATAATCGCCTCAGCAGACTTGGTCGATTCAGCCAGCAACACGCCAATACCCTGAGTACCTTCAATGAGTTTGATAATAACCGGCGCATTACCCACACGCTCTATAGCAGGGAGGACATCCTTTTTATCACGTACGAAGTTGGTTTTCGGGATGCCCAGGTGATGGCGACTTAAAATCTGCAAGCTTCTCAGCTTGTCCCGGGAATTCAGAATACCGTGTGCCGTGTTGGCGCAATAAACATCCATTTCCTGAAACTGACGAACGACGGCCGTACCGTAGTAGGTGATTGAAGCACCAATGCGGGGTAATACCGCATCATAATGGCTAAGCTGCTGCTGTCGGTAATAGAGATCGGGAGAGCCTCGATCAAGATCGATCGCAAATTTTAAGGTGTTAAGTACTTTTACCTTATGCCCACGGGACTCGGCAGCTTCTTTTAATCTGCGGGTGCTATAGGAGTTCGGTCCACAGGACAGGATAGCGAGTTTCATAAAATGGCCTAATCATTCATCAGACAAGGACTTTAAGCATAGTCAAACATCGACAAACTGGTGGTTGGGATGGGCATAACCCGCCTAATGCGCTGCTGCCTGGATGCGTCGCTGACGATCCTGAGGGGGAGGGCATAGTCCCAATTTTTGGCTAGTATAATTTTATTAAATTCAACGCTTTATAAAGATTTAAGCGCATCCTGGAAGGCAATCCGGCATACGCTGATTCGACGGAAGCTACGCTGATTTGGTACAGTCACGCATCAGGGGCCCAGGCGTGACACAATCAGTGAATAGAAAAGAGTCTTGTTGAATGGGAAAGATTTCAAAAGCCAGCCTGGCCTCGGCCACCAAACTGCTTTCGGGCATGACATTTGGCGAAAAAGAACAGCTTTGCGACGAAATTTACCAGACACAGCCGAATCTCCTCGCTTCGGTGCTGGTGTTGTCGCGCATGGGGCAGGAGATGCCACAGATTGAGGTCGTGCTTGAAATATTGATGGTGATCCACCTGGCGCTAAGGGCGTCTACAACCCGGCTGAAGCTCATCACGGAAGCTGATCAGGAACGGGCGCTGCAACGTCTTGTTGCTACAGTCAGGTTTTCCGACGGTTTGTCGGTGGCTTTGCAGGACGAATCCATAGGGCAGTACGAGGCGTTCCAGACCGAACCCTCGCTGCTGGCATTTGTGTTCGGCAGGCTCGAAGAAACAGGGATACTGGAAGACACCCGGGAGGACTCCAAATACCTTATCCTGGCCGCGCTGAATCTCGCTGCCTGTGTCGCGAGCGCCAGATCTGCCCAGAAAACCACCTAAGCGATGCATCACTAGTTGATACTTAAACGCACGAAGGCGAACAAGATCAGCCCCAACCGACTAATCAGGGCTGTGGAACTCCAGTGCCGCCAAGGAACAGGTCAAGATCGCCTTCGATTACTTCAAGGCCAACGCTTCCCGCATCAGCGCCTCGGCCAAGGTGATGGACCACGATTTCCATCTACATGTGGTCGAACTGCAAAATTCAGGGCCCCTGAATCATATGGCGCTGGCCAGCCTGGTGGCATTTGCCTCAGCGCCGATGGGCAGGCCCGCAAAGGGCCAGATGGTTGTTCTGGGTGACATGAGCCTGGGCGGCAGTGTCGCGCCGGTGCAGAGTATTGCCGAATACCTGCAAGTGGCCTTCGATGCCGGCGGTAAACGGGGTGACGCTACCAATGAGTAGCGCGGTCGATATCCCGACGATTCCGGCAGAGCTGTTCACCAAGCTCCAGACCAGCTTCTACGCGGATCCGGTGGATGCCGTGTACAAGGCGCTGGGTGTGGATTGAAACTGGCTACCGAGATGCGGTGGCAACGGGAACTCTGTCGAACGTTGCTGCTTGTAATGGATGGGGTAGATAAAAACCTTTAGTACGTATTATGTATTTTTTGACCATATCCCATCCTGCATATGTAGCTATGCCGATAACGTAGTTTATCGGCATAGCTATCTATCTAATTGTTTTTATTGATAATAATTACACCTGAAAGACAGATAAAGATTAGCTCTCATCACACTATCAATACGCCGAATATGCCCGACTTTCGTGGGTGACCCAACTAGCCAACAGGCCTAAATAGCCTCGTTTTAGCGGCCACTTTGGCGCTACGCCGAGGCATCCATCACTGATCAGGCCACCCACGCAAACGCCCAAAAAGGCTTGAAATCGGCAGACCAATGGGTGATTTAAGGATCAAATATCCTCTTTTAGGTCCGTATTCAGAGATTTTACAGGGTGTTAATGACTTTTCATCTCATTATTTAGAGGCAGCCCGTTTTACAGCGCAGGCGCGCTACCCAGAACAATCCAAGTACGGCGCGCTCTGCATTCAAGCAATTAACTGAAGCTCTAGCTTGGTGAGGATCTTGGCGAAAGCCTACTTGCTGCGAAGGTCAGGCCTGGTGGCTAGCAACATCAATTCAGTGCAAGGTTCGCCAGCTACGTTGCCCGATATGGCACTGAGCCTTCAATACTTCAATCTTCGCGACTCTCCGCACGGCTTGGGAGGTTGCGTGTGACTGGAGCTGTACGCAAAAAATCGAAAACACAGATGTCACACAAGACAGGCGAAAACGACGCCGACATCCATTGATTTACGACAGCAGTTGCCTGGTGGATTGCACCACAGGATCGCACCAAATCTTCCGCGAAGTTCAGCCTTGAACTGGAAACTGCAAGATAATCGGTAACGCTAGAATCAGCTGAAACCTAGATGTGGTGCAGCCTGCGGCCTATGTTGAAAGTTTCCAGTAGAGCTGAATTAATTCAGATCTGTACTGGAAACTACACACAAAATGCGGCACCTCGTACCCATACATCAATATCTTATTTAACATAATATACATTATGCGTAGTCATTATTTACTATAAACAGGTCATACTTCAGACTGCGATTACTTACTTCGTTTTTAGCTTTAAGGTCTGCGTAACCTCAAATCCAACGCTGCCACTAGCCTGACACGCACAGATATCCACTCGAGGATTACCAATGCAATCCTGCGACTTGGGCGTGCGTACGGAGAGTCGCGAAGATTTGAGTTTCTCGAATCAAGCACCACGTTAGGCTACAGAGCGCATCTGGATATTGGGGTCAGTTGGAAACTACCCGAACGGTACACCGCATCACCAAGCGTCACGAACCCAGCGTCATGCCAGAAAGCCTAAATAGGATCATGCGATCCCCCTATACTTTCACATCTGGAAACTGACTACTGGAGCATCCATGACACCTTTACGATTACTATCGACACCTGTGCTAATCGCGAGTCTGATGGGCGTATCGCTGACAACTCATGCAGACTGGAAGGATGTGCTCAACAAGGCGCAGGAAACCATAACGCAGGGTCAGGGTTCATCTGGTACAACTGCGACCAATGCTGCCATTGCGAGTCTTTCTGACAGCGATATTACCGGCGGCTTGAAGGAAGCACTGATCCAGGGATCCAGAACCGCCATTGCATCGCTGGGCACTGAAGGTGGATACCTTGATAACCCAGCGGTACGTATTCCCTTGCCATCGCAGCTGCAAATCGTCGAAAAAGGCCTGCGGGCTACCGGTCAGGGAGCTCTGGCCGATAACTTCATCACAACCATGAACCGTGCCGCCGAACAGGCAGTTCCGTTGGCCGGCGATCTGTTCGTCGATACCATTCGCGATATGTCTGTTGAGGATGCACGCAGCATTTTGCAGGGATCGGACGATGCTGCAACCCAGTACCTGCGCGAGAAGAACAGCGACAAGCTGAATACGCTGATGCGCCCTATCGTCGCGGATGCCACAGACAAAGTGGGTGTCACCAGTGCCTATAAAGGCATGACGGGTAAAGCGGGAATACTGGGAAATGTATCGAACCTGGGATCTTTGGATCTTGATACTTATGTTACCGAACAGGCAACGGATGGCTTGTTCGCAATGATTGCAGCGGAAGAAAAACGTATTCGTGAGAACCCGGTGGCGCGCAGTACCGATCTGCTGAAAAAGGTATTTTCCAGCGCCTTGTAAAGGTTTGGCAGGCGTCTGACTGAGGCTTTATCTGGGCTCTAATTCAAGAGTCAGGCGCCCTGCTTCGCTGCATGTTTGGCTTGATACTTATTATCGGACAGCTATTCTATCTATATGTTTTCAATGAATAATTGAGTCCAATAAGTGTAGTAATCAGGCCACGGCTTCGACCTTTAATACGGCGATAATGGCCTGGGCATGGCCGCTCCAAACATAGCGGTAATGACTGCCCTGCACAGGGATGCTCAGGGCACGGGGCTTGAAAGCCGCAAGACATTCTCCGCCAGCGTCCCGCACGCTGGAATAATACAGGCCCGGACTATCCTGCTCGCGCAGCTGGCGGGCGAAACGCTGCGAAGACTGGTAATCGTCCGGCTGGTGCAGCGCCCTATACTCCTGACCGCGTATGTCATGTAGCGGCTGCGCCACCTTGCCGATGTATTCACGCAATGTGAGTTCGGTATCGGGCTCCTGTGTCGCCCGCAGGAAGGCTTCGCGATGGTAGCGGGTTTCGGCGATGGCGGTTTGCAGGCTTCGTGCTGCGTAGTAGACGCCATAATGCCCATCGGTGAAACGGCTGGCGACGCCGATATGGGTGAAGGCCGCCATCACGGGCGTGGAGCCCGGGCCTGATATTCGCTCTGATGCTGCAACCAGGCGCAGATCACCCGCCTCATCTCGCAGGCGATCATTGGTCAGAGCTTCCACGGCATAGAGGATCTCCAGATCCTCGGGATCGGCCACGGTTTCAAACAGGCTGATGGGCGGAAAGTGGCTCGGTACCAGACGGTGCGCCTTATCCCAATCAAGGTCGATCAGTACTGGCATGGTATGCATGGATCAGAGCCTGTAAGAATTTAATAGACGATTTAGCCTCTGGCATGATCCAGATAGCGGCGCACATCAGCCAGGTTGATCATGCTGCCCTTGAGCATCACTGCAAGCGCCGATTCGCCACCAAAGTGGGCGTTAGCTTTGCCTGGCCAGGCATTCGCCTGATCTTCGGTGGGAAACAGAAGGCGCAACGCCTTGTAGATCCCCATGACATAGGATATCCGCTCCAGCGTATCGCGCGGTAATGCGGGCCCCTCGCCTTTGCGCCATTTATAGAACGTAGAGCGCGCCGGCTCACCCAGCAGAACCTGCTCCTGTTCGCGACTAAGGTGCCATGCCGATGCGATATTGAAGAATACCTTGAGGGAAACCTGTGATACCCGCTTGGGATCCTGCTGTCCCAGTTCGATAACCTGCTTCATGTTGATGCCCCTCCCAATCACTACATGGACCTCAGCTTAGTCTCAGTGGAGACTAATATCAATTACTATCCCCATGCAAACTTTTTACTTCAATACCAGGCGCAGATGCTGCTCTATCTCGAACACATGGGCATCGTGCTCCCCCAGGCCACGTAATGACTCGGCCAGGTGGAGCAAATAGTCAGCATTGGGACCACTAGGCCCGGCGGCCGCAGCTATATGCCGGGCGATATCGCTTTCGCTCGCGGGGCCAAGAAAGGCACTGTTTTCGGGTGTAGCTATATACACCAGCCCCTGAACCAGACTGCCGTCATCAAAGGTCATTTCGGTACTAAAGCGCAGATAGCCATTCTTTTCGCGAAAATCCAGCTGTTCAAATACCTCGGGCGCTATCAGATAGGCGACACCGCTACAGGGCTCGCCTGGAGTCTCAATCAGGGTCACTACGCGCCCTGGAGCTTCTGGAGTGCCGCGGTGATCGTGGGATCCTTGCCAGAAACGGCGCGACCAGCCGGTGATTCGGGCGCTGCGCCTTTGCACGAAGGGAAAGTCGGCCTTGAAGATCAGAGAGCCATAGCCAAATAGCCATACGGCTTCATTATCATCAAAGCGAAAACGGGTGCGGTTTATTTCAACGGTATTGGCTGACATCAGGTGGCTGTACCTGCGTAAACAAATAATCATACCCTATTTACAGTCAGCTAATCCCCACTGCCTCAACCATACTCTGGGGAATATTCAGGGAGCCGTGGTGATGCAAAACCGAGCTGAAATCATCGACCAAGCCTTTGTACAAAGGGTTAACAGTGGCGATCTGCCGCCCGCATCCATTCAGATCGGCTTGCAGGACGTCGGCCTGACAGAAGCCTTGTTGCTGCAAATGTTTGAGAGCCAGATACTCAGTCGGCAGCTGGATCTGTGCTCACGCAAACTTCAGGCCCGTGGTGAATCCTTCTATACCATTGGCAGTGCCGGTCACGAGGGCAACGCTGCCATAGCCGCAGCCTTCAGACTCAATGACATGGCGTTTTTGCATTACCGTGATGCGGCCTTTGTGCTGCAACGTGCCCGCCAGGCCGGAGGCGTGGATCCGGTCTGGGATATGCTGCTGTCCTTTGCGGCGTCCAGTGAGGATCCAATTTCCGGTGGGCGTCACAAGGTGTTGGGCAGCAAGGCCCTGTTTGTACCGCCACAGACCAGTACCATCGCGTCCCACCTGCCCAAAGCACTGGGTACCGCGGCCAGCATTGCATTGGCACGACAACTGAAACATCCAGGTACCCTGCCCGCCGATAGCGTTGTGCTTTGCTCCTTTGGAGATGCATCCGCCAACCACAGTACAGCACTGGGTGCGATTAACAGCGCCTGCTGGACGCATTACCAGAAGCATCCATTGCCGCTGGTGTTTATCTGCGAAGACAATGGCATAGGCATCTCGACGCCCACGCCCCAGGGTTGGATCGCCGCCAATTTCAGCCAGCGACCTGGGCTTCATTACCTGAGCTGCGACGGGCTTAATCTGCTCGATACCTACAGCTGCGCGCGTCAGGCAGAACAACTGGCGCGCCGCCATCAGCAGCCTGTGTTTCTGCATATGCGCTGTGTCCGCCTGCTCGGTCACGCCGGCTCCGATGCCCAGAGTGCCTATCTCAGCACAGCGCAGATCGAACAAAGCGAAGCCCAGGATCCGTTATTGCACTCGGCCAGGCTCCTGATTGAGCTTGGCGTTCTAAGCCCCGATCAAATCGTTTCGCTCTACCAGCAAACAGCCCTGGAGGTTGAGGACAAGGCCGAGCGTGCCATTATGCGCCCCAAACTGACTAGCGCTGCTGAAGTAATGGGATCTATAGTACCGCCACGCCGCGCCTTGCCTGCCCGGGCTGCGCTGGATTCAGCCGCGCTTGATGGGCTCTTTGCCAAGGACAAAACACTACTGGCTCAGCCTCAGCCCATGGCGCGCCTGCTGAACTGGGCGCTGGCAGAGCTGATGGCCACGCACAGCGAAATAGTGCTGATGGGGGAGGATATTGGCCCCAAGGGCGGCGTTTACAATGTCACCGGCAAGTTATGGGAAAAATTCGGCAAGCACCGGGTGATCAATACACTGCTGGATGAACAGAGCATTCTCGGGCTGGCGTTGGGCGTTGCACACAATGGCTTTATTCCGATACCTGAAATCCAGTTTCTGGCCTATGTGCACAATGCCGAGGATCAGATCCGCGGAGAGGCAGCGAGTCTCAGTTTTTTCTCCAATGGCCAGTATGCCAATCCGATGGTGATCCGCATTGCCGGGCTAGGCTATCAAAAAGGCTTTGGCGGCCACTTTCACAACGACAACAGCCTTAATGTGTTTCGCGACATACCGGGTCTGATCCTGGCGTGCCCCAGCAATGGCCGCGATGCCGTGGAAATGCTGCGCGAATGCGTACGCCTGGCACGGGAGGAACAGCGGGTAGTGGTGTTTATCGAACCCATCGCACTCTATATGGCGCGGGATCTGTTTGCGCCGGGCGATGGCCACTGGAGTTTCAACTATGTTCCAGCTAACCGCTGCACGCCGATTCCGCTGGGTGAAATCGGGCTCGAGGGTGACGGCCGGCAGCTGGCCATTATCAGCTACGGCAATGGCTATTACCTGAGTCGCCAGGCCGCAAGGGATCTTGCGACCGAGCACGGTATTGAGCTGCGCCTGATCGATCTGCGCTGGCTGCAGCCCTTGCCCCTCGATGCAATAGTGGAGGCAGTGCGCGGCTGTGACTCGATACTGATCGTGGATGAATGCCGGCGCAGCGGATCCATCAGTGAAGCCCTGATGGCGCTACTGATTGAAAACCTGAATGACGCACCGCGGCTCAAGCGTCTTTGTGCCCAAGACAGCTTTATCGCGCTTGGGCCTGCAGCTACCGCCACCTTGCCGAGCCGAAGCAGTATTTGCCAGGCCGCACTGGAGCTTTTAGGGGATGTAAATAGCAGGCGCGCGTCGCCCTGATGACAAGATAAGCAGAGCTAGCGCGATTCAAGCAACGCCTGCACATGGGCCGCAGCACTGCGGCCCAGCGCCTTGAGGTTATAACCACCTTCCAGAACCGACAGTATGCGCCCGCCAGCATAGCGACTGGCGGCCTCCCCAATCAGTCCGGTAATCCAGTGGAAATCGTCGTCGGTCAGTTGCAGCTGCCCCAGCGGGTCGTCGCGGTGGGCATCAAAGCCGGCGGAAATAAAGATCATGTCCGGGCGGTGCTCTGCCAGTGCCGGTAGCCAGTCCTGCTCAATGGCATGACGAAAGGCGCTGCTTGCGGTACCTGCCGCCAGCGGCGTATGGACGATATTGGAGCGACGAATGTCCTGGTAGCGAAATGGATAAAACGGATACTGAAAACTTGAGCATACCAGCACCTCGCGCCTGTCCTTAAAAATATCCACGGTGCCATTACCGTGATGAACATCGAAATCCAGCACTGCCACCCGCTCTATATCACTTTGATTTAACGCCCACTCCACGCCCAGAGCGACATTGTTGAACAAGCAGAACCCCATGGCGCCGGCCTGCTCGGCGTGGTGGCCCGGCGGGCGCACAGCGCAGAAGGCATTCTGGCAGGCACCGCTGAGAATCTGCTGGGTACCCAGTATCACCGCGCCCGCAGCCAGGCGCGCCGCTCGCAGACTGTGGGGGTTCAGCGCCGCATCCGGACCGGCATAGCTGTGTCCCTGCTCCGGGTGCAGCGCTTCGAGTTCGCTAATGTAATTGTGCGGGTGTGCCAGCAGCAGTTGATCATGACTCGCGATTTCGGGCGTCAGGCATTCGAGCCGTTCGAGCAGGCCGCTGATACCTAACTGAGTGCTAATGGCCTGCAAACGCTGCGGGCTTTCAGGATGACTGGCGCCCATCTCATGCAACTCGCAATCGATATGGCTGATGTAGGCTGTCGTCATATTAAATCCTTTTTATTATAAATAGTTAGAATAAAATATTATAAAATACCTCACATTAATAGCAGGGTCAGTCAATACTGGCGAGACTCGCTTCGCGATGCTTTCGACCCCGCAGCATATAAGTATGCATGCGACCCTTGCCCTTGATTCTGATAAGGCCACGATCCTCAAAGAGATAGTCATGCTGCAGGTGTTTCCAGGTATTTTCGGTCACCTGAATGCAGCCCTCAACCCCTTGGGATTCCATGCGTGAGGCAATATTGACCGCATCACCCCAGATGTCGTAAATGAATTTTCGGGTACCTATAACCCCGGCCACCACGGGCCCGGTGTTAATACCGATGCGCATGTGCAGGTCACTCTGGTGGCGGCAATTGAAACGTTCGATGGCATCCAGCATATCCAGCGCCATTTCGGCGATGACCCGAGCGTGATCCTTGCACTCTACCGGCAGGCCCGCGCCTACCATATAGGCATCGCCGATGGTCTTTATTTTCTCGAGCCCACGTAACTCACTCAAACGGTCGAACTCGGAAAATATCTCGTTCAGCAAGCCAACCAGCTCCACCGCTGGCAGATTGGCTGACATAGGCGTGAAATTAACAATATCGGCAAACAGGATGGTCACCTCGGCGAATGTGTCCGCTATAGTGCCCTCGCCCTGCTTCAGGCGCTCAGCAATCGGTGCCGGCAGGATATTGAGCAGCAGGTGTTCTGATTTTTCCTGCTCCAGCGCAAGATCTTCCAGGGTGTTCTCTAGCCGGTCGATCATGGTATTGAAATTTTGCGCCAGAATGCCGGTCTCATCTTCCGTCAGTACCGGCGCACGTACGCTCAGATCCCCTGCAGCAATCTGCCGCGTGGTGGCATTTACCGCCAGAATGGGCCGCGCAATTTGCCGGGCGATAAAATAGGTACCCAATAACAGCACGGCCACTGCCAGCAGGCCGAGCAGCAGCATCAGCCAGCCCAGACGCGTGGCCGGTTGCAGTGCCTCGCTGACGCGGATTTCCGTTAGCAATGCCAAACCCAGATCCGGCAGCCAACGATAGCTGCCAATGACCGCCTGGCCGGCATAATTCAGATAGAGTCCAGCACCGCTTTGGCCCTTAATCGCAGTGTCAATACCCAGACTGTGGGCACCATCGGGATAGGCCTGGGCACCAAAGCGCGCCATCGACAGAAAGCGGTGCCCCGTATCCACCAGATAGGATTCGCCGGTTTGCCCCAGGCCACCGCGCTGACTGACGATATCGACCAGCACCGGCACCCTGACCTGTGCCGCAAGAACCCCCAGCGACTCGCCATTACGCCCGGTCAGTGGAGTGGCGACGGTAAGTGTTGGCAACTGCGTATCGGGCGCCTGATACACGGGCTGAATAAAGGTGTGATCGCGGCCTTCAACAAAGTACGGTGCGCTGCTCTGAACAGCACCTTCCTGCTCGGGCTTGGTCGAGAAGAAAACCTTGCCCTCGTCCTGGCTCAGCAGCATAAGGCCGGTGAGGTCGGTTGCCGCGGCGGAACCGTAATCAAGGAAGGTCGATCGAAACAGCGTATCGGCCATGGCCATATAGGCTGGCTGATATTCTGGGCTGCGCACTGGCAGCTCGCGCAATTCACTGATGGCATCGCGCAGCGCATCAACAGCGGCGATTTTTCGTACTATGTCGGCCTGATCAGCCATAAAGGCATAGATTTCCTTTTCCCGCTGCTCTGCAATGAGCTCAAACCGGTCAATGGCCATGCGTTGTAACAATCCGGCCGAGAGCATATAGGACAGCACCGCCAGGGCGATGACCACGGGCAATGACACCAGCAGGATGCCGGCGGTCATTCGCGCCTTGAGGCTGTGCCGCAGTATGGCCATGCCAGTGAATCGCATACACGCGTGTCCGGTTATCAATCCATGAATGACGTTCGGCGCAGCGCGCCGGAGTGCCCTGCCTCAAGGTTAGCGGCTTTTGCTGTACTTCGGCGCCGATCTGCCACACTTTGCGCTTCTAATCGGGCCTTTTCCCTTCGCGGGTCTAGGCTGATAACAGGAATAGATGCTTCAGGCGAGTCGGAGAGCGCCCATGTCACAGCTGAACCACAACTACCGCCAAGCGAGAACTGGCGGCGTTACGCGCCGGCGCTTGCTGCAAAGCTCCGTTCTTGGTGTGGGCGCTCTGCTGGGTTGGCCGTCCCAGGCCGAGAGCACCCCTGGTGTCGGCACCCTGTCGATCGGCTTTTGCGGCCCCTTCAATGGGCCCGCCCAGGATACCGGGCTCGAGATCAGTCGGGGTGTACTCATGGCACTGATGGATGCCCGAGCCGAGGGCGAGATTCCTCTGCAGCTGGCTGGGCAACGCTATGATATTCATCCGGTCTGGGTGGATACCGCCTCGGACCCGATCAAGGCGGTACAGGCACTCAAGCGCGCGCTGGACGAGGACCAAGTGAGTCTACTTGTGGGCGGCTGGCACTCCGATGTCGCCCTGGCGCTGATGGAAGCCGAGGCCGCTCTTGGAATTCTACACCTGGGCCATCTGGGCGAAGCCCAGACAATAACCGATCGGCTGAACCAGGATTACGCCAAATACCGTGGCTGGTTCAAGGGCTGGCCTGCGCCCGGATTATTGGCAGCACGTTACGGCGAGCCACTGCAGTATCTGCGCGACCAAGGCCTCTGGCGCCCGGCGAACAATCGGGCGGCCATCATGGCCGAGGACAGCGCCTATGGCCGCGGCTGGGCGAGCGCCCTGCACACCAGTTTGCAGTCGGTTGGCTTTAGCGTCGAACCCCCGGATCTCACCGACCTCGATCAGGATGATTTTGCACCCTTGCTGGCCCGTTATCGCGACAAGGACATTTCCCTGGTGGCAATGACGACCACTGGCATTCAGGCCGGAGCGCGCTTTGTCCGCCAGTTCCACGAGCAGCAACTGGATGCGCTGCTGCTGGGCCACGGACTACGCTGGACGCGGGACTGGTACGCCTACACCGGAAATAGCTCGGACTACATAGTTTCAATGGATTCTGCCATGCCAATTGCACTCTGGCAGCAATGGTGGGTACGCCGATACCGCAGCCTGTTCAGCGACATGCCCAGCATCGCCGCCGCAGGACTGCATTATGACTACACCCGCATGGCCATCCGCATGCTCAATGCCACCTCCAGCCTGGCACTGGATGACCTGACGCGCACGCTCTATCGCAGCCCCTACCGCGGGGTATGGAATCGCTACCAGTTTTCCAACAGACCCCATCCCCGCGCTTTGTCCCCGAACGAAGTCATTGCCGGCAGCTTTATGGAAGGATTTTTCTTTCCGCTTGCGCAGTTGCGCAATGGCGAGGCACATATTGTCTGGCCGCCGCGTTACGCCGATCAGCGCTTCATGATGCCGACCGAGCGTAGTTAGTATTCTTTTAAGATTCCTTAAGTGAAGTATTAACAACGTCGTTTTGGCGTCGGGCGTAGGCTAAAACGGTCGATCCTGAAGTTGAGCACTTGGCATGAAACACTTGTTACTGATGTCTGCACTGGCGCTTCAAAGCGTGCTGTCGATGGCAGCGCAAGAGGATACCGCAGTCATTGAACGCGGCCGTTATCTGGTTGGTGTGGGGGGGTGCAATGACTGTCACACGACGGGCTATGCCGAAATCGGCGAGGTTATGCCCGAGTCCGAACGCCTGCTGGGCTCAGGCGTAGGCTTCGCCGGCCCCTGGGGCGTGAGCTATCCGGCCAACCTTAGGCTGAAAGTTGCACAGCTGCAGCCAGAGCAATGGCGGCAGCGCATTCGCGCCGGCGGCATGCCACCCATGACCTGGCCTTCGCTGCAGCTGATGACGCCGGAGGATCAGCAGGCGGTGTACCAATATCTGCGCAGCCTTGGACCCGCCGGTATGGATGCCCCTGCCAGCGTTCTACCGGGACGACCGATCCCAACGCCTTATATTTTGCTCGAACCACTGCCGCCGACCGAAGGCGCGGTCATGGCAACGGCCGAGACTCATCGGGACCGCGGAGGCTCTGATAAAAATGACGAAAATTAACCACGGGGGACGCGGCATATTTGCCAAGAGTAACGGCAGGAAAACACGGCGAACCCTGGGGGGAAAATTCTTTTCCTGGAAGAGGCTCTGGCCGTGGCGAAATGCCGATTCAGCAACCTTGATACCAACTCCCGAAGCCACTGTACGCAAAAGGCCTGGCCTGCGACGCCAGAAATGGTGGTCTCGGTTCCTGTTACCCTGGAAATTAGTGCGTCGGCACTCAGTGGCGGATAAACAATGCTGTTTCGACTGCCCATTGCACAGGGGGGAAACCGACAACAGGCAAATAGTTGACGATAAATGCGTTAGCGCTAAGCTCGATCCACGCTGGCAACAGGCGGGTTGATCAGGCAGGAGTTCATCGGCACAAGCACCAGGGGGCGCTGTAGCAGCAGGCGAAAGCGCCCTCGCCCCGTTTTTTCGATGCGAAGGTGCGGGCTGCGCTCCTGCAGGCGCCGGGTAAGCAAAATCAGTCGCGCTTCCAGATTGTCACTGATTTCCGGTAATCCCAAACGGCTATCCAGGCGCAGCTCGCGGTTACTGAAATCGGTACGCCCTCTTTCGCTGTAATCACTCAGAATGCGCCAGAGCACGGCACCTGCCACTCCCTTTATCAGGTAGTCGCCATCGATAAACACGCTATGATCCCGATCATGGTATTCCACCCGCAGGGAATCAGGCGATGCATCGTCTGGGGAGTCTTCAGCGCAGAGGCAATCAGGTAGCGCTGGTGCTGTACCCAGCTCATCTCCCAGCTGCAGACCTTGAATTGCAAGTCCTGCCTGGGCGCAGAGCGTGACAAGAGCATCTTCAAGATCATAACTGAAGCGGCATTGCTGCTGGCTTTCGGTATAGAGCACACCGATGAGACCACGGATGCCGGGCAAGGGAATAGCCATCTGACTGGAGGGTTCGTTCAGGCCTGGCAGGCTAATAACATGCTCCAGCGCATCCACCAGGCCTTCCGCAATCGCCTGTTCCCGTACAGCTCTGGTATAGGCGTACTCGGCGGCGGTAAACATGATGCGAATGGAAACCTGTTCCCGCGCAGCGATACCGATAACACCTACCCCGAGGGGAATCTCGGCGCCTATACCTGAACTTGGATAACCCCGGCTTGCGACTACATAGAGCTTTGCACCGGGCTCGTCCAGCATAAGCAGCATGCTGTGGCTGAGCCCCAGATTGCGATCCAGCGCATCGAGCAGATTGTCAAACAGGTCCTCCAGGCTGACGCAGTGATTCAGGCGCTCGCTACACTGGCGCAGCGCCGGCAAAATGGCGCGCCCTGGCAGCTGGCGCGGTAACTCAGCCCCGGGCACCGCTTCTATATCAAGGATGCGATAGACATCGGTGCCGCGCAGCCGAAACACTCCCACCAGGCCTTCGTGGGATGCAATTCCGGCAAGCCTGGCTTTCATGCGTTCAAACAGCGGCCCTTGCGTTTCAGTGCGCAGATAGCGCGCTTTAAGGCGATAGCGAGCCGCAGTATCGGGATCCACCATCAGCACGGTGGCCAGAGGATTGGCCAGAATATTCTCGCGCGTCTTGTTAAAGAACTGAAACGACAGCGCTATATGCTCCTGGTCGACATACATCACCTGGGAGACATAGGTCACATTGGGGATCAGATCCCGGCTGCAGGTGGCCACCCCTGCAGGAATAACTCCCTCCAGACAATTGCGCAGCGTGTCGATGCTCAGATAGGGATTCATGGGGTGCTTCCCGGCTTCAGGGGCTCACCGGCGTGGGGCCCGGGGGTCTGGCCGTAGGCGGCACTGGGCGAGAAGCTAAGAGCAACCAGATCGGCGGGATCCGCAGCATAAAAAGCGCGACTAAAGGCTTCCGGCACCTGGTAGTGCTGCAGGCGCTTGGCCAGGCGGTCAACATAGGCACCCAGTGCTGCGGCATCGTCTGCACTGATGGCTTCAATACGCGCATCCTTGCCCTTGAGCTGCACGGTACGGTGGGTCTCGGGTTCGTTGAAAACCGCGGCAATGCGCCCGTTGGCAGCAATGCACGCCAGCAGTTCGCGGGCCTGGGATGACGGGATCATCAGCGTCAGTTGGCAACCATCGGCAGACACTCGAGCGCCGTGAGCTCTTACCAGCGTAGGCTCACCGGCATCACTGCAGGCGGCGACCTGTATTGATAATTGACTGGTAATGAACTGAATAAGAGTGGGGTCAAGCGGCCCCTGGACGGTGCTGGCGTGCATGCGTGTTGTCCAGTGCGATCACCGCCAGGCGGCGATCAGCAGTTAATCATTCGATGCCCTAAGCATTGACGACAAAGGCCTACCCGACAACGTCCGGAGCCCATATTCGCAGACTATTTTGTACGAATATGAGCGCAAGTATTGTTATGGCAGGCGCATGCAGCTGAACGGGACAGAAGCACCCGTGGCGGGGATAAGAGGCCCTGCCTTAATCGAAGACCGCAAGGCTGCTATTTACACCAGAAACGTCAGAAAGTCGGCGGTGTATGGGCGCTAACGATACGGCAGGTTTTCTTGCTGCGATTGCGAAAACGGTGGGGGATCTGGGTAGAAAACGAGTAGCTGTCGCCGGCATCCAGGCGATGCACTTCACCACCGATGGTGACCTCTATAGAGCCTTCTATTACGGTGCCGGCCTCTTCGCCGTCATGGGACATCATCTCGGTGCCCGTGTCGGCGCCCGGTTCATAGCTCTCAATAAGCAGCGCCAGGCCAGACTTGTTCTCGGCACTGCCCACCAGACGCAACTCTATGCCATCGCTGCCGATATCAATAAGCTCGTCCGGGCGATATACCACCTTGTCCTGTGCGTTCAGATCCACGGTAAAAAATTCGCTGACTGACATTGGAATGCCATCGAGAATTTTTTTCAGGGAACTGACCGACGGGCTGACGCGATTCTGCTCGATCATCGAAATCGTGCTGTTGGTCAGGCCAACTCGCTTGGCCAGTTCGCGCTGAGAAAAGCCGTAGATCTGACGAATTTTTTTGAGTCGGTCACCTACATCCACACTAGAGACTCCCATCCTGATAAATATTTTGATCGCAGGTTAACTGACCGCTTCAAATCGGCCGCATCATAGCATGGCGCCAATGCACCGAAGCAGCTGCAGGCGGAAACTGCAACGCCCTGACATCTGCTTGCTGCAGTCGTCTTGGTGGCGAACGAACCTCGTACCTTCAGGCATTTCGCACCGAGGCTCTGGCCCGGCAGGCATTACCAAAGGTTTCAAAAATGGCCTGGTAGAAAGGATGCTGTTCCATTTGCCACTCTGGATGCCACTGCACCGCCAGCAAGAAGCCAGCACTGCTGTCCTGCAGACTAAAGGCTTCTACCAGCCCATCCGGTGCCAGGGCTTCGGCCCGCAGCCCGGGCGCAAGGCGCTGCACGCCCTGTCCGTGCAATGAATTAACCTGCTGGCTGAGCGCACCCTTCATCAGTTGAGCCAGATGCCCGCCGGGCTGGAGTTCAACCGGATGAGAAATCCCGTACTGCTGTTGCAACGACTGGCTCTTGTCTTCGCGATGATCCTGTAACCCCGCAACCTCCTGCACGGCTTGATGCAGGCTGCCCCCCAGCGCCACATTAATTTCCTGAAAACCTCGACAGATACCCAGCACAGGCACCTGCTGCTTTAAAGCGGCGCGAACCAGCGTCAGGGTGGTGGCGTCCCGCAGTGGATCGGTGAGCATGTCTTCCTGCTGCTGCGCAGCGCCATAGTGACGAGGTTCGACATTTGAATGGCTGCCGGTCAATAGTATGCCGTCCAGCTGCGACAACAGGCCAAGGCTTTCTTCCCCCAAAGCCGGCAGCAGCAGTACCGAAACATCGGCGCCACTGCGGGCGGCCTGGATGTACTTGTCACCCACCATGTGAAAGCGATGCGCACCCTGCATGCTGGTGCAGCATGCAATACCGACGAGGGGACGCAGTACTGAAGAGGTCGACTGAGGCTTCATGAAACTCCTCGCTTGATCTTTATATTCATCATTCTGATATTAACTGTAGCCTGCGCATTTAAGCCGATTGCAGCGATTTTGCTATATCGAAGAAAATAAGGAAACAAAAAAGCGCCATAAAAGCTATTTTAACGGCTTTATTGATCAATAAATTGATCAGTCGCTATTGACCGGCAGATTTCAGAGTCGCTAAACTGATCGATATAACAAACACATAAAAGCGTTTGTTGTGGCCGCCTCTGGCCATCCCACGCTCGCTGCGTGATTCCGAGAAAACCAAGGACAAGACCATGTCTTCCGACAGTCAGCACACCGAAGCCGCTATTTTTTTACAACAGAATCCGGAGATGGAGGCCATTGACCTCCTTATTCCCGATCTTAACGGTGTAGTCCGCGGCAAGCGCATTGAACGCGAAGGTCTGGAAAAAGTGTATGAGGAGGGAGTGAACATGCCAGCATCTCTGTTTTCCCTCGATATCACGGGTAATACGGTTGAAAGTTGCGGCCTTGGGCTGGAAATAGGCGAGCCTGACCGGGTTTGCAAACCCGAATCCGGCACCCTGAAGCTAACCCCCTGGCAGCGCCGTCCAATGGCACAGCTCATGATGCACATGTACGAGGAAGATGGCTCACCCTTCTTCGGTGACCCGCGCCATGTTCTGGCCAGCGTGTTGAAAAAATTTGAAGCTCTGGGTCTGACACCCGTGGTAGCTGTAGAACTTGAGTTCTACCTGATCGATCAGGAAAGGGACGAAGCCGGTCGCCCGCAGCCACCAGTATCACCGCGCAGCGGCAAGCGCGACGAGCACACCCAGGTGTATTCGATTACCAATCTGGATGATTACGCCAACCTGCTGGAAGAAATCGCCGAGTACACTGCAGCTCAGGATATTCCGGCTGATACCGCAGTTGCGGAAAACGCCCCAGGGCAGTTCGAGATCAACCTCAAGCATCAGGACGATGCGCTTGCGGCCTGCGATAACGCTCTGATGCTTAAACGGGTTATCAAGTCTGTGGCTGAACAGCACGGCATGGAAGCCTCGTTTATGGCCAAGCCCTACGGCGAAGAGGCCGGCAATGGCATGCACATCCATATCAGTTTGCTGGATGCCCAGGGCAACAACGTCTTTGCCGAACATCAGCAGATGCTGGAACACGCCGTCGGCGGCCTTTTGCAGATGATGCCGGCGTCCATGGCGCTGTTTTGCCCCAACGTCAACTCCTACCGCCGCCTGCAGCCGGGTTACTACGTACCCATCGCTCCCAACTGGGGTTACGACAACCGTACCGTGGCAGTACGCATTCCGGCGGGCCCGGAGGCGGCTACTCGTATCGAGCACCGTGTCTCAGGCGCCGATGCAAACCCCTATCTGGTGATGAGTGCCCTGCTGGCCGGTGTACATTATGGCCTGCAGCAGGAATGCAAACCGGGACCGGATACCGAGGGTAACGCCTTCGCCGATGAAACCATTGGCTTACCGATCCGCATGCCCGATGCACTGGAACTGTTTCGTCAGAGCGAAGTCCTGCGCCACTACCTGGGCAGCGACTTTGTTAATCTGTATGACAGCTGCAAGTCCGATGAACTAAGTCAATTTGAGCGCCATGTCAGCGAACTCGAAGTTCACTGGTATCTGTCGACCCTCTGATTTTCACGCAGTCTGGAGCATAGCCAATAATTAAATTATCTATATAACAATCAAGGTTTTAGTATGGATATATTAACTGAAATCTATATTGATGGCGACTGGATTCCTGCTGGCGGCACTGTGCGGGAACTGATAAACCCTGCGACGGGCACGGCGCATGCCAGGGTTACCGACGCCAGTGCCGCGGATGTTGATCGAGCCGTGCTGGCGGCAAGACGCGCCTTCCCTGCCTGGGCCGCTACGCCGTCCGCAGAGCGCGCGGCCTGTATCGAGCGCATCTGTGCAGGTCTTGAGGCGCGCAGTGAAGAGCTGGCCTCCACCATCAGCCGGGAAATGGGCATGCCGCTGCACCTGTCACGGGACTGGCAGGTCGCAGGTCCCATAGCTGGCATGCGCTCCTTTGTGCCCAGAGCTGCGCTAATGGATGAAGTGCGCCGCGAAGGGCACTCCATGATCGTGCGCGAAGCCATAGGTGTTTGTGCCTTTATCACACCCTGGAACGTGCCGCTGCACCAGCTGGTGGGCAAGGTGGCGCCAGCTCTGGCCGCCGGCTGCACCATGGTGTTGAAACCGGCCGAAACGACACCGCTGCACGCGCTGATATTTGCTCAGGTGGCGCATGAGGCGGGCCTGCCTGCCGGCGTTTTCAACCTGGTGACCGGAGACGGCCCAGGCGTGGGAGAGCCGCTGTGCACCCATGCGCAGGTGGATATGGTGTCTTTCACCGGCTCCACCCAGGCGGGGGTTCGTATCGCCCAGATGGCGGCACCGGATGTGAAGCGTGTGTGCCAGGAGCTGGGTGGCAAGTCACCGCTGATCATCACCGACAATGCGGACCTGACAGCCGCGATACGCTTTGGCGTGCGCGATGTCATGGTCAATTCCGGTCAAATTTGCTGCGCCCTCACCCGCATGCTGGTACCGCGCAGTCGTTACGCCGAAGCCGTGGCGATCGCCCGGGCTGAAGTTGAAGCCATCCAGGTGGGCGATCCACAGTCGAGTGACAGTTTCATGGGCCCCATGAGCTCAGCCGCGCACCAGGCGCGAGTACTGGATGCCATCCGCAGGGGTGTTGAGGAGGGTGCACGGTTGGTGTGCGGCGGCACCGAGCCCCCCGAGGGGTTGGAGCAGGGCTGCTATGTGCGGCCCACATTGCTAGCCGATGTCACCGCCGACATGAGCGTGGCGCGAGACGAAATTTTTGGCCCTGTGCTGTGCATGCTGGCCTTTGAAGACGAAGCCGACGCCATTCGTCTGGCCAATGACAGCCCCTACGGCCTTGCTGCTGCAGTCTGGGCCGGGGACGCCGGGCAGGCGCAGCGGATCGCACGCCACCTGCGGGCCGGCCAGGTCAGCGTTAACGGCGCCGGCTGGAACTACGGCGCACCCTTTGGCGGCTACAAGCAGTCGGGCAATGGGCGCGAATGGAGCAATGAAGGCCTGCACGAATTCGTCGAGATCAAGTCGATTCAGCTACCTGAGTAACCCGTCAGACCTCTGCGGGTAACGAGAACCAAGATGACAACACAACAGCATACTGCGTCTTACTATGCCGCCTCCGCCAATGATACCCGGCAGCGGCCGTCGCTTTCGGGCGATGCTACGGCGGATATCTGCGTCATTGGTGCCGGCTTCACCGGCCTGTCCAGTGCGCTGCATCTTGCCGAGCAGGGTTTCAGCGTTATAGTGCTGGAAGCCAGCCGTATCGGCTTTGGCGCCTCCGGGCGCAATGGCGGCCAGATCGTGCACAGTTACAGCCGTGATATGGACTTTATCGAGCAGCATTATGGCCAGGATACCGCCAATGCCATGGGAGCCATGGCGTTCGAAGGCGGTCGCATCATTCGTGATTTCATCAAGCGCTACAGCATTCAGTGTGATCTTAAAGATGGCGGAATCTTCGCGGCCTGTACCGACGCCCAGCTGGACGAAATGGCCAGCAAGAAACGCCTGTGGGAAAAGCACGGTCATAAGCAGCTCG
The DNA here is from genome assembly GCF_001528745.1 of Marinobacterium profundum. Lineage (GTDB taxonomy): Bacteria > Pseudomonadota > Gammaproteobacteria > Pseudomonadales > Balneatricaceae > Marinobacterium_A > Marinobacterium_A profundum. The sequence goes on along the minus strand of NZ_BCNS01000144.1, from coordinate 5,849 downwards.
AAATGCTGGATGCCAGCAGTATTCGTCAGCATATCGGCTCGAATCGCTATACCGGCGGTCTGCTGGATAAAAGCGGCGGGCATTTTCATCCGCTGAATCTGGTACTCGGTGAAGCCGCTGCGCTGGAATCTCTCGGCGGTGTGATCTATGAAGACTCGAAGGTTGTGCGTGTCGAACAGGGCGCGCAGGTGCGGCTGCACACCGAACACGGCTGTGTTAGCGCAGCCCATGTTGTGGTTGCCGGCAATGCGTACCTCGGGGGCCTGATTCCGCAACTGGCGCAAAAATCCATGCCCTGCGGCAGCCAGGTGCTGGCCACCGAACCCCTGAGTCAAGAGGTACAGCATGCACTGCTGCCACAGAACCAGTGCGTCGAGGACTGCAATTACCTGCTGGATTATTACCGTCTGACCGGTGATGGCAGGCTCATTTACGGTGGCGGCGTGACCTATGGTGCGCGCGAACCCGGCAAGATAGAGCAGCTGATTCGCCCCAATATGATCAAGACATTCCCACAGCTCGCCGACGTCAAGGTGGATTTCGCCTGGACCGGCAATTTCCTGCTGACCCTGATGCGACTGCCTCAATTTGGCCGTATCGGCAATAATATCTATTATGCTCAGGGCTATAGCGGACACGGCATAGCCAGTTCACATCTGGCGGGCCGACTGATTTGTGACGCCATTCGCGGTCAGTCTGAGCGCTTTGATGTCTTTGCCGGCCTGCCGCAATACAACTTCCCTGGCGGTCGCTTGCTGCGCGTGCCTCTTACCGCCATGGGTGCCTGGTACTACAGTCTGCGGGACCGGATCGGCGTTTGATGCTCATACCCAGCACCCTCACTGCTGTGCGCAGGCGGGCTCCAGGGTGCTGAGCATGGCACCCCACTCATCCAGATCCAGATCCTGTACATCGTCTTTTCGAAAGCGATCCTGAGCCTTGAGCCAGCTGTTGATACAGGCCTGTTTGGTGCCCTGCTGGGCACTCATAAAAGCACCGGGATCAATGCGCACACCCAGAACATCCAGCGTATCGGTTTTGAAGTTATAGGATTTAATAACGCCGCCGGCACAGGCAGCGGCATCATTAGCGACATCAATATAGGGTTTCCAGTCCATAAAGGGGGGCTGGGGCTGACTATTGCGAACCTGGGCCTCCTTCTGGTTTACGGCGTGCTGCTGCATAAACAGGCGCCATTCGTTCAGCCTTGTAGGGTTCAACAACCGAAAGGGTGTGGCCGCCGACAGAAACACCAGCCGATCAGACCCTACCTCAGACACCCGCAGGGCACCGTCGTTGCAGCGATCTCCCCCCGGCACATAGAGCAGCGGCTTTACCAGCCGATTACCCTGTGGCTGCAACAGCAACCAGATGGAGCTGCGCAGATTGCCGAAGCCATTGGCCGCGGTCACTTCGAACAGAGTCCACTTATCGTCACCTGTTTTGCTGGGCCAGTGCCCTGCGACGGCATAGGCGATAAAGCCGCGACTGTAGCCCTCTTCGGTGATGCGTTGCGCCGTATAGGTCAGATCGGCGGCATCCTGCCCTGGAAAGATAAACACCGGGTACTTTCCTGGCATGCCGTCACAGGTGACGGGACCAAAAGGGCTCTCGCCGGTCAGGCCCGACAATAACTGATCGAAACACAGCGGGTGTATGGCCGCCCCGGGCGGAAATACCCGTTCTTCCGCGCTCAGGGTCAGTGTCGACAACAGACCCAAAAGCGCGAGCCCTGCGAACAATAATCGCATCGCTCACCTCCCCCAGCCCTCTGCGCTAGCAGCCTGTCGGACTTGGCCGATCGTAGCGAGGGAAAGTCCGTTTTGAGGCAGTTTTTGAGCTCTTTTGAGGCAATAAATCGGCAGGATAGCCGATTTACACAGCGTAAGCTGCCCACCGGGCAAGCTACAGGGATGTAGCTTGTGAATAGCGGTTCTATCAAAGAGCATACAAAAATGACCCCTCTTTACCAAAAAGAGGCGGCTTTTTCGCAGTAGATCAGTGGTAAGTCCGACAGGCGTGCTGCACGCCAAGCGGCCAGTTATTCAGGGTTTCAGCTATCCGTCCGGATAAGGCATTTTCTAAGTGTTGACGCTAAGGCTGTCGCTGACCAGAATTTGTTCCGTCTTTCTGGTCATGTTAAGCGGGCCTTTGTTGCAAAAATGTCAGTCTGACAGGCGAACGAATAGATGATCCTTAGCGAGTCGGCTCGAACTCCTGCTGTTCAATCGGGTATTCATCAGCAATGAGTTCTGTGACAAAGCAGGAAGGCCGCGCGCTGTTGTAGGCAAGGTATACACGATGACGGGCTCGGGTCAGCGCTACATAGAACAGGCGCCGCTCTTCGGCGTGAGGGTAGGTTTCGCCACCTGGCAACAATGCATCCAGTATGGGATCCAGGCTGCGTTCGGCCGGGAAACCGTACTTGCCACTCTCCAGCCCGAGGATGATCGCATAATCGGCTTCACATCCCTTGGCGGCATGCAGCGTGCGGCACTCGAGCTGCAGCGGGTCAAAGCGCTGCTGCAGCTGCACCAGACGCACCTTGTCGGGCAGGCTGAAGCGGTTGCGTGCCATAATCATCACAGTGCAGCTGGCAGCGCCTGCTGCTGCCAAACGCTGGCTAATCGCCTCCAGAACCCGCTCAAGGACACCAGGATCCTTGGCGGGCTCACGGCTACGGTGGGCCAACAGTGAGACGGCGGGCGCCTCAACCTGGGTCTGACTATGCAATTGCTTGGGCAGCTGGGCAGGGTTACGCAGCACAAAGCGCGATGCCAGTTCGCCGATGCTGCTGTTAAAGCGAAATGTCTGATCCAGTGCGCTAATGGAAGCCGGACCAAAGAAGCCGGAAAAATCAGTGGTCAGCCCTACATCGCTACCGGTGAAACGATAGATCGACTGCCAGTCATCGCCCACCGCAAAGAGCGCAGCACCTGGCACCGCATCACGCAGCGCCCGAATCAGACGGGCACGCAATGGCGATATGTCCTGAAACTCATCTACCAGAATATGCTGCCAGGGTGAGACAAAACGGCCCTGCTCGACATACTCCAGCGCCTTTGAAATCATGTCGTCGAAATCAATCTCGTCGCTGGCCGCCAGCTGTGCCCGGTATGCTGCATGCAACGGCTCCAGCAGCCCCAGCGCCATCTCCAGGCGTTGCGGCTCGGCACTTGCCTCTATTCGATCGCGCAGCTCGGCGGCATCCGGCTGCAGGGTTCTGCAGCAGCGCAACATCTGGGTCAGAAGATCACCCAAAGGCTGTAGCTGTCCGCTTTCCTGCAAAGTCGCCAGTAGCTGCTGGTCGCTTTTAGCTTGTGTCACGACACCCTGTAGGCTGAACTGGCGGGCCAGATCATCAATCAGGCTGCCGTCCCGTTGCTGATGAAACCGCAGCTCTATACGATGATGACCGTTGGCGGCATCTGCGTGACGCAGCGCATCCAGCGCCTGCTGGTAGGCCGCGGGATCGATCCAGGCGGGGGTGTCCTCATCCTGATCAAATAGCACCAGATCGATACAGATATCCTGGGCCGGCAGGTAAAAATCGGGCGCAAGCAGCATGGGCCGGACTGAATTTTCTGCTGAATCATTGCCCTCAGACACCCGCACTGATCCGACGGAATAAATACCGGCCGGACGGTAGCGATAATCGATACCCTGACTCCAGAGCCAGTCGGCAATTACGCAGGCAGCGCCACTGCGCATCTCTTCGCCTGCGCCACCTGCTGAGTCATCCGCGAACTCGGACAGCGTGCGCACGCCACTGGTACGCAGAAAGCGCTGGTGCTCATTCTCCGTGGCGAAGTCGAACGGGCTGCCCGCCGGGAGGCGAAAACGCAGCAAATAATCTGATACCAGGTGAAGGTACTCAGGCGCACCCAGCTGGACTTCAAACTGCCGGGCTACCCAGCCACCAAGTTTGGCGTCATCTTCGGCAAGCGAGCTGATACGCGGCCTGCGGCCTTCTACTGCAGTGATAACACGCTGACCGAGGGCATGAAAGGTAGTGGCGTCGAGCTTGATTCCCAGCCGCTGCTGCAGGCGTTGCTGCATTTCATTAGCGGCCTGGCGGCCAAAGGCCAGCAGCAAGATATCCGGAGGTTCGGCCTGACCACTGGCAATCAGGTAGGCGGCGCGACCAATCAGGGTGCTGGTTTTACCACTGCCAGCACCGGCCAGAACCAGATTGCTGTCATCCAGTGTTATGCAGGCGCGCTGCTGGCTGGGTGTCAGCGGCAGGCGTTCGATTTTCTCAAACAAAGTGTGGTGGCGGGCCTGCTGGCGGTCGAGATAATGCTCGCGGTAGCGCTGCAGCAGCTGTAGATCCCCGCTGGCGATGCGCCCCAGGCGCTGATAACGCAAATCCGGAAGGGCTGGCGCCTGCACCAGGGCGGCATCGCTATGCTGCAGCAACTCGGCAGCCTGGGCCTGCAATTTCGCCCAGGTTGAACTGCGCACATAGCCCTGCCGTACGGCCGCCTCAATGCGTTGCAACTGCAAGGCGAAATCAGGCTCGTGCTGCTGGTGCAGGTACTGGCTGAATGCGCCCCAGAAATGCCGGTGCCAGCGGCCTACCCAGCGCAGCATCGGCTTGCCATCGAACGCCAAACGGTGAAAAACAGCGCCAGTATGAACATGCGATGCGCCCGCCAGATCCTGCCAGGGGATCAGTTCGCTGGGAGCATCCCTGAAGCCGACAAGCAGCCCGTCGGGCCCCGCGGTCAGCGTTGTCCAGTGACACTCGAGTCGGTGTGCGAAGAGCCTGGGCAGTGGCGCAGTAATGGTGACGATCAAGCGGACGCTGGCTCCCTGTGGTCGGCCCCGCTTCATGCGGCGCCCATAGCAGGCACAGGTTATAGGGTCTTGGCCGCACGAACGCAAGGGTCTGTGGGTTAAATGCTAAACCCCACCCACCTGCTCCAACCAGTCATTGAGGTTGTAGTAATTACTGATGCGCGCCACCTTGGTGTCACGCAATACGAAAAAGGCGCCGGCGGGCAAACGGTACTGCTGTCCCTTGGCGGGCGGCAGGCCCTCATCATTGTTGAGATAACGCCCCAGCACGACAAATTCAGCCGCAGCACGCTGACCATCCGCGCTGACCATAACCTCGATATCGACTAGCTGCTCTTCATAGCACTGATTCATGCGTGTCATAAAGGCCGCAAAAGCCTCCTTGCCGATTTCGCGCCCACCCTGGTTGATATCGTGGATCACATCATCGGTGAGCAGGTCCAGAAAGGCTGGCATGTCGCCTGCGTTGAAGGCCTGGTAATACTGTTTAACAAGCGTAAAAGCTGCGTCTCTCATGGGGGTTTCCATGGGTTCCATTGGATAATAGTGTGTGAACTGCGCTGCCTGAAAGGTGAGCAAGAGCAGACTGGCACACTAACACGTGAAGAAGAGAGACTTGCTGTGCCTGGGCGACACCTTAATACGCGTCAGCGCACCCAGCAGGAGACCAGGACGCACGCAGGTTACATGCAGGTGGGTGGGGGGCGGTTATCGTAGCTGCTGACAAGAAACGGATGTACCTGCACCAGCTCACCGGAAATATCGGACTGCACCACAAAGACCTGATGACCCGGCGCAAGCTCGAGCTTCGCCAGCACCTCGTACTGGGAGGCAGATTTCAGCTGCTGCTCGCCGCAGTCATCCAGATCCGCTTCAAGACGGATCAGGTCGCCGATGCTGATTTCATGCCAGATGAAACTGGCTTCAAGCAGCAGTTCGCTGGAACTTTCCATTTGACGCATGGCAACTCCTTGCCCGGAGGTACAGTCACAGTATGGACCCCAGCGCCGCACCCTGCGCGGCTATCACCGGCTAGGAGGCTGTCCGAG
>NZ_BCNS01000143.1 GCF_001528745.1 Marinobacterium profundum | reverse complement strand
GCCAAACTCAGGTGGCTCGCAGTAGGTTGAGTATTGTCGGACAGCCTCCTAGGGGTTAATCAGGCCGTGACGCATGGCCAGATGCACTATCTCGCCATTAGCCTTGAGGTCAAGCTTGCGCTTGATGTTGGAGCGATGGGCATGGATGGTTTTGGGGCTTAGAAACACAGCTTCCGCTATCTGGGCAACCGACTGCCCGTCCGCAAGCATCACAAAAATTTGCAGCTCGCGGGAGCTCAACTGCTTCACCGGAGAGCAGTCCGTCGCCGAGTCGTCCAGCTGATCCTGAATCGACGGCGAAAAATAACGCTCGCCCGAGTGCACCCGCACAACGGCCTCAATCAGTTCCGCCGGTGCGCAGCGCTTGGTCAGGTAGCCCTTTACGCCAGCACTAATCACCTGGCTGGGATAAGGTCTGGTTTCACAGCTGGACAACACAAGCACGCGGGCACGGGAGTCCTGCGCCAGAATGCGCCTGATAGCCTCCATACCACCGCTGATGGACGAACTCTCCGGAGCGCCGGCCTGGCTTGGCATGGTGAGATCCAGCACAACTATGTCGGGTTTTTCTGCACGAAATTGCTCAAAAGCCTCATGACCACTACTGGCACTGGCAATGATTCGGATACGTTCATCAGACTCCAGAATACGCTGAAAACCGTCACGGACAACCGGGTGATCGTCGGCAAGCAGTACACGAATAGGGCCCATTTTTTTCCTTAATATTTATATATTTAACTACGTATACCTAAGGTAATACATCGTTAATCAGGATGCCTGATTCTGGCGTCAATGCCTCAGCACCCCGGTAAGCTCCATAGGTCTCAATATCCAGTGCACAGGCTGAAGCTATAGCTTCTGGCCTGATTTGGGCTGGCAATGCCACCAGTTCGTCGCTGTAGCCGACCAGCTGTATGCCCTCTTTCTGGCAGTGCCGCAATACCTTTTCCAGGGCCTTTATGACCGTGATCTGACGGTCGTTGAGGCGATCCGGCACCGGCGCCTGATCAGCGCGCCGCCGACTGGTAACCTGACGTATTGCATAGCCGTCGGCATCAAGCAATTGCAGCGTCACACCCGACAGTTTTTCCTGTACCAGCGCCTGCTTGGCGCTATTAAACAATATTTCCGTGCCGCAGCATACGGCATCTTCAGCGCCACAGCGCCGCAGTGCATCCACTATAGTGGTGTAACTGGCATTTTCTTCGAGTGTTATATCCATTTTTATACCCAGACCGCAGGATCAGAAATGAATCAGTGAATGCCCCGAGGGTGCAATCTCATTCAAATATGAAAAGCATTTAGCCACCGGCAAGCGTACTGTTTTCGCGGCGAGCCAATTCAAGCTCAAGCTGGTGGATCCGCTCCATAAAGCCGCGCTCCTGCTCCTGCAGCTTTTGGCGCAGCCTGGCGTTATCCTGCGCCAGGGCGTCATTACTGGTATGCAGGCGCTTGCCATCCTCTTCCTGAATGCGCAATCGAACGCGTAAATCCAGCAACTGCTCAGTATCGGCGTTGCCCGAGCTGCGTTCAAGCAACAGCGCCTGCTGCTTGATCTGACGTGCCTGCTCTTCATTGTCAGAACCCAGGCGAATCAACCGCTCTTCCTGGCGCAGGCGCTCGGACTGGCTGGCGTCCAGCTGCATGGACAGCTGCTCGTTACGCTCCAGTAAGCGGGCATTCTGCTCCTGTAGCTGACGCAAATCCGAGGTTATGGCCAGATCATCCTGACGCACCCGCTCAAGCCTCTCACGATGCTGCTGTTCCAGCTGCGAGCTCTGCTCAAGAAAGCGCTGCTCAGCGTAGGCCAGCGCCTGATCCCAGAGTTTGCCGGCACTCAGTAGCACGACCTCAGGCACTTCAGGGTGCTGGTTGCGCCTGGTAATGCGTTCGCCCAGCGTTTTCCACCAGTCGCCCAGGGCCTTGTTGATCGTTGTCAGACTGCCGCTACCGATCAGCTCACGCACGTTCTGCTGTGTCGGACGCAGACCCTGCTCCAGCAGCTGATCCGCTGCCAGGAACACTTTTTGGCGTGTGTCGGAACCTGATTTCATATTATTAATACACAATACGTATTGTAATTCAGGCGATATCAATCGCAATCGGCGCATTGAAGCCGTGCAATAGAGCCAATGAAAACAGCAGGATAACCTAAAGCAGCGACACCGTCGCCGGGAGATCACAAAACAGAGGGTGTAAAGCGGGAAATAATGGAGGCTGGAGTCGGAATCGAACCGGCGTACACGGAGTTGCAGTCCGCTGCATGACCACTCTGCCATCCAGCCTCAAGGCGCTGCATAATACAGCAATGCATTTAGGGGTCAACTATTCAGCTTAAAAAGCGCACCAACTCCCATCCTGCCCCACTTTCTGCTGCCTGCCTGCAGGCGCCATATCGAATACAACAGCAAGAGTCGGAGTGACCTCAGCGCCGCACCCCGCTACAGTGGCGATCAAGAACAAAAACCACCTGAAACGGGAATCACAGCGTGACAAACCCAGAGCAGCAAGCAAAAACGACTTGCGCAGACCCGCGCTGGAGCGCGGTACTGAACCGCGATATCAGTGCAGACGGCCGTTTCGTCTATGGCGTTATCACCACCGGCATCTACTGCAGACCCAACTGTCCGTCGTGCGTCGTGCGACCTGAAAATGCCCGCTTTCATGCGGACTCCAGTGCGGCAGAGAACGCAGACTTAAGGCCCTGCAAGCGTTGCCACCCAGATCAGGCCTCAGCACAGGGACGCCTGCGCAAAACCATAGTCGCTCTCTGTCCCGTGATCGTAACCGCACCTCAAGTACCAAGCCAGGACGCACTTGCTGCTAGCACTGGTGTGAGCAGTCATCACCTGCATCGCCAGTTCAAAGAATTTATCGGCCTCAGACCGCGCCAGTACGCCAAGGCACGCCAGGCCCGGCGCCTGAGAGAAGCACTGGATCAGAGCGAAACCATCACCGCAGCCTTAAATACTGCGGGTTATGGCTCCAGCGGCCGTTTTTACGCAGAATCCACGCAGGTACTTGGAATGACACCCAGCTCTTATCGCGCCGGTGGCGATGACACCCGCATTCAGTTCGCCGTGGGTGATTGCTCCCTGGGCGCCATTTTGGTGGCTCAGAGCGAGCTTGGCATTTGCGCCATCCTGCTGGGGGATGACCCCAGTAGTCTGCTGCAGGATCTGCAACAGCGTTTTACCAAGGCTCACCTGGTGCCGGGTGATGCTGACTATATGCAGGTGGTCGCGCGTGTGGCGGGCTTTGTCGACAACCCGGCCCAAGGCATCAACCTGCCACTGGATATTCGCGGCACCGCTTTTCAGCAACGCGTCTGGCTGGCGCTGCGCGATATTCCACCAGGCAAAACACTCAGCTACGCACAGCTGGCACAGCGCATTGACTCACCCCGCGCTGTGCGCGCCGTTGCTGGCGCCTGCGCCGCCAACGCTATTGCCGTCGCTATCCCCTGCCATCGGGTTGTACGCAGCGATGGCGGCCTTTCCGGCTATCGCTGGGGCATTGAGCGCAAACGTGCACTACTGAACAGCGAGCGTGACGCCTAATGCCTGCAGAATCGCCCGACTCCTTAGCCACAGCCGCCGGTGTGATCACACGCCTGCACTGCTGCATTGAATTGCCGGCGAACTATCGGCTGGCAGATTTTCTGGCGTTTCACCGGCGCGACCTGCAGGAGATCGCTGAACGCGTGGCGCCAGACAGCCTGACCAAAGGGTTACACTGGGACAACTGCGCCGCCTGCCTGCATATCCAATTCAAAGGCAATACCGCTGAGGTGCAGCTTGATATCGACAACACAGCTGGATCTTCTAAACCTTCCGTACTCACCGCTCAACTTGAACGCAGGGCGCGTCTGATGTTGGGCCTGACCCAGCCCGTGGAAGTTTTTGAGCAGCAATATCGCGGACATTCCCAGCTTGGCACCCTGATACGCAGCACACCAGGCTTGCGCATACCCTTGGCTGCAAGTCCGTTTGAAGCCCTAAGCTGGGCCATTATCGGACAGCAAATCAGCGTGCACGCGGCCATTAGCATCCGTCGCCGACTGATACAGGCAGCAGGCCAACAGCATTCCTGCGGGCTCTGGTGCTACCCCAATGCCCGGCAAGTCAGCGCGCTCAAAGATACCAGCCTGCGAGATGCTGGCCTGTCGGCGGGCAAGGCACAGACATTCAGAGTGCTATGCGAGGCGATTGAATCCGGCCTGCTGCAACCGGATGCCGAAGGCGGCAACGTCGAACATCTGGGAGCACAGCTGCTGCAGCTTAAGGGCATAGGCCCCTGGACCGTCAATTACACGCTAATGCGCGGCTATGGCTGGCTGGATGGATCCCTGCATGGCGATGTGGCGGTACGGCGCAGCCTGCAACAACTGCTGGCGATGACTGACAAACCGACAGAAAAACAAACGCAGGACTGGCTCGCAGACTTCAGTCCCTGGCGGGCACTGGTAGCCGCACACCTCTGGGCGCTAGACATCAAAGCCCTGGTCTAACCGTTCGCGAGCGGGGAAATGCACACTAATCAGCAGCTTCACGACTATCAACCCAGTAAGCGTCCAATCCATGACGCACCGCATGGGCGGCCGACAAAAAGACATCGACAATGGAACTCTGCAAAGCAAGACAAACGGAGAAACGTCGACAGTGCTGCAAACAAAAGAGTGTTTAAACAGAAAAAACCGGCAACAGAAGGAGCCAGAGAGGTAGAGAGGTAGAGAGGTAGAGAGGTAGAGAGGTAGAGAGGTAGAGAGGTAGAGAGGTAGATCAAAACCACTGTATATTCCGAATTATAATCCGAAATATTCTGAAGGGTGTTTTTAGTTGGTGAGTGCTAACGCTGAAGGGTACATGGATACTGGTGCCCGGGACCGGAATCGAACCGGTACGCCCTTTCAGGCGAGGGATTTTAAGTCCCTTGTGTCTACCAATTTCACCACCCGGGCGAAAAATGGAGGCTGGAGTCGGAATCGAACCGGCGTACACGGAGTTGCAGTCCGCTGCATGACCACTCTGCCATCCAGCCTCGGATAGCGTCTTACAGGGCTCTTTGAGATCTGAGATCTGAAGGAATCAGAATCTAAAGATTGGAGCGGGAAACGAGACTCGAACTCGCGACCCCGACCTTGGCAAGGTCGTGCTCTACCAACTGAGCTATTCCCGCCTGCTCTGTAAGTGGTGCGTATTATAGAGACCTGCGCTTTGGTGTCAACACTGAAACAGAAAATATTTTTCTTACAGATTAAACACTTACAGATCTTCGCCCAAGAGCGGCCAGGCAGCCTTCAAGTAGAGAACCATTGACCAGAAAGTAAGCAGACTGGCGCCATAGAGTGCCGCCACACCCATCCAGGAAAAACTGCTGTAAGGCGTAAAGGCAACCAGCAGCAGAATGGAGATCATCTGTAGCGTGGTTTTCACCTTACCCAGGCCCGAGACAGAAACGCTGGTGCGCTCCCCCAGCTCCGCCATCCATTCCCGCAGCGCGGAAATAACGATTTCACGCCCGATGATGACCGCCGCCGGGATGGTGATCCAGACGTCGCTGAAGGTCTCGACCAGCACCACCAGTGCGACTGCGACCATCAGTTTGTCGGCTACGGGGTCAAGAAAGGCACCAAAGGGGGATGACTGATCCAGCTTGCGGGCCAGATAACCATCAAACCAGTCGGTCAGAGCCGCGATACCAAAGATCACTGCGGCCGTCATGGGCGCCCAGGCCTGGGGCAGATAATAAAAGAACACGAATACCGGTATCAGCAGGATCCGCAGCAAGGTCAAAATGTTTGGAATTTTCATGGAAAACAGCATACCTGCCAGTGGCTCTCCGGGGAGTCATGGATCTGGATGAAGTGCGAAATAGATATCTTCCGCGAGTTTGCGGCTTATGGTAGAGACTTTTGCAATTTCTTCAATACTCGCCCGCTCTATCTCCTGCAATCCGCCGAAATGACGCAGTAATTCGCGTCGCCGTTTCGGGCCTATGCCATCAATAGTCTCCAGGCGCGATGTTTTGCGCGCCTTGCCACGCCGGGCGCGGTGTCCGGTAATGGCAAACCGGTGCGCCTCATCCCGAATATGCTGAACAAGATGCAGCGCCAGCGCATCCCCCGACAGAGTGATCTCTTCACCACTTTCGGCCAGCACCAGAGTTTCAAGCCCTGCCCTGCGGCTCGGCCCCTTGGCAACGCCGACAATAAGCACTTCGGTGATCTGCAGCTCTTCCAGCACGGCGCGGGCCTGACTGACCTGACCCTTGCCGCCATCAATCAGCAGAATATCCGGCAGCTTGCCCTCGCCCTTCTTCAAGCGCGTATAGCGTCGCAGGAGCGCCTGATGCATGGCGGCATAATCATCGCCGGGGGTAATATCGCTGATATTGAAGTGACGATAGTCCGTTTTAAGCGGACCATTGTGATCAAACACCACACAGGAGGCCACCGTCGCCTCGCCGGAACTATGACTGATGTCGAAACACTCAAGCCGCTGCGGGACGCCATCCAGCTTGAGCGCCTCCTGCAGAGCAAGGAATCGATTGTACATGTTCTGTTTGCTCGCCAGGTGACTGCTCAGCTGCTGCTCGGCGTTGGTCTGGGCCAGCCGCTGCCAACCGGCCTTGTCACCGCGCACACTGTGTTGCAACACGACCTTGCGCCCGCGCCTCTGGGTCAGCGCCTCCTGCAGAGCCTCGCTATCCCCCAGTGCCAGCGGCAATATGATCTGATCGGGAATTTCCCGATTAGCACCCAGATACCACTGCGCCACGAAAGCCGATAGTACATCGGCTTCGGTATCCTCAATCGACACCCGCGGGTGAAATACCTTGCTGCCAATAATGCGACCGCCGCGGACATAAAACATGTGGATACCAACGCCACCTGGCTTGAGCGCACAGCCTATAACATCGGCCTGGCCTTCAAAGCCGCTGACATATTGCTGCTCCTGCACCTGCTGCAGATTACTCAACTGATCACGCAGCAGCACCGCCTGCTCGAAATTCAGATCCGCTGCCGCCGCCTCCATCTGACTGGCCAGTTCCTGCATCACAGCGCTGCTCTTGCCCTCAAGAAACATGCTGGCATGACGCAGGTCGTCGGCATAGGCCGCTTCGCTGATCAGCCCGACACAGGGGCCGCTGCAGCGCTGAATCTGGTACTGCAGACAGGGGCGACTGCGATTGCGAAAGAAGCTGTCTTCACAGGGGCGAATGCGAAACAGCTTCTGCAGCAGATTCAGACTTTCGCGCACCGCCGTGCCACTGGGAAAGGGCCCGAAATAACTGCCCTTGGCGCGCCTTGCGCCACGGTGAAAGCGAACTGCGGGGTACTCATCCTGATCGGAAATGAAGATATAGGGGTAGGATTTATCGTCCCGCAGAAGAATATTGTAGGGCGGACGCTGCTCCTTGATCAGGTTTTGCTCCAACAGCAGGGCTTCGGTTTCGCTGTTGGTAACCGTCACCTCGACATGCTGAATACGCGCAACCAGCGCGGCGGTCTTGGGCGCCAAACCCTTGCTGCGAAAGTAACTGCTGACTCTCTTCTTCAGATTTTTCGCCTTGCCGACATAAAGAATGTCGCCATTAAGGGCATACATCTGATAAACGCCAGGCCTGGAGGTCAGGCGCGCCAGAAAAGCCTTGGCATCAAAGCCAACCGCCGCAGCCTGATCGTCGGCAGGGACAGGCGCAAGCTCAACAGCTTCCGGGATCTTTTGCACAACGGGCTCAGTCGGCGGTGCTGGCATGCGCAGCCTTGTTGGCAGCCATGTGCAAATGAACCGCCTCCTTGTGGAGCTGCTGCAGCTGCTCGCGGGTGTCATCACTAATGCCCGCACCGCGGGACAGGGACACCTCAAGGAAAACACCGATCTCGGCGAAATGGTACAGTCGCGTATCAAAACTCTTGCCGCGCTTGAGCTTGCTCAGCGACAACTGGGCACCGCTGACCAGAATGTAGTTAATATCGGTATCGGACACCATAGGGCGACGATCACGCGCACTGATCGGCATGGTTTTATCGGAGCGTTTCTGTACAAACGTCATGGTGCGGACCTTTTGCAGCGCATTGCGGCGCAGAATGAGAATTACTAAGCATGAATGGGAACTACTTTAAGTGAGTTTATTCTTCTTGTGAACCTGCCAGCGACAAGCAAGACGCAACAAAGACTGCAAATACAGCTATTAAGCGAACCCTGTGACCTGCGCCGGGATTATTTGTGGGCCCGCTCAGCGCCCTCCCTGATGCGCGCGGCGGCGACTTCGTTCGACAGTCTGCTGGCACAGTCCGCACCCCTGACATTGCTGACAGGCGCGTCCTCGCGCCGACGCCTGGGCCTGTACTATGAAGACCTTGTCGCAACACTTCTCAATGATACTCTGGCGCCAGAGCCGGTACACCGCAATCTACAGTGCGTACACGACGGCATTACCGCCGGCGAGTTCGATTTTCTCTACAGCAGTGCAGGCCAGTGGTTTCATCTCGAAACTGCGGTGAAATTTTATCTCTGCTGCGGGAATGGCAGCGCACTCAGCGACTTTGTCGGCCCTGGGCGGCGAGACCGACTGGATATCAAGTGGCAGCGCCTGCAGCAGCATCAGCTTGTCCTCGCCCATCATCCGGCAGGCAAAGCCGCGCTAGATCGACTGGGCATCGAGTTTCCCCAGCCTAAGCTGTTGATGCCGGGCTATCTGTTTTACCGCGCGGGGCAGAATATGATCGACAGCAGATTACATTGCGATATCAGCCCAGAGCACCTGCGCGGCTGGTGGTTACCCATAGGTGAACTAGAGCGCCTGCAGAGCAGCCCAGAACAGCGCTACGCCGTTTTGCCGAAGCTCTGCTGGCTGCCCCCGGCAAGGCGAGACGAAACAGAGACACTGAACTGGCAGGGCCTGTATGCGTATTTATTGCAACAACCAGAGCCAACGCTGGTGGCGCAACTGTCTCGCCTCACCCTGGAGGATTCGCGCTGCTGGGGAGAGACCGGACGCGGCTTTGTGGTGCCGGATGACTGGGATCAACGCCCGAGTGCAACTTAAACAAACCAGGCTCATGCTTGGGTTTCGGCCATTGTTGGGTTACGCCCCTTCGGGGCTGCACCCAACCTACATTCCAACCGGGCACGTGCTTTTGTAGGGTGCTGATGAGCGAAGCGAATCGCACCGTTTACCCAAGCGAATTGTTCCGGGGGGCGTACCGTCATGTGGCGGTACGCCGCCATGCCGGATGGCATAAGTGAAAAATCTGGAGCCCCGCGTGTCCTTCGGGCCTGATCGTCGAGTTTCGGTGTCAGTAGACAACTAGAGCACTTTCATCGTACATCGACCCATCTCCGGCCACCTCGAAGTAAGGAAGCACTCAAAACAACCTCGATCGACAGATTAAGTATTTGGTGGAAATGCTCTAGCTGCTCCCCGCCAGGCTATCCGCACTCATTGAAAACATACAAAGTACAGCCAGAACGAAAAAGGACGCCGAAGCGTCCTTTTTGTAATGCAGAGCTTGACCCTGATGATCAATCCTCGGAAGCGGCCTTGGCTTTTTCCGGCGTTTCGTAGATCAGCAGCGGATCGGACTCGCCCGCAATGACACCTTCATCGATCACGACCTTGGTGACATTTTCCATCGACGGCAGCTGGTACATGGTTTCCAGCAATACCGCTTCCAGAATTGAGCGCAGACCACGGGCGCCGGTGCGGCGATCCAGTGCCTTGCGAGCAACGGCGCGCAGCGCTTCCTTGCGGAAATCAACTTCTGCACCTTCCATCTCGAACAAGGCCGCATACTGCTTGGTCAGGCTGTTCTTGGGTTCGGTGAGGATGGTGATCAGCGCTTCTTCATCCAGCTCAGCCAGCACGGCAATCATTGGCAGACGACCGACAAACTCGGGAATCAGACCAAATTTCACCAGATCCTCAGCCTCAACACCGGCCAGAATCTTGCTCATGGACTTGCCATCTTCCTTGCCCTTCACGCTGGCGCTAAAGCCAATCGAGCTCTTTTCAGAGCGGGCGCGGATGATCTGCTCCATGCCGGCAAAAGCGCCGCCACAGATAAACAGGATGTTGGACGTATCAACCTGCAGGAATTCCTGCTGCGGATGCTTGCGACCACCCTGGGGCGGAACCGATGCAACCGTACCTTCGATCAACTTCAGCAGCGCCTGCTGTACGCCTTCACCCGAAACATCGCGGGTAATGGACGGATTGTCAGACTTGCGTGAAATCTTGTCGATTTCGTCGATATACACAATACCCAGCTGCGCCTTTTCGACGTCGTAGTCGCACTTTTGCAGCAGCTTCTGAATGATGTTTTCGACGTCTTCACCAACGTAACCCGCCTCAGTCAACGTTGTGGCGTCGGCGATGGTAAAGGGTACATTGAGCATGCGGGCGAGCGTCTGGGCCAGCAGCGTTTTACCGCTACCCGTAGGACCAATCAGAAGTATGTTGCTCTTGCCAAGCTCCACACCCTGCTCGCGACGCTCTTTGAAGCGCAAACGCTTGTAATGGTTGTATACGGCAACGGACAGAACCTTTTTGGCCTGCTCCTGACCGATCACATACTCATCCAGCGACTTCTTGATCTCAGCGGGAATCGGCAGGCGATCGCTCTGCTCCTGACTCTCGATTTCCTGGATCTCTTCTCGAATAATGTCGTTGCACAGGTCGACACATTCATCGCAGATAAATACGGAAGGGCCGGCAATGAGCTTGCGCACTTCGTCCTGGCTTTTGCCACAGAACGAACAGAACAGCTTGCTGCCTTCTCCGCCTTTACCTTTAATTTCGTCGGACATTCGACTACCTCAACAGTGCGATCGCGTAAACCTTATTGATAATGGCATCGCCAGGTAATTTCAACCCGGCATGCCAATTATAATGCGGTACTTACGTGATCAGCCTTCGATTACGCGGCGATCCAGTACTTCATCAATGAGGCCGTATGCCTTGGCCGCATGGGGATCCATGAAGTTGTCACGATCGGTATCACGTGCAAGTGTTTCCAGATCCTGGCCGGTGTGGTGCGCCAGAATTTCGTTCAGTTTCTGGCGGATCGACAGAATTTCACGGGTGTGAATCTCAATGTCGGTCGCCTGACCCTGGTAGCCGCCCAGAGGCTGGTGAATCATCACGCGCGAGTTAGGCAACGCAAAACGCTTGCCTTCGGCGCCGCCAGCCAGCAGGAATGCTCCCATGCTAGCCGCCTGACCGATACACATGGTGCTGACATCAGGCTTGATGAAACGCATGGTGTCATAAATCGCCAGACCCGCGGTAACAGAACCGCCGGGCGAGTTAATATAAAGGTGAATATCCTTTTCCGGGTTTTCTGCTTCAAGGAACAACAACTGAGCGACAATCAGGTTGGCCATGTGGTCTTCGACCTGGCCCACCATGAAAATCACACGCTCCTTTAGCAGCCGCGAGTAGATATCGTAGGCCCTTTCTCCGCGCGCGGTCTGTTCGACCACCATCGGTACCAGATTGGAGCTAATTCCGGCTCCCGCCTGCCCTGTAAAGATATCTGACATGCAAATCTCTCCTTAGCCTTATAAGCGAAAAAACGACAGTCAGCCTGAGCCAACTGTCGTTTTTCATGACTCGTTAGAGCGTCGCTGCGACAGCCTTATTCGGCTGCGGCTTCGTCCGCCACTTCAGCTTCTTGCTGAGCGGGCTTGATCGCGTCTTCGTAGCTGACTTCAACTTCTTCGACTGTAGCAGATGCGAGCAGCTGTTCAACTACCTGATCTTCCATCGCCAGGCTCTGGATCTGGTTCAGCATTTCCTTGTTGCTGTAGTACCAGTCGATAACCTGCTGCGGCTCCTGATACGTCTGAGCCTGCTCTTCAACCATGGAACGAACGCGGTCTTCATCAACCTTCAGTTCGTTGGCCTTGATGACTTCCTGCACCAGCAGACCAATGGCAACACGACGCTTGGCCTGTTCTTCGAACAGTTCCTTTGGCAGCATGTTGGGGTCGAGGTTGGCGTTGCCGCCGCCGAACTGCTGTACCGCCTGCTTGCGCAGGTTGTCGATCTCGCTGTCAACCAGCGGGCTCGGCACATCAATGGCGTTAAGCTTGATCAGTTTGCCGAAAAGCTGCTCTTTGAGCTTCATTTTCAGCGCCTGTTTCAGCTCACGCTCCATGTTGTTGCGAACTTCAACATGAAACTCTTCCAGAGTCTTGCCTTCCAGGCCGAACTTGACGAAGAACTCTTCGTTCAGTTCCGGCAGTGAAGAGGCAGATACACTCTGAACCTTGACCTTGAACAGAGCTTCTTTACCCTGCAGGTTTTCAGACTGGTAATCGGCCGGGAAAGTTACGTTCAGTTCCTTGTCGTCGCCAGCAACGGCGCCAATCAGACCTGCTTCGAAACCCGGAATCATGGTGTTGGAGCCCAGCACCAGATCCATGCCTTCGCCCTTGCCGCCATCGAAGGCTTCGCCATCGACAAAACCTTCAAAGTCGATCTTAACGCGATCGCCATCTTCGGCTGCGCGCTCAACAAGAGCCCACTCAGCCTGCTGCTTGCGCAGGGTGTCGATCATTTTTTCAAGATCGGCATCGGTAACGCTGGCATTCAGCTTCTTGATTTCTGCCGCGGCGAAGTCAGCCAGGGTGATTTCCGGATAAACTTCAAAGGTCGCGGTGAATTCAAAGTCTTCACCTGCCTTGTCTTTCTTGAACTCGATATTCGGGCCGCCGGCGGGCTGCAATTTTTCCTGCTGCGCCGCTTCGTAGAAGCTCTGCTGGACCACTTCACCCAGGACTTCCTGGCGAATTCCGGCACCGTAGCGCTTCTGAACTATTTTGACCGGAACCTTGCCCGGACGAAAGCCATCGATACGCACACGACGCGCAGTATCCTGCACACGGGTAGCTACATCATTATCGATACGCTCGGCCGGAACAGTGATCGTCATCTGACGCTCGAGGCCCGAAGTCGCTTCAACAGAAACTTGCATGGAATTCCTCACAAAACTTGCAGCATTTTTTAATCGCGATCTGCGGACGAATCCGTCACCAAAAACACCCGCTTGGCGGTAAACTCGCTATCCGACCTGGCACGGATGCCGCAGAACCTAAATTCTAAAGCGCGAAATTCTGTGCCAGTTACCCCGAATAGTCAAGCGGAATACTATTAAAGGCAGCAGAGTTCGCTACTGAGAAAGGATCATAAAGGAATTTTGGCTTCAATCAAGAAAAACGAATTAAAACAGAAAGATACAGGAAAAATAGCGAGAAATGGGGTGGACGATGGGGCTTGAACCCACGACCACCGGAATCACAATCCGGGGCTCTACCAACTGAGCTACGCCCACCACAGCGTTACAAGCCAAAGATAACAGTAAATCAGGCTGGCGCCTGTTCGTTACACCGGCAGGTTTTCCAAAGCGCTTATCATCATCGTTCCGACACAAGGTGCAGGAAATGGGGTGGACGATGGGGCTTGAACCCACGACCACCGGAATCACAATCCGGGGCTCTACCAACTGAGCTACGCCCACCACAGCGATGAATCCAGCCCGAGCTCTCAACGATTAATTTGAAAAAACCAATCCTTGCAGATCAAGCCTTAAAACGGTTTATCTGTAAATCTTGCGAATGCCTTGACGCTCAACTTCCACGCATTTAGCGGGAAATGGGGTGGACGATGGGGCTTGAACCCACGACCACCGGAATCACAATCCGGGGCTCTACCAACTGAGCTACGCCCACCACAGCGTGTCAAACAAAAATGGTGCGGACGGGGAGACTCGAACTCCCACACCTTTCGGCACCAGAACCTAAATCTGGCGTGTCTACCAATTTCACCACGTCCGCACAGCTATCAGGAATGGGGTGGACGATGGGGCTTGAACCCACGACCACCGGAATCACAATCCGGGGCTCTACCAACTGAGCTACGCCCACCACTGCCTGACTTTTAACACTTTCTAGCACTTTACCGGATAAACAACTTGCCTAATGGTACGCCCGGCAGGAATCGAACCCGCAACCTACGGCTTAGAAGGCCGTTGCTCTATCCGATTGAGCTACGGGCGCATTGCTCCCGCCTTTCAACTGTTGCTGTAACCTGAGCTACTAGCGACCCGTCTAAAGGAGCGGCATATACTACGGCCGGCACTTTTGGACGTCAACTAAAAATTACGGATTTTTTCAGTAAAATCATACTGGTTACAGAATAGCCATAAATTGCGGCTATTACTGCAAACCGCCAATTTCCACAGCCTGTGCGGCAGACAAACTGGCATGTGGTAACAGTCAGTGCTCATTTAGCGAAATAGCCGCTTGGCCACGCACCTGTAACCATGAGAAAATCCGCGTCAGCTTACTAACACCCGCCTCGAGGAATACAGCCCAACGATGACTGCAAACATAATTGACGGCAAACGGATTGCAGCCCAAGTACGTGAAAAAGTGGCCCAGGGTGTAAAGGAACGCCTGGAGACAGGCAAGCGTGCGCCCTGCCTCGCCGTGGTTCTGGTCGGCGTTGATCCCGCCTCCCACGTATACGTGCGCAACAAGAAAAATGCATGCCAGGAAGTTGGTATTGAGTCACTGTCCTACGACCTGCCCGCCACTGCTGGCCAGCAGGAGTTGCTGGAACTGGTCGATACACTGAACGCCAACAGCGAAGTGGATGGCATTCTGGTTCAGCTGCCACTACCTCAGCAGCTCGATGCCAATGCAATCCTGGAGCGCATCCGCCCGGACAAGGATGTTGACGGTTTCCATCCCTTCAACCTCGGGCGTCTGGCCCAGCGCCTGCCAGCCTTGCGCCCTTGCACGCCCAAGGGCGTCATGCACCTGCTGGAGTCCACCGGCATCGAGTTTCATGGCAAGGAGGCGGTGGTCGTCGGCGCATCCAACATAGTGGGCCGCCCCATGGGACTGGAACTCTTGCTGGCGGGCTGCACTGTGACCACAACGCATCGCTTTACTCAGGACCTGGCAGCACATGTCGGCCGCGCCGATGTTGTAGTGGTTGGCGTTGGCAAACCAGGACTGGTGAAAGGCGAATGGATCAAACCCGGCGCAGTGGTGATTGATGTTGGCATCAACAGGCTGAATGACGGCCGCCTGGTGGGTGATATCGAATACGCCACGGCTGCAGAACGCGCCGGCTGGATTACTCCAGTGCCCGGCGGCGTTGGCCCCATGACGGTGGCCTGCCTGATGGAAAACACGCTGGAAGCTGCCAACAACCTCGTTCAGAACTAACCCATCTGCCTGCATGACTTCAGCCCACCCGCTCCGCCCGGGTGGGCTTTACATTACTAACCGCACCCTCGCACTGCCAGAACTGACTGATCCGGTAAAAGCTCTGCACCGTCGAGCCATATAACTGACGCAGCGCTTATCTTCAGCTCCCTTGAATACAACAAAACGCCCCCTGATTCATGCCAGTGTGCTGTTGCACTCTATATGAAGCTTATAAAGGCCCCTTTTCCCGCCTTCCTGCGTTGTTCGTTGTCGCCCTAGGAGGCTGTCCGAGAATGCTGGCCGTAGCGAGAGCCGACTGATTTGAGCGGGTTTTTGCGGTGTTTTAAGGC
>NZ_BCNS01000142.1 GCF_001528745.1 Marinobacterium profundum | reverse complement strand
TTGTCGGACAGCCTCCTAGCGACTCAGCTCTTGAGATTCGACAATAGAGCCTTACAAGCTCAGGCTTTTCCATGACTAACGACTAAAATAGCCATGCCGCGCCGGAAGACCGCTACACTTTGTTCTGATTAGATGAATTTTCCGCTCCCTTGCATGCCTGTGTATTCACACCACTGGACGGCGTCAGACGCAGATCATCTCAATGATGGAGAGGTTGTTAGTGACAAGGAATTAATCAGAAAAAATGCCGCCGCATCACAAGAAGGCGAAAAGGCCAAGAGCGAAGCAAAGGCTATATATTCGTCACCGCGCAGCTAAACTGGGCAGGTTTGTCATTCCAGCGGGTTTTATTGTGCTTTGGATTAGCGGCGCCATCGCCATCTACCATGATAGCCGGCAACTGGTGGAGCGCACCGAAGAAGACATCAGTCACAACATACAGATTGAAACGCAAGCCATGGCTGACAAGATTGGCGGAATTCTGACAAGGACTCATGTCACAATCAGAACGATTTCGCTGCTTCCGGCGGTACGCGCCGCTGCGGCCAAGAACCGTGAAAATGATACGCAAGACGTTGTCGAACTGGGGTTACTCCCCAGCCATGATGCGAATACGATTCAACAGCTGTACAACCATATCAGCAGTGATGTTGATATATCTGAAATCTATCTGGTATATGACGGATTCAACCCTGGGCGCGGGCAAGTCCCCTTCTTGATGTACGATCAGGTCCTGCTCGAGCGTATCGAAAACTCGAAGGCTGCCGAACCGACCAGCGATAGTGACCGTCCTGAAGAATACGAAGAGGCCGAGTACGAGGAATATGTCCGCCAACTGGCCTACCTGAAACAACACTATTCCTTTTTGCCTGATGAGGCTCCCAAAGGCATTGCCCAGGTCAGCTCGTCATTGCTGCGCACCTGTGACAATTCGCAATACACTTCTATCGCCAAAGGTGACGAGCGCAACACCTACGGCATTCTGTTTTCAGTTCCCATATACGACCAACCCCGCAACGCATTCAAAGGATTGGTGACGGCGGTCATGCGTGCCAATGTACTCGAAGCCGCATTGATAGGCTGGCCTACTCTTCCAGTGACAGTCGCCGATAACCTGGTATTGGCACAAAGCTCAATAGACCTGGACGCCCCTGCTGCAGAATACGTACTAACTAACAGCGAAACCGGCGTACAGATAATGGATCGGCGAAATCAGGACCTGCCTGGTTATGTTACAGGAGAAGCCAAAGCCGGCCTTCATCTGGTAAAAGAAGTGACCCTATCCCACAGCCAGGCATGGCAACTGCATCGCTACACTTCACAGGCGTATATTGACGCGGCAGCCGAGCCTATATACACCGATATGTGGCAGCGGTTACTGATACTTAGCCTGCTTATCGCCGTGCTTTTGATCGCGGCGGAATGGGTCCTGTTTGTGCAGCGCCGATCAACAAAAATGCTGACGGAAATGGCCAATTTCGACTCCCTGACCGGGTTGCCCAACCGGCGCCTGGTGGCTGAGACCTTGACCAATGCGCTTAAAAAACAGGCAGCACAGGGCGGAAAATATGCGGTACTAATGATTGATCTTGATGACTTCAAGGAAGTGAATGACACCTTGGGACATCATGCAGGTGACAAGCTTCTGGTGGAGATATCACAACGCGCATCACATAGCTTGCGCGCATCTGATCAGCTTATTCGAATAAAAGCACAGGAGCCTGACGACACTGAAGGTGATCTACGCCTTACGGTTGGACGACTGGGCGGCGATGAATTTTTGGTGCTTGTACCCTCAATACCTGACGATGAGCATGCCTTTCTGGTTGCCGACCGTCTGCATCAGTCTTTCTCCGCCCCTGTTTACCTAGAGCAGGACAAGATTTACGTACACGCCAGCATCGGCATTGCCCTGTACCCGGACCATGGCACCTCCGCCTCGCAATTGTTACGCAATGCCGATACGGCCATGTACCTGGCCAAACGCCAAGGCACTGGAAAAACCGTTCTGTATGCAAAGCATATTGACGATAAATCGCAACAGCGTCTGTTACTGCTCACTGATCTGCACTCGGCCTTGTCGGATGATCAATTCGTGCTGCATTATCAGCCTGAGCTGAATCGAGCTTCAGGCATCGTCGACTGTGTTGAAGCGCTGCTGCGCTGGCAGCATCCAACACGCGGCCTGCTGTATCCGGGTGATTTTATTGATCTGCTGGAGCAGTCAGGAATGATCGTGGAAGTTGGACAATGGGTACTGAGTAGTGCCTGCCAACAGCTCAAGCAATGGCAGGATAACGGCTCACCCATCCAGCACATGTGCGTTAACGTATCGATCAAGCAACTGACGCAACCAGACTTCGAGAAAGAATTACTCAGCACCTTAACCGAGACGGAAATCAATGCTGACTCCCTCAGCCTGGAATTAACTGAAACTATGCTGATGCAACAGCCCGAGGCCAATATTCTGCTGCTGAAGAAACTGCGAAAAACCGGAGTTAAAATCGCTCTCGACGATTTTGGTACCTGCTACTCATCCCTCAGTTACCTGCGCCAGCTTCCACTGGACACACTTAAAATCGACCGCAGCTTTGTTATCGACACGCAAACAACACCAGGACTGGCGATTTGCGAAACCCTGTCGGTACTGGCAAAGCGCCTGGGACTGACTGTCATCGCCGAAGGAATAGAAACAACCGAGCAGTTCTCTCAAATGAGTGAAATCAAGTGTGACTGGCTGCAGGGGTATCTGATTTCACGCCCACTGCCACCGAACCTTGCGGATGAGTTTGCGCGCAGTTTTAAATGGGGCAGATTCCTGGATAAAAACACGATCAAACTAAAGCCATCAACTCTCAAGCGTACCGGGAGCCGCAGCGTGCAAGATTGCACTAC
Source organism: Marinobacterium profundum (assembly GCF_001528745.1). Lineage (GTDB taxonomy): Bacteria > Pseudomonadota > Gammaproteobacteria > Pseudomonadales > Balneatricaceae > Marinobacterium_A > Marinobacterium_A profundum. The sequence goes on along the minus strand of NZ_BCNS01000142.1, from coordinate 77,146 downwards.
AGAGAGATAAAGTTTCGACTCAGCCAGTATATAACTGCATACGCTGACTGAGCCGGCGAAATATCGCTGATAGCGCCCCTGGAATTAATGTTTACTGATTCTGAATTCGCTGACGTGGATCGAACTTGCCACGCAGCAAACGCACATACTGTGGCCATGCCTGTCTGATCCAGCGCCACTGGTACAACAGGGTCAAACGCCACCACCCCTGCTGATCATACTTGCGTGCACTGGTGCAAAGCTCTGCATCCAGGCCATTCAGTTTTAATCCCAACTGGCGTGCGTGCCACACCAGTAAATGATCTTCACCGTAGGATACTTTCTCGCAATAACCGCCCAGCGCCCGAAAACTCGCGGCCGACAGGCAAAGCCCCTGATCCCCAAAGGGAATGCCCAGCCAGTTCGAGCGCAGATTAGCACCTTTGGCATTGAACGCCATAGGCCCTGCCCCATCGCCAGCGAAAGCAAGCTGAAAATAATGCAGCGCATCAGGCTTTGAAGCCAACCCCTGCTCAAGCGCATGAATCATCTCGCGCGTCAGGACAGAATCGAGATGTAAAAACCACAGTGCCCGCCCGCCTGCTAACTGGGCCGCAGTGTTCATTTGAATGGCACGGCCTTTATTTGAGATAACGGTATAAACTCGCTTGTTCAAAGGCAGTGCAAGATCATCCCTGGATTCACAAAGAGCAAATACAATCTCCCAGCTCGGAGGTAACAGGCCCAGTGTCTCGATTAATCTGAAGGGGCCCGCCTCGCCTGGCCCAATCGGAATAATAACGCTGACCGGCGGTGTAACTACGTCAGATTTCACTGCAGGACGAGCCATAGCGGAAACACGAAAAACAGCGATGGTGCTTCATGCTTACCTGCTGCTCCATGGCCTCACGCAGGGTTGAGCCCAGATCATACTCGGGATCATCATCCACCAGGGTGCAGGCATAGACCCGCATGCGGTTGTTTTGCTTGAGTACCATCTTGCTGAAGGCGCACATAAAATTACGCCTGCTAGCTTCGCTCTGAAACTGGGTCATACAGTTGGTTGTGACGCCCGGCACATCGGCATCACTGCCAGGCGGAAGGAAATCAGGAAAGGCGACCTGGGTAAGGTCCGCCGGCAAGCCCTGCTCTACCAGCAAGGCGGCGTACTGCGCGGCAACCCGCGGGGTATCTTCATCCACCTTCATATGACGGGCTATGGAGACGTGAAAGCCTCTGGCATGCAACAGGCGCAAACCTTCAAAGGCGCGGTCGAAATTACCCTCACCCCTGCCCTTATCATGTTCGGCACGATCGATTGAATCGATGCTGACACGAAAGCTCACCGGATGAACGGAGTCACTCAGTACCCCCAGTTGATCGATGCGCTTGTGCAGGGCCTCGGTGCCATTGGTCAGCACCAGACAGGGTGCGACTTCACTTGCCCGCTGCAGTATGCGCACCAGATCTTTTGCCAGAAAGGGCTCACCGCCGGTGAATGAAATCTGTTCCACGCCCATTTCGGCGGCTTCATCAATATAGGGTTCGGCATCTGCCAGTTTCAGCAACTGCAGCCGGTTATCACCGGGCTTTGAACCTTCAAGACAGAAGGGGCAACTGAGGTTGCAGGCCGTACCGGTGTGAAACCACAACTCACGCAGCGCATGGGGGCGAATGTAGCCGCGGGGCTGACCTTCGGGAGTGCTATACCAGTCGCGACTGCGAATCGGTTCCATCAAACAAGTTCCTGTATAAGTTTACGAAGCGCCTGTTGCGGTGCGCGTGGATCATCGGCAAGGGATGCGCGCAGGCGGCGCAGATCTGCCACCAGATCGACATCGTCACAGGGCGCCACCCAGCCGACCGAGAGCCCTTCCTGCTCACAGCATTGCACCAGCGCCTGACCCAGTTCAGGGGTACTCCAGGGCAGTGCATCGAGTTCCGGCCAGGCCACCGCAGCTGCCATCAGTGTGACTCCGCCGTCAGTGGCACCAGACAGTACTATGTCGTGCTGACCGAGCTTCTCGGCAGCCACCAGCAATTGATCAGGTGTTTGCTCCGGCATATCCGAGCCGATGATAAGAAGCCGCTCATGCCCTGCCGCCCTTAACAGACGCTCCACATGGTTGATACGCTGACCAAGATTATCGCCCTGCTGGGCAATCACCGTATCAATCCAGGGATGCTCAGTTCGATAGCTGTCGCAATCGGCGGCATCGGCACAGGCCATCACGGTCCGGCCAGGCCAGCTGGCAAGCTGCGCCAGTGCGCACTGATGCAGTATGTCTGCGATCCGGAAGGCACTCTGTTGGCCGAGCACCCGAGCCAGGCGTTGCTTGCCGACACCAAGGCGCGGGCGCTTGCAGAAAAGTATGAGAGTCATGCCCACAAGGGTAAAAAACCTGAGTGAATTAAAACTGAATATAGCGGTATAAAACGCGCTGCCTTGCGTATAAAACCATTGGTATAGAAAAGGCGGCCTTGGCCGCCTTAGTGTCTCACTGCAACAGTGATATCAGCCCTCGCGATACCAGCTGGTGCCGGAGCGATCATCCTTGAGGATGACACCCTGGGCCGCGAGATCATCACGAATTTTATCGGACAGTGCGAAATCACGATTCGTGCGGGCGTTCTTGCGTTGCAGAATCAGGGCTTCGATCTGCTCGGCACCTAGATCCCCAGCACGATCTTCACCTTTGAGAAAGGCATCCGGGCTCTGCTGCAAGAGCCCGATAATGCCCCCCAGACGCTTGAGCTGTGCCGCCAGCTTGCCAGCATCCACACTGCCTTCGCGCACTGCGCGGTTCAGCTCACTGACCAGTTCAAATAGCACCGCCATCGCCTTGGGCGTATTGAAGTCATCGTCCATGGCGGCGAAAAAGCGGGCTTCGAAATCGTTATCCAGCTCGGCGTCGGCGCACTCCACCGAGCCCAGTGCCTGGTAAAAACGCTCCAGCGCGCTGCGGGCTTCTTTAAGGCTGTCTTCGCTGTAGTCGATGTAGCTGCGATAGTGCACGCTGGCCAGGAAGTAGCGCACAACTTCCGCATCATACTTTTCAAGCACATCACGAATGGTGAAAAAGTTGCCCAGCGACTTGGACATTTTTTCGCTGTTCACCCGTACAGGGCCGGCGTGCATCCAGGTATTGACGTACTGGACGCCGTTGGCAGCTTCCGACTGGGCAATCTCGTTCTCATGATGCGGGAACGGCAAATCGGGGCCGCCACCGTGAATGTCGAAGGTATCGCCCAGGCAGCATTTGGACATGGCCGAGCACTCAATATGCCAACCGGGGCGACCGGGGCCCCAGGGCGACTCCCAGCTGACTTCGCCGGGCTTGGCTGCTTTCCAGAGCACGAAATCCAGCGGGCTTTCCTTGGCTTCTTCAACATTAACGCGGCTGCCGGAACGCAGCTCATCGATGTTCTGGCGTGTCAGCTTGCCGTAGCCTTCGAATTTCTCGACCCGATAATAAACATCACCGTTGCTGGCCGCGTAGGCAAAGCCCTTTTCGATCAGGGTCTGCACCAGCGCTAGGATATCATCCATATGAGCCGTGGCGCGGGGCTCCATATCCGGGCGCAGCACCGACAGACGGGTTTCGTCTTCATGCATGGCCTGGATCATGCGACCGGTCAGAACATCGGGTGTCTCGCCGTTTTCGGCCGCACGCTTGATGATCTTGTCATCCACATCGGTGATATTGCGCACATAGGTCAGATCCCAGCCGCGCGCACGCAGGTAACGGGTAATGACATCGAAGGACACCATGACCCGGGCGTGGCCGATATGACAGAAGTCATAGACCGTGATGCCGCAGACATACATGCGAATTTTGCCCGCGTCGATCGGCTCGAAGGGCACTTTATCCTTGCTCAGAGTGTTATAGATTTGCAGCATCAAACCAGCTTTTGAGTCAGATTCGGGATTCCGCCAAGGGTTTCAGAGCCCTTAGGCCTGCCCCGCAGCACGTATGGGCGCCATTATAAATCAATTGATTGCGCAATGGACGCCGGATTAGCTACCAGAATGAAGCATCGTCCGGGTCCGCCTCTGGGGCCAGTGGCAGACCCTGCGCATCGAGGCGAATCTCGCCCAATTGCGCGTCCGACAAGGGGCTGCGCTCGGCGCTGAGCACCAGCCTGTGCGAACCATCCCAGCTGATGGCCTCCCACTGCGCATAGGTGCTCAGCTTGTAGCGTTGCGCTCCGCTCCACTCTGGTGCCAGCTTTTGAGCACCATCGCCATTATTAGATAACGGTATAATCCAGATAAAGCTATGACCAAAGAAGCGCTCACGACTATATCCCAGCAATACCAGCCGCCTGGATACCGGATCATAGTCCGCCGCCGTAATAAGCCCATTCACGGGATAAGTTCGATACGGGTACAGCGCCTGTTCACGGGCCTGCTTGTCTAGCCGATACAACTCTGTATGCCCATCCCCACGATTCTTGCTGAACAGCCAAAGCTCATCGCCAACCACAGTGATGGCCTCACAGTCGAAGTTGTGACTAGCCGACGCGCTCACTTCAAGCCGGTGGCCATAGCGAAAATGGCTGACCTCATACTCAACCCGGCTTCCATCGGGCGCACTAAGCGCATCAAGCGCAACCCTGTAGAGCTGCAATGTTGCTCGCCTGCCCCGGTTATTGCCGCAATCGGCGATATACAAAGTGTCAGCATCCAGCGCCAGAGACTCCCAGTCGATATTGCGTGCGCCTGCCAGATAGAGCGTCTTGGCGATACGGCGACCATCACTTGAGAGCTGATAGATAGCGGCATCATCGCCACTGTCGTTAAGTGTCCAGAGGCGGCCTTCTATCTGCGCAAGCCCTGAAGTTTCAAGCACTGTGTTGGGCAGCAGCGCCACGCGCTGCACTTGGGCCACACCACTTCTATTCCCCGCTGCTGGCGGTGCTACAGCCTTATCAGCGGTATCCGGCGCAATGACCGCACCCTTCACCCTGGGGGAAGACGTCCTGGTTGAAGGGACCTTAGCGGATTCCACCTGAGCAGGCGTCTGAGAAGATTGCGCCTGAACAGGCGCCTCAGGCTGCAGGACTGGTTGCTGCGCCGGTGTCCTATCCGTCTGCGCTGCCGTGGCTGTCGAAGCCTGCGCTGGCGCCTCAGCTTCGGACCTTGCCGGTCCGTCCAGCGTGGAGCAGCCCGCTGCGAACAGCAGTACTGTCATCACAGCCGCCCAGGTGGCCCTGGCTCCCACGCGCCCCTCTATCGCACTCACCGCTTCTCCATTCTTACGAAAACAAACCCTGCTCAAAACCACTGTGTGAACCCTTTGTGACGCTGCTAACGCTCGCGAGCATAGCAGCTAAACTGCACGCCCATAAGCCAGACTCTGCTTTGCTGCCCTGTTGCACAAACCTGCCTTTATAACCCGGACACCCATGACACTGCTGAACTCAACCCTCACAATATTTTCTGTCTTGGCGCACCGCCTGGCACGCCCCAGACTCATCAGCGGATGAACTCGAAACAACGCACTCAGCGCCCGCTGCCGGAGCTGGATGAACTGCAACGGCTCATCAAGCGTGGCGGCAGCCAGCTCGATGTATCGGTACTGACAGAGGTGATCGACGGCACCCAGCGCTATCCCCTGCATGCGATACGGCTCGGCAACCCGGATCCACAGGCGCCGGTATTGCTGTTGTGCGGCGGTATTCACGGAGTGGAGCGCATCGGCACCCAGTTGTTGCTGGCGCAACTCGATGCACTGCTGGCACGCCTGCACTGGGATCAGGGGCTGCAGCAGGATCTTGAGCATATCCGCCTGGTGTTTTGCCCGCTATTGAACCCCGCCGGCATGGCTAGGGGATCACGCGCCAACGCCAAAGGTATCGACCTGATGCGCAATGCCCCACACAACGCTGAACAGCCAGGCGCATGGCCGCTGTCCGGCCACCGTATCGGCGCCTGGCTACCCTGGTATCGTGGCGCGCTGGATGAGCCCATGCAGCCAGAATCTGCCGCTCTCTGTACGCTGGTGAACCGTGAGATCGGCTGTGCGCGTTTTTGCCTGTCGCTGGATTGCCACTCCGGCTTTGGCATGCGCGACCGCCTCTGGTTTCCCTATGCCGGCAGCACGCGCCCGCTGGAACAGCTCAGTGAAATACAGACCCTGATGGAGCTCTACGAAGGCGCCAATCCGCACCATCGCTATCTGCTCGAGCCCCAGTGTCACCAATACCGCACCCACGGTGATCTCTGGGACCATTTGTATCATCAGCATCTACTGCGCCACGCCGCAAGAAAGGGCCCGATACCGGTCTTCCTGCCACTAACGCTGGAACTGGGTTCCTGGCTCTGGGTACGCAAGAACCTGCGCCAGATCACCAGTTTCACCGGGCTCTTTAATCCCCTGGTGCCGCATCGGCAACGACGTATCCTGCGCCATCACAATTCGCTGTTCGAGTTTTTGATCCGCGCTGTACGCTCCTGGCAGCAGTGGCTGCCAGAGGGCAGCGCCCGTGACATCCAGCAGCAGCGCGCACTGCAACGCTGGTACAAGGATGAACACCCATGACCCAGGCGCCGACAGAATTCATCCCGCGCTCAGAGCTAACCCCCCAATCCACTACGGAGCCCAGCGATGCCCAGGCATTGCCCCGCTGGATGCTGCTGCGTGGCCTTGTGCGGGAGCAGCGCCACTGGGGCGACTTTGGCCAGCGCCTGGCGGATCATTTGCAGGCACGGGTACTGAGCCCCGACCTGCCCGGCAACGGCCAGCTGCATCAACGGCAAAGCCCGTTGCGTCTGGGCGATTTGGTCGAGTTTCTGCGCCTGGAGCTGCGTTCTGCGCCCGCTACTCAGACAAATACACCCATGCGGCTGCTTGGCCTGTCGATGGGCGCCATGGTTGCCACCGAATGGGCGCTGCGCTTCCCAGCAGAGATTGCCAGCCTGGTGCTGATCAACAGCAGTCTGGGAGATCTAAACCCGCCCTGGCAGCGCCTGCGCCCGAGCGCATTACCCTGTCTCGCACGGGCGCTGCTGCTCAATACCGCCGGACGTGAGGCGCTGATCTACCGCCTAAGCTGTAGTCGCCATCGGGATGCGACGCTCGCCCAGTGGCTCAGTTATGCCCGGGAGTACCCGGTGAGTCTTAGCAACTGCTTGCGCCAGCTAGGCGCAGCAAGTGGCTATCGCAGTGGCGGCTCTGTGCCTTCACAACCTGTACTCATCCTCTGCTCTCGCAACGATGCCCTGGTCAACCCCGCCTGCAGCGCTGCCATCGCCAATCACTGGCGAGCGCCGCTGGCTTTGCATACAACCGCCGGCCACGACCTGCCCCACGATGACCCCGACTGGGTGCTGGAACAGATAACACGCTGGCAAAGCACGGACTAAACCTCTGTTCCTGTCGATTTTGCGGGGCCTGAACGCAAAAACGCCTGACCCCGCTGCCGGAATCAGGCGTTTATCGTGCTTTAAGCGTACTGAAGCGTGCTTACTTGCCCTGAATTTTCACCCAGGAGTCGCGCAGCGTTACAGTGCGGTTAAACACCAGGCGGCTCTCATCGCTGTCTTTGTCGACGGAGAAATACCCCAGACGCTCAAACTGATAGTGGGCTTCAGCCACTGCGTGCTTAAGGCCGATTTCAACACGACTGTCGGTCAGCACTTCCAGTGACCCAGCATTAAGGTGAGTCTGGAAATCCACCGCCTTATCGGCTTCAGGGTTCGCTTCGGTGAACAGACGATCATACAGGCGCACTTCGCAGGGCACTGAATGATCGGCGTTGACCCAGTGAATCACGCCGTTGGGCTTGTAGCCCGTGGGGTTTTCGCCTTTGGTGGCCGGATCATAGCTACAGATCAGTTCAACCACTTTGCCCGCAGCATCCTTGATCACTTCATTGCAGGTAATCACGTAGGCACCACGCAGACGCACGGCATCGCCCGGCGCCAGGCGCTTCCACTTGCGCGGTTTCTCTTCTTCAAAGTCTTCCTGCTCGATCAGCAGGTTGCGACCAAAGGAAACCTTGCGCAGCCCCATGGACTCATCCTTCGGGTGAGCCGGCAGTTCGAACCACTCTTCCTCACCTTCGGCGAAGTTGCTTACCGTTACCTTGAGCGGACGCGTTACGCACATGGCACGCGGTGCATTGGTATCCAGGTCATCGCGCACCGCGGATTCCAGCATGCCCATATCAACCACGCCATTGGAGCGGGTGACACCGATCATGTCGCAGAAATTGCGAATGGAGGCCGGTGTAAAGCCACGACGACGCAGGCCGGAAATAGTCGGCATGCGCGGATCATCCCAGCCGCCAACGTGCTTTTCATCCACCAGCAGCTTGAGCTTGCGCTTGCTGGTGATGGTGTAATTCAGGTTCAGGCGGGCAAATTCGTACTGGCGCGGCTGTGCCGGCACCGGCAGATTGGCAATGAACCAGTCGTACAGCGGGCGGTGATCTTCAAATTCCAGCGTACAAATGGAATGGGTAACCCCTTCCAGCGCATCGGACTGGCCGTGGGCAAAGTCGTAGGACGGGTAGATGCACCATTTGTCGCCGGTCTGGTGATGGTGCGCCTTGCGGATACGGTAGATTACCGGATCACGCAGGTTCATGTTGGGCGCCGCCATATCGATCTTGACGCGCAGTGCACAGTCGCCTTCGTCGAACTCGCCATTACGCATGCGCTCAAACAGCTCAAGGTTTTCCGCAACACTGCGCTCACGGTAAGGGCTGTTCTTGCCCGCTTCCGTGAGGTTGCCACGGAACTCACGCATTTCGTGGGCGCTCAGGCTGTCGACATAAGCCTTGCCGTTGGCGATCAGGTACAGCGCCCACTGGTACAGCTGTTCGAAATAGTCCGAGGTGTAACGGATATCGCCGTCCCACTTGAAGCCCAGCCAGCGCACATCTTCGGCAATGGCGTCGATATATTCCTGGCTCTCTTTTTCGGGGTTGGTATCGTCAAAACGCAGGTTGCACTGGCCCTGATACTTGGCAGCAGTGCCAAAATTCAGACAGATCGACTTGGCGTGACCGATATGCAGATAACCGTTAGGCTCTGGCGGGAAGCGTGTCACGACCTGACCACCGGCGACCTTCTCGTCTGCGATGTCGCTCTCGATGATCTGATGGATAAAATTTGTAGGCTTGACGTGTTCTTGCTTGCTCATAGTCGGCTTGGTGTCCAGTCTGTCCTGACGGCATGAAAAGTCGCAGCATTATAAACGTATCGGGCGGCTGAACACACTAACCGCTCGCGATACCGGCCGCCGCATTGCGGCCCCGGCCTCCTGGATGATGCGAAACCGCTTCACTTGGGTATAATGCGCGATTGTTCAAGATCCCCCGATCACGAAAAATCGCAACCCCAGGAAGTAAAGCAATGATTATTCTCTCGACCAACCACGGCGACATCTCCATCGAGCTCGACTACGACAAGGCGCCCAAAACCGCCGCCAACTTCGAGCAGTACGTACGCGATGGTTTCTACGACGGTGTCATCTTCCACCGCGTGATCGACGGTTTCATGCTGCAGGGCGGCGGTTTCACCCCCGGCATGAAGCAGAAAGAAACCCGCGCCAACATCGAGAACGAAGCCAACAACGGCCTGAAGAACCTGACCGGCACCCTGTCCATGGCCCGCACCATGGATCCGCACTCCGCCTCTGCCCAGTTCTTTATCAACGTAAAAGACAACAGCTTCCTGGATCACACCGCTGAGACCACCCAGGGCTGGGGCTACGCTGTCTTCGCCAAGGTTGTCGATGGTATGGACGTGGTCAACAAGATCAAGGGTGTTAAAACCACATCCCGCGGCGGTCATCAGGACGTGCCGGCTGAAGACGTAATCATCGAATCTGCCCGTATTTCCGAGTAAGAAGACCCCATGACGCTGCTGTTTGTCGCTGATCTTCACCTGCGCCCTGAGCGCCCGGACCTGAGCCAGGCCTTCCTGGCATTTTTGCAACAGGACGTTCCTGGCGCAGATGCGCTCTACCTGCTGGGCGATATCTTTGAAGCCTGGATCGGGGACGATGCGCCCATGCCCGGGCTGGATGCAATTTACGACGAACTGGCAGCGTTGTCCGCCCGCGGTACCGCGCTTTACTTTCAGCACGGTAACCGCGACTTTCTGGTGGGGCAGGCGTTTCTGGATACCTTAGGGGCCCGCGCCCTGCCCGATCAGCAGCTTATCAGCGTGCACGGTGGCAAAGCGTTGCTGATGCATGGCGATCAGCTCTGCACCGACGACACTGAATACCAGGCCTTTCGCACCCAGGTGCGCAACCCTGCCTGGCAGCAGCAGTTCCTTTCTCAAAGCGTAGAAGAGCGTCTGGCGATCGCCCGACAGCTTCGCGCAGCCAGCAAGGCTAGAGGCGCAGAGAAATCCGCCGACATCATGGATGTAAATCCACAGGCGGTCTCAAATGCGCTAACGGAGGCCGGCGTCAGCCTGCTGATCCACGGCCATACCCATCGCCCCGCCATCCACCAGCATCAGATCATCGACAATGATGACGAACACTCGGGAACCCGTATCGTACTGGGTGACTGGGACAGCCACGGCTGGTATCTGCAGATCGACAACGACGGCTATCAGCTGATCGACTTTGCGATTTAAAAAGCAGGGGCGAGGTGCGAGGTGCGAGAATAAAGGGGCAAGGGGCTAGGGGCTAGGGGCTAGAAAAAGAGCAAAGCGGTAACCAAGCAACCTGTACTCCATAGCTTCGCTGCGGATGTTGGAATTCGCTACTCCAATACCAGCCTAGGGTGCAGTGGTAGCCTGGAATGAGCCTGCGAATTCCGGGAAATGAGCCCCAGGCGAATTTCGAGGATATGCCGGCGAATTCCGCTAAACAGCGGTAAAACCTGCCGCGTTCGAGCAGGCTATTAAACTCAGAATCCACTTTTGTGGGATCAAATCAGAGCAAAGCTGCGGCCTGCGCAACTGAGCGTTAAATCCCTATACTCGTATCGCAGTTCGCCGACGGTACTCCGCTGTGAAAGCGGAACTCATCATCGCTCGACAGAATCAGCTCATTCTCGATGCCGCGGAAAAAGGCAACACGCTCATCAATCGGCTCACCGGCCGCATCTTCGGCCAGCGTCAGGTAATCCTGGTAATGACGTCCTTCGGATTTCAGCAATGAGCGGTAGAACTTCGCCAGCTCCGCATCCAGCAAGGGGCCGATTTTGGCAAAGCGCTCGCAGGAACGCGCCTCTATAAAGGCCCCCACGATCAACACATCGATCAGCCGTTGCGGCTCATGATTGCGCACCGCTGCCCGCATGCCACCGGCATAACGCGCCGACTGCATATGCTGATACTGAATACCCCGGGATTCGATAATCGCCAGCACCTGCTCGAAGTGAATCAGCTCTTCGCGGGCCAGGCGTGACATCTTGTTGAGCAGCTCCATGCGATCCACGTAGCGGAACATCAGCGTCATGGCGGTGGACGCCGCTTTCTTCTCGCAGTGCGCATGATCTATCAGCAACAGCGCCTGATTCTGCAACGCCACCTCAACCCAGGCATCCGGGGTCTCGCAGCCAAGAAAGGTTTTGATTTCGTCGAGGATTTCCATAACTTCACCGCCACTAAAAACGGCGGGCATTATACAGCGGCTGGATTGAAAAGCCCAAAAAAGGGGCTAGGGGCTAGGGGCTAGGGGCTAGATATTGGAGCCCGCCGAGCAGTCTGTAAATTTTCACCGCATGGTATGTAAACGGAATCACGGAAATTTTACGAATCACCAGCACTACAATCAAACGGGCGGCCATCAATGGCGCTGAAGCGGCCCGCCGGCAACAGCTGCTGCCCGCCGTTGGCGTCCGCCGCTAGGTCGAGCGCTAGCGCCGCCACCGAAGACGGAGCGCGGCCGCTGAGGGCGGCAAGGCCAGTGGCTAAACTGTGGGGTTTGAATGTGCTCATACCGCCATGATGGCGGTATGCGCGGGAGAAGTGGTTTAACGTGGGTTGGAGGTTTCTAAGTCATAAGATGCAAAGGGACAATCAAACGTTGAACATATGACTTTTTATCTCTAGGCAGGGTTCCTTTTGCCCGCTCTCCTTCCTGCTTCTGGTAGACGCCGAGTTCTTTCGCCGTTACTGAGGAACGATTCCGCACGAACAACCAATAAATGAATTGCGACATATCCTCTAAATTTTTGTCAAAATGTTCCTCCCGATTGAACCCTACAAATTCTTTTACTTCTTCTCGCACTTCGTCATCGGCATAGATTCGATAGAAAAGCTCAGGCTTTATCGTTCGCGTAACACAGAGTAATGAAACAACATATATGTCACGTGCACTTAAATTATTAAACTCTTTACCTAATGCATACAGTGCCAAGTAACCTGAAACCTTTTCAACGTCCCTGAGAGACTTATTGTGCAAACTAAGCAAGCCTGCAGTACAAGTAGCTAAAAGATTGATTTTTTCATTTCTAATTTCCAATTTATCAAAAACGTACAACATATAGTGATGTAGATCATACGACTGCCTTAGATTAAGCGGTGGTCGTTTAGGCAATGAAATCGCAATCGTGTAAAACTTTTGTAAATAACTATGAGCATCAATCTCTGAACCGTATGCCGCCCTTACTGAACCCTGAAGCTGTTTAGGATTATTAATCAATACAAAAACAACAGATTTAGTAGAAAAAACATGCTTTATTTTTTCCAGCAACTGAAGAGCAAAATCTGGTCTACATCTATCCAATTCGTCAATTACAATTACCAATGGTTTTTCTTCAACGGTGGTCCCATATACATCTTTAACTAAAACATCAAGAGCATTTTGAAATTGTTTTATATGCGAATCAGCTTGTGAATGAGCTTCAAACTGTTTTTCCATCCAATCATCAAGCGTTTCTGAAGTCTTAGATAATAGTTGCTGAGAGACATCCACCCCAAATTCTGTAAGCACATCTCCAAGAGGAATTAACTTCAAACCAGCACGGGCAGCCGAGCCAGGTATGGATTTAAAAACAGATAACGCTGCACTTTTCAGACCTTTCAGTTTACTTTCTTTAGAACCAAAATCTTCATCTAATTCTTCTTTACCATACGAGTAGATCAATGAAAGCAACGTCATAAATGCTTCATCATGATAATCGGATTTAAAAGCATCAAAATATATACACTTAACACTAGATTCTTCATCCAGAAGCTTCATCCACTGATGAGCGAAATAAGTCTTCCCCTCGCCCCAAGGTGCTTCTAAGGAAACCACTAACGGTTCCTTTACGTTCAAAACTAAATTTTGCAATTGTTCCCCAAACTCTCTACGCATTAGCAAATCATCATTGATAAAACTATCAATGTTTGCAGGGTCAACAGGTGGCAAAGTAATTCGCATCGACTAGCTCCGTGTCATGCTTGGCCTGAGACTCCAAACTTAGACAACAAGCGTGAAAATAGACAGCGAATTATCATGACACACCCTACGGTCAAGCTAGACTCCGATTAATCGCTTCCAGATTCGTTTAACCCCTTCCGACCCATGCCACGATACCCCTTGCCGCTAGCGTCGCTTAGACGCGCTCTCAGGCGCCCGGCATCCGCGCAAGTATCTCGTCTTCCAAGAACTACAGCACCTCGCGCTAGTCGTCCTTGCCCAGCCCCAGGTAAGGCCGCGCCGGGGTGTTGCCGGCGAAACTGTGGGCGCACACATTGGACTAGACCGGATACTGCAGCATGCGGCCGAACGCCTGGGGGACCAAGCGCTGGTGCGCCGGCACCTGTATCTGCATGCCCTTGAGGAGGTATAGACGCCTCAAGATCGCATTGAGCCGCCTTCCCCCAACATCAGTGACCTCATTTGCTATCTTGTGATAACCAGAGAGTTTACGTGGGTACTGAGATATGTGCGGACGCTACAACGTGATTGACGATCCATTCACTCAGGGGCTGCTGGATGAACTGGGTATCAGCCTTCGCATCCAGACGCGCTATAACCTGGCGCCGACGGAGCAGGTGCCGGTGATACGGCAGGTGGAAGAGAAGAACGTTCTGCAAAACATGCGCTGGTGGCTGGTGCCGCATTGGGCACGGGAACCGGACACGCGCTATTCGATGTTCAACGCCAAGGCAGAGACTCTGGCGAGCAGCAAGGCATTTAGCGGCCCGCTCAAGCACCAGCGCTGCATTATTCCGGCGTCATCTTTCATTGAGTGGCGTACCGAAGCGGGCCACAAGCAGCCCTACTCCATCCAGCCGGTTGACGCTGTCTTTGCCTTTGCGGGCCTGTGGGAGCAATGGGGGCATGGCGCCGAGACAATACACAGCTGCACCATTCTCACCACAGCCGCCGCCCCCGGAATGGAGCAGATACACCACCGCCAACCTGTCATGCTGCCGGCCGATTTGTGGGCGCGATGGCTGGATCCAACCATCGACGGACACCACCTGATGCCGCTGCTGATGCCCAGCCTCCCCTGCGCGCTGGAAGTCGTGCCCATAGATCCTGTGATCAATAACAGTCACCACAAGCAGGCGCCCAGCACTTTGGGGCCTGCACTGTTTCGGCTGGATGCCAATTAAGTACCCAGAAATAACGCATTGAATGCTGCGAATTCGTCATCGGGCAGTATTAGCTCCATTGAATGAGCCTGATGATGATGAAGTATTCGATAATCGAATACTTCTTATCCAAATATTTAATTTGAGAATACATCTGTTGATTCTATAGAGTGTGACCATTGACCCATCTCAGCAAGCGGCGCCCAGTCGCGTACTTTAACGCGTTAGCCAAATGACCGATCCCGGTCTCCATACCCGGCTCTTCCAGTGCGGGCATGTCCTGTTCAGGACAGGGCGATCGCGGATCAAGACCACCAACCAAAGAGGCATTCATGTCCAAGAACAGCTACTACGCCCCCCAGGGCGGGCACCCGAGCCAACAGGAACTGCTGACTGACCGCGCGATGTTCACCGAAGCCTACGCCGTTATTCCCAAGGGAGTCATGCGGGACATCGTCACCAGCCATTTACCCTTCTGGGACAACACCCGCCTTTGGGTGCTGGCACGACCGCTGTCCGGTTTCGCCGAAACCTTCTCCCAGTACATCGTTGAAGTCAGCCCCGGCGGCGGCAGCGACAAGCCGGAGCAGGATCCGAACGCAGAAGCCGTCCTCTTCGTGGTCGAGGGCGAAGTCGAGCTGACGCTGCAAGGCACCGTCCATCGCCTGCAACCAGGCGGTTATGCCTTTATACCGCCCGCCGCCGACTGGCGTCTGCGCAACAACAGCGATCAGGCGGTACGCTTCCACTGGATTCGCAAGTACTACCAGGCGGTGGAAGGCGTGCCCCATCCCGAAGCCTTCGTCACCAACGAACAGGATATCGAGCCAATCCCGATGCCCGACACCGACGGGCACTGGGTCACCTCCCGCTTCGTCGACATGAGCGACATGCGCCATGACATGCATGTGAATATCGTCACCTTCGAGCCTGGCTGTGTTATCCCGTTCGCCGAAACCCACGTCATGGAGCACGGACTCTATGTACTGGAAGGCAAGGCGGTCTATCGCCTGAACCAGGACTGGGTCGAGGTCGAGGCCGGTGACTTCATGTGGCTGCGCGCCTTCTGCCCCCAGGCCTGCTACGCCGGCGGTCCGGGCCGCTTCCGCTACCTGCTGTACAAAGACGTCAACCGCCATATGAACCTGCGCCTCAACGCGCCACGCTAAGCGGTTCTATTCCCAAGCCCCGCCCGCACAGCCGACGGGTGAAAGCCGAGGGCTATCTCTAACACCGGCCTGCCCCTGGCACGCAAGTGCGAGGGACAAAAAAGCCCGGGCAGCACCCATCTGCCCAGGCTCTTGTCTCAAATCCTTTGTTTCAAACCCCTACATCACCCTGCCGTTACCGGCAACGCAGCTCCGGCGGCATCGCCGCCAGACTGTACTTTCAAGCGAAGCCTGCAGGCAAAATGTGCTGCACCCACAGGCTTCGCTCTTTTTATTTAAAGACCGTCATCATTTCCGGCACCAGCATTTGCGGCAGGAACACAGCGGAAAATACCAAGATTATTGCTAGATACTCAATGCGAAGCTCAACAAAACGCGCTTGCCCGCCTCTATGCGGGAAACGCTATGTTCATATTGATCTGGCCGAAAAAGATAGATGCGCCCAAACAGGTTGAGAATGCATTTTTCACAGTCGAAAACGCCACCGAATTCAGGCTTTACGAGTACAAAATTTAACTTGTAGTACTTCCTTTCGGGGGCATGGTCTATATGCCGCATCACCTTGTGATCGGTGGGATAGGTCACAAGATTGACGGAAAACCTGGACGAGCTAAATATCACTCTGTTTCTGACTTTGGCGACCAAAGGTACTTCTTCCTATACGAACGCAAGCGGGACTACAGAACCTGCCCTGAAAGCAGCTTGAGCGCCCAGCAGTGCGGGCGCGGAATCGCTCGGCTTACTGAACTATTTCGCTAATCTGCAGCTGCGGCTGGACATTGGTGTAGTTGGTTACATCGGCTAACAGCCTTGGCGCATGATGCATAAAGGACTGAAGAGCCCCTTCCATAGACTCAAATGTCAGGTGCGTCATTGCGATATAGGGTGCCGCTTTACCGGAAGGCCCTGCAAGACCGAAGTTAACCTCAACGCCTTTTAGCGCATCACCAAGCAACTTGACCACCAGCGGTTTGTGGGATGTCAAAAAATAATCAGTGTCGAAATGGATATCGGCACCCTTGGGATACATTACAGACACTTTAATCATTCAGGCCACCTTGAAAGTCAGACCCTTGCTGAAAATTCTGGAAAAATTAGCTAAGTAAACAGAGCGTCAGCTGACAAATCCCCCAGGCGGCGCCCTGCCTTCAACTTCAAACACTCAGCCTTGCTTTTGCCAGGAGAACTTCTCAAACGCTTTATCGACCGGCGTGTTGGCGAGGTGGTTTACATAGTTGCTCATCACCTTCTGCGACAGGCCCAGTACGATTTCGAGCAGCTGGCGCTGAGCGTATCCTGCCGCAAAAAAGGTTTCAACTTCAGCTTCGCTCAGGTGGCCGCGATTACGCACTATCGCCAGAGTCGTATCGTGCAGTACCTGCAACTTTTGCGTGGGCATGGCGGTGCTGTTACGCAGCGCTTCAGTCAATGCGCCATCAACCTTCATCATGTGCGCGATACCGGTATGAGCCGGTACACAGTAATGGCACTCATGCTCTACGTTGATGGTCTGCCACACCACGGTCAGTTCATCCTTGTCGAACGAGGTGTTCTGGAAGAATTCGTGCAGCAGCTTGTAGCCTTCCAGCAGCCCAGGTGCTTCTGCCATTACGGCGTGCAGATTGGGAATCATGCCGAAACCTTTGAGGGAATCCTCCAGCAGCGGCTTGCTGTCGGCTGGGGCGGATTCCATAGTGTGAAGCTTAAATTCAGTCATGATCTCTCCTGGTGTGATCCAAATAAATCTGTTGTCGGGCCGCTCTATTGGTAAGCAGCCCTTCTTGCAACAACTTGATCATTTGTTCAAGTTAGGACTATGGTAATCCAACATGAACGACCGTTCAAGTCTTAATTTGAGCGATCGATCAAGATGATGTTATGTCCCCGCCAAAGCCGCTTGTGCGGAATACCCCATGGGAATGGGCGACACTGTACTCTAAGCATTGTTTTTAATATGGCCGCAGGTTGCAGGCCCGAAGAGACCTAGCCCAACAATGGACCATTGATGGGTTTCTCTTCGCTGCATCCTACTTGGTCGAGATCGGTGGTCCAGTAGGGACGTCAGCCCGCCACCGTTAATTCAGGCTGTTTGAACAGCCGCAGGGTGTCGCGCATCAAATCCGCCATCTTGCGGTCAGTGCCGGCCAGGCCACGGGCCCAGTACCAGAGACATTCCAGCGCTTCACACAGCCAGCGCGCCCTCATCAGACCGTCCACCAACTGTGTTGCATCGATAGTCGCAAATGCCGGCAGCGCAGCGATATCCTCCGCCTTCATGCCACAGCGCTGTATCAGGGCGGCGGCATCAAACCAGGCAGAGCCAAGAGCCGCATATTCCCAGTCCACCACCACCAGCGCGCCTGCGTTCAGGCACAGATTGCCGGGATGCAGATCATGGTGCGTCAGAACCTGGGGGATCTCGGGCAACAATGCCAGCTCCCGTGCTGCGCGAACCACCAACTGCTGCAGGGCGCGCTCCATCGGCAGGCCGACAAGCTGGGCGCCGTAGCCTGCGAGCAGAGCGTCGTAATCCATTACCAGGCTCTTTTCCTGACCTGCTACATCCACATCCAGTTCAAGTCCCTGCCAGGCGGACACGGCATCACGCAGTTGAGCGCGCTGCGCTCTGGTCAATTCACTTACAGGGCTCTCGCCATGCCAGCGGGTCAGCAGCCAGCCATGATCACCCTCTGCGCTGGGCTGCACGGCACAGTGCAGTACCCAGGGCGCCCAGGGCTGCCCCTGCAGCTGTGCCAGCACATCGGCCTCGCGCCTGCGATCAACGCCAGGCACCTGCTCGGGCGCAGCATTCACCCGCAGCACCAGCGAGTCGGCGACCGAACTATAGAGCCTATTGCTGCTGCCACCGGCCATGGGCTGCCACTGTGGCGATACCGAGGCCAGCTCAGGGTGCTGTTGCATATATAGGTGAATCGCAGACTGAACGACGGGCTGTACGGCGGAAAAGGGCGCTGCTTGCATGACTGAAACTACCGGCTGCGTTAGAATCCGGGCCCATTACAGACCCACGGTCGGCGCAGTGTACCTGCCATGATGTCCGGCGTCTGCCACCGGCATTGAAGGATTAGCATGAAAACTATTATAGGCCTGTGCTCAGCACTGGCGTTCGGACTCACCCAGGCCAGCCAGGCCGCGGATCTGCGCGTCTATACCTATGACTCTTTCGTATCCGAATGGGGGCCAGGTCCGCAGCTGGAACAGGCCTTCGAAGCCCAGTGCGGCTGTGATCTGGAATACGTGGCGGTGGAAGACGGCGTCAGTATCCTCAATCGGCTGCGGATCGAGGGCGAGAACAACAAGGCAGATGTGATTCTGGGCATTGATGATGGCCTGAGCGTGGACACCCGTGCCACCGGGCTTATTGAGCCCCACGGGCTGAGCATTAGCCCATTGCGCCAGGAGCTGGCCTGGCAGGACGACAGCTTCGTACCCTTTGATTTTGGCTACTTTGCCTTTATCTATGACAGCAGCAAAATCAGCCAGCCGGTAACCTCTCTGCGGGCGCTGATCGAGTCCGATGCCAGCGTGATCTACCAGGACCCGCGCACCAGCACCCCGGGCCAGGGCCTGATGATGTGGGTCAAGGCGGTCTACGGCGATGAAGCGCCGGCGGCCTGGCAACAGTTATCCCGCCATACGGTCACGGTCACCAAAGGCTGGTGGGAAGCCTATAGCCTGTTTCTCGCGGGCGATGCCGACTATGTGCTGAGCTATAACACCTCGCCGGCCTACCATGTGGTGGCCGAAAACAAGACGCAGTACCGCGCCGCTCCGTTCAGTGAAGGTCACGTGGCACAGATAGAACTGGCCGCCATCACTAGCACCAGCCAGAACAAAGACCTGGGACGCGACTTCCTGCAGTTTCTGGTATCCCCCCAAGCCCAGGCCATTATCCCTGTCACCAACTGGATGCTGCCGGTGATAGACAATGTTGAGCTACCGCCGGTATTCGGCGAGCTAATCAGCCCCCAGCGTATTGGTTTTAGCGCCGAAGAAGCCGGTGCCTCGCGCCAGCAATGGCTGCGTGAGTGGCGCAGCAGCGCCGCACAGTAACTGCCGCTATGCTTGCTGCCGGCATGCTGGCCCTGGGGTTCAGCCTGGCTGTCACCGTACTGGCGTTCTATGGCCTGATCGGATTTGATAGCTCGGGGACTGAGAGCCGCCTGGACACCCGCCTGCTATCAGATGGTTATTTTCACAGCGTTGTCTGGTTTTCCATCAAACAGGCGGGCTTGAGCGCTCTGCTGGCGCTCGTTCTCGCCTGGCCCGTGGCGAGAGCACTCTATTACAGCCCAGGGCTCTGGTTGCGTCAGAGCTTTCTGAGCCTGTGTGTGCTCAGCTTCGTGATGCCAACACTTATCCTGATAACCGGACTGGTGGCGCTGCTCGGGCGCCAGGGACTCATCAGCCCCTGGCTTGGACAAGACTGGAACCTCTACGGCCTGCCCGGCATCCTGATCGCCCATGTGTATCTGAACCTGCCCTTTGCCATTCGAGTACAACTCTTGCAGCTGCAGCATATTCCCGACAGCAGCTGGAAGCTGGCAGCACAGCTCAAGCTCGGAGCCTGGCAGCGCTTGCGCCTGATCGAATGGCCGGCCCTGCGTGCCGGCATGCTGCAGCTGTTCGGTTTTGTGTTCGTGCTCTGTTTTAACAGCTTTGCCGTGGTGCTGGCCCTCGGTGGCGGACCTCGAGCCACCACCCTGGAAGTGGCAATCTATCAGTCCCTCAAGTACGACTTCAATATCCCCGAAGCCCTGACGCTGGCCTGGACCCAGCTGCTGATTGCCGGCAGCCTTTTCCTGTTACTGAACCGACTCGGTGGTAACCAGTGGCTGGGCGTTGATAGTACCCAACAGCACTGGACACCCAAACCCGGTGCCGCCATGCAGCGCCTGCACCGGCTGCTATACGCCACGGCCGCGCTGGCGCTGCTGTTACCATTGCTGGCCCTGGTGCCCGGCGTACTACAGGTGAACCTGGCACGCTTTGACTGGCTGGCTATAGCCCGGCCTGCATTCATTACCTTGCTCATCGCAGCCATTGCCGGTACTGGCGCCCTGTTACTCGCCTACGCCACGCTGTTGCCCTCGCGTTTTGCTCGCACTGAAGGCCGCAATACCCTGGCGCTACTGTGCGACTGGCTGAGTACCCACGCCCTGGTGGCACCGGCCATGGTGGTGTCGGTCGGGCTCTATATTTTGCTGCTGCCGCGCCTGGATCTGGATCACTGGGGCATGCTGTTTGTGGTGCTGCTCAATATGGTGCTGATCCTGCCCTATGCCGTGCAGCAACTGCGCCCCCGACTGCTGCAGTTCGACCGTCAGTATGAGCGTCTGGTGCGCTCACTGAAACTCGGATTCCAAGAGCGCCTGCGCATTGAGTGGCCTTATATGCGCCGCGCCTGCATCACCAGCTTTGCGCTGATGCTGCTGCTTGCCATGGGGGATGTGGCGATCTTTTCCATCTTCGGCACCAGCGACTGGACCACCCTGCCCTGGCTGATTTACGGCTACGCCGGTACCTACCGCATGGGCGAGGCTTCGGTTGCCTCCCTGCTGTTACTGCTGATTTGTGCACTGGTGGTCTGGCTGTTTCAGCACTTCGAGAAAGGACAACAGGATGCTTGATATAGAGGATCTGCAGGTGCTGCGTGATCAGCAGCCGCTGCGTTATTCACTGCAGGTTCAACGCGGTGAGATTCTGGCCATACAGGGGCGCAGCGGTGTTGGCAAAACCACTCTGCTGGACTGCATCGCAGGCTTTGCATCGGCCCACTGCGGCCGGCTCGACTGGCAGGGCCAATCCCTGCTGGGGCTAGGTGCTGCGCAAAGGCCGGTGAGCATGCTGTTTCAGGATCACAACCTGTTTGAGCACCTGAGTATTGCCGACAATCTGAGCCTGGGCCTCAGTGCAACGCTGCCTAAAGAGACCCTGCAGTCGGCGCTCGATACGCTGGAAGTGGCCGAGTTGCTGGCACGCAGGCCCACTGAGCTGTCCGGTGGCCAACGCCAACGCATTGCGCTGATTCGCACCCTGTTGCGCCCCGAACCCATAGTGCTGCTGGACGAGCCCTTCGCCGAACTCGACCCCCACAGTCGCCAGCGCGCCACCGACTGGACAAGACGCACCGCCAAAGCGGCACAGAAGACGCTGCTGATGGTCACCCATCAGTATGAGGATGTGCAGCAAGTCGCTGACCGCGCCATCATGCTGCTGGGCATAACCTAAACCAGTCGTTAGTGATCAACCCGGCCGCGCAGCGACTTGGTCTTGCCCTGCCTGGTTTTACTGTCAAGCCTGCGCACCTTAGAGCCCTTGGTTGGTTTGGTGGGGCGGCGGCTTTTCTGGACCACCATGGCGCCGAGAATCAGATCCCGCAGGCGGTTGAGCGCATCCTCGCGATTGCGCTCCTGGGTACGGTGCTGCTGCGCCTTGAGCACCACCACACCATCCTTGGTAATGCGCGAGTCCTTTATTTCGAGCAGCCTTTCCTTGTAGCCCTGCGGCAATGATGACGCCCTGATATCAAAGCGCAGATGCACCGCGCTTGAGACCTTGTTGACGTTCTGCCCACCCGCGCCCTGAGCCCGTATGGCATTGAGCTCAATTTCGTCGTCGGGTATGGACACATGGTTGGTGAGTTTTAGCATGGAGAGGGCTTAATTCCGGCATTGACGATAATGCTGACACCATACCGATTGACCACCGCACTGTCAGCCTCGGCAGTACTTTGGCAACGGAGCCAGACCTCTGTTTAGGTTTTATTTGCGCTTTTTTGCACCTTGATACATCCAAAACGCGCCCAGTAGCGTAATGGTAGTCAAGGAGGCCAGCGACGGACGACGGCCACCTCGCCATTTTCAGGATCTATAAGGAATACAGCATGAAACTGCAAAATAATTATATCGCCGCCGCTGTTCGCACCAGCCTGTTGGGACTGCTGGTCGCCAGCGCACCCCTGGCTCTGGCCGGTCACACCAACACCCTGCTGACCGCATCCCTCTCGGGGGACCAGGAAATTGGTGCCATGGGCGCAAGCGATGGCAAGGGACACGCCATGGTGTTTGGCGTCGATGGCGACGAAATGACCC
Source organism: Marinobacterium profundum (assembly GCF_001528745.1). Classification (GTDB taxonomy): domain Bacteria; phylum Pseudomonadota; class Gammaproteobacteria; order Pseudomonadales; family Balneatricaceae; genus Marinobacterium_A; species Marinobacterium_A profundum. The sequence goes on along the minus strand of NZ_BCNS01000142.1, from coordinate 54,377 downwards.
TGTGTTATGCACTCCAGGTTTCGGGCATTGAAATGGTTCCGGTGGGTTCCGGCATGGCGGCCCATATCCATCATGGCAAGAAAGGCAGCAACGGCCCCGTGGTCGCAGCCCTGGCAGGGCCGGAAGACGGTGATGCCGCTGACTGCGTGAGCGAATACGAGAAAGGCAAGTTTCCGACCCACGAATCCGGCATGGTGAAACGCATCCTGGCAAACCCGGGCGACTACTACATCAACGTGCACAACCCGTCACACCCCGGCGGCGCGGTCCGGGGTCAGTTGCAAGCGGCGCAGTAACAACAGCCGCAGCACCCATACACTCGATGAATTAGAAATAACGCTGGAGACCCAAAAACCGCTGCTCTTGAGTTAACTCAAGGACAGCGGTTTTTCGCGTTTAACGACCAGGCTTTCGCCTCAGCTTGATGCCACCTCAAGCGGCCTTCACCAGCAGTGCCACCCCCTGGCGATACCCCAGACCACCGTTACCGTGCACCAGGCCAATATGCTCATCACCCTGCAGCAGGCGATGATGCATGCTGATCAAGCCGTTCAGCGCAGGGTTGTTCCAGGCGCCACGCGCCAGGTTCATGCCACCGGTAATAGTCACACTGTGACGGGCAAGGAAATCCGGCATCTCATCCAGTACATCGATAAGACCACTGACCTGCAAAAATGCCATGGGCACAACAGGAAAGCAGGTATAGGTTTCCAGTAGCGCATCGCCTGCACGAAAGCGCTGGGCAAAGTCGATGCCGGCCATAGAGCAGCAGGCATTGTAGGCGCTGCGCAGATGATCGTAACCGGCAATTTCGGCTATATGATCACGGCCATCCCCTGCCAGACGGCGCAGCCCCACGCCCTTGATTTCGATGCGCTCGTTTTGCGGCACATTCAGAGTGTTTACCAGCGCCTCACTGCAGATAAGCAGACGGCCGCTGAAGTCCACCATCGGGTTAGCGCAATCCACGCCACGAAACAGTGCGGTAACAGGCTCATACCAGGCATCCGCCGGCAGCTCAGGCGAGTTGCCCTCGCCGCTATGGCTGTCCAGGTAGGTCGTGCTGTAGTTTTCGAACAGGCATTGGGCCAGTTCGCGAAAGCGTTCGGCATCCAGATTCTGGCGTGCCAGATAATTCTCGGCCAGCTCAGTGTAGGCCTGGGTCAACGGGTAGTCAGCACCATAGACCGCCATCAGCCGATGCCGTTCTTCACGGCTATAGCCACTTTTGATCAGATCTTCACCGCGGATAAGCACCGCCTGGGTACCTTCACCGATCAATGCATGGGCGCGGGCCAGGGCTTCGATGGGCGCACAACCGCTGCGAAAATGATCCTCGGGTTCCGGGCTGTGCCAGTCAGTACTCAGGGGCTCAATCACAAGCTCATGGATATCCAGGCCCTGGGCGCGAATGCGGGCTTCCAGATCCAGACAGTGCTGTTGCGACCCCAGCGAATCCAGGGTACGAACGGCGGCGACAATCAGGGCTCGGGTCATGCGGTTATCCCCTTGAAAACGAGCACCGAGCATAACACCGTTTACGTTTACGTCAACTTAGTGAATAAGCAACCTCTGAGTCACTGATCAACCGTCTGTTAAGCCTTGACTTGATGGCGGGCCAAGGGGAAAGTCCTAGCGGCCTACATCAGTCAGGGAGTATTAATCAGTGATTCGATTCGGAATTATGGGCAGTGCCAAGATAGCCCGTACCCAGGTAGCACCGGCCATTCTGGAAGCCGGCTATCCCATTCAGGCGGTGGCATCACGTTCGCTTGACCAGGCCCAGGCCTTCGCCCAGAGCGTGGGTGCGCCCAGCAGCTACGACAGTTACGAGGCACTGCTGGCTGACGATCAGGTAGATGCGGTCTATATTCCACTGCCCAACCACCTGCATGTGCCCTGGGCCATCAAGGCCATGGCCGCCGGCAAACACGTTCTGTGTGAAAAACCCATTGCGCTGAATTCCGACGACCTGCAGCCACTACTCGATGCCGCAGCGAATTTCGACGGTACCCTGATGGAAGCCTTTATGGTGTGCCATCATGCCCAGTGGAGTGCCATCCACCAGCGCATTCTGCCCGCCATCGGCGATCTGCGAGCGCTGCATGCGGTGTTCAGCTATGGCCTGAGTGATGCAGCCAATGTGCGCAACGTGCCCGAATGGGGCGGCGGCGGCCTGTTGGATATCGGCTGCTACGCGGTGCTGGCCGGACGCTGGTGCTTCGGTGCCGAGCCCGTGGGCGTGCAGAGCAGCATCGATCTTGACCCGCAGTTTGGTATCGACCGCCAGACCAGTGCCCTGCTGGACTATGGCCAGGGCCGCACCCTGAGCCTGACCGTCTGCACCCAGGGCGCACGCTATCAGCGTCTGCTAATGCTGGGCAGCAAGGGTTGGGCGGAACTGGAGATTCCCTTTAATGCCCCCAACGAAGGCGTGCGTATTCGCCTGGCGCCAGAAGGCGGACTCGGTGGCGGCGAAGTGATCGAGATTGCACCGCAGAACCAGTACGCGAGCATGGTCAGCGCCTTTGCCCAGCAGATCGAATCCGGCAAGGCTTGGAATAATCTGGAGCAGTCCAGTGCCGTTATCCAGGTGCTGGACCGCATCCGCGCCGCTGCCAGCCAGGTCTGATAACCCTTCACAAGAGACGCAGTCCCTGCCGTCAATCGAGGAGATTCACCAGCGGCTGCGTTTTGACCAGGGGCTCGGTGTCGCCCTGCAGGGCCTGAATCTGTTTGAGCGACCCTGACACTGTTTCTGGCGTTGTCAAAAAGCCAAAGCGCAGCGAGAACTGGACCGTTTCACCTGGCTGGATACTGGGAACAAGGCCCAGCGGACGCTGGTAACGCCTGTTGTACGCGAAACTGCTGCCAGGTTCGATACCCATAACGTAGCCCTGCCCCGGCAGATCGGTATTCTTCCAGATCGTCAGCACCGGCAGGGTATCGGCCTGGTACGCCACTTCGATCCCCAGGCTGGCATCGGCGTTATGCAGCAGAGAGCGGGTCTCGCCCTGCTCATCACTGAGCGGGCGCACATTGAACACCATTTCATCAAAATCACGGGTTGGCGCAGGAATCTGGTTCCAGTCATCCAGCCCTTTTACGGCATAGTCATTGAATGGCGACAGCTCGGCGACCGGCACATGCAGCTGGCCACCGGCTTCGAGCACAGGTGCACCGAAGTTGTTGTGGTAGATCACCTGATATTCCCGTGCATAAACACCCTTGTTGGTGAGGCTGTCCTGCACCTTGAGGTAGGGTTCGCCGGGCACCATGGACAGGTGCATCCAGACTTCGAAATTGGTGGACTTGAAGCGCTTTTCGTCCACCCGCCCCGACAAAGTCACGCGATAGGGAGGGTCACGCTCAATGCGCAGCAAGACGCGCGACGCCGGGGTATTCTGGATGCGGCCGTGCAAGGTCAGAAACTCGTCACCATCCTGGCCCGGATGCCCGGCCCACTGATAGCCGCAACGAACCAGCATTTCGTTAAAGCCGTCGAGCCAGCCGAGGCCGCCCGAGGCCTCCTGATTGATAAACGCCGGATTCACGACCTCGCTGACCGGGGAGTCCCAGCCAAAGCGGGTGGCACCCTGAACAACATCCAGCACCGCCATGCCGCGACAGGGCACCACGCGTAGCGTCATTTCACCCACCGACAGGGTGATCAGTCTGACACCCTGCTGCTTGCCACCTGCAAGGGTGGTTTGCTCGATGCGAATGGGCACCTTGCTGTCTATCCCCAGCGATTCTGATGTCACGCAGAAATCACCGGCATCGAATGCGGTTTCACTATCCAGAATGGGCCATTCAAGGACAAGCGGCGAGGTCGTCATGATCAGTTGTTCCTCTGATTATTCACCAGACCGGGCCCTGCTGAAACTTCGTACAGCTCCAGCGGCAGCGCATCCGGATCCTTGAAAAAGGTGAAGCGCTGACCGGTGTATTCATCCACCCGGATCGGCTCCACAGCCACCTGGTGCGACTCAAGGTAGGCTATGGCAGTATCGATATCTGCCACGGCAAACGCCAAGTGACGCAGACCCTGGGCTTCGGGGGTACTTGGTCTTGGTGGCGCCTGCGCAAAGGAAAACAGCTCTATGCGCGCACCGCTGGGCAGCCGCAGATCCAGCTTGTAGGAATCCCGGGCAGCTCGGTAATTTTCGTCAATAACTTCAAGCCCCAGCAAATCAACATAGAAGTGGCGTGAGCGGGCATAGTCATGGCTGATGATCGCCACATGGTGAATACCCATCAAGCCGAGGGACGCCTGAGTCTCACTCTTGTCTGGACCTGTCACCTTGCACTCTGTCATGCATGTCTCCTGAGTATGTGTTCAAAGAAAGAGCCAGGGCATCAGACGGCGCGCAAATCCTGCCACCCCCGGCGCAGCCAGGCCAGTACATCCTGCACACTCTGCACATCCACCGCCAACATATCCAGGCCAGACACCCTAAGGCTTTCCAGCACATGCCCTAGACTTTGCGGCAACGCAAGATCCAGCCCCTGCAGCCAGGCGCTGGCCCCAGGACTCAGCCAGAAACCGCCCAGGCTGCATAACAGCATCAGCAGCGACAGGCCCGGGCGCTGCCAGTCGGTTATTTTAAGCGCCGTGCCGAAAGAACGTTTGATGCGCATGCCCGACAAATCCACGCTGTAAATTTCATCCAGCAACAGATGCACCGTAGCCCCCATGACCACAAATCCGCCAATCCCCCAGGCCAGGCGGGCATCCAGTGCAAACAGGTGGTAAGACATCAAAACAGCGATAACGCCAAACAGCAGATTGGCCAGCAGGCTGTGCAGCATGCCACGGTGAACGGTAATGCGGGCAAACAGCCATAAAAGCACAAAGCGCACCATCAGGTAGCCGCTGCCGGCCAGCAACACGACCTGCCAGGCCGGCAGCGTCGTCATCCAGTAAAACGCCAGCAAGCCCGCAACCAGGGCACCGAAAAGCCGAAAGACGATACGCAGGGCCAGGGACTCATCGGAATCAATATCCGGCAGCAAACCACCCAAAGTACCCGCCAGCCAGTAGCAAAACGCCTCTGCGGGCGTCGCCATGCCGGTGGCCAGCGCCGCTATACCGAGCCCGCCGCTGATCACGGTGGCAACGAGTGTATGGGTTTTAAAGTCAGCCATGATGTCCTGTACGAATGCTTAGAGTCAGGCAAAGTGTGTTACAGGAATCATTTTTTATCAATCAGTTAAGTGCGCTACAAGATGTATAGCTTCACTTATAGTCCTGGCCCCTAGCTTGCCGACACAGCAACTGTTCTGCAGCGCCGCATGGCCGCGCACCAGCGCCAGTATCTGGGGCAGCGTCAACAGCTCATCACTGCGTTCTGGAATCACTACAGCGCCGGTACAACACAGCCAGTACACACGCCCCTGGCTATCGATCAGCCGATCACCGGGTTGAACGCCGCGGTAAAAGTGCGTCTCCAGCGCACGACTGGCCCAGTCATCCGGGGATGCGATAAAGCTCAGCTCGGCATCGTCCTGATGCTGCACCAGAGCGGGGAAAAGAATGCTGTCTGTAGTCATTGCGCGCCTCCCTGAATGCCAAAGCGCTCATAGTAGCAGCCCGGCTGAAATCTGCCTGCTACTGAGGCTGCCATCCTATACAGATTAGCAAATAGCCAGATTACAAAAATTACAAAGCGTCGCCGCGCCGTTCATTTAAGGTTGATATTGCCGTGGCTCAATGTCACCTGAAACCCAACTGCCGCCCTGCGGCCGCTTTAGTGACAAAGGCGCCTATGAACAAGAAAACACCACTGGTCTTTCGGGACATGATTCTGCCCTTTATTCTGCTAACCACCTGCTTCGCAGCCTGGGGTGTAGCTGCCAACATGACGGATCCGCTGGTCAAGGTGTTCAGCAAGATCTTCACCATGAGCTCGCTGCAGTCCGCCCTGGTGCAGTTCGCCTACTACGGTGCCTACTTCTGTTTGGCACTGCCGGCGGCCTTTATCAACCGGCGCTTTTCGTACAAGACAGGGGTTCTGACCGGGCTTGGCTTCGCAGCACTCGGCGCTTTCATGTTCTACCCTGCAAGCCAGACACTGAGTTACGGCTTCTTTCTGGCAGCCCTGTTCATTCTCGCCGCAGGCCTGTCGATACTCGAAACCTCGGCCAATCCCTTCGTGATCGCCATGGGCCCCACGAGCAATGCCACCAAACGGCTAAACCTGGCCCAGGCGTTCAATCCGGTCGGCTGCAACCTGGGGGTTTTCCTCGGTGCTTCACTGATACTGACGCAGCTAAACCCCGCCACAGCGCTGGAGCGCGCTGCCATGCCGGCAGAGCAGCTGGTTGCCATTCAGAGCGCCGAACTTGATGCCGTGATGCTGCCCTACGTCGGCATGGCCTTTGTACTGCTGCTGATCTGGGTACTGGTGGCACGCATGTCAATGCCGCGCGCAGATGACGCTTCCACCGCTAAGACTCAGGATAGCCAGAACGGAAAAATCGAGTTTCGCGCCACTCTCAAGCGCCTGTTTCGTAATCGCCACTACCGCTTTGGTGTGCTTGCACAGTTTTTCAATGTCGGCGCCCAGACCTGTGTCTGGACCTTTACAATCCAGTACGTCATGGATGCACTGTCGGTCGACGAAGTACGCGGCGGCGACTTCCTGCAGTACAGCCTGATCCTGTTCCTGCTGGCGCGCTTTGTCATGACCTGGCTTATGGGCTATGTCCGTGCCAGCGCCCTGCTCGCAGGCCTTTCGGTACTGGCCTGCGTGCTCTGCCTGATCATGATCGCCAGCCCCAATATGCTGGGTGTCTGGGCCATGGTCGCCATTTCCGGCTGCCTGTCGCTGATGTTCCCGACCATTTACGGCGTCGCCCTTGAGGGCCTGGGGGAAGACACCAAATTCGGTGCCGCGGGCCTGGTGATGGCCATCCTTGGCGGGGCTATTCTGCCCCTGTTCCAGGGCGCCATTATCGATAGTTACGGCAGTGCCCTGTCCTTTATCGTACCGGCACTGTGCTTCCTGGTGGTCGGACGCTACGGCTTGTTCGATCTGAAATCCAGTGAGCGCAACACGGGCGCAATCGCCGTGCCTGCTCGCTAAAGCGGCAGCAAAGCAACCACTGGCAACTGCAACACCCGATAAACAACACCCGGCCCTGTGCCGGGTGTTGTTGTTTGTGCCGCCAAATTGATATTAAAGCCTGTTTGCTGCACAGCTGAGCGCTGGATCGAAACTCAGCTCTAAGCAGGGCTGAATAAAACAGCCGAGCACAAGAGCCCCAAACGCAAAATGCGGGACCTGCAGGCCCCGCATTGTATATTTCGCATTAATCAGCGACTGCGCATCGAGCAAGCCGCTCAGTCATTAGACGACTTGGCCCAGAGGTTGATCCCCCCCTCGGTGGCAAAGCGATCAATTTCAGCCAGTTCTTCGGCACTGAAATCAGGCTTGTCGAGTGCCGCCACACTGTCGATCACCTGTTCAGGCCGACTGGCACCGATCAGGGCTGAGGTGACGCGGCCATTGCGCAGCACCCAGGCGATCGCCATCTGCGCCAGGGTCTGGCCACGGCGCTCGGCAATCGCGTTAAGACCACGAATGCGCGCCAGATTGTCATCAGACAGCAGCCCTGGATTCAGCGAGCTGTTCTGGTTGGCACGGCTGTCTGACGGCACCCCATTAAGGTACTTGTCTGTCAGCATGCCCTGGGCGAGAGGCGAAAAGACGATGGAGCCTGCACCCACATCATCGAGCGTATCCAGCAGGCTATCGTCTTCAATCCAGCGGTTGAGCATCGAGTAGCTCGGCTGGTGAATCAGGCAAGGCGTACCCAGCTCTCGCAGTATTGCCGCCGCTTCCCGAGTGCGAGCCGCGCTGTAGGACGAAATACCGGCGTAGAGCGCCTTGCCCTGACGTACGGCGCTGTCGAGCGCACCCATGGTTTCTTCCAGCGGCGTTTCGGGATCGAAGCGGTGGGAGTAGAAAATATCAACGTACTCCACCCCCAAACGACCCAGGCTCTGATCCAGACTCGATAACAGCGACTTGCGGCTGCCGAACTCGCCATAGGGCCCCGGCCACATGCGATAGCCCGCCTTGGTGGAAATAACCATCTCGTCACGATAACCGGCAAAATCGGTTTTCAGCATCTGACCGAAAAAGGTTTCGGCTGACCCCGGTGGTGGACCATAGTTGTTGGCAAGATCAAAATGGGTGATACCCAGATCAAAGGCCGTGCGACAGATATCCCGCGCCCGGTCCATTGGGGCATTCTCACCAAAGTTCTGCCAGAGGCCGAGGGAGAGCGCAGGCAGCTTGAGGCCACTGCGTCCGGTGCGGTTGTACTTCATCTGCGCATAGCGCTCGCTGGATGGCGTGTAACTCATCGGTATCTATCCCTTTGAATGCTTTACTTCAACAGCTGAATGTTAGCGGTAACTCATCGATTAAACAGGCTCAGCCCAGCAGAAACAAGTGCGCAGCACTAAGGAGACTGCCCGACAATGCATAACCGACTGCGAGTCACCTGAACTCGCTACGGCCTGTATTCCCGGACAGCCTCCCAGGGCTGCGCGTTTTCTGAACTTAGGTTGCAGCTGTACCGCGCTTTTTAGGCGCGGTCGATTCGCTCTTCAGTGGTCGGATCGAAGAACACCACCTTGCTCATATCGAACATCAGCGGTACTACCTGCCCCACCGGTGTGCTGTAGCCTGGATTAATGCGACAGTTGATTTCAACACCATTGATCTCGGACACCAGCATGGTATCGGCGCCTGTGGGCTCGGTCACCAGCACCTTCATTGGCACATGCTGCACCATGGCATCGTCGGCCTTGTGGGGCACCGGATCGGTAACCATTTCAGGCCGCAGCCCCAGAATCACCTGTTTGCCGACATAGGCACTGAGGCGTTCAGGATTGGGTACCGGCAGCCAGGACGGATTGCCCTCCCCGTCCGTGATCTCGACGCCCATACCACGGTCACTGGCCACCAGGGTACAGGGGACAAAGTTCATCGCCGGCGAGCCCATAAAGCCTGCCACGAATTGATTTTCCGGGTTGTCGTAGATCTCCTGCGGTGTGCCGAGTTGCAGCAGCTCACCGCCACGCATCACCGCAATGCGATCCGCCAGGGTCATGGCTTCGATCTGGTCATGGGTCACGTACACAATAGTGGTGCCCAGACGCTGGTGCAGCTTCTTGATTTCGGTGCGCATTTCAACGCGCAGCTTGGCATCAAGGTTGGAAAGCGGCTCATCGAACAGATAGAGTTTGGGACGACGTGCCAGGGCACGGCCCATGGCGACACGCTGACGCTGACCACCGGACAGCTGCCCCGGCTTGCGATCCAGCAGCGGCTCGATCTGCAACAGGCTGGCCACGCGCTGTACTTCCTTTTCGCGCTCAGGCTTGGGCACCTTGCGGATCTCCAGGCCAAAGGCGATATTTTCACGCACCGACATATTCGGATAGAGGGCGTAGGACTGGAACACCATCGCAATATCCCTGTCCTTGGGCGCAGCCTCGGTAATGTCGGCATCGCCGATCAGAATACGACCACCTGAAACATCTTCGAGCCCGGCAATGCTGTTCATCAGGGTGGACTTGCCGCAACCGGATGGCCCCACCAGGATCAGAAACTCGCCCTTTTCGATCGCAATATTGATGCCCTTGAGCACCTGGGTCTGACCGTATGCCTTGGTAACGTTATCAATGGTTAAACTCGCCATGGGAATAAACCTCTTATTGTTTCAGCCTTTTACGGCGCCGGCGGTCAGACCGCGTACAAAGTATTTGCCTGCCAGTACATACACCAGCAGGGTTGGCAGCGCAGCCATCAGGGCCGCTGCCATATCCACGTTATATTCCTTGCCACCAAAGCTGGTGTTGACCAGGTTGTTCAGCGCTACTGTCACCGGCTGCGTATCAGATCCGGAGAACACCACACCAAACAGGAAGTCGTTCCAGATCTGGGTGAACTGCCAGATCACGCAGACGACGATAATCGGCGTCGACAGCGGCAACACCACACGGCGGAAGATAAAGAAAAATCCGGCGCCATCAAGGCGCGCCGCCGCGATCAACTCTTTCGGCAGACCAACATAAAAGTTGCGGAAAAACAGGGTTGTAAAGGCCACACCGTAGGTCACATGCACCGCCACCAGGCCGGTGGTGGTATTGGCAAGCCCCAGCGTCGCCAGCATGCGTGCCATGGGCAGCAATATGACCTGGAACGGAATAAAGCAGCCCACCAGCATGGCGCCGAACAGCAACTCGCTGCCACGGAACTTCCACAACGACAGCACATAACCGTTCAGAGCGCCTATCAGGGTAGAAATCAGTACCGCCGGAATCACGATCTTGAAAGAGTTGGCGAAAAACGGCGCTATACCCTCACAGGTACTGCCGGTGCAGGCGCCACTCCAGGCCTTGCTCCAGGCATCAAAGTTGATGCTGCCGGGCAGTGACAACAGGGTACCGCTGCGAATTTCTTCCACATCTTTAAGCGAGGTCAGTAGCATGACCCACAGGGGCAGCAGATAAACCAGTGCGGCCACCGCCAGAATCGCGTAAAGCCCGTAACGCAACAGCTGCTGACTCAAAGTTTGCTGAGGCTTAACCATTTTTCTTGCTCCTCAGTTCGGAATACAGATAAGGCACCAGTATGGCGAGCACACCGCCGAGCATCAGCATGGCGCTGGCCGCACCCAGGCCCATCTGGCCTCGGGTGAAAGCGTGCTGATACATGAAGGTCGCCGGCAGATCCGAAGAATAGCCAGGGCCACCGCCGGTGAGTGCCGCCACCAGGTCAAAGCTCTTGATGGCAATATGAGACAAAATCACGAAGGCACTGAAGAACACCGGTTTCAGGCAGGGCAAAATAATGCGCCTGTAGATCATCGGCATGCTGGCGCCATCGAGCTGGGCAGCCTTGACCATCTCCTGATCCACACCCCGCAGGCCGGCCAGAAAGAGTGCCATTACAAAGCCAGACGATTGCCAAACGGCCGCAATCACCAGGCAGTAGATCACCATGTCGGGATTCACCAGCCAGTCGAAGGTAAAGCTTTCAAAACCCCAGTCACGGATGGTTTTCTGCAACCCCAGGCCCGGATTGAGCAGCCACTTCCAGGCGGTACCGGTAACGATGAATGAAATCGCCATGGGATAGAGGTAAATGGTGCGCAGCGCGCCTTCGGCGCGGATCTTCTGATCCAGCAGTATGGCCATAAGCACACCCAGCACCAGACAGATTAGAATAAAGAGACCACCAAAGATGATCAGGTTTTCAACCGCGACGCCCCAGCGGTCATTTTCCAGCAGCTTGCTGTATTGATCAGTGCCGATAAACTTCCATACCGGCAGAATTCGCGAGCTGGTAAGGGACAGCAGCCCGGTCCAGATCATATAGCCATACACGGCTACCAGAGTAACGATAACGGTCGGTGCCAACACCAGCTTGGGCAGCTGGGCCGCCAACCTATCCTGCAGTCGAAGCGTAACGGGTCGCACCGTCCCGGTTTCGGGCAGTGAGAGGGATTTGGGATTCATAAGGGGGTACCGGTAGAGAGTGGCTCAATGCGGTCACCGGTCCCTAGCAGCCTGTCGGACTTGGCCGATCGGTAAGTCCGACAGGCTGCTAGCAGGATCGGCGGCCGCCACCTGTCACAGACTGGCGTTTACAGCACGGGCCAGTTTCTCGGCCGCCTGCTCAGCGGTGATATCACTGGCGTTGAAGTAGTTAGTCACTACATCATAGATAGCGCCCTGTACGCGGGAGCTGGTGGACATGCCGTGGGCCATGCTTGGCACCAGGGTGCCCTTCTCGGCGCTGAGGGTGAAGTCATCCATGGATGCCAGTGCGCAGGCATCAAACGGAGTACGGTCCATACCCTGACGCGCAGGAATCGAGCCCTTGTTCAGGTTGAAGGTTTCCTGGAACTTGGGATCCATGACCATGGCGGCCAGATCTTTCTGCGCCTGGGCACGGCTGTCATCGGACTGGGTAAACATCGCCAGGCTGTCGATATTGAAGGTAAACATGCCGGCGGTGCCAGGTGCGGCTACGCAGACATAATCGGTGCCAGCTTCTTTGCCCGCAGCGGTGAATTCACCCTTGGCCCAGTCACCCATGATCTGCATGGCCGCCTGACCATTGATCACCATGGAGGTGGCCACGTTCCAGTCACGACCGCTGGAATCAGCATCTATAAGGTCACGCATCTGTTTGAAAGTAGTAAGAACTTTCACCATGGTTGGGCCCTTCAGGGTCGCTTCGTCATGTTCCACGAAGGCCTTGCGGTAGAAGTCTGCGCCTTCCGCCAGAGCGATGGCTTCAAAGGTAGTCGCGTCCTGCCAGGCCTGGCCACCGTGGGCCAGCGGAATGATACCCGCAGCCTTGAGCTTAGGGCCCGAAGCAATCATCTCTTCCCAGGTGGTTGGGATTTCAACGCCCGCTTTCTTGAAGGCTTCAGGATTGGCCCAGAGCCAGTTAACGCGGTGTACATTGACCGGCACAGCAACATAGTGGCCATCGTACTTCATCACATCACTGACCACAGGCGGCAGCAGCGAATCCCACTTGCCGGCGGCAGCGACATCATCCAGCGACGTCAGGAAACCGAGTTCACCCCACTCCTGAATATCCAGGCCCTTGATCTGGGCAGCAGACGGGGGATTGCCGGAAATGGCGCGGGATTTCAGTACGGTCATGGCGGACTCACCACCACCACCGGCAACGGCGAAGTCGGTCCAGGTGTGGCCGGCCGCTTCCATTTCCTGTTTGAGTACGTTCACGGCGGCAGCTTCACCACCCGAGGTCCAATAGTGCAGCACTTCAACCTCACCGGCAGAGGCTGTAGCACAGGCGATAGACAGGGCTATGCTGGTAAGGCAGGTCTTGAATGTCTTCATTACTTTGTTTCCTGAATTATTGTTATGACCGGGGGCTGTTGCGGCCCTGAACCGGATGTAGCTAAATTAACAAAGCGCCGTCAGGAAAGGGGTAACCTTACGCAAGGAATTGTAACAAAGTGCAACAAAGCACTTTGCTTCCCGCACAAACGACAAAGGCGGTATCAGGTTCTGTACCTGATACCGCCTTTGCACCCCCCTATTCAACCGCCTCTCTAAATTCTCTGCGTGCATCTTCCGCTCAGGTTACTTCACCCGAGCCTTGAAGCGCACGCTGAAGCTCGGGTCCAGGGTGCCATCACTGCCCTGCAGCTGACCACCCAGTGTCAGGCGGACAGCATTAACCAGGGTGTCAAAGTTGTCGGCGTCCGGTGTCACACTATAGCTGTAGGTAGCGCCACTGTCGGATGAAAACTCCAGATCATCGGTGACACTGTTGAGCGATTCATAGTTGTAGGTCAGATCGCTGCTGGTGGCCCCCTGCAGCAGTTCCACAGGCCCGGTGGCGGCACCGCTGAAATCACCCACAAAGACCTCAAGACTGGGGTCTATCAGATCGGTAATCACGAAGGTGCCATCGTCCGTGCGGCCATTACCCAGGTTGGTCACTGTAATGGTGTACTCCACCTCGGCGCCCGGTATGGCCTTGGGGTTGCTGGTGCCATTCACGGGATCCGACAACGTAACCACCGATTTTACCGTGGTGAGATTAATCACCAGCGGCAGGTAGCCAAAATCGACGGTATCAACCACCTCACCAGCAGTCACACTAAGACTGTGCTGACCATCCAGGGTGGCGTCGGGGTCCGCGGTTTGATCATGTAAAAAGCCAGGTCTGAGAACACTGTCGGTATCGGTTACCACCACCGTATAGGATCCGGCCACCAGCTCATTAAAGTTATAAAGGCCACTGGCATCGGTGGTCAGGGTGGCAATGACTTCAGAACCACTGTCCAGCAGATCCAAGGTCACGCCTTCGATGCCGGGCTCGCCCGCATCCTGCACACCGTTATTGTTGCTGTCGGCGTACAGCGTATCGCCGATACTGGCACCCACCTTGAAAAAGTCGTTGCCGATACTGGCCGCCCCCCCATCCAGGGCCACCGCGATCACGCTGCAGCTGTTACCTGTGGCACAGGCGCCCAGGGCCGTATCGATATCAGCGATAGCGGCATAGTCGGTATCGGTTTCCACCACCAGATAGTCGCCCGCCTCCAGGCCGCTGAACAGGTAGCCACCGGCGTTGTTGGTTACAGCGGTATCAACCAGGGTATCGGTGCCGGACTCCAGCACACCGTTGCCGTTTTCATCTATCCACAGCTGCACCGAAACAGGCGTAAGAGGATTATCTCCTGTGGTCAGAGTGCCGCTGCGATCATTGTCCAGATACAGAGTACCGCTGATCTTGGTATTCACCAGCACCTTGGCGATTGAAGTCAGAGGCGCCTCTGTGGTGCCCCCTGAGGTCTTGGAAAAGGTTGCAGTGGCTTCGTTATCCAGCGCACTGCCAATCTTCGCCTTGCTGTCGACCTGAGCACAGATATACACCTCAAAGCTCTCGCCAGCGCCGATGGAGGGCACGGTAGACCAGGACCCGGTGTCACCGGCGATACCGGTAAAGGTCGGCAAACCGCCCGGCCAGTTGCCATCGTAGCTGGCGTAGGGGCAGTTGGGATCACCCGGCGGCAGCAAAGCTAAATCGTTATCCAGTGGCAGGTCTGTAATAGCAATATCATGGAGATCGGCAATGCCGGTGTTGGCAATGGAGATCTTGAACGCCACTATGGAGTCCTGCTGGGCGGAACTTGCACCGGCAACATTATCGACGTGGGTAATGGTTTTATGCAGGTTTGCCGCGGTGCTGGCCACCAGGCAGCTCTGACCGTTGCCTTCAAAATAGCGCCAGATATTATCCTGGGGCCCGCGACCTTCCTTGTCGGTATCACCACCGGTGGCATCGGCACAGACATCCCCCAGCTCGATAGAGTTTGTGAACGCTGCCGCATCGGTAATGCGAAAGGACAGACGGGTATACTCAAGCTCGCCCAGGCGACGTTCACCAAATACGAAACGTACCGCATTGGTATTGCTTGGCAGGGCGCCATCGCCGCTAAAACTGTGACCCGCCGAGGTTAGCACCGAGTCGTTCGCCAGTGCCTCACCATCGGTTGCCAGTGGAGGACGCACCAGGCCTGAGGCCGCAATCTTGGAGTTGGGATAGCTAATGCGCTGCCAGGGGCCGACACAGCTGGTTTTGTCCTGCAGCGTCGCCAGCCCCCCGCCAATACAGTTATCGTTGTAATCATTGGTGTAATAGACATCAGGCCCCGCCACCGGCGATCCTGATCCCGTCCAGATACCGGAGGTGGTGTCCAGGGTGATGGGGGTGTTGCCCTGGCCTCCGTTGCCGGTTAGCGCATCGCCTGTACCATAGGCCAGTACCTGCCAGTAGTCCCACTCGTTCCAGGCATCCTGGGGCGTCACATTACTGCCGGTCGGGGATACTCTGTAGGGCGTCGCCAGCTGGCGGGTACGCGGATCTGTACTGTAGAAGATACCGGTATCCTGCTGCGAGTGACCCACAGTGCCGTTCTGAAAGGAGCCGGTAACCGGGTATTTACAGCCACGGGGGCCACAGCCGCGGGCAATTTCCGACACATCTGTGACCGGTGTCGACGAGTAGGTGCCATCGGGGTTGGCTACGACTATGGCAGCACCCACAATCTCGGCGCCATCCGGCACGTACTGGGTATTCCAGGCACCGGCGCCCACGGTACTACCGCTGTTGGGATCGGGCGTGGTTTCGGCGATGATAGAGACAATGTCTCCCACCTGATAGCCATCAATGATGGCCGGCAGACTGTCGGGGTCTATAAACACCCGTGTGGTACCCGTGCCCAGGTAATCCGCCTGGGCCACGCCAGTGCCCAGCAGCAGGCCGGTAAGGCAGCACCAGAGAGCGTGCCTGGCAAAGGGTTTTTGCTGTCCAGATTGTTTGATGTTCTTCATATTCTGGGCCTCTTGTCGGACCGGGCGACTTTAATCATTACCCAGCAATTCCCTGACACTGTCCTGGTCGAACTTGACCGCGAAGCGGACAAAAGCGCCTTTGGAAGTAAAGTTACCACCGCTGAAATCGTTATTGTCGTAACCCTCGAAGTTGTAGCCGACGCTGATCCAGGTATTTCTCATCGGATTAACGCCAACCGACACACCGAAGCTGGTTTCGGACTGGCCACTGTCATTGCGCAGAATGCTTGCATGGGCACCGACATCGAAGCGGTCGCCAAAATCATGCCGCACTTCGGCGCCCAGGGTATCGGTGTAGCCCTTGTAGCTTTTCTTGGCGATGGTCTTCTGCTGGTACTTGATACCATGATGCAGCGCCAGCTGGGTATCATCATTGGGCTTGTAGTTCAGGTTCAGGTTGTTGGTCAGGCTCCAGTCATCACGATCAACACTGCCGATGGTTTCATCGTTGCGCTGATAATCCAGCCGATCCAGCACAGTAAGCTTGCCACCGCGCGGGCGGTACGCCAGACCCAGGCTCAGATCCAGAGTGCGCTTGCGCTGATCATCGCGGCGGCTGTCGCCGTAACGGGCCTTGGCGGCAACAGCGGTGCCCTTCTCTACTTCGGCCACAACACCCACAGCTGCACCCCAGCGCTGTTCGGTCTCGCCATCGCGTACTTCAACTCGCGAGCTCAGGGTCCAATCATCGGCGTGGTAAGCATTGCCCACGGATACGGAGGTGTAGTCGATTTCGGCATCGGGCTCTTCGCTGTCCGGGTCAACCCGCACCGGCGAGTCGGACTCCAGCGTCTGGCTGCGATCAATGCTGAAGTCCGTGCTCCAGCGATCGCTCAGCTGCCAGCGCTGACGCAGACCGGCGGTGGCGAACAGGCGCGCACTCTCTTCGGACAACTGCTGCCCCAGGGAAGTATCGATCTCGCCACCTTCCCAGGGATAGGTACGCACACCGACACGGGTTTTCTCGGTTTCACGCGTATCGCCCTTGGTGTATTCCTGCTCGGCGTACAGATCCACCTTGTCGGTGAGCTTGTAATCAGCCCCAAGCTTGGTGCGATTGGGAAAATCGGTGCTCTGCACTTCATCGCCAATATTCTGCTCATGGCTGGCACGCAGGCGCAGTCGGCCATCCATCATGCGGGTTTCGCCACCCACCAGCGCCTGTTTCGACGACTGGCGCTGCTGTGTGCCGGCATAATCGATGATCAGATCATCGGTCTGACGCGCACCTACATAGATGCTGTAGTTGTCACCGCGGTAATCGTAACGCGCTTCGCTAACATCGCGCTGGGCATCGGTTTCAGTACGGGTTTCGCGGTACTTGCGACCGGTAATGCGATTGCGATCATTCAGGCGGTAGCTGGCATCCACACCAAGTTTGCGCACACCCCGCCCACTGGCGCTCTGCTGACCCAGGCCAAAGTCTTCTTCCAGCTCCCGATAGTAGCCACGTACATCCAGATCGTCGTCACGATGGGTAATCTCAACCGAGCGGGCCTGGCCTTCCTTGCGTACACCCTCTTCCACACTCTCGCTGGTGGCAATCTCTGCCCGCAGCTGAGTCTTGTCGGTAATGTCATAACGCAGATCCAGACCCTGCAAGTCGCCCTCGTCTCCGGCATTGTTCTCGTGAATGCTGCTGGCGCCAATCTCAAGCGCGCCATCCAGCAGTTTCACCGCCACGCGGCCACCGTAGTTAAGTGCTTCTTCACCGGTGCCCTCGGTTTCGTAGTCGATAACGATAACCTTGGGGTTGAAGTCAAAGTCGCTCGAGGCTACGGGCGCCTTGAAGTAGATAACACCACGATCGTAGTCGATCTCGTAATCGGTATGGGAGCGCAACTGACGGCGTTCCAGCACCTTCTCGTTGCGAAAGCGATCACGGGTTTCAATGCTGATCTTGTCGGTGTTGATCAGTACCGAACGGCTCAGGCTGTAGGGGCCTGTAGTGCCATCGCCGCGAATTTCATCTTTCACGAAACCTTCCGACGCCTGGCTGGCAAAGACATTCAGATCAAAGCGCTCGGTCTGCAGTTCGCTCTTGAAGCCTGTCAGGCTGCGGTTGTAGCGCGCCAGATCAGTCACATTGAGGCCGGTTTCGTAATCGCCGTACATGGCATAGAACTGCTTGCGTTCCAGTTTGACGTACAGCTTCTCACGGCTGGCGGCATCGTAGCGCTGCTCGCTTTCATCGCCGTAGAGGGTGTAGTACTGATCGGGATCAATCACCTTGAACAGATCGTTGTTCGCCATGGTGCCTTCGCGGTTGGAATCGTAGGACATGGTCAGCAACCAGTCTCCCTTGACCCGACCCTTGGCAAAGAAGGCAACGCCGGTATCGGTGAGCAGATCGTCATCCTTGCCCTTGCCTGCGTCATTGGCGTTATCACGGTTGCCGGTAAGGCGATCCAGACCAATGGTGCCTTCGGCCACACCCACCAGTATCCATTCGCGCTGCGAGGCTTGCGTCCAGGCACGCACTTCCTGAGTATTGTTCTCCAGCTTGAAGCGCAGCACGACTTCGCCACTCTGGGTGGTCGGCTCCAGCTCTATATAGGCAATACCGGCATCCTCGACGGTAAAACGCTGATAATCGCTGCCGGTGTTGGCCAGCGGATCCAGTGTCAGGTCATCGGTCTCGGCCCGCGGCCTATGGCCCGAATCCACCAGATACTGTCCTACGACACCGGCACGGGCCGGAAAACCCGCCGCATCGTAAAACTGTACCGCCACGATCAATGCTGACTTGCCATCCGCCTCAAGACGCGAACGCTCGCTCAGCAGGCGTCCCTTAACAGGCGCACTGGAGTAATGAATCACCTTTTCAACCCGCTCGGCAACCTTGCCCGAACGATCAAAGAGTTCAGCAACAAAGTGGTTATCACCTTCACGTACGTCGACACCGTTCCAGCGACTCACCACCTTCTTGCCGTCGCTGCTTTTAATAGTGCCATCGAAATTCAGCGCGCTCACTGCCACACCATCAAGCATCAGGCGGGCGCGCAGCTTGTTGCCGTGCTTGAGGGCAATTTTGATGCTCGGAATCTCCGGCGAGTAATCACCCAGCGGCCAGAGCCACTCGTTGCCGGCGGGTACGCTGTTCAACCAGGTCTGGTCGAACGCAGGCATGCCAGGCAGAGTTACCTTGGTAGAGGTTACGCTGCGTTCAACCTGATCGGCCTTCGCAATACCCTTCACCAGGCGAGCGCGCCAGCCGCTCTCGACTTCCTGTGCCAGGGAGACAGAACGCACCGGCGTCGTTTTCTGCAATATGCGAACCTCCACCCGACGGTTCTCGCGACGGCCTTCAGCGCTGTTGTTCTCGGTCAGCGGTTCGCGGGCACCATGACCGGCAACGCTGACCTGATCGGGCAGCAGGCCAAGAATATCGCGAATATGACGACCCACAGTGCGGGCACGGGCCAGCGACAAAGCTTCATTGTTGCTGTAGCGACGGCGCGCCGCGCCACTAATGGGTTGATTATCCGTATGGCCGATCACCTGGATGCGGCTCAGGGAGTCAACATCCAGGCCTTCAAAGCGCTGCGCAAGTGACGCATGATCGGCGGCGGAAAGGTCAGCACCCAGACTGGTAAAGCCGGCACGGTAGGTCAGTTCATGCATGATGCTGGCAGGTTCAGCCGGAGCCATCAGGGTCACGCGGGCGGCCGGGGTACGAACACCCCTGGCAGACGGTGTATCAAACTTAAGCAGCGCCTTGCTGGTCAGCTCGTCGGCCTGCTCTGGCAACGAGGCCGAGAAAGTCACCAGATCGCGCCAGCTGGTTTCTACCCCACCCAGATTGAAGGTCAAACGATTACCCTGCTGCTGCGGATCCGCCAGAACCTCGGTATTCAGGCGCGCACTGCCGCTTTCATACAGGCTGCCAGGGGGCAGAGTAACAATCAGGCTGCGGTTGCTCAGTGCCACGGCACCGCCACGGTTATCAATGCTGTATTGCAGCTGCTCACCCACCAGGGTCACACCCAGGTTCAGCTCAACATCCGCCACCGGTGCCGGTGTCTTGATCAGATGATAATCCAGGCGCCACAGTGAGCCACCGCGCAGATCAACAAACTGGGAATAGGCGCGACCGGCAAAGCGATTGTCGGGCTCGCAGTTCACCACTTCATAGCCGGCAGGGATGGTATCGACATCCAGCTGCACAACATGCAGACCCGGACGCACACCTTCGAAATGGAACATGCCCTTGTCGTCGGACTGCACGTTGGTACCGTCTTCCAGATAGAAACGTATGCCTGCGATGCCCCTCCAGGGTTGCTCGTCTTCGTCGTCCTTGCATTCGGTTTCGCTTACAGTGCCAATCAGAATGCCCTGATTGCGGAAAAACGGATCGCGAACATTGACCCCGGCACTGGCGCTGTTGGACTGCTCGCCTCCTGACGCCTGGGCCCGGCTGATGCTAATAGCGGTGGCTATAGGCGTACCTGGGCCCACCTCGATGACATAATCGATGCTGCGTGTCTCGCCGGCTTCCAGCAGATCAAGGTTGAACACCAGGTCGCGGCCATTGCTGGCAATCTGCGGATCCGCTATTGGGCGGCCATCGAGGGTGGCGGAACCTGAGCGGTAAATGAAGCCCAGTGGCAGACGATCGTTTACCACAACGTCGCTGTAATCGGTATCGCTGTTGGTATTGCCTACATCAATGGTAAAGGCGACGAAGTCACCGATGGACGCCTTGGCCTGATCGGTGCTCATATTCACAAACAGCGGATCAATGGCAACGCAGTCCACGGGCAGATCAAGGTACAGCGGCGGACCTTCAACAATGGTAAACACCTCGCCGCGCGAACCATTCACCAGTACCACCGGAAAAGGTGTCGACGCCTGAGTCTCAGCATTGGTACGCCTGGACGGATATACATAACCATCCGGCGGATCAAGGCGCAGCGCATAGCGACCAGTCTCGATCAGCGGAAAGCGATAGCGGCCAGTCACACCGGGGTAAACGGTACCACCGGCATCAATTACCTGCTCACCGGTGACTACCGTTGAGGGGTAACGACTGACTCCATCATCCCCAAATACGGCGGCAGGCAACCCGCTCGCGGCATTGATAAGGGTCACACTCACACCATCAATAAGCTCACCGGTACAGCTATCCAGTACCAGTCCATAAGGATCCACCAGCGTAAAGGACTCTGTGTTGTCTGTCAGGTCACCGGCGTCGGTGTACTGCGCAATAATGCGGCTGTTGCGCTCTACGGTGAGGGCGCCATCCAGGTTGCCGCCACCGCTGGCCTGGGTCGGTACGTAACCCAGAAAGACACCGCTGTTGGGGGAGGTTTCTGTCAGCAGCAGGGTTTCGCTGTCATTACCGCTGGAGGTAGTCAGCGTGACAATAACAGTATCGAGCACGGCCGGATCGCGGTTGGCATCCAGATCGCTCAGGCGTATGAACAGCGGCTCGCCCTGGCGAAACTGAGGGTCCTGTACCAGCGACAGCGATGCGGCCAGATTCAGTGCGCCACCCTGACTGCTTTTGGGGGCCGCAAGTGTCTGCCAGGTTTCACTGCCGCTGCTATCAAACGCGGTCGGCTGCACCTTGAGCGACTGGGCTTGAGTCGATTGCGGGCGATACATCAAGAAATCAATCGTGGCCGGTGCGCGCTGGCGGAAATCTTCAACGCGGTTGGAAGGCACCCGCACAGTGCCGCCCGGTGTCTGGTAGCTCAGCTCGGCGATATTGGAGATGGAAATGGTGGCAGCAGACGCAGTGGCGATGCCAAAAGAGCAGCACAGCGCAATCAGGCTCAGTAGCCCGGTTACACGCGTGAATAGCGCCTTTAGGTTGGTCGTCAAAATGAGCCGTTTCATAGTCTCTCCCACCACATCCTGTTAAGCGCCGACATCCCAAATCAAAAAATAACCAAGCAATACAGAGCGGCGCACCTATATCAAATGCACAAACAATGCCAATGCATAAAAACCATTTTAAATTCAATTAAAACAGAAACTTACGATTATTTAATCGATTGATTATCGATATTTGCAATCTGACTTTCTGCGAATATTTAACTCAACGGACAAAACGACTCGCAATTTGCAAAACGCAATCCGGCTTTTGCCCACGGTGACACCGGCATGGGTGTCGAAACGCAGAAGCCGTTGTTTCCAAATCAGAACCAGCCAAGCTCCCGACCTTCCACTACTGCGCTGGTCGCAATTTGCAATAGGTGCAAATCGACGACAGGCGCCCTTAAGACTCGCGCAGGCGCGCCCCACTCGGACTCCCATGCAGAGACAGCAATAGGGGTAACCTGGCGCTCCACTGGAGCCCCGCGATTAAACTGCAGGAACAGCCTCAGGACGGGGCCTTGCAGAACACAACGCCTGTAGCCAAGCGTCAGATGCGGCTTCTTGCCCCACTTCTTGCAGGATGCCCTATCAGTAACGAGCGCCAGCGCCGTCGGCAGCTGATTTTCCAAACGGCAAAAAACAGGCAAAAAAAAGGCAGCTACCAGGTAGCTGCCAATATCAGACGGGGATGCGTCTAATTAACGGTTACATCAAAAGTCACAGTCGTCGTGGTGGTTGCAGGCAGAGTTGCAACAACCGCCGTCACTGAGTTGGCGTTAGTCGCACCATGATCAGCACCATCCGCATCATTCACATCGGTTTTGACAACCGCATCAACGGTGATGGAACCGGGCACATAGGTGGTATTGGCCGGAATCGCATCGACCACGGTCACGTCTGTGGCCTCTGTAGCCGTGGTGTTTTCAACGGTAATGCTGTATCGAACCACCGCACCCGGAATGGCTTTGGGGTTGGTTGTGCCGTTAATCGGATCACTGATGACTTCAACAGTTTTTGCTACGACCAGCTCAGCCGATGCAACTATATAGCTTGCAGCCGCCGAGAACTTGCCATCGGTAGTGGCATCAATAGTGCCTGCACCATCAGCAAATACCGTCTGTACCAGGGTCGGATCATCCGCCGTCCCTGTATCGTTCACGGTCACAGTGGTTGTGCCTGCATCCAGGGTTGTGGCCTGCAGATCGAATTGCGCGATATCCGCATCGCTTGCGCCGATCGGGGTATCAGCCACAATCAACAGTTTGATATCGCCATCGGCGGGAATATCTGCCACGTTGGTACCCAGTGTATAGAGGGTATCGCCGGCATCGAGCAAGCCATCCTTGTTTACATCCAGATAAATACGCACGTTCTCCATGGTTACGGTGTTAGTCCCGAGCGGGAAGGCTTCAATTTCGTAGCCCTGGGTGGTGTTACCTGTGTTCGTCAGGGTATAGCTGAGAACCTGGTCGACGGCACCCGGCGCCACGGCATTGTCACCGGCAGCAACCACCGTAAGGTCAATTTTGTTATCGACAACGAAGGTGGCCGTATTGGTCGTTTCCGTGGTCTGTTGAACACCGCCAACCTGGTAGTCGATGGTCGCGGTGTTGTTCACTGGAATGCCAGAGGCTACGCCAACGGCGTACGCAAGCTGCATCGGGGCGATTGAAAGCGCCAGCACCGCCAGCGGGGCCGCCACATCAAGTCGCCTGAATAAGCGTGAGTAGTTCATGATTCAGTTCCTTCCTATCAGATTAAACCTGGCCCGACTGCTACAGGCATGGTTTTTATTAAGCCTTTAATCAACACCCGCCAGAGCCTGATTAGTGACTTGCGTTAATTTAGGGTTAGTTTAATTTCGCACTGAAGCGAACCAGGGTTTCACTTTTTGCCGGCACTGCCTTGTCAAAATTCCATTTTATATGGGTGTAATCCGATTTTTTGGCGGTAACCATCTGGCCGTCGTCACCTTGAACCTGCAGGTTTTCCGGGGTGTCGTAGATAATGCCGCCATCTACGGAATAGAGCACACGAACACCCTCGGCCTCCGTCAGATCTTCCATATAGGTCATATGTTCCGGAACCGGATCGGTAATCACGACATTATCGGCCGATAAATCACTGGTATTTTCCACTTCCAGGGTATAAATAACGATTTCCCCTGGAATAACCTTATCGGCCTTTACCAGTTTAATTTCCTTGACACCATCAGCAGAAACAACCACTTTTTCCTGCTGTGCTATCAGGTTTAGTTTTATAACGCCAGCCGCCTGAGCAGACATGGCGAATAGAAAGTGCGTCACTATTGCAAAAAATACATATTTCATTGTTTTTCTCCTCAGTCGACTGTTACGGAAAAGGAAACTACATAGGTTTTGGTTTCGCTGCTGACCGTTACGTCGCCAAGGTCGACCGTAATGGCACCCGCCGTGGTGATGTTATAGTCACCATCGTCGGCGGCATCGGACGCATCCGTCAGAGCGACCCCATCAAGGCGCAACGAACCTGCGTTATAGCTGGTATTGGTTGGGATAGGATCAGCCAGAACCATATTGGTTGCGGTGCCGGATCCGGTTATATTCGCCGTTACTGTGTAGACGATGGTCGCACCTGGAATAGGTTCGGCATGACCGAACTCGTTTGTTACGGTGGAGACCTTGTCAACCCCAACACTAAAGGTCGATATAATGTAGCCACCGTCATCGATTTGAATGCCGGTACTGTTGCCGACAACCACATCGACCAGACCACCATCACCGGCGCCTGTGAATATGGTGCCAGGTGCACCGCTGCCCGTATTGGACGTAGCCGTGAGCGATAAAACACCCTGCTCATCATTGGCCGCGCCTGGGGGTATATCACTGGCAATAAAGACGACAACATCACCATCTGCGGGTAATGCGGGGTCTGTACTGCTGGGAACATAAAGCGTATCGCTCGCCGCGTTAAATATGCCATCACCGTTATCAATATAAATATTGATGTTAGATGTATCGAAATTATCGCCAGCCGTATTGCTTGCCGCCAGGTTATAGGTATCGTTGCCGTTACCTGTATTGGTTAACAGGAATGTCAGTACACTCTGAGTATCACCCTGCCCGACACTGATGGCCGAAGCATCCTGGGATACCAGGTTAACATCAAGCAGCTCTGCCACCAGGTTAGTGACCGTGGGGCTGTTTTTGCTCAGTGTAGTGGCCCCCCCATCCTGGGAATAACTCACCGATGCGGTGTTGTTAATAGGCGTACCGGCAGCAGTGCCCACAGCGTAAGCTTGCATGCTCCAGAGCCCCTGTATTCCTGCAATAACTGCGACTAATCGCGTTAGCTTCATTGTGTGCACTCCTTCCTTACCTAAACATCCGCCAGCAATACCTGGAACCTGCCCGCAGCCAAAAATGAAAACCTTATGACCTGACTTTCAGCTACCCGTAGCGCTAATAGGCAAACGAGCATTTAATCAGTATCAGTTCGTTAATGCAGCAGTCGTGCCAATTAATAAAATCGACCACTGGTGCGAATAAAATTGATATTTATCAATACTTTAAATAAATAAAATAATTTTCGTGCAAGGTGGCTGCTGGCTCGGCGAAGCGGATTTACTAGCAAGTTGCAAAATGCAATGCGCATATTGCGAGGCCGCAGCCTCAGATTGCACGCAGCGCATATCGACACAGACACAGGTGCAGACATAAACACCAGTAACGACAGCAAAACCCGCAACAGCGGGCTTCTACAACGGAGTCACTCAAGTAATGCGCAGAAACAGGGGAAAATTAACGCGGTAGTGTTAGCCGGGCCTCAAGGCCGCCCTCTTCGCGATTGGCAAGCAGTATATCCCCACCATGGGCACGGGCTATATTGCGGGCAATCGACAATCCAAGCCCCATGGAGGAGTGCGCCGCAGGGTCCAGCGTCTGGTTCGCCATCAATCGTGTATAGGGGGCGAATACACGCTCCTGCTGAGCAGCCGGAATGCCGGGGCCACTATCGCACACCCGTATGTCCAGGCCCAGACGGCTGTCTTCAATATGAATATCGGCACGGCCACCGTAATAGAGTGCATTGTCCACCAGATTGCCAACACAGCGACGCAGCGCCAGCGGCTTGCCAAGGAAAGGCTCGCGCTGTTCGCCCTGCAGCGTAACTATCTTGCCGGCCAAGGCGGCACCGTCGCGCATGTAACAGAGCATGCGGTGCAGATCCACTTCAACCCGGTTTTCATGGATATCCGTATCCTTGACGCTTTGCAGCGCCCCCTTGACCAGCATGTCGAGGTCTTCCAGATCGTGGCAAAATGCATCGCGCGCATTATCGTCATCCAGCAGCTCGGCGCGCAGACGCAAGCGGGTAATAGGTGTTTTAAGGTCGTGGGATATGGACGCAAACAGCCTTTCACGATCATCAAGATAGCGCTGGATACGCAACTGCATCGCATTAAAGGCCCGCGCCGTGGTTTCCAGTTCGCGACTGCCCGTTTCAGGCAAGGTCAAAGCTTCTCCCTGACCAAAACTTTCCGCCGCCTGTGCCAGCCGGCGTAACGGACGCGTCAGCGAGCGCACAATCCAAACGCCGAACAACAGCATCACGCCCAGGGATACCAGCAGCGATATAAGCCGCTCCCTGGACAGCGGTGTACTTGTTTCAAGAAATTCCGGATCCGGCATCAGGGTCGCAAGGTAGAGCCATTGTTCAGGCGCTATGGGAATCTGGATCACCAGAATGGGGGCATCGCTGGAACCCATTAGCAGGGTTTGACTGCCCCAGCGCTCGGGCAGATCGCGCAGCAGAATATCGTTTTTTATGACATGCAGCGTCGAGGGTCGGGAAAAAGCTATTGTCAGCCCCTCGGTCACGCCGAGCTGGCCTTCGAGCACCTCTCGAAACTGCTGCACAACCCGTGTTTTAAGGGGGGAGTCGGGCAAATCGGTGATGCGAATCTCTTCGCGATTGAGGGTTACAAAAAAACGTGTACCGCCCATGTCCCGCAACTGGTCCAGAATCAGATGGCGATAGGCGATGGGCAACTCGGTAAAAAACTGCACCGTGGCCGCGACCCTGAAAGCCATGTGACGCGACATTTCCTGCACATTGCGTTCGGTATCAGCACGCCATTGCGTCAGCCAGATCGCACTGGAGACCAGCTGTGCCAACAACACACCCAGGCCCAGCACCAGCAGAATGCGACTCGAAAGCGAACGCGGCCAGCGCCGCAGCACAGTTTTCAGTGACTTGATCACGCGCTCCCCTTCTTCGCCGTACAGGCGACTACCCCCACAGTTACCCGCGCAATCGCTGCACAGAGACTATGGACGCAACGACTCATTGCTGGCCGCCACTGTCGCCGCCAGCACATAACCCTGGCCGCGGACCGTCTTGATCAGTTGCGGCGAGCGGGCATCATCCTGCAGCCGCTGCCGCAGCCGGCTGATCTGCACATCAATAAAGCGATCCATCGGCAGGTTATCCCGACCCCGGGTCTGCTCGGCAATCAGATCGCGACTCAGCACTTCCCCGGCGTGATCCACCAGCAGGCGCAGCAGATCGTACTCAGCCCCCGACAACACGAGGGACTCACCCTTGAGCGTACAGAGCGCACGGGTGGCCGAATCCAGTTCAAAGCCCGCAAAGCGCAGATAGCGCGACTGAACGAGCGCCTGTGGCACCTCATCGGGCGCATCGCTGCGCCGCAATATGGCCTTGATGCGCGCCAGCAGTTCCCGCGGATTAAAGGGCTTGGCCAGATAGTCATCGGCGCCGATTTCCAGCCCGACGATGCGATCCATCTCGTCGGAGTTGGCGGTCAGCATGATGACCGGCACTTTGGAGAAAGTACGCAGCTTGCGACAGATTTCAAAGCCGTCGTCCCCCGGCAACATGATATCCAGCACCACCAGCGCCGCCGAGCCGCCGGCCTTGAGCTCGCGCAACAGGCTTTCACCATCGGCCACGGTTTTTACCGCAAACTGATTGCGCTCCAGATAGCTGCGCAGCAGCGAGCGAATAGCGGCATCGTCATCGACCACATATATCGGTTTGTTCTGATTCATTCTTATTATGTAAACCGGTGTTGATTAATCCTGCGGATACCTTGTCGGTACCAGGCTGTCCTTGATTTTCTTCAGATAACGCTGGAAATCCACGCCTCGACGCAAGGTCACACCCGTGGCCAGCACATCCAGCAGTGTCAGCTGAATAATACGCGAGGTCATGGGCATATAGATGTCGGTATCTTCGTAGCTGCGCACCGCCAGCAGCAAGGTGCATTCTGCAGCCAGCTGTGAACCCTCACTGGTAATACCGATAACAGTGGCGCCGCTTTCC
Source organism: Marinobacterium profundum (assembly GCF_001528745.1). GTDB lineage: Bacteria > Pseudomonadota > Gammaproteobacteria > Pseudomonadales > Balneatricaceae > Marinobacterium_A > Marinobacterium_A profundum. Next base: position 26,296 of record NZ_BCNS01000142.1, on the reverse strand, counting down.
CGCGCCAGGCGGGCAATATCCACCAGCTCCCGGGTGCGCCCCGTATAGGAAATCACCACCACGACATCGCCGGTGTTGGCACCGGCCGCCACCATGCGCTGCATCAGCACATCATCATAGGCCATGACAGGAATATTGAGGCGGAAGAATTTGTGCTGCGCATCCATGGCCACCGGGCCCGATGCACCCAGACCAAAAAATGCCACCTGCTTGGCCTGGCTCAGGTAATCCACGGCCCGGGTGACCAGCGCAGAGTCAAAGCCCTGGCGGGCGCTGTCCAGCGCGGCAATGGTCGATGAGAAAATTTTGTCGGTATATTCTTCGGTCGAGTCGTCCTGCTCTACACTGCGGGAGACGTAGGGCATTCCCACCGCCAGACTCTGGGCAAGCTGAATCTTGAAATCCGGGTAACCGCGATTGTCGAAACCACGGCAGAAGCGATTGACCGTAGGTTCACTAACACCCGATGCCTGGGCCAGAGCTGTAATACTCAGCCGGGTAGCCGTTTGGGGATCACGCAGAATCACCGTCGCCACCTTGTGTTCAGACTTGTTAAGGCTGTCGAGGCGCTGGCGAATCTGCTCGAGAAGATTAACACTGTTCGAGTTCATGGCAGACTCTGATAGTTGGTAAATTATCTACATTTCGTTCAGGGGCCCACTATAACGCCCCCTTGATAGCCTGCCAACCGTACAAAAGTGCAATCCAGGACTGTTGTGATGACGTTTATCCGTCTTATTTTGGTAAGTTTTACAAAATAACCTGTTGACTAGGCATTTTAGCCTCGATAGGATCACCACATATTCGTTGAATAACTACAAACAGGTCGAGACACATGTCTATCACCGACACTCCCTGCGACATCCTGTTCTTTGGTGCCCTGGGAGATTTGACCCAGCGCAAACTGTTGCCAGCACTCTATCAGCTGGATCGCGCAGGCCTGCTGCCCGCCGATACCCGCATTATAGGCCTGGCCCGCGGCTCAGAACCCGCCACCAGCCAAATAACCAGCGAAGCTAATTTGCGTCGCTTCGTATCCGAGCATGATCTGGATACAAAGACGGTTACAGCTTTTTTGGCCAAACTGCAGTTTCTTAACTTCGACTTCGGCGCACCCCAGGGCTATGCAAGCCTGAAAACGCTGCTGGATGAAAAAACGGATCGCGCGCGGGTGTTCTACTATTCCACCGCCGCCTCCATCTACGGCATGATCAGCAAAAACCTGCACGACGCCGGTTGCCTTGATAAAGAGTGTCGTGTCGTGCTGGAAAAGCCCATAGGCCACAGCCTTGCCTCGTCACACCAGGTCAATGCCGATGTTGCCGAGTACTTTGCCGAATCCCAGATCTACCGTATCGACCATTACCTGGGCAAGGAAACTGTACAGAACCTGATCGCCCTGCGCTTTGCCAACAACCTTTTTGGCAGCCAGTGGAATCAGAACCACATCTCCCATGTCGAGATCACCGTGGCCGAGAAGGTCGGTATCGAAGGACGCTGGGGTTACTTCGACAAATACGGCCAGCTGCGGGACATGGTTCAGAACCACCTGTTGCAATTGCTCTGCCTGGTCGCCATGGATCCGCCGTCTGACCTGTCCGCCGACGCCATTCGCGACGAAAAGGTGAAGGTACTGCGCTCCCTGCGCCCCATCACCGACGATATCCGCGACAGCCACGTCATTCGCGGCCAGTACATTGCCGGTGAAGTGGAAGGCAAGGCGGTGCCCGGCTACCTCGAAGAGCCCGACGCCAACACCAGCAGCAACACCGAGTCCTTTGTCGCCATCAAGGCAGAAGTGCGCAACTGGCGCTGGGCCGGCGTACCCTTCTACCTGCGCACAGGCAAACGACTGCCGGAAAAACTGTCGCAGATCACCATACATTTCAAGCAGCAGCCGCATTACATTTTTGATCCGGAGCAGCGCGAACTGGCGGAGAACCTGCTTACCATCAAGCTGCAGCCGGATGAAGGCATCGCCCTGCACATTGCCACCAAGGACCAGGGGCTAGGCAAGGGCATGCAGCTGCGCCAGGCACCGCTGCAGGTCAGCTTTGCCCAGGCCTTCGATATGGATCGTGTACCCGATGCCTACGAGCGCTTGTTGCTGGAAGTCATCCAGGGCAATCAGTACCTGTTCGTTCGTCGCGACGAAATCGAACATGCCTGGAGCTGGTGTGACCAGATCCTGGCCAACTGGAGCGACAAGGGCGATCCGCTGCCCTATGCCGCTGGCAGCTGGGGCCCCGAAGCCTCCTACTCAATGATGAACGGCGATGGCAGGAAGTGGCATGAACAAAAGTGATATCTCAGCGCTGCTGCCGGAACAGGTCAAACTGCTGCGTTTCGACACGCCCGAGCAGCTGACCGAAGCCCTGGCAGAGCATATTAGCCAGAGCCTGAGCGACGCGGTTAAGACCCGCGGCGAGGCGGCCATAGCGCTGTCCGGTGGGCGCACGCCGCTGCCGCTATTTCAGCGCCTGAGCCAGAGCCCACTGCCCTGGTCTTCAATCAGCGTGACTCTGGCGGATGACCGCTGGCTTGCCACCGATCAGGCCGACAGCAATGCAGGTCTGATCCAGAGCAACCTGCTGCAGAACCAGGCACAACAGGCCCGCTTTATCAGCCTGTGGCAGGCGGGCAAAACGGCCTACGAAGCCCAGGCCGACTGCGCAGAGCGACTGGCAAGCCTGCCAGCCGAACTGGACATGGTCGTGCTGGGCATGGGCAACGATGGCCATACCGCCTCACTGTTCCCCTGCGCCAGCGAGCTTGAGCACGCACTTGAGACAGACGCGCCCTGTGCCGCCGTGACACCGACCAGCGCGCCCCACGCACGCATGACCCTCAGCGCCAAACGACTGCTCGCCAGCCGTGAACGTATTCTCCACCTGAAAGGTGCCGACAAGCTCGAAACCTTGCAGCAAGCGTTACTGGACGACGACATCCGCATCATGCCGATACGGTTATTCCTGCGCCAGCCCCTGACCATTTACTGGAGCCCTTGAGGCCAGTCGCCGAAATACAGGATCAATGATGACTCACACGATGCTTTCTCCCAAAATCACCGCCCAGATTGATGCCATTTGTGCCCTGGCGCCGGTTATTCCGGTACTGACCTTCAACACGCTTGAAGAAGCACTGCCCATCGCCGAAGCCCTGCTCGAAGGTGGCCTGCCGGTACTGGAAATCACCCTGCGCACCGAAGTGGCGCTGGCCTCTATTCAGTTACTGGCCGAACGTCTGCCCGAAGCCAAAATCGGAGCCGGCACCATCGCCACACCAGCCCAGTACCAGCAGGCCTGTGATGCCGGTGCCTCCTTTATAGTGACGCCGGGTTCCACCTGCGAACTGCTGGATACCGGCGTTGCCAGCGACATCCCGTTGCTACCAGGCATCCAGACCGTATCCGAAATGATGGAAGGCCTGCAGCGCGGCTACCAGCGCTTCAAATTTTTCCCCGCCACAGTGGCAGGCGGCACCCCGGCACTGAAAGCCTACGGCGGCCCCTTCCCCGATGTGCGCTTTTGCCCCACCGGCGGCATTCGTCTGGAAACCGCACCTGAGTTCCTCGCCCTTGGCAATGTCATGTGCGTTGGCGGCTCCTGGCTTACGCCGGCCGACCTGATCGCCAAAGGCGACTGGAAAGGCATCCGTGATATAGCGCGGGATACAGTAAACCGCTTGCGCGGCTAATAAGCCCGCAGCGAAACAGCTGGACTGCTTGCAGCTGAACTAAACAAGGCGCCGCGTTTAATAAGCCCGGCGCCTTTTTATTGCATGCCAATGAATACCTTCCCGATTATCACATTTCCCACGCAGGTTCACTGTCCAAGTACGGGACGATAAACTATGCTTTTGTGATACTCACGGCTCACGGAACGCAGCGCCCTGGGCAGACTCGCCCCCTGTGCAGCGATAGTAAGTAGATAATATCGACCCTAAACCGTGGGAACAGGATGTCACCACGCAATGATAAAGAGTAATTGGTCCCCCGTTTCCGTTAGCCTGCTTTTGCTGAGCCTGCTGAGCCTTGCCCTTGCCGTAGGCGTGCTGTTACGCCCGACACAGCTACCCCAACTGTCCATCGCCGTATCCCGTACCCCACTGTCAGCCCCGGTCTATATTGCGGCGGCGCAGGGCTACTTTCGCAACCAGGGCGTGGATATAGAATTGCGCGAGGTGATAGGCGGCAACCGCAGCTACGACCTGATGGCCAGTGGTGGCGCCGACCTGGCGACCAGCTCAGAGTCTGTCGTCATGTTCCACAGCTTTGATAACAGCAATTTTTCAGTCATCGCCTCCTTTGTTTCGTCCGATAACGATATCAAGCTCATCACCACGGCGGATAGCCCACTTCGCAGCCCCTATGACCTCACCGGCGCCCAGGTCGCCGTAACCCCTCGTTCGTCCAGTGAATACTTTTTGCACAATGTTGCGCTCATGCATGGCATTGATACCCATACCCTGAACATGCGGGCTACTTCGCCGGAAAACATGACACTGGAACTGCTGGAAAGCAGTGAAGTCCAGGCACTGTCACTTTGGGAACCCTATGGTTACAAGCTGATGCAGTCTCTGGGTGAAAAGGCGGTACTCTTGCCCACCAAGGGTCTGCACTCCACCAGCTTCAATTTACTGGCACTGAACGACACCCTTGCACGACATCCGAATGAAATCGTCGCCACACTGCGAGCGCTGAACCAGGCGGCGGACTTTATTCAGCGCGACCCGGCCAGCGCCAAGGCCATTATCCAGCACCAGCTGCAGCTTGAATCCGCTTTTATCGAATGGGTCTGGCCCGACTACAATTTTCGCCTGGGTCTTGGCCAGTCATTGCTGATCGGGCTCGACAGCGCCGCACGCTGGGCACAAAGCAGCGGCGCAATAGAACCACAGCCCTTGCCGGACTATAGGTCCGTGCTCGATAACCGTTTTTTGCTTCAGATAACCCCTGAAGCACAAGATCTTTAAGTTTCACCCTGGGGATTGGACATGAAAGTCGGAACCCGATTACTGCTGCTGTCGACTTTTTCGGCCACAGTTGCGCTATCCGGCTGGTTTGTCAGCCACTGGAGCGCTTCCCAACTCAACGAAGCCATGGGACAACTGGAGTACGCCAATGCAGTACAGCGCTCTGTCACGCGGCTCAATACCCGTTTTGGGCTTTACCTGTCCTACCATGATGCGGATGCCCTGGACGACTGGCAGCTGGCGCGCGCGCAGCTGAGCGCGGTCCTCAACGACAATCCTGAGAGTGCCGACCGCTTTATACATAGCATCAGCCGCCAGAACGAGACACTGCAAAGCCTGACACCGCTGCTGGGGCGCGAGCGCTATGACAACCCCGGCCAGGTTCAGCTGACCTATCGCATCTATGCCACCTTGCAGGAAATGACTGAAGACGCCATACCCCTTGCCACCCAGGCACAGCAACGCATACTGGCGACCACTGAGCGCGGTCGGGTTATCTCCCAGGGACTGATAATCACGCTATCGCTGGTTCTGACGCTCATCGCCATCCAGATCGCCCGCAACCTGAAAAGTCGGCTAGATCGTATCCGCACCCAGCTACAACAGGTCGTCGGTGGCAACCTGGTTGTATCGATCAACGACCAGCGCAACGATGAAATCGGCGAGCTTGCCCGCGGCTTTGACAACATGCTCAAGCGCCTGCGCACCACCACCTTTTCCGTAGAGCAGCTGAATGAAGAAGTTCACCGTCACACCGCCAACCTCAAGAATCAGCAAGAGTACCTGCGCACCCTGATCGAGGCGGAGCCCGCCGGCGTTATCACTTTGGACCAGGACGGAAGAATACTCAGCATCAACAATGCCGGCGCCCGCATTCTGCACAGTCCGGTGGACAAGGCCATGGAGCAGTCATTCTGCGAACAGTTTGTCGCCGAAGCAGACCGTACCGCCTTCGGCAATCTGATCAAGTCCGCCTTCGCCGGGCACAACAGAAATCTGCAGTACCGCCTGCGCACAAACAGCGCCGAAAGCGATGTCTGGCTACAAACCTACGCCGTCCCCTTTATTGACCACAACGGCGATATCATCAGCATCATCACCGTCTCCCACGACATCACCGGCCGCATACTGGAAGAACAGCGTCTGCGCGAGGCCCGCGCGTTTCTGCAGAACGTCGTCGACAGCGTGCACGACGCCATGGTGGTGCGGGATATAAACTGCAATACTCGCCTGCTCAACCGCGCCGCCCGTGACAGCGAAGCCAACCACCCCTGTAACCGGCTACAGTCACCGGACACCACAGCGATGCAACACCAAGGCCCGGCACAGCGACTGCTGCGCGGCAGCACCCGAGAAACCGAGATCTGCAGCTTTACCGATAGCAACGGCAAGCTCTGCCATATAGAACTGGTCGCCACACCCCTGAGCCTGCCGGACGGCTCCCTGAGTGGCGTGATCGAAATTTACCGCGATATCAGCGAGAACACCCGACTGCTGCAGCAATTGCACGAAGAACAGTCCCGCTTGCAGCAACTGGCCCATCATGATCAGCTCACCGGGCTGCCCAATCGCACCCTGTTCCTGGATCGACTCGAACAGGTACGACTGCAGGCCGAACGCGGGCAACTGTCTTTCGCCCTGCTGTTTATAGATCTGGATAGGTTCAAGGCCATCAACGACAGCCTGGGCCATCAGGCAGGCGATCTCGTACTGCAGGAAATGAGCCGACGCCTGAGTGCCTGTGTGCGCTCCAGTGACACCCTGGCCCGCATTGGCGGCGATGAGTTCACCGTCATAATGTCACCGCTACTGCACAGCGATGACGCCGCCATGTTGGCGCAGAAACTGATTGAATGCATCGCGCCCCCATTCATGCTGAACAACAACCCCTTGATGCTGACCACCAGCATCGGCATCAGTCTGTATCCGACAGATGGTTGCAGCAGCGAAGTTCTGATCAGAAACGCCGACGCCGCCATGTACCGAGCCAAGGAAGACGGCAAGAATGTCTTCCGCCTTTTTTCACAACAACTTACCCACCGCGCCGTGGCTCATATGTCCCAAACCGCCGAATTGCGCCTGGCCGTCGCCAACGACGAGTTTTGCGTGCACTATCAGACCCGCGTTGACCTGCGCAACCGCCTTCCCATCGGCATGGAGGCTCTGGCACGCTGGCAGCACCCCACCAACGGAATTATTGAGGCCGCACAGTTCTTGCCCGCAGCTCAAGGCAGTGATCTGATTATCACCATCGGCAATAGCATCATCGAAAAGGTCATGCAGCAGTCAAGACAATGGCGGCAGCAGGGCTTTGATCCAGGCGTGATTACCGTCAACCTCTCAGCACGCCAGTTCACCAGCAATCAGGTCGACTGGCTCATCACCACACTGGAGAAATATCAGTGCCAGGCGCACTGGTTTGAACTTGAGGTCAGCGAAAGCGACCTGACCCACCTGAAGCATGCAGTAGAACTGTTTGAACGCCTGGCAGCGCTCGGATTCGAACTCGCCATTGATAATTTTGGCAGTGGCTACTCTTCCATCTCAAGCCTGCACCGCCTGCCCCTGACTCGCGTCAAACTGGATCAGCCTTTCGTGCGGGCCTTGCCGGAGGACAAAGACGGGTTAGGTGTGGCTGCAGCAATCATCGCCCTGGGCCACAGTATTGGCCTGAAAGTTTGCGCCGAGGGGATAGAGAACCAGCCTCAGGCCGATTACCTGCTCAACGCCGGCTGCGCCGAAGCCCAGGGTTTCATGTTCAGCCGACCACAGCCCAGCGATGTGATCACCGCCTTATTGTCCAAGTCCAAGCTCAAGCTAGACAGCAAAACGAGCAACGGCTGATTCAACGCCAAACCCCAACCGGTGCCGCCAAAAACCAGACATAAAAAAACGGCAGGAATTTAACCTGCCGTTTTTTATGCGTGCTACTGATACAGGCTGTCGTTCAGCCTGAAGCGGTGCGGCTTTTTATCAGAGCCCGAGCTCGGAGCCCATTGGCAAGGCTTCAAAGGCACCATAACGCCCGACCGTAAGTGCGCCACAGCGACTGGCAAACTCAAGTGCTGCGGTTAGTTTCGCCTCATCACGCAACCAGGCGCCAAAGGCATCGTGGCTGACAGACTGTTCGGACAGCTGATACAGCAAGCCCGACACGAAAGAGTCGCCGGCGGCGGTGCTGTCCAGTACTTTGGTCACGGGGGGGACCAGGCGCAGAGAACCACCGGCCCAGTGAGCTTCCAGCGGCTCGCCACCATCGGTGATCAGCAACAGCTCAACACCGCCGTCCAGCAGTTCGCCAACCAGGGATGGATCCTTGCCGTAGAGTGCTTCGAGCTCCTCGCGGCTTATCTTCACCAGATCCGATGCCAGCATCGCCTGCCAGATAGGCTCCCGCGCATCCTCGCCCTCAGCCCAGAGGTTATGGCGGTAATTCACGTCAAAGCTGACAATTGAACCACCGGCACGGGCACGGGCCATCAGTATCAGATGCTGCTCGCGAATCGCAGCCTCGGTAAGGGTGTTAGAGCAACTGTGAAACACTGCGCCCTGCAGAAAATCTTCGGGGCACTGCTCAGCGCGGTAGAGCAAATCGGCACTGCCATCGCGGTAAAATGCGAAGCTGCGCTCGCCATCGGCATCGAGGCTCACAAACGCCAGTGCAGTCATGGCATCGGTGGTCTGTACAAACTGGCTGGTATCAACACCAAACTGCTGCATGGTCTGCACCAGGGTGTCGCCGAACATGTCCTGTCCGACCTGGCCCAGAAAACTGGCGTTGCCGCCCAGCTTGGCCACACCAACAGCGACATTGGCCGGCGCGCCGCCCGGGTGTGCCACAAAGCTGGCCGGGCCGGACTCTGCCGGCTTGGCAAGCATATCAATCAGGGCTTCACCGAATGCGATGACTTTAACGGACATGTCTGTCCCCTCGTCTACAAGTTGAATTAGGAATTATAGATGCCGCAGGCCAATCAGACGCCGGCAAGACCGAGCAGGCATGACACAGAAGAGCCTAAACGGTAAATTTTATACGTTAATTTTGCAATAATAACCAGATGTCGAGCGTATATAAAGACATAAATTTGTATATTTACCAAACGACATCACGTCAACCCGACGAACAGCGACATCGCACCTGCACTGCTGGCAAGAGCCAGGCTGCAGCAGAGTATATCTTAGGCTAAAAGCGATCCGGGGAAATCCTGGGCAGAAGATCGTGCAGTCGTCACGGGATAAGCGTAAACAGAGAGCACATCAGAAATATACGGTAGGGAGCAGTGAGCCTCTACGACTCCCATTGGCAGTGCCAGGCGCCTCAACAAACCGCTGAGGCACGCAAACCGGTCCTGCGGTGGTGTATCGTCAGCACCCGATGGGTGGCCCTACTTAACGTAACAGAGATTATCATCAGGTCACTCACCCAACTTGCGCCTTCAATGCGGCGTATAGCGCAGTTTTCACAATCTTGAGGCGGGCCGCAGCCTCCCGGACGTTCAGACCCTTGGCGATATGTTCCCGCGCCCGCTGCAGCCTCTCGTCGTTAACGACGGGCTTGCGCCCTACTTTACGACCACGTGCGGCGGCAGCCAATCCCACCTTGGTACGCTCGCGGATCAGGTCGCGCTCGAACTGTCCCAATGCGCCGAACACATGGAATATGAGCCTCCCCCGGCGTGGTGGTGCCGACGCTCTCGGTCAATGGTCAATGGTCAATGGTCAATGGTCAATGATCGAAACCCGACGCCACGAGCCTCCAGCGCACTAATGACCTCTATACAGATGCGGCAGGGAACGCCTCAGCCGATCCAATCGGCCATAACTCTGCTGCGCATCCTCCGGGCTAATCCCCCGTGCGGCACCCTGTAAATCACCGACACTATCGCAATTGCAAAACTAGTCCCCTGAAACATTTGAAATTCAATCTGGCCTATTCTGTGGTATCACAACAGCGCAACGGACCAACGGACAGAGATCTATGACGGAAACAGCACGCCAGAAAATTCTTATCGTCGATGACGAAGCGGACATGCGGGATCTTCTGCACGATCTGCTGGATGACAACGGCTTCGACGCCCTGGCGGTCACCAATGGTGCAGAAATGCAGCAGGCACTGGCGCAATCCGCCTTTTCCCTGGTGATTCTGGATCTGCGCCTCAAGGGTGAAGACGGCATGCAGCTGGCGCGCGGCCTGCGAGCCGAATCCAGCATTCCCATCATGATGCTCACTGGCAAGGGCGATGAAACCGACCGCATTCTGGGGCTGGAACTGGCCGCCGATGACTTTCTGATGAAGCCCTTTAACGTGCGTGAACTGCTGGCGCGGGTGCGGGCCTTGCTGCGCCGCTCCGCAGGCATCATGGCCAAGCCAGAAGATCTGCATAGCCACCAGCGTCTGGCCTTTGGCGATTGGGTGCTGGATCTCACTGCCCGCCAGCTGCAGCGCAGCGATGGTACCGGCGTGGAGCTGACCTACGGTGAATTCAACTTGCTGGAAGCCCTGGTCAAGGCACCCAATCGCATCCTGACGCGCGATCAGCTGCTGGAGATGACCCGCGGTGACAATAGCGAAGTCTTCGATCGCACCATTGATGTACTGATACTGCGCCTGAGGCGCAAGCTTGAACCCAACCCGCGCCAGCCCCGTTACATTCGTACCGAACGCGGCCTGGGCTACTGTTTCCACGCCCAGATCAGTCGGCTCTGAGTTATGTACAGTGCCCGCGCCCGCCTGCTGCTCGCTTTTGCCTGTATCACCCTGGCCGCCCTGGCTCTGGCCATCGTCGGCTGGCGCGGCCTGAGTGATACCGAACAGTCGCTGGAACGTCTGCGGGCGGAGATTCTGCCGGATATTTCCCATTCCCTGGAACTGGCCGAACGTACTGCCAGCCTCGCATCCCTGGCGCCCTTTGTCGCCGAGGCATCGGCCCCCTTCCAGCTGCAGCATGATCGCCAGCAACTGCAGCAGCGCGTCGAGCAGCTCAAGAACCTGGCCGGCCGCATTCGCCACCTGACCTCGGCCCCGGTGCTGCGCGGATTGCTCGAAAAGCTCTATGCGACCCTGGATGAACTTATTTTTCTGACCCAGCAGGAGCTGTTTCAGCGCGAAGATCTGCGCCAGTTGCTCTACCAGTTGCAGCAAGTAGGCAGCCCCGGTATTAACAGCCTGAGCCCGAATGAAAGCGACAGCCAGGCAATCGATCAGCTGCTTGCAGCCGCCTCTGCGTCTTCACGCGAGTTGGCTCTGATCGAAAAGCGCTTTGGCGCCCGCATCGCAAAAGACACACCACTGCACAAACGTGCCCAAGCGATATTCGAGTTGCGCCACCAGCAACTCGACGTCAAGCAACGACAGGCCTATCTGCTGGCGGCGGTGCGCGCTATTTCCGAGCAGCTGTCCACCGAGGTCAAAGCCTTCGTCGACAGCCTGCAAAGCCGCTTTGAGCGCCAGCACGGTGCTCTGGCTGAGACCATCGACCAGGGCAAGGTGCGCATTCTGTGGATCAGCCTTGTGGCCCTGCTGGCACTGGCGGCCGGCGCCACCCTGGTACTCACCATGACCCACAACCTCAAGGCTGTTACCAGGCTGATGACACGCCTGGCCTCAGGCGTTACCGAGCAGGCCACCCCTGCAGTGCAGCGACGCGATGAGATCGGCAGCCTGGCCCGCGCCTTTAACGTCTTTCGCGAAAACAGCCGCGAACTGCAATCCATGGCAGAGAACCTGCAAAAACAGCAGCGCCTGCTGCAAACCGTGTTTGACAATATCAACGACGGCCTCAGTGTATTCGACCGTGATCAGCGCCTGATCGCCTGGAATCCGCGTTATCTGAGTATTTTCGACCTGCCCGCCGGCGAGATCCGCCGCGATCTGTCGCTGGATCATGTGCAGAATTTAATGGCGCGCAATGCCCACAGTAACCGCACCCTGGACAACCGCCCGCTGGACATGACACAAACCAACCTGCAGCGCCCAGAGCAGGCCATTCGCTTCGAGCGCTATTATCAGGATGGCCGCGTGATCGAGTTTCGCAGCCAGCCCATGCCCGACGGCGGTTTTGTTACCCTCTACAGCGACCTTACGGATCGCAAGACCATCGAATCCCAGTTGCGCCAGGCGCAAAAAATGGAAGTACTGGGGCAGCTCACCGGCGGCATCTCTCACGACTTCAACAACCTGCTCGCCGCCGTTATCGGCAACCTGCAGTTACTGGAACAGCAACCCGACCTGGGTGACAAGGTCAGTCGCTATGGCCAGCGCGCACTGGCCGCCGCCGAGCGCGGCGCCAGCCTGGTGCAGCGTCTGCTGGCGTTTTCCCGCAAACAGCAGTTGCACCCGGAAACGCAGCAGCTCAATGCGCTGATCGATGGCATGCTGGATCTGGTGGAATACAGCGTGGGGCCCCATATTGAAATTCAAACAAAGCTAGAGGCCACTGATGACTGGATCTATGTGGACCCCGGCCAGCTTGAAAACGCCCTGCTTAACCTGGCCCTCAACAGCAGCGCGGCCATGCCCGATGGCGGCACACTCAGCTTTAGCACCCGCGTTGTCAGTGGTATTGACGATACCGAGCACAGCCCCACCGATAGCCATGCAACCGACACCGATAGTCCTGCGCGTGTGCAAATAGAGGTGAGAGACACCGGCAACGGCATTCCGGAAGAACTGCTGGAACGAGTCTTCGATCCCTTCTTTACCACCAAGGAAGTGGGCCAGGGCAGCGGCCTGGGGCTCAGTATGGTGTACGGCTTCGTCAAGCAATCCGGGGGCGATATCGATATTCAAAGCGTGCCGGGCCAGGGCACCTGCATCCGCATCAGCCTGCCGCGCCACAGAGCCGCCGCGGCCCCGCAGGACACTGCGTCCGAGGGCCCTCGCCCACAGGGCAACGGTGAACTTGTACTGCTGGTGGAAGATGATCATCTGGTGCTGCAGGCGGTGGAAGACATGCTGGCAGAGCTTGGTTACGAACCTCTGGCGTGCCGCAGTGCCGAAGAGGCCCTGGAGTGGCTGCAAACCAACCCTGTACCCGACCTGGTGCTGAGCGATATTAACCTGGGCACCGGCCAGACCGGTATCCAGCTGCGCCAGACATTACAGCAACAGTGGCCAGACCTCCCCTGCATTCTGGCGTCCGGTCTGCCGCGCGATCAGCTCAGCAAGCGCTACGGGCTGGCAACGCACAGCAGCTTTATCGCCAAACCTTACCGGCTGGACAGCCTGGCACGGGCCATCGCCACCGCCTTGCAGCCATAGGCTTTTCGCCGGCATATTCTCGCAACTCGCCTTTGGCTCCGTTCCCCGAATTCGTAGGTTCGTTCTCGAAACCCGCCGCGCTCCTTTCCCGGAATTCGTAAACTCATTCCAGGCTACCTGGCCTGCTCTTGCTCTTGCTCTCCCTCGCACCTCGCACCTCGCACCTTTAGTTTCCCTAGCCCCTAGCCCCTTTAGTTTCGCCCCTAGCCCCTTGCGCCAATGTTTCAATTGTTAACAGCTCAGCTTCTGGCCGACATTTTGTGTTCATGCAGGCGCTCTTTAATGACCCTACCGAGCAAAGCAACACAAAAACAACAATTGGAGTTCCATCATGAAAAAGCAACTCAGTGCTCTCGCCATCGCTATCGCAGTCGCCTCTCCCTTCACCTTCGCCGCTGAGCAGACCATCGTCGGCCTGATCACAAAGACCAACACCAACCCGTTTTTCGTCAAGATGCGCAAAGGAGCCGAACAGAAAGCCGAAGCCGAAGGCATCAAGCTGCTGTCCTTCTCCGGCAAATTTGATGGCGATAATGATTCCCAGGTTCAGGCCATCGAAAACCTGATCGCTGCCGGCGCCAAAGGCATTCTGCTGACCCCAAGCGACCCTGTTGCCATAGTGCCTGCGGTTCAACGTGCCCGTGAAGCCGGCCTGCTGGTGATCGCCCTGGATACGCCGCTGTCCCCTGCTACCGCCGCTGATGCGACCTTCGCCACCGACAACTTCAAGGCCGGTGTGCTGATTGGCGAGTGGGCCAAGGCTCAGCTGGGTGACAAGGCCGCCACCGCCAGGATCGCCATGCTGGATCTGAACAGCAGCGCAATCACCGTCGATGTTGCCCGTGATCAGGGCTTTTTGCAGGGATTCGGTATTGATCTGAAGGACCCGAAGAAGATGGGTGACGAAACCGATTCGCGCATTGTCGGTAACGAAGTCACCCAGGGTGCAGAAGAAGGTGGCCGTACTGCCATGGAAAACCTGATGCAGAAAGATCCGAGCATCAATGTTGTGTACACCATCAATGAACCTGCGGCGGCCGGTGCCTATGAAGCCCTCAAAGCGGTTGGCAAGACCGACGTGCTGATTGTCTCCGTCGATGGCGGCTGTCCGGGCGTGAGCAATGTCAAGGATGGCGTTATCGGCGCCACCTCCATGCAGTTCCCGCTGCTGATGGCTTCCATGGGTGTAGACGCCGTTATGGAATTCGCCAAGACCGGTACCAAGCCGCAGGCCTCTGAGGGTCTCGACTTCGTCAATACAGGCGTTGAGCTGATCACCGATCAGCCGATCGAGGGGATCAGCTCCAAGACCTCCGCAGAAGGCCTGGAACTCTGCTGGGGCTAAGCCAGGCAAACGCCAGACAGCCATGCACAAAGCCGGGAGTTTTCACTCCCGGTCCCTTGCGAATCTAACAATAACAGGTTCACGCTATGACCACTCCGCAGAATGCCAAAGTGCAGACAGCTGACCATGAAAAGGTCGCCAATGCTGCCGGTGGCGACTTTGCGACCTTCAAAGGCGCACAGGTCTCCGTTGCTGACAGACTTCACCAGTTTTTCCACAAGTACCCGGTCGCCGCACCGACCATAGTACTGCTTGCCGCCATTGCGATGTTTAGCTCTATTATTGGCGGCCGCTTTCTCGACCCCTTCAACTTGTCCCTGATCCTGCAGCAGGTGACGATTATCGGTGTACTGGGTATCGCCCAGACCCTGATTATCCTCACGGCCGGTATCGATTTGTCCGTCGGCGCCGTGATGGTGCTGACCTCCGTCATCATGGGCCGCATGGCTGTTGAGGTCGGTTTACCCTCTGGTGCGGCACTGTGCATCGGCCTGATCGCCGGTGGCATCACCGGCTGGATTAACGGCCTGCTGGTGACCCGCTTCCGCCTGCCGCCCTTTATCGTCACGCTCGGCACCTGGAACATCTTCTTCGCGCTCAACCTCTGGTACTCACAGAGCGAAACCATCCGTTCCCAGGAAATTGACGCCGTAGCTCCGCTGCTGCACTGGACAGGCACGGCCATCGATATCTTCGGCGCTCGCCTGACCTATGGTTCACTGCTGATGCTGGGGCTCTTCGTCGTTATCTGGTATGCGCTGAAATGGACCGCCTGGGGCAAGCACGTTTACGCCACCGGCGATGATCCCGACTCAGCCAAACTTGCAGGTATCCGTACCGATCGTGTGCTGATGTCCGTGTATGTGGTTGCCGGTGTGCTCTGTGCCATCGCCGCCTGGGTACTCATAGGTCGCATCGGTTCTGTCAGCCCGCAGGCCGGCATGATGGCCAACCTGGACAGCATCACCGCCGTGGTGATTGGTGGCACCAGCCTCTTTGGTGGTCGCGGCTCGATCTTCGGGACCCTGATGGGTGCGCTGGTGGTCGGTGTGTTCCGCAATGGCCTGGCCCTGGCCGGTGTCGATGTGCTCTGGCAGGAATTTACCGTTGGCGCACTGATTATTGTCGCCGTTGGCGTCGATCAATGGATCCGGAAGGTATAAATCATGACTACCGACAAAAGAATCGTATTCCAGGCCCGCGGGCTGGTAAAACGCTACGGCCATGTCACCGCAATCGACCATACTGACTTTGATCTTTATGCCGGTGAAGTACTCGCCATTATTGGTGACAACGGTGCCGGCAAGTCCTCCCTGATCAAGGCTCTGTCCGGCGCCCTGGTACCGGACGAAGGCGAAATCACCCTGGACGGCAAGCCCATTCATTTCAAGAGCCCGATGGACGCCCGTGCCCTTGGCATCGAAACCGTCTACCAGAACCTGGCCGTTTCACCGTCACTGGACATCGCCGACAACATGTTCCTGGGCCGTGAACGCCGCCGTCCTGGCATCCTGGGCTCAGTGTTTCGCATGCTCGACAAGAAAGGCATGCACGATGAAGCCAAGGCCAAACTGGCGGAACTGGGCCTGCTGACCATCCAGAATATCAATCAGGCCGTCGAAACTCTGTCAGGTGGACAGCGTCAGGGCGTTGCCGTGGCGCGTGCCGCTGCCTTCGCCCGCCATGTGGTCATCATGGATGAACCCACGGCTGCACTGGGAGTGAAGGAATCGCGCCGGGTACTGAACCTGATCAACGATGTTCGCGCCAAGGGCCTGCCGGTGATCCTGATCAGCCACAACATGCCCCATGTGTTTGAAGTGGCCGACCGGATTCACATCCATCGTCTGGGCAAACGTATCGCCATCGTCAAGCCCGATACGCACACCATGTCTGAAGCTGTCGCCATTATGACCGGCGCTCTGAATCCCGAAGATCATCCAGCCGGCGCCTACGCCGCCTGAACCCGTTTGGTGCGGTCGCAAGGCCGCGCCTTTTTTATCTGTTGTATTTCAATCAACTCCTCGCGGACTGAACCCTGTCAGGTGGCGAGCAGCCCAGACGCTATCTGGCAGAATGTCCATTTCAAACATTCTGCCAATCCATATCAGGCGCCAGAGCACTACGCTTTAGACGCCTGGCATGATTCAATACCACAGCACTGCCGAACGACTCCCATTGCTGTTATCTGAGTCGACGCATTCCACTCATCGCCGCTGGAGATCGCCATGCCCGCTTTCAAACCTCTGGTGATGCTTGCGGCCGTGCTGCTGTGCCCTAGTGCGCAGGCGCAAGGCGAATCAAGCCCTCAGCCTGCAACCACAGTTCTCACCTCCATCGGCGTCTCAGTGTCGGACCTGGGTAACCCCTACTTTGTTGAAATCGCCCGGGGAGCCGAAAGGCGCGCCCGCGAGCTTGGGGGCGACCAGGTACGGGTTCAGGTGGTCTCCAGCGCCTATGACCTGCCCCGCCAGATTCGTCAGATCGATGCCTTTATCAGTGACGGCGTGCAGCTGATCCTGCTGTCCGCGGCGGATCGCGATGGCATAGCCCCTGCGGTAGAACGCGCCCACGAGGCCGGCATCCGGGTGATTGCGGTGGATGTGGAAGCCGCCGGCGCCGATGCCACCATCACCACGGATAACCGCGTCGCCGGCACTTTAGCCTGCAACTACCTGGCACAGCGCATTGGCGGCACCGGCAAGGTGGTGATCATAAACGGGCCTGCGGTGTCCTCGGTACTTGAGCGCGTGCAGGGGTGTCGGGACGCACTGGCGGCCTTCGCCGGCATTGAATTGCTGTCCGACACAGAAAATGGTGGCGGTGCCCGTGAAGGCGGACTTGAAAAAATGACCGCGCTTATGACCGCCCACCCCGACATCCAGGGCGTATTCACTATCAATGACCCCTCGGCGCTGGGCGCAGAGCAAGCCGCACATCAGGCCGGGCGCAGCAACTTCGTTATCGTCAGTATCGACGGTTCCCCCGCCGCCTTTGATCAGCTTAAAACTACCACCAGCCTGCTCGAGGCCAGCGCAGCTCAGTTTCCAGGACGCATTGCCGAGCGCGCCGTTGATACCGGACTGCAGCTGCTGCGCGGCGAAACCCTTGCAGCGCAGCGCATTCTTATCAGGCCCGAACTCATCACCCGCGACAATGTGAGCGACTATCGCGGCTGGAACACCCTGGGCGAAAGCAACTTTTCACCTGCGGCACCCTGACGCCACGGCATTCTGCTGGCCGCTATTCTCAATCTTTAGTCGTATGCTTACCCCTTGTTGCATCCTCCGCGTTACACTGCCGGCACCGCCTTTGCTACCCACGGATCCAACATGTGCCCCAGTGCCAGCGAACAGACCCGCCCGACACCCGAGACACAGGCGCCCAAGCGCCAGGGCTTTTCCATTCTGGTGGTGGACGACGAAGCCGGTATCCGCGACTTCCTGCAGCGCGCCCTGCAGAAGGAATACAGCTGCGTTGAAACCGCCGCCTCCACCGATGAAGCTAACCTGCTGCGCCAAAAACTGCATTTCGACCTGCAGATTGTCGATATCTGCCTGCCTGGGCGCTCCGGTGTGCAATGGCTGCAGGAGTTGCAGGATGCCGGCAACCCGCCGGACACTATCTTCATGACCGGCTTCGCCGATATGAACACCGCCATTGAAGTGCTGCGGCTCGGCGCCTGCGATTTGATCCTCAAACCCTTTCGCATCGAACAGATGCGCAAGGCCGTACAGCAAGTGCTCGAACGCCGCCGTCTGGCGCGGGAAAATTTTGTGTTGCGCCGCCGTCTAGACAGCGGCGCGCCACTGGATTCCCTCATTGGCACCAGCCCAGCACTTGAAGCCATTCGCACCCTGGTACGCCAGGTCGCCCCGGCGCCCTCTGCCGTGCTTATCGAAGGTGAAACGGGTACCGGCAAGGATCTGGTGGCCCGCGCCATACACCAGCAAAGCGGCCGTGTCGGCCCTTTCGTGCCGGTTAACTGCGGCGCCATTGCCCCCGAACTGATGGAATCCGAGCTCTTTGGCCATATCAAGGGCGCCTTCACAGGCGCGCACCAGTCCAGGCCCGGTCTGTTCAGCTATGCCGACGGCGGCACCCTGTTCCTGGATGAAATCGCCGAAATGCCCCTGCTGCTGCAAACCCGGCTGCTGCGTATCCTCGAAGACGGTCGCATACGCCCCCTTGGCACCGAGCGCGATACCCCGGTGGATGTACGCATTATAGCGGCAACCAACCGCAGCCTGCACCAGGCGGTCAGCGATGGCAGCTTTCGGCAGGACCTGTTCTATCGCCTCAACGTACTGCAGATCGAAGTCCCGCCGCTGCGGGCGCGCACCCAGGATATCAAGCTGCTGGCACAACAGCTGGCGGCACGCCTGGCCACTGAGCTGGGCATGCCTGAGCTGCCTCTGAATCACGCCGACATGCAGGCACTGGAGGCCTATCCCTGGCCCGGTAATGTACGGGAACTGAAAAACCTGCTGGAGCGCTGCCTGCTGCTGCGCACCCTTCCCCGGGATCTGCTGACAGCCGCCAGTGAGACACCATCAGCAGGTGGCTATCCACTGCACTGGACGCTGGATCAGGTGGAAGCCGATCACATTGATCGGGTGCTGCACAACAACGGCGGCAACAAGACAAGGGCGGCGGAGCAACTGGGCATTGCCCGCAAAACCCTGGATCGCAAGCGCCAGGGCAGTAATGAACGCGACTGAATCACCCCGGCGCAGCCTCTGGCGCCGACTGCTGGGCAACCTGCGCTATCGCCTGCTGGCGCTGGTACTCTTTCCACTGCTGCTGGTGTTGCCCGGCGTCCTTGCCCTGGCCTATTACTGGAGCCACGAGGTGGGTTACCGGCACCTGCTGATGAAGGCCAATACAGACCTTGCCGTTGCCCACGAATCCTTCGTCGCCACCCGCGAGCAGTACTTGCTGCGCCTGTCTCTGGCATCCGAGGCACTGCAGATGCGTCTGCCACTGCCACAACTGAGCTCCGCACCCGCTACAGCCGCGCTGCTGGCACGGCTGCAAGGCGATACCGGCTTTGACTTCGTACGCCTGCTGGATTTGCAGGGCTGCGACCTGCAACAGCCGCTCAATTGCCTTTATCCGAAGAGTCCGCTGTTGCAACAGGCAAGGCTGCAGGGCGCCGTCAGTGGCGTCGAAGTTTTCAGTGCCACCGAACTTGGTGCCATAGACCCAGGGCTTGCTCGGCGCGCCTACCTCAAGCTAGTACCCACCCCCTTTAGCCAGGCATCGGACAAGACCGAAGAAACCCGCGGCATGATGCTGCATTTTGCCTATCCGCTGCGCAACGCCAAAGGACAGCCCGTGGCGATCGTCGCCGCCGGATTACTGATGAACGGCAATCTGGCCTTCGTTGACCGTATCCGCGACATTGTCTACGGCCCTGGCAGCTTGCCCGCCGACAGCCAGGGCAACGTTACCCTGTTTCTGGATGACATCCGTATCACCACCAACGTTATTACCCAGATCCCGCGCGAGCGCGCTTTGGGTACGCGGGTCTCGGAGCAGGTGCGCAACCAGGTGCTGGAACGCGGCGAGCGCTGGCTGGCCCGCGCCTTTGTTGTCGATGACTGGTACATTTCTGCCTACGAACCCGTAACCGATGTGCATGGCCAGCGTATCGGCATGCTCTATGCCGGCTTTCTCGAGGCGCCCTTCCTGCAAAGCTTTTACCAGTGGCTGGAGCTGCTGCTGTGGCTGTTCGCCCTGGGGCTAGTGCTGTGCATCAGTATTGCCGTGCTTGGTGCCCGCGCCATTTTCAAACCCATTGAAATCGTCGCAGACGTGATTGAGCAGGTCCGCAGTGGCCGGCGCCAACGCATTCCGCTGCTTGCAGCCGACAACCAGGTCACCCTGCTGGCGACACAGTTTAACAACATGCTCGACCAGCTTGATGCCCAACACGACCAGATACAGCAGGCCGCCGCATCCCTGGAACTTAAAGTCGCCCAGCGCACAGACGAGCTGCAGCAGCATATCCGGTTGCTGCAGCGCAGCCGCGAACAGCTGGTGGCCCAGGGCAAACTGGCGGCCATAGGCGAACTCACCGCCGGCATCGCCCACGAGATCAACAATCCCACGGCGGTTATTCTGGGCTATATGGATCTGCTGCTGGAAGAACTGGGAGACCAGGCAACACCCGTACGCCACGAAGCCCAGATGATCATTGATCAGGTCTATCGCATAAGAGCTATTATCACCAATCTGCTGCAGTTCTCCCGCCCCGAAACCGGCAGCGATCCGCACCAGGCAATGGATCCCCACGGCGTTATCCGTGATAGCCGCCAGCTGGTGCAGCATGCACTATCAAGCCGTGGTATCACGTTACATCTGGATCTGCGTGCCAGGCACTGGATTACCGCCGACCCTATGCAGTTTCAGCAGGTGCTGATCAACCTGATAATGAACGCGATCAACGCCATAGCGCCAGAACGCACCGATGGTCGCATCAGCCTGCACAGCCGTGATCGCGGCCCGGATGCTGTTCTGGTGGCGGTGCGGGACAACGGCTGCGGTATCGCCGCCGAACTGCAAACACGCATTTTTGACCCCTTCTTTAGCCGCACCCAGGGCGGCTCTGGCCTTGGCCTCTCAATCAGCTATCGCATCCTGCAACACGCCGGTGCCAGCATTTCCCTGCGCTCGCGCGAGGGTCGCGGCACGACCTTTTTCGTTTGGCTGCGTGCGGCCGAGCCGCAGGCATCGCCCAGTGCCAGCCGCAAAACCGGGTCATAATGTCCCGCTGCACCCTGCTAACAGGGTCATTTTGACCCTGTTAGCAGTCTCTTCTGCCCCGTAGGACCCCGCACAAGCTCCCCCACAGTCCGCCATTAAAGGCTTTGTGCATTCTGGCCCGGCACTTGCTTTGCTTATTGCGCGCAGATAGCCGCGAGCTATTTCTGCCACTGGTTTCCTGCAATAAAAATGAAGATAGCGGAGCAACGTGTTATGTCTAACTCGTCAGGCCCCTTGGCATTTCTGCTCAAGGAAAGAATCGTGGCCAAGCCCGGTTTCAACCGTTGGCTGGTGCCGCCGGCATCCATCGCGATACATCTATGTATAGGTTCGGTTTACGCCTGGAGTATTTTCAACCCACCCCTGATACGCCAGCACGGCGTTGTTACCAGCGCAGCCGACGACTGGTCCCTGAGCTCAGTGGTGTGGATATTCTCCACCGCCATCGTCTTCCTGGGTCTCGCTGCGGCACTGGGTGGTAAATGGCTGGAGAAAGTCGGTCCCCGTGCAGTCGGATTCCTCGCGGCCCTGTGCTGGGGAGGAGGCTTTCTGATCGGCAGTATCGGTATCAGCCTGGATCAGCTCTGGCTGCTCTACCTCGGCTACGGGGTTATAGGTGGTTGCGGCCTGGGGCTGGCCTATGTGTCGCCCGTCAGTACCCTGCTACGCTGGTTCCCGGACAGGCGCGGCATGGCGACCGGCATGGCCATCATGGGCTTTGGTGGCGGCGCCATGATAGGCGCTCCCCTGAAAACCTGGCTACTGTCGATCTTCTACGAAGCACCGCAGTACCTGGGCAAAGTAGCCGACATTAATCTCATCACCGAGTCGGGCCGCCGCTTCGCAGAGGTTGCAGGTCAAAAGCTCGAAGTGGTGGTGGCGACCGCGGCCGATATGGCCAAGCTGCCCGTTTCAGGCCCTGAAGGCGTCTATGTTGTTGATACCGGCAACACCGGCGTGGCCAGTGTCTTTATCACCCTGGGCATTGTCTATTTCATTATCATGACTATCGCGGCCTTCTCCTACCGGGTACCGCCCGATGGCTGGAAACCCGCTGGCTGGGCGCCCAAGGCCGATACCTCCGGCAAGACCCGTCTGATTACCGACAAGCATGTGCATATTGACCAGGCACTGAAAACACCACAGTTCTACCTGCTCTGGCTGGTACTCTGCCTGAACGTTACCGCCGGTATTGGTGTTATTGGCGTTGCCAAGACCATGATGACCGAGATCTTCGGCACTACCTTGCCCAACATAGTGGATACCAGCTTTGCCGCCACCTATGTGCTGCTGATCAGTGTGTTCAACATGCTCGGACGCTTCTTCTGGGCCTCGTCGTCGGACTACCTGGGACGCAAGAACACCTTCCACTGTTTCTTCGTTCTGGGTATGGCGCTCTATCTGTCCATTCCCTACTTCGCAGGCCAGGTCAGCAGTAATCCAAGCCTCGTATGGCTGGTACTCTTCTGCGCCGCCACCATGATCATCTTCACCATGTACGGCGGCGGCTTTGCCACTATCCCGGCGTATCTGGCAGATATCTTCGGTACCCTGCATGTCGGTGGCATTCACGGCCGTCTGCTCACCGCCTGGAGTACCGCAGGTGTGCTGGGGCCCTTTGCCATCACTTATCTGCGCGAGCAATCGCTGAATGATGCCATTAACAGCCTGGCCAGCCAGGTGGATCCGGCCGTTTTCAGTGCTACCTTTGGCGCCGGAATCGACCAGTTGCAAACCCTGATGGCATCCAAGACAGTAACTC
Source organism: Marinobacterium profundum (assembly GCF_001528745.1). GTDB lineage: Bacteria > Pseudomonadota > Gammaproteobacteria > Pseudomonadales > Balneatricaceae > Marinobacterium_A > Marinobacterium_A profundum. The sequence continues at coordinate 3,187 of NZ_BCNS01000142.1, read as the reverse complement.
TGGGCCGCCTGATGGAAATTGCTCCTGCCGGCACTCTGGACCCAACACCAAGCCTGTACAACTCCACCATGTACGCCATGGCAGGCCTGCTGGTGGTGGCCTTTATCGCCAACATGAGTCTGCGCAAGGTGGCCGATAAACATCACGTGCAAAACACTCACCCTGAAATGGCGCCCGTGAGCTAAGCACCCGCGCCGTACACCGCTGCGGCTCATCTCAAAAAAATCCTGTGTCAGCCTGGCTGACACGGGATTTTTTCATTCAGGCGCACCACTTGTCCGCAGCGGTTATTCTTCGAGTTGTTTGAGCTTGCGATACAGGGTTGAGCGGCTGATGCCAAGAGTCGCCTTGGCCGTGAATTGGGGACTGAAGTCATCCATCACTACGCCGAAGTGAAATCGCTACTGATACGGGGTACGGATGCAAATCTGATCACCGTCTGAGGCGCCGCTATACTGGAATTGAAATCAGGCGACGCCGCCTGCCCCCGCAGTCACAGCAGCGGTGAAGCCATCGCTGCTGCCTGTACTTCGGGCCGGCGCTCGCGCAATCAGGGGAGATACAGCATGAACAAGTTCAATATCGATGCCTGGTACAAACCCGACGGCGCCGAAAAATCGTCACCCCAGGGACTGATCAGGTTCAGAGTCACCGCAGACATGCACCTGAAGCTGGCCGCCGCCGAAGATCAACTCAGCGACAGCAATGACCGACTGGAACTGGACATCGATACGCAACTGGATGGTCTGGAGCTGGAAACACCGCCCGAATGCGGCGCACTGAAAGACTGCAAATTCCACGTTTACCGCCATCGCCACGACAACCGCGGCCATTTCTTCCTCGTTGGGCGCCGCGTCAAAGACAATGCTCTGGTCTATTCAAATGCCATAGTAATCGATCAGCTGGGCTGAAGCCTCCCTGCCCCGGCACGACCGCCTTGACGAAAAAATCCCCGCCAGGAAAACCTGGCGGGGAAAAATAATCAACGGTCAGAGTGAAGTGCAACAAGGCAGGATGGCGGAGCTTTTGGGAACGCCGTTCAACCGAATCTGCTGACATTCCCACCACCACTGCCAGGCGAGAGCCATCGAGCCCTCTGCAGATAACGCCATTATGCCCCTCGCGCCGACACCCGACCCTTGGTCTTAGGTGGCTTATAGCTACAACTTTAGCGCCAGATCCCTGAGCCGATCTGGTAGCGAAACCCTCATTTCGACCGATACTGATTAAGTTCTACCGTGATATGCACCAGCTCCTCCTGTAGCTGAAGATATTCACGGAACACATCCGCAGTGGTGTCCTGCGCTACAGCCAGCGCCAGAATACAGGCATATTTACCCTTGCCGACCCGCCATACATGCAGATCGGTAATCTTGGCATCAACAGGCCCCGCTTCAATCTGCTGCCTGATTTTTGCCACCACAGGTGCATCCATCTCTGCATCGAGCAGTACCCGTCCGGTGTCCCGTATCAGGCCCAGGGCCCAGATCGTCACCAGTACAGCACCCACGATACCCATCACCGGATCGAGCCAGGCCGCACCCCACAATTTGCCACCAATAAGCGCCACTATGGCCAGTACAGATGTGGCCGCATCGGTGATCACATGCAGATAGGCCGAGCGCAGATTAAGGTCCTGATGCTGCCCTGCATGCCCAGCCACCTGTCCATGGTGATGCTCATCGATTGTGGAGCCGTGATGATGATCGTGGTGGTGATGATGATCCGCATGGCCGCCGCGCAGCAGCCAGGCACAGGCCAGATTGACCAGCAGACCCAGCACAGCAATGGCAATCGCCTGGTCATAATGAATCTCAGTCGGTGCCAGCAACCTTGCCACCGACTGGAACAGCATCAGACCCGCCACGCCCAGCAACAGAATCGCGCTGGTATAGCCACCCAGTACTTCTATCTTCCAGGTGCCAAAGGCAAAGCGCTGGTCACCGGCAAAACGCCGGGCAGCCGCGTAGGCCAGCACCGAAAGACCCAGCGCCAAGGTATGGGAACTCATGTGCCAGCCGTCGGCCAGCAGGGCCATGGAGTTGTAAATCCAGCCGCCGCTGATTTCCAGCACCATCATGATCGCGGTCAGCACCACTGCCCAGCGCGTGTTGCGCTCAGCCAGTGGATCACCTTCGTTAAACAGATGGGAATGCTGCCAGCGCTCTGTGGGCGATGAAGATGTCACTATGCTATATTCCGAGGATTGTTAAAAATATACTATACCCCAGTATACTATCTAAAAATATGGGAGTGCATCCATGGGTCATACAAGCAAGGACAGCAAACAACTGCTGACGCGCATTAGGCGCATCAAGGGTCAGGCCGGCGCACTGGAAAAAGCCCTGGAAGAAGACTGCGACTGCAGTGCCATATTGCAGCAGATCGCTGCGATCAGAGGTGCCGTAAACGGCTTGATGGCGCAGGTGCTGGAAGGCCATATCCGCGAGCACCTGGGCGCCGACGACATATCACCGCAGGAGCGGGCCGAGGATGTGGATCAGGTGGTGGCGGCCCTGCGGTCCTATCTCAAGTAGCACTCAATACCCGGTAGAACCCGGTAGAAACTACTGAAAGGCAGCAACAAGCAGGAACAATGCAGGAACAATGCAGGAAAAGGGAGTTCAGACGGCCAGCGAACCAAACCGCAAGCAGGGGCTACGACACCGAGGATAGGCAAGCAACATGAAACAGACTTTTTTCCAGCGCCTCAGGCACTGGGCCCGCACCCTTAAGCAGGAGGTTCACGCACTCTGGCTGGCAGCACGGGATCCACGTACGCCCTGGCTGGCAACACTGCTGGCGCTGATAACAGCGGGTTATGCTCTGTCACCGATTGATCTGATCCCGGACTTCATTCCGGTAATCGGCTATCTGGACGACCTGATTCTGGTGCCGCTGGGAGTGATGCTGTCGGTACGGATGATTCCGGCCGAGGTGATGATGCACTGTCGCGCCCAGGCAGAAGCGGCCGCCAGCCGGCCGGTCAGCCGGGTTGCCGCAGCGATCGTCATCCTTATCTGGATACTTGCTACAGCGGCAACGGCCTGGGCGCTGCTGCAGTAGTTAGAGCACTTTCATCCTACATCGACCCATATCCGGCCGCATCGAAGTAAGGAAGCACTCAAAACAACCTCAATCGACAGATAAGTGTTTCGTGAAAATGCTCTAGGAGGCTGTCCGAGAA
>NZ_BCNS01000141.1 GCF_001528745.1 Marinobacterium profundum | reverse complement strand
TTTAAGGCGAATAGTGGTTCTATTTAACGCAAAACAGCACAAAAAACAGCCAAACTCAGGTGGCTCGCAGTAGGTTGAGTATTGTCGGACAGCCTCCTAGGAGGCTGTTGGAACCCAACTCAACGGGAAAAGAAACGTAGTGCCAGACAGGCGTTTTAGACCATTTGGCCTGGGGACTATTTGAATGAAATGGACGCCAGGATACGGCGATCACCCTTGAACGGCTGGCGCGCGTGCAGCACCGTGTGGTTGTTGATACAGAGCACGTCGCCGTGCTGCCATTTGAAGTTGACGCAGGATGCATCCATCTGGCGCACAATCTCCTCGATCACAGTCGCATCCATGGGTTCGCCATCAGCCGTTACTACGGCAGTCTTGCCATCGTTGCGCGCATCATTCCAGCCGGTGTAGACCGCAACGATGGAATTGAAAAACACCTTCTGTCCGGTTTCCTCATCAAAACGCACAGCATCCAGCACGGCGGTTTGGGTACGAACGCTGCCATCGGCCAGCCATTCCCAGTTCATGCCGGCTTCGCTCATTTTCTCTTCAGCTTGCTCTGCAGTGCTGACATTGAAGGTCTCTTTCCAGGAGCGGCCAATGGCGGATGCTGTATCGGTGACCGCCGGCATCACGCGCACGTAACGCACGCCCTGCTGTTCGATTCTGTGCGCGAACTCGGGGGCAAACTGTTCGATTTTGCTGAAGATCTCGCCGGAATGCAGTATGGACGTAGCCCCGCCTTCTTCGGATGCCACGTCACAGTAAAAGAAGATATAGCCCGGCGGAGTCGGCACCTGGGCCATCTCATGGTGAAACGGAATGGTTTCCGACGCCGGTGATTCATTCGCCGTAACAATGCGCGAGCTGGTGACCTGGCTGCGCGGTGCCGCACCACCTATGTAGGGCATGTTCTGATAATCGGTCGCATTGAGCATATTTTCAAACGCCTGCTGGTCAGGTACCGCAAAACCCCGCAACAACACCGCGCCATGGCGGATCAGCAGATCGTGCAGCTCGGCACGGTTTTCATGCACCCAGGCGTTGGCCGCCTCCGGCTGCTGCATGGCGGCATCATCGGAGGGCGTAACGACCAAAGGAAAATCGAGCCCGTTGACCTGCTTCTGACCGTCGACGCGGGAAATGCTGATGCTCATAATTATGACTCTTGTTATTGGCGGTGTGAGTTTGATACGACCAGAAGAGACATCCGGTCTATATAAATCAATAATGAATGAATCTGTAGGGCAACATTAGCAATGCAGAATCATTAAGTAAATCAATTGTGAATGAATTTTTCATATAACAGTAGCAATATTGATATAACTCATTGTTTTAAATTAATTTAATTTTCATTTTTTATTTTTGGAAACTACAAAAAAAGCCCGGAAATTATCCGGGCCTCGAAGCCGCACAAACAGGCATCTGCTTGCACGTGAAAATCAAAATAGGGCTTACAACTCGAACGACAACCCCCCCTCGGTCAGGGTAACCGCCTTGCCGGTGGCCGCCGAATGCTGTGCCGCCAGACCTATTACCACCGCCTTGAGACCATCATCAACGGTCACATCTACCTTGGCTCCCTCGGTCAGGGCGCGGTAGAAACCCAGATGCTGGTAATAGGTGGAGCCGTTGTGATCACCGGCGGCCAGGATATTGGGATCCACCGGGATCTCGGCTTCGATGGGGCCCTTGGGATCCCGCGGGCTCAACACGACCCGCGCCACAGGCGCAGGCCCCAGTGTTGCCTCAGGCCAGAAGCGCCCAGGCCCTGGCACAAAACACTCAAGCTTGCCCCTGGGACCCACTGCACAGATTTCTTCCTGGTAGCGTGAACCTTCGGCAAACATATTGAGCTCCAGCATGGAGCGTTTGCCGCTGGCAAAATCTACCACCACATAGGCATTGTCGAGGATATCGGGACGCTCACCGCTGTAGGCTTCATCCAGATGGTTATTGTCCTGCCCCGCCGAGGCATAAACCCGCACCACTTCATCCGCCGCCAGCAGGCGCATCAGATCAAAGAAGTGGCAGCATTTTTCCACCAGGGTGCCGCCGGTATTGCGGTTGAACCGGTTCCAGTCGTTGACCTTTTCCAGAAACGGAAAACGATGCTCTCGCACGCTGAGCATCTGCATCTCGCCTACATCACCCTGCTCCAGGTGCTTGCGCAGCGCCGTGATCGGCGGCATGTAGCGGTATTCCATCGCCACCCAGAGCGGCGCCGGATGGCGATCGGCCGCCTGCTTGACCGCAGCGACCTGCTCAAGCTGGGTAATGACAGGCTTTTCGATCAGTACGGCCAGATCCGTACGCTCCAGGATCTCCAGCAACTGCTCCGCGTGCTGGTAATTGGGCGTGACCACCACCAGGGCATCCAGGCGATCAACCTGCAGCAGCTCATCCAGGGTATCCAGCATCAGGGCGTCGGGTGCAAGAAGCGCCGCCTGCTGCTTCATGTGCGCATCGGGTTCGGCAATCGCCACTACCTGCGCACCCTCAATCAGAGCCAGATTACGCAGATGTTCCTGCCCCATCATGCCGCAACCCAAAATCCCGTACCTGACGACCTTGCTCATATGTGCTCACTCTCTGGTTTTATTATTACTTGAAACAATCACACAAAAACCGAACAGCCAATGACGACTATCCCTGGAAAAGCTGCCCCGATCACGCGGAGCAACAATGAATCATTTATGGATGAATTAGACAGATAAACACGGACGAAAACCTCAGGACCAACGAGCGAAATAACGGCACTTCTGCGGGTCAAACCAGGTACGGGAGAATTCCTCCACCTGGTTATTGTTGGACCAGCCTTTGCGCTCGACCCGCACCAGGGTAGTGCCCGAGGGCAGGCCAAGCTGCTCGGTTACCCAGTCCGGCGCCTCAACACAGTCGATACGATCCTCCACCCGACCAATCCAGAAACCGAACACCTCGCGGTAATGCATATAGAGGGACTCGTGCAGATCCTCTGCCACCAGACTGTCGCTATGGCGATGGTCAATCCAGATCTCCTCGGCTGCCACCAGCTGCGTATTCAGGTAGCGTTTGCGCCGGATGGACCACAGCTTCGCCTCTAGATAGTCCATCTCCAGCTGCTGCGCCACCTCAGGCTCCTGGCGCATCGATACAGCCAGAGTATCGGCGCGGGGCACACCGCCGCCTGCCAGCAATTCCAGGTGAAAGAACTGATAGATAGCCGTGCCGGTGGGGGCGCGTTTGACATAGGTACCCGATCCCTGGCGGCGCTCCAGCAAACCATCACCTTCAAGCTTGGCCAGTGCCTTGCGCAGTGTGCCCACAGCCACATTGAGACTCGACGCCAGCTGCGACTCTATGGGCAGCCGCTCACCGGGCTGCCAGTGGCCCGCGGCAATCTCGCGGTGCAACAGCTCGCCTATCTGGATATAGAGCGGCAACTTTTTGGATTTTCCGTTCTTCAACACAACTGATTCCTTAAAGTCCGTATCCAAGATGGCCGACGACCCTGAAGTAGCCAATGCCACAGCGTCATTGCAATATACCGACCCTTGGGGGAGAAATACAACAATTCATGCATGATTGATTTACATCATCAAAATACACTGATAGGGTAACTCCACTACCGGATCCCAGCCAGCCTGCCCTTATAGGCCCCAGCCTGTGCCACACCGGATAACAAGAAACTGACCCGCTCGCCCGCTATACGGCAAGCGCAGAACATCTGGAGACAGACCCTTGGAAAAAGTGCAGCTAGGCAATACCGCAGTGGAACTCAGCCGACTGGTCTACGGCGTCTGGCGTCTGGCTGACGATGCCGACACCTCAGTGGCAAATGTGCGCACCAAGATTGATGCCTGTCTGGAACAGGGTATCACCACCTTCGACCATGCCGATATTTACGGCGATTACCGCTGTGAAGCCCTGTTTGGCAAGGCGCTGGCTGAAGATCCATCCCTGCGCGACGCCATGCAGCTGGTCAGCAAGTGCGATATCGCCCTGATATCCGATGCCTTTCCTGGGCGCCGAGTGAAGTACTACGACACCAGCGCAGCCTATATCCGCAACAGCGTTGATAGCAGCCTTGCAAAGCTGCACAGCGAGCAGCTTGACCTGTTGCTGATACACCGCCCCGATCCCTTTATGGATGCAGCCGAAACCGGCGCGGCCCTGGATGCACTGGTCGACAGTGGCAAGGTGAAGGCGCTGGGCGTATCCAACTTCATGCACTGGGACTGGCGCCTGCTGCAGCAGCACATGAAACATCCGCTGGTGGTCAATCAGATCGAGATGAACCTGTTGCAGCGCGACACCTTTACCGACGGCACCCTCGCCAGCATGCAACTCGATGGCATTGCGGCCATGGCCTGGTCGCCACTGGCAGGTGGCGCCCTGTTCGGCGACTCCCCCGCTGCGCAGCGCCTGCGTCCGTTGTTGCAGGCTATAGCCACACGCCACAACAGCACCGACGATCTTGTCGCCCTGGCCTGGCTGCTGATGCACCCGGCCGGTATCATGCCGGTAGTAGGCACCAACAACATCGGGCGCATCCGCGCACTCGCCGGCGCCTGTGATATCCAGATCGATCGCGAAACCTGGTTCGAGCTCTGGACCGCCGCCAGCGGCCAGGAAGTCCCCTGATCTTCGAAACCTAAACCTGTGGCCCATTTCTGTAAACACAGGCAGGGCCACTATAGTTTCACTGTCAGAAAAATCGGCGATCACTGCTGCATGTCTCATGTGGCGCCGATACAACTGAATCCCTGAATAATATTAATAAAAGGGTGTTGGCAGCTTATGAAGATACTCAAGTTCTGCCTTGGCGGACTCGAATGGATCAACGCCCTGTTGATCCGCGCTGGCAAGTCCGTGGCCTGGATCTGTGTCGCCGCCATGGTGGCGGCAATACTGCTGCAGGTGTTCTGCCGCTACGTGCTCAATAATGCCCTGCCCTGGCCCGAAGAAGCAGCCCGCGCCCTGATGATCTGGATGATGGCGCTAGTCGCTGCCAACGCCTACCGCCAGGGATCCTTTGTCGCCATCGACATGCTGCACGGTTTCCTGCACCCCAAAGTCCGGGCCATTCTCAAGTTTTGCCTGCTGCTGATATCGGCGCTGGTACTGATACAGTTGTTTAGCCTTGGGCTGGAATTTTTCCAGCGTGGTTTTCGCACCCGCGCCGCCTCTTTCGATCTCCCTCGCGCCTGGATTTATCTCGCCATGCCGGTCTGTTTCGGCAGCATGCTGCTGGTTAATGCCGAGCTGCTGTTGCGGGAAGTCGGTCGTCTGTTCGGTTCTGCCGAAGACTTCCCCGCCCCCGTGCTCGACTCCAACACAGTCCCGGAAGCCGAATAAAAGGATCACGCATCATGCTCGTATTATTCCTGCCGCTGTTCCTGATTTTCCTGCTGATAGGCATGCCGGTATTTTTTGCCATGCTGTCGGCCCCCGGCATCATGCTGCTGACCCAGGGCATGGATCGGGACATTCCCATGCTGTTTCGCAATATCTATAACGGCATCGACTCCTTCCCGCTGATGGCCATCCCATTCTTTATGCTGGCCGGCGAGCTGATGAACCGGGGCGGCATTACGATGAGCCTGGTTAATTTTTCCCAGGCCTTTATCGGCCATGTTCGCGGCGGCCTGGCCCATGTAAACGTGCTCTCGAGCATGCTGTTCGCGGGCCTGTCCGGCTCCGCCGTGGCGGATACCTCGGCCATCGGCTCCATGATGATTCCGGCCATGGAGAAAAACGGTTACACCAGGCGCTTCTCCGCCGCCATCACGGCCGCATCCTCCGTCATAGGCCCGATCATTCCGCCCTCCGGCATCATGATTATTTACGCCTACACCATGGAAGTGTCGGTGGCAGCGCTCTTTGCCGCCGGTGTTGTACCGGGCGTGCTGGTCGGTCTTGGGCTTATGGCGGTGATCGCCCTGATGGCCAAGCGCTATGACTTCCCGGTCGCGGGTCCCAAACAGACCTGGCCGCAGCGGGCCACCGCTACCAAGAGCGCCTTTCTGCCGCTGATGACGCCGGTTATCATTCTGGGCGGCATCCTCGGCGGAATATTCACCCCCACCGAAGCCTCGGCCGTGGCGGTAGGTTACGCCCTGGTGCTGAGTATCTGGGTCATGAAGACGGTTAAAATCAGTGAACTGCCAGGCATCTTTACCCGCAGCGCCCAGTCTTCCGCCGTGGTGTTGCTACTGGTCGGTGCCGCCATCGCCTTCAAGACAGTGGTGAGCCTGTCGCACACCGCCGAACAGCTGGCCGCCTGGGTGCTGAGTATCAGCGACAATCCACTAATGCTGCTGTTCATGATCAATATTCTGCTGTTTATTGTCGGCATGTTTCTGGATGCCGGCCCCGCGATCATTATTCTGGGGCCTATACTGGCACCGGTGTTCATCGGCATAGGCGTGGATCCAATTCACTTCGCCATCATCATGAGCGTCAACCTGACTGTGGGGCTGGCAACGCCACCCATGGGACTGGTGCTCTTCGTCGCCTCCAGCGTGTCGGGGGAAAAGGTCGAAGCCATTGCCAAATCCATACTGCCGTTCCTGTTTATCGAGATCGTGGTCATCTTCCTGATTACCTTCTTCCCGGCGCTGTCCATGACCATCCCCCGATGGCTTGGGCTTGCCTGACGACCTTAACTCCGGCGGGCACAGAGCCCGCCACACCACCAAGACCAACCGTAGCCACAACAAAAATCAAAGAGGATCTACTCATGGTGATAAACAAAAAACTCAAATCTGCCCTGGTGGGCACTTTGGCGGGCGCCACCCTGCTGTTCGGCGCTCTCAGCTCCGCCGCCGAATACAACCTGCGGGCCGTGGCCAACTCCAACGAAAACGACGAAGACTATGACGGCCTGGTGGTATTCAAGGACTTTGTTGAAGCCCACTCCAACGGCAAAATCGCCGTGGAACTCTTTATCGGCACACAGTTGTGCGCCAATGGCACCGAATGCATGCAGGCACTGGAAGACGGTTCCGTAGACGTGTTCATTTCTACTGCCAGCGGTGTGGGCAACATGTTCCCCTATGTCCAGGTACTGGATCTGCCCTACCTGCTGCGTGATGACCGTGTCGCCGAAACCGTGCTGGCCGGTGACTTCACCCGCGAACTGCGCAAGTCCATCCTTGAGGACTCCGACAGCCGCGTTCGCCTGATGACCATCGGCAACACCGGCGGCTGGCGCAACTTTGCCAACACCAAACGTACTATTCAGACCCCCAAGGACATCGAAGGCCTGAAGATTCGTACCGTGGTATCGGACCTGCCCCAGGAACTGGTCAAATCCCTTGGCGCCAGCCCGACACCGATTCCCTGGCCAGAACTCTTCACCTCCTTCCAGACCGGCGTGGTTGAAGGCTCCAAAAACGGCATCACCGATATCATGAGCATGAAATTCCCTGAAGCCGGCCTCAAGTACATTACCCTGGATGGCCATGCATATATGTCCGCCTACTGGTTCATGAACAATGAGAGCTTCCTGGCCATGCCCGAAGACATGCGCCGCGTGATTGTGGACGGTTTCTCGGCGCTGCAGCAGGCCACCTTTGCCTCGCCCAAACGCAAGTCCATCAAGGCCTACCAGGATTTCAGCAGCGCCGGTGGCGAAGTCTATGTACCCACCCCTGAGCAAAAGGATGCCTTCAAAAAAGCCGCAGAGCCCGTTTACAGCTGGTTCAAGGGCAACGTAAAGGATGGCGAGAAATGGTTTGACCTGCTGGCCCAGGAAGCCACCAAAGCCGAACAGGCCATCGAGGCGAGCTACGCCAGCGACTTGAACTAAGGCACCTATATTATTAACCCGGCGGGTTAATACATGAAGCAGGGATGCTTCATCATTGGCCGCAGGCCAAT